>JAFXCH010000015.1 GCA_017516485.1 Clostridia bacterium
AAAGAAAATATACAGTATTATTGAGCCTATTGGCAACGAAAATAAATTAAGCAACATTTATGATTTTATAATGATGACAACTATTGTTGTTAGCATAATTCCTCTTGCATTTAAAGAAACAAATGCCTTTTTACAATGGATTGATTATATTACTGTCAGCATTTTTATCTTAGATTATCTTTTGAGATTATTAACTGCTGATTATAAAATTAAGAAATCAGTTGTTTCATTTTTTGTGTATCCGCTTACCCCTATGGCAATTATTGATTTAATTTCTATTTTACCCTCTATAACGGTATTGAATAGTAGTTTTAGATTGTTAAAACTCTTTAGGTTATTAAGAACATTGAAAGTTTTAAGAGCTTTTAAATTTTTAAGATATTCCAAAAGCTTTGATATAATTTCCAACGTGTTCAAAAAACAGAAAAAGGTCTTATCTGCCGTTGCAACAATGGCTGTAGCGTATGTCTTAATCTCAGCTTTAGTTATTTATAATGTTGAGCCTGAATCTTTTGAAACATTTTTTGATGCAATATATTGGGCAACAATATCACTAACAACAGTAGGCTATGGAGATATTTACCCCGTGACAACCATAGGTAGAATTGTTACTATGATTTCATCTGTTTTTGGTATTGCAATTATAGCATTACCCTCCGGTGTCATAACAGCCGGATATCTTGAAGAGGTAAACAAAGAAAACAATCAATAACATTAACTTAAATTCATAACTCCGAGTAGCATTCAACTACCCGGAGTTATTTTTTACGCCACTTTGTCTATTCCCACCATAAACTGCTCAAAGTCAATATTAAACTCGACTGTCAGCTTGTAACCTCTGCTAACCTCAACCCGTTTAATCAGGCAGTTCACAATCATTTTCTTCTTTTCAAAGCTTGCCTCATCATAAAGCTCCGCCCAGGAAATCAGTTCATCAAAGCTGTCAGATAAAGTTTTGAGTACACTTTCATCGTCAGCGACATCCTTTTCAGCATCGGTAGTCGAATGTGTGAATTATGAGTTGAAAAAATCTTGTTGAACAGTATAATTAAAGTATAAATAATTTCAGGAGAAGAAAATGGAAAATAATGATTTTGATTTTATAAGACTTGCATCGAAACCAATATCCAAAGATGAGGAAATTAGATTAAGCAAAATGTTTTCTCGTCTTTCTTCACAAGCAGCAAAAAACACAAAAAGAGATAGATGTTATTACTGTGAAAAAATTTGTAGTAGTTTTTGTAATTCTCATTCCATTCCGATATTTGCATTAGAAAGAGTTGCAGAAAACGGGAAAATATTTTCGTTTTTAGACAAATCGCTTAATCCCTCTAAAGAAAGTAGAGGTATAAAAAACACAGGTACCTTTCAAATAATATGTAATGATTGTGACAGTAAAATTTTTCAGGATTATGAGAATCCAGATGGTTACAACAGTTTACCTTCTGATGCTATTTTATCTCAAATTGCATTGAAGAACTATTTGCAGTTGATTTGGAAAAGAGTAAATGAAAATGAACTTTATAGAATTTTAAAAACACAATATAATTCATCGGTAGCAGAGGAGAAATTATTCTGGGGTGAGATTGATTTAGATTTTTATTCAAAAGAATACATATATGCTAAAAAATCATTAGAAAAAAACGATAATTCCTATTATTTGTGTTTCTTCAAACATTTGGATTATGTTATTCCGTATGCAGCTCAAGCGGCAATTACATTAGTTGGAGATTTAGAAGATAATTTAATCAACGATTTATACAAAACAGATATAAACAGTAAAACTTCATGTATTCATGTAATGGCGTTACCATTGAAAGAAACAAGTGTTGTGTTGGCTTTTATTAAAAACGGAGATAAACGATACAGAAAGTTTTACAAACAACTTCAGAAATTGTCCTTAGACGATCAACTTTCCACTATCAATTATATTTTGTTCAGTAATTCTGAAAATATTTTTGTAAACCCTACTGTAGCAAAAACTTTGGTCGATGATGATGTATTTCAAGATGTTTGTAAAATAACTGCAGATTATACTACCGACATATTTAATTGTAATGCATCTCCAATCAAACAAGCAATTAAAGAATTCAGTTTATCTAAAAGGACTCTAATTCCCAATTTGCTTGCAAAAGAGTATTCATTGTAATGTGATAATTTATAGGGTGCGTTTTTGCGTGTATTGGGAGAGCGCTTGAATGGCATTCAAGAGGTCAGCAGTTCGATACCGCTCATCTCCACCAAACAAAAAGCACTTGCATTAAATGCAAGTGCTTTTTGTTTATATTCGTCTGTATTTTTATTTATTATTCGGGAGCTTTATATTTTTCCAGCCGCCGACATCGCATCTGCCTGCCTCTTTATGGCCTGCCGCTACCACAGTGCCGTCAGCCTTAACACCGACCGTATGGTCGCCGCCGCACATTTTACACTTGAAGATTGCCATTACGGGATGCTCCTTATAAAAAATATAAAACTCGGATTGAAAGCAATTACTTTAACAGTTTACATCTATTGTTTCTTGCGGCAATCAATCCGATAAGATTATTTGACGAAACAGCCGCAAGCTGAACATTATCGGATTCAACAGCAGATACCAACTCGTTATATACGGAAGCTATCTGGTTTTCGACATCTGTAAGACCCTCGTTACTCATCGGGTCGGAATAGCGTAACGCTTCATAAACCTTTCGGCACTCTTTGCGCACATCATCGGACTTTGCCTGAGAAACAAGATTCTGAGCTGAAACGGTAATGCTTTTGATAAAAATTGTCTGTGCTTTGATTCTTTTGTCAACTTCACCGATAAAATCGCCCGGAGCTTTTGCTTTGAACACAGCAATCGCACTCAAGCCAATAACTATAAAGCATATAACAGCGCCCAGCCATTCGGGAATACCCGGAATCAGCATACAAACAACGCCGACAATAATATTGAAAATCAGCGCTGTACGGCTGACAAAGAACACAGGAAGGTTATAGAAAAGCTTTGTGGCATTTTTTTCGTTGAGAGCAACAAAAGAAGCTAAAAGCTGGGCTATCAAAGCGACATTGATAAATACCAAGCCTATCCAGAATGTACCTTCCACACTGTCAAGGCCGGTTATTGCTTGAGTCGGAACTAAAGCTACAACATTAAAAATCGCAACGGCAATCGCCCAGATAATAAGATAACTTTTAAAATACTTATTCATTTAAAGCACCTCCGAATCAGATTTTTTCGCCGCATTCAAGGCAGAACTTTGCACCGGGAACAAGCTCTGAACCGCACTTTGCACACTTTTTGACAAGAGTTGCACCGCACTCCATACAGAACTTACCCTTATTTGTCTTCTGGCCGCAGGACGGACAGATGATTTCGTTCTCAGCAAGAAGCTCAATCTTTGTTCCGCACTCAAGGCAGAACTTTGAATTCTCGGGAACTTCGCTGTTACAGTTGGGGCAAACAATTTTTGTGCTCGGCTTGGATGCATCGGCCTGCGGTATAGTGAAGCCCTTGAACATATCGCCAACCTGACCGCTTACTGCGCCTGCGGCAGCCATACCGATACCAAGGCCAAGCATATCGCCTGCTACTCCGCCACCGCTTCCGTTGATGGTCATATTACCTATACCCTCAGCATAAGCCTTCTGGACATCAGCCTGAAGTACATCCTTCTGGGTGTAGCCCTTTGCATGCATAACCTCTGCCTCAGCAAAGCCCTGTGCACGGGCAATCTCTGCAGCGGCAATACCCTTGAGCTTTGCAGCCTCTGCCTCAGCCTGAGCACCGATAAGCTCTCTTTCTGCAGCACGGCGTGCAACTTCGGTTTCGGTTGTTTGTCTTTCAAGAACTGCCTGACGCTCAGCCGCAGTAACAGTTGCCTCGGATTCGGCTCTCGTTACCTTTACATCGGTTTCGGCTTCGATCATCTTTTTCTGCAACGAAACTGTATGAAGTTCGCGGATACGCTGGAAATTACGATCTTCTTCCGGAAGAACAACAGTATTTACATAAAACTCAGGAATAGTAAGGCCGTATTCTTCAAAGCCCGGAAGCATACTCTCTCTCAACGACTCAGACAGTATGCCAAGATTCTCGTCGATTTCAAGAATATTTATATTTCTTGCCTTGATACTGCTTGCAAGGTTAGATTTTACAGAGTTTGAAATCAGCGGACGGAAAGAAGCTGAAAGCGACTTGGTAAAGCCTTCACCGACACCTTCATCCCATGCAATTCCTTTGGTTGTACCGACTAATTTTACAAGGAGCTTTCTTGAATCGGAAACCATAAGGTTCATTTCGCCGCTTGCACCGATTTCAAGCGGGACACCATATGTAGGCTCAAGGAAACGCACCTTGGTGTCAGTGCCCCATCTCAATGACATCTGTACGGTTTTATTAATAAAGTAAACTTCACAGTGGAATACACTCTCAGCTTTACCTACAAGACGTTTAAGGTAATCGGAAAGTTTAGGTATATTCTGTGTTTCGAGTGTGTAACGGCCCGGACCGAAAGTATCTAACGCCTGACCGTTCATAAAGAAAATTGCTTCTTGCGATTCATGAACAGTAAGCTGTGTAAGGTTGTTGAAATTTTCACACGGATGTTTCCATATAAAGGTTTTATTATCGCCCTCATATTGAATAGATTCTGCTACTCGGAACATTTATAATCCTCCTCAACTTCTATAGAGCGGCCAAACTGTTGTAACCGCTACTATATATAAATATACATTTAATATTTTAACACTTTCAAACGCAAAAGTCTACTAAATTCGACATTTTTTAATTCAAAAGGCAAAATAATCCCTACCGTACTACAGCATTGACACAAATGAATTAATTATATAAAATAGAATTATACTGATTACAAAGGTGGATTCGTTATGGATATCATATTAATCGGCTCACAGCAAATTGTTATGACAAATAATGAGAGTCATCACGCATATTTTGCATGGCCTACGATTGCAAAGCTTCAGAACGGCAGAATCTGTGTAGGTGCATCAGGCTACAGAGTTGAGCACATTTGCCCTTTCGGAAAAGGCGTACTTGCCTTCAGCGATGATAACGGCGAAACATATTCGAAGCCCGTACCTGTTTTTGATACCGTGCTTGATGACAGAGACGTAGGTCTTACCGTTTTCGGCGAAAGCGGTCTTATAGCAACAACCTTTAATAATACACTTGAATTTCAGAGAGAAAATATGCCGCAGACTCAGGAGTGCTTTGACTACATAAACTCCGTATCTGCAGAGGATGAGGCTGAAGCACTTGGTGTCAGTTTCAGAATAAGCAACGATTGCGGCGAAACCTTCGGTCCGATATACAAATCCCCTGTTTCTTCACCGCACGGCCCCACAGTACTTAATGACGGAACTGTTTTATGGGTAGGCAGAATACAAGGCGTTCACAACCACATTGAAGCACACGTAATCAACACAGAAAACGGGGAAATGACACTGCGCGGCGAGCTCGAAATATACAAATACGAAGAATTCAAAGATATATTCTTCTATGAGCCGCACGCAATTCAACTGGCTGACGGCAAAATAATATGCCACCTGCGTGCAGAAAACGAAGACGAAAGTTTGTTTACTCTTTATCAGTCTGTTTCATACGACAACGGTGTAACCTGGAGCAAACCGATACAGATTGCAAGGGATGACAGCGGTGCTCCCGGTCATTTATTTATGCATTCATCCGGCACGCTTATTTCTACATTCTCACACAGAAGCAAGCCATACGGAATATGGGCAATTTTCAGTAACGATAACGGCGAAACCTGGAGTGAAGAAAGCGTTATAGCAGAAGGTAAAGACACCGATGACCTCGGCTATCCGTCCACAATAGAGCTTGATAACGGTGAAATGATAACCGCATTCTACACAAGAGAAAATGATTATGTACCTGCAGTTATAGCGCAGCAAAAATGGGCTTTGAAATAAAAACAGCAATCAACAAAAGGGTGATAAAAATGTTTACGAAAATAATCGCAATTTTAATGAGCGTTTTTTCTGTACTGAGTGCTCCGTTTGCACAACTTTTTTCTGAGCCGAAACTTAAGAGCGAGCTTGCAAAGGGCAACTACGAAAGCCCGTTTATAGTAAGACCGCTTGATGAAATAACCGTAAACGGAGTAGCTGTTGACGAATACTGCGTTGCAGCACCCGAAGGTACACTGTACGAAAACGCTGCAGAAACACTTTGCAATGAGATTTACAAAGCTTGCGGTATAAAGATTGATACATCCGAAAACGCAGAAAAAGCATTTGTAATTAATGAAACTCTCAACGAAAGCGACAGCTTCAGTCTTAAGGTTGAAAACGGAAACATTTACATAACAGGCAGCTCAAAAGCCGGTATTTCAAGAGGTATCGCCGCTTTTGCAGACGAAATATTACTTACCGCTGACGGCAGTTACGATTTCAAAAACGGATATGAGTACATTAAAACATTCACAGACTACGTAACTTATGAAGAATTTGGTGCTGTAGGTGATGGCAAAACAGATGACTTTGACTCAATAATAAAAGCACACAAATATGCAAACGAAAACGGATTAAGCGTATTTGCAAACGAAACCGCAACATATTACATAGGCGGTGCAGACAAGACAGCTTATATTATGACCGACGTTAACTGGTCAACTGCGAAATTTATAATCGACGACACTAATGTTGAAAACAGAAGTGCATGGGTATTCAACATCGCTCCGTCACAGGGCTCAGAAAATATTACAGGTAAGGTATCACCTCTTAAGATGGATGCAACAAACATAAGCACTACGCTTGAGAACAAGAGCCTTGTTGTGCTCACCGATTCAAATGTCAAGAGATATATCCGCAAGGGTGCAAACCAGAATTCGGGCAGCAACCAGGCGGATGTTATAATCGTTGACGAAAACGGTAACATTTCGCCGGATACTCCGCTCATCTGGGACTTTGATGCAGTAACCAATGCTGTAGTTTACCCGATTGACAGCAAAACACTAACAGTAAAGGGCGGCAGATTCACAACTGTAGCGAACAACGCATCCTCCGAATACAATTATTATGCAAGAGGTATTCAGGTAAGACGTTCCAACACGGTAATCGACGGTTTATACCACGATATTACTAACGAAGGCAAGACGGGTGCACCGTATTCGGCATTTGTGAGCCTCTCCTGCTGTGCTGATGTAACCGTAAAAAACAGCACATTTACGGGACACAAAAAGTACACGACCATAGGCTCAGCCGGCACAAACGTAACAATGGGCACTTACGATATAGGTGCGGCAACATCGGTCAACGCAAAATTCATAAACTGTAAACAGACAAACGATATAACTGACAACGATTACTGGGGAATCGCAGGCACAAATTACTGTAAAAACCTTGTATATGACGGCTGTGCATTCTCACGCTTTGATGCACACCAAGGAGTACTCAACGCAACTGTTATAAACAGTGTGCTCGGTCACCACGGAATAAAACTGATAGGCAGCGGCACTGCTCTGATTGAAAACACTATAGTTTTATCCGACAGCTTTGTTGACCTTCGCTCGGACTACGGCTCGACATGGAACGGTGAAATGATTATACGCAACTGCAAGTTTTACCCAACAGGTGTAGCGAGCCACATAATCAAAGCTGAAAATTCGGAGGATCACGATTTCGGCTACACCTGCTACCTGCCGCAGAAAATAGAGGTTGACGGATTTTTTGTACACAGAATGGGAACAAACTACCTTTTCACCAAGGTAAATGACAAACATAAATCCGACTCGTTCAATGCGGCACATCCGGTAGTAGCTCCGCAGGAGATAACGGTAAAGAATTACAGCAGTCTGTTTTTAGGCAAGCTTTCCGTTTCCAAGAACAAGGCAATATTCAAGGTTGAAATAACTGAATAAACTCAACAAAAAACCGAGGTTTCTCAACCTCGGTTTTTTTACGCCATAGTTTCAAGCATTTCTTTTGTTATTTCGTACTTTGCATCTTTGCCTGAAATATAACTTTCCAATTCATCAATCATATAGTAAGCCATACGGTGAGTTTCGTTGCCCATACTGCCCGCAATATGCGGAGTAAGTATAGCATTGGGACACCAGAAGAGAGGGCTTGTAAACGGTGCTCGCTCGTTTTTAAGCACATCGGCAACAGCAGTGATTGACGGATGCATAATAAGATTTTTTGCAAGTGCGAATTCATCAACCTGGTCTCCCCTGCCTGTATTTATAAAGGTAGAGTATTTTTGCATCAGCTTAAAGTGCTTGGCATTCAAGATATTTTTCAGTTCTTTTTTGTTGGCGAGGTGATTGCTTATAACAAGACACTTACTGAAAATTGTTTCAAGGTCAGTAAGGGTAACACCGAGCTGCTCTGCTTTTTCTTCACCGCAGAATGGGTCATAAGCCAAAACCTCAACATCATAGTCTTTGAGCTTTTCAGCTACACCCGAACCGATTACGCCAAGACCTATAAGCCCGACCTTGATTCCGAAATTGCCTTTACAGTGCTGAGTGTGCTTAAAAGAAGACGGCAGGCATATACGGTAACGCTTTGCACCCTGATAAAAGCCTTTGGAGGCAAGCAGAATCTGTGACACTGTATATTCAATTACGGGTACTGCGTTTGCGGCAAAAGCACTGAAAACCCTTACACCACTATCAAGAAAAGGTCTTGCAAAATACTGTACCGAACCTGCAGCATAAAACACGCATTTTAGATTTGGCATATATTTTTTTATTTCTTCTTCGCTGAGAGCCGGCATTCCCCAGGTAGAAAAAGCTATTTCAGCTTCAGCAAGAAATTCTTTATGATTTCCGATATTTTTTCTGTCGATAAGTTCAGCAGATGTCTCGCCGTAACGCTTGATTTTATTTATCGCTTCATCAGAAAAAACGAGATTGAATTTCTCTTTATTTTCACCGAGTAATGCTATTTTCATTGTTTTTCACCTCAATGGCTTCTGAGTTTTTCAACATCCTTATATAATACGGATTCACTGTCAAAATCGACAAATTCAACCATAACAATACCGTCAAAGCCTTTACTGCTCAATTTATCAAGAAGCTTATCTATATAGTATTTATCCTTATTCTTAAACATCTGCTCTTTTTTCAGGTCACGGTAAGACACGTGTATGTTTTCAATAAAATCAAAGGTTCTGTCAATTCGGTCAAGGTCATACTCCATACGGCAATACCTTGACTGAAAATACGTTTTGAAATTATCCTTTTTCAAATCATTCCTTATACGCAAAAAAGCATCTGTATTATTGTTGAAAGTATTGTCGTGACATTCCGGGCAGACAAGAAGCGAATATTTTTTTGCAATATCGCACATCTTTTTTGTGTTTTTAAGTAGAGTGTTATATTCTCTGTCGCTTGTCTCTTCGCTGTCTTTTTTGCCGAGCCATATTCTGATTGAAGAAGCACCCATTGCTTCAGCGATTTCACATATTTCTGTCCACTGTGCTTCATCATACTCCAAACTGTTGAAATAGCTGCCGTAGGAGCTGATTTTTATACCCTCGTTATCACAGATTGATTTGACAATACGTGCGTCTTCGATAGATTTTACATGGATATCTCCGCCCCATTCGATATAGCCGATACCTGCTTTTTTGGCAATCTGCACCACCTGGGCGACACTCTTTTTTCGAAAAGTAACACTGCAAAGACCGAGTTTAAAACTGTTCATAACGCTTATCCTTTTAAATAATATTCGAAGCTTTTCTGCTCACACGGTACAGGCGAAGCTTTCACATACTCAGCTTTGCCACCCTTTGTGACAGTAAGATAATCTCTGTAATATGTATTCTCTTCTATCGTTTTACCATCTTTTATAAATATTGCACCGCCTCGGCTGCCTGTTTCGGGGTATTCCGCAATTATCGCCTCAATAAGAGCTTTCATACTTATTAACATATCAAAGTCGCGGTAGTAATCAGCGATACTTCTGTGTTTTTGCGGATAAGACTCAAGCACGGCACTGATTTCGGTAAGAAGAGCAACACAGCCCTCATAATCACGCTTGAAAGAAGCGACCTGACTCATTCTTTTTTTAAAATAAGAATAATCGGTATCGGGGCATATTTCAATATTTTTATCAACCGTTTCAAATGATACATTTTCGTCCTGAATTGACGGCTTATTCTTAATATGCTTTGCCGCAATAAGACCGCCAATCTGAGTATCGTTAAGTGCAGAGCCGCCCGGTCTTGAAAGGCCGAATGTGCCTGCGGCCTCACCGATAACGTAAAGCCCTTTTATATCGGTTTCAAAGTTATTGTCGGTATAAACACCGCCGTTGTTGTGCTGGGCACATACAGCAATACGAAGTTTATCCGTATGCAGGTCTATGCCCTGCCTGAGATATACGTCAATTGCCTTGCTGTTGAGCTTCTCAAGCCTTTCTACAGGTGTATCGGCCAAGCAGTCTGCATTTAGGATATAGCTCTTTGCTTCATCGCAGAGCTTTTCAAAAGAAAAACCGACGGGATTGCAGGTATAGTCAAGGTAAACCCTTCTGCCCTTGAGCATTTCATTATGCACTGCAAGGTCAATTTTGGAGCTTTCTTCTGCTCGGCTGTATGAAAACGGCCACTGATAGCCTTTGAGAAAAACGAAGCTGAAAGCTGTATGAATATCGTCAAAATAATCGGAGAGAAACTCGTATTCGTTACCCTCTCTATCCACACTGACAAATCTCGGCACAACCTGCATAAAGCTGCCAGAAACATTCCAACGGAAATCAACGGACGCTAAACCGTACTGCCACTGTGTAAAGTTACACAGCCTTACGCCTGCATTGATAAGCACACCCGTCATACCGTGCTGAGACTCGGGATAAACGCTGTCCTCATATATACAGGCAGGTGCACCCGTAGCACAGATTACGGTTTCGGCATAGATATTTTCTTCTTTTTCATTTTTTAGGTTTAATACTCTGATACCGTAAGCTCTGCCGTTATATGTCAGTATTTCCGTTACAAGCATATCATCAATAACGAGAGTCCTATTATCTTCTATAACAACCTTTTCGAGCTTCTCGGTCATAATTTTTGAAGTGAGAGGACCGACAGAGGTTGCACGCAGGGTATTATCGTGGTCGGTTTTATAACCGGGATAACAGCCGTATTTATCGGTAGGAAAACCAACACCGTAATTGCAAAGACGAAGAAAGCATTTACTGCTGTTGACAGCTTCAATATACATTTTTTCACCGTCGCACGAGCCGCCCGAAAACATATCGGATGCCATTTTATAAGGGCTGTCCGGAGTGATACCGTCCATTGAAAGCTTATAATAGGTCTGCTTATCGCTGCCCGTATTTCTTGAGGTACCCGAAAGACGGTTTTCAGTAACTATGGCAATATCTTTTACACCTTCACGGTAAAGCCAATCAGCCGCACTGTATGCGGCAGCACCGCTGCCTATAACAAGACATTTATATACTTTTCTCATAACTGCCTCACGTTAAATCCGCCGTCACAATCAATAACCGTACCTGTACAGAAATCAAAATTGCCGAGTGCTACGGAGCAGACACATTTCGCGACATCCTCGGGCTGACCCATTCTGTTAATCGGTGTAATACCGTCAGCAATAAGCTTTTCGTATTTTTCTTTTACCTTTGATGTCATATCAGTTTCGATTATGCCGGGTCTGATTTCTATAACACTGACACCGTACTGTGCAAGTCTTGCAGCAAAGAGCTTTGTTATCATCGATATACCTGCCTTGGAAATGCAGTACTCTCCTCTGTTCACCGAAGCCGTGTATGCCGACATAGAGGATATGTTGACAATTCTTGCATTTCCACTTTTTATTAGCAAAGGTACAAGCTGCTGAGTAACAAAGAAAGTGCCTTTAAGATTTATGTCGGTAAGATAATCAAAATCATCAGGTGTGATATCGAGAATGTCTTTTCTCTCACGCGGTGCAACACCTGCATTATTTACGAGCAGGTCTATTTTGCCGAAATTATCATTTGCAAAGCTGAAAAGCTTTTTTCTGTCCTCTTCATCAGAAATATCACAAGACACAAAAAATACTTTACCCGCAAAAGTTTCTTTCAGCTTTTTTATATCGTCGGTTTCGTTTCTTGCTGTAACAATAACACTGTAATCAATTTTAAGCAGCTCTTCGGTAATTGCCTTGCCGATACCTCTGCTGCCGCCTGTTACAATTGCAACCATAGCTTTTCACTCCTTACTTTTTCAGAACAAACTTGCTGTAATAAGGCATATATACTTCGCTATCCCTTATAACACAGCCCGAAACTGTGCCTGCACGCATAAGCTCCGAGCATTTACCGCATTTGATACAGACCTTGTTTTTGTCGAGGATGCCTGTTTCAACATAATCTTTATAGAATGTAGGATAGGCAAAAGTCATTCTGCCGAAGCCTGCAAAGTCACCTATGCCGTATGAAAGCAAACTCTCGGCATAATTCACTGCATTTTCACCCTCGTAAGAAAGTGTCGAAACAGCAAACTTAACATCGGGGAATGATGACGTAATCTCTTTGGTAACGTCATAAACACGCTTCATACCGATTCTGCCGTCCTCGGGAGATTTGACCGAATAAGGGCGGTTGATATGAGGAATAAGATAGGGATTGCCGATAGTGAGATTGATAAGCTCTATACCTTTTGCTTTTAATTTTTCAATAATCTGTTTTGTTTCGGTGAGGTCGATTTCTTCCTTTTCATTCACGCCGAAGCCGTAACCGTAAGGGAAGCAGTCACAGGCATTGAGCCTTGTAGTAACAAATGCTTTATCACCTACAGCTTCTTTCACTGCATCAACACAGTCGAAATAAAGCCTTGTGCGGTTTTCAAAGCTGCCGCCGTAACTGCCCTCACGCTCATAGGCACTTAAAAGCTCGTTGAAAAGGTAGCCGTGACAGCACTTGACATCCATACCGTCAAATCCTGCTTCAAGTGCGAGCTTTGCCGCTTTTGAATACATAGCAGGAATTGTTGAAAGGTACTCATCGGTTGCAACAGTAAACGGCTGATTTTCCTTACCCTTTTCCCAGAGAGCGTTTCTGTATGCAACTATAGGCTCCGGGATACCGTTTGGCTTGCTGTAACGGCCGCTGTGAGTAAGCTGAATAATTATAATCGGCTCAAAACCGTGAAGGCGCATTGATTTTGCCTTTATTTCGCTTACGATATTTTTAAAGCTGTCAACCGTATTTTCGTTTATGTAAAGCTGACGCGGATTTGCTCTGCCCTCATTACATACGGCAGTTGCTTCAAACCATATAATACCCGGTGCACCCTCGGCAAAACGCATATATCTGCGGAATGTCAGCTCGCCAACAGCACCGTCGGCTGTGCCGTCGCAACCCTCCATAGGCTGAAAAAGTATTTTGTTATGAACCTTTCTGCCGTAAATATCTACAGGCGTATTCAGCAAATTTTTCATTGTTTCACCTCTTTGAGTTCTGTCTTTAATTTATCATTTTATTATTATAAATGCAAGCGATTTTATCAAACAGTACAGTTAACCGAATTTCACATAAGTTTCAGGTTAAAGTCACTATTACTGCACATACTATAATGCAAAATTTTTTATGGATATAAAACGGAGGTTACAGTATGTTCAAACACGAAAAGTTGCTATTTCATCCCGTTTCTGTTGAAAAGCCTAACCCTCAATATGCGGCTCTCTTGCAGGAACAGCTCGGCGGTGCAAACGGCGAGCTCAAAGCCGCAATGCAGTATATGTCGCAGAGCTTTCGTATTAAAGACCCTGATATCAAGGATTTGTTCCTTGATATTGCGGCAGAAGAACTCGGTCATATGGAGATAATTGCGCAAACAATCAACCTTCTGAACGGCCACGATGTATGCGCCGAGTCTGTTCCCGCAGGTGAAATCCAGACACACGTTCTTCTGGGACTCAACCCCGGACTGATTAATGCTTCGGGTTACTCCTGGACTGGTGATTATGTTTCGGTCACGGGTGATTTGTGTGCAGACCTTCTCTCAAACATTGCATCCGAACAGAGAGCAAAAGTAGTTTACGAATATCTTTACCGACAGATTGAAGATAAAAAAGTAAGAGAAACCATTGATTTCCTACTCAACAGAGAAGAAGCCCACAACGCGATGTTCCGTGAAGCATTCAACAAGGTGCAAAAAAGCGGCTCTAACAAAGATTTCGGTACAACAAAAGCCGCAAAAATGTATTTCAGTATGTCTGAGCCTTCGCCCGGTAACAATCCTTTTTCTGACGTAAATGTTACTCCACCATCTTTCAATTGACGGTAAATAAGTTGTTGGTAAAAAACAAAATCAGGAAGATTTAATGCAAAATCCTCCTGATTTTTGTTTATTTTAGTGAACGCCTACCCTACGGGATAAAGAAAGTTAAATGTGGGCGACCACACAGGGTCGACCCTACTTACAGCATTCAATTGAGCATAGAGATTATTTCCTTAAATTCGTCCGTTTCTTTAAACTCATCAGACAGAGGATAAGTTTCAGTCAACAGCTCCTTCACTCTGCTTTTGGCAACAAAGGTACTGCCGAGAGTGAATTTATCAAACTCTTTGCCTTTAAACATAACGGAATTCATAACTGTGATTCTGTCCATACTGTCAAATTTAACTGCAAGCTCAGCGTTTTTTCTGAAATTAACAAGAGCCTTTAAGTTATCTCCGACAAGATGATATTTCATACCGATATGACCGTACAGATTCATTACTGTCCGCCACATTTTGCCGTAGTTTCCGTCATCATAAATAAACTCAAGCAGCTCAGCCTCTTTTTCGGATGCTTCAATCTGCCACTTGTCGGTACACTCCTCGCAGTAATACCAGTGATGAGTGAAAAGCGTTAACCTGAGCAAAAAGTTTTCTTCTATTGAATTCTGAATTTTTACGTCATGATCGGGATGATTTTCGGGATAAAAAGTACAGAACATTTCGTGGTTGTCACGCATATCGGGCATTTCTCGGATAATCTTTTCGCATTTTTCAAACATAACATCCGAGTTCTCTGAATTTAATTGCGAACGGTAAAACTCAATCATTACTCTTTTGGCTTTTATTCTTATTCTGTCATCGGTGCAGTTTTGCTGTATGTTATTGTATATTGCAAATACTTCTGAAGAAACAGACGGTAAATCTTCTGAAAACCTTACAAGACAGCCGAAGTATCTGATCAATACTCTGAAATCATTCGGATATTTTGCTTTTAAAGCGGTAATAATCTGCCACATCATTTTTTCATCGGTATAATTATCGTATTCCGCAATTTTTGAAACTATTTCGTGTTCGTTCTCCGATTTATGGACACCGAGCAGCTCATCGACGCTAACCTTAAAAAAACCTGCAATTTCAGGAAGCATAGTTATATCGGGGTAGCTTTCTCCCCTCTCCCAATTACTTACGCTCTGAAACGTTACGCCCAGAAACTCTGCAAGAATTTCCTGCGTAAGCTTTCTCTCAAGCCTTAACCTTTTGATATTTTTGCCCAAATAAACAGTCATTACTTTATCACCTCGTATCAGATTGGCTGACCGGTCTGTTAATATAATACAGCATACAATTATCAAAGGCAATAAAACGTTCTTTGAACCAAACTCAAAAGCTGATTGAATTTTTCAAAGAACAGCTGTGTATTTGACTTTTTTCTTTTAGTCTATCTGTTGCCATCCGTCTGTAATGATACTATCGTCAGCGTCAAATTCTACGATATGGCGGTAATGCTTACCGTCTGTTCCTACAGCAGTGCCGTCGGAATAACCGATAATATAAACTCCGTTGTCGAGCTTTGCAACATATTCATGCACAGAATCAAAGAAAACACTTTTATGTAACATAATGCACCGCCTTTTGTTTCTGTGTGATATTATTTCACAAGTTTAAATAAAAGTCAATACCTTGTGACAAAAAAGTGTGTTTTTTTTACATTTTTGCGTTTAATTGATAAAAAGCTTACTGAATCTGAAGCGGCACAGCGTATTACAGAGAATTTCGGTTATACCGATACAACTACAAACAACATTGTAAAAGCCGCACGCACACTCAGGCAGAAAACAAAGCTGATATAAATAAAACAAGCATTTCCGAGGCTGATGTTATCGGCAGAAATGCTTGTTTCTTTATTTATTATCAGTTGCAGAGTGTATCGGTTTCGATATATCTTACGCCCATATCATAGAGTGCCTTTGCCTCTTCAACAGTATTGACGGTGAAGAGTGAGAAGTTAACATTTTCGCTCATTGCAAGCTTAATATTTTCTTCGGTATTTCTCTCATAGTCTGCGGAAAGCCAGACGTTATCGCCAAGTGCTTTCGCTTCAGTAATAACTTCGGGGGTCATTTCGCCTACAAGATACCAAAGCTCGATATTGGGATTAAGCTCGTGGACAGCTTTGAGCTGATTGATGTGAGGGGCGAGGATTATTGCCTGGTCTTCAAGACCTCTTTTGACAATTTCGTCGACGACAACATAGAGCATATCGTAATTTTCAATACCAAGCTCAATCTGCGGCCTTGTATCTGTGCCGACAAAAACATCGAGATACTCTTCGAGAGTAGGAATACGTGATTCTCTGTACTTCCAGAGGTTTGCGCCCCAGTTATAACTGAAGGTTTTAAGCTCTTCAAGTGTAAGCTCATCTATTCTGCCAAACTGACAGAATCTGCCGTCAACCTCTGCATTGTGGATTACTACCCAGCGGTTATCCTTTGTAAGCTGAATATCGCACTCGGCAGAGTAATAGCCGTTATTTACAGCCTCTTCAAAAGACGGAAGCGAGTTTTCGGGTGCAAGTGCATGAACACCTCTGTGAGCTGTGAGGTAAACGGGATCATCGGCTGTGCCTACTCCGCTTTCAGAAAGAGAAACAAGCTCTTTGGGCTGGTTGAACAAAACTATTATGGGGTGTGTGGGAGAAAAAACGCTGAAATAAATCGGAACAAGAATGAGTGTGATGATTCTATTGATTATAGCTAACATAAATTTATATCCTTTCTTCTTTATTAGCCGATTGCGATTTTAAAGCAAATCGGCAAATCGTTTTTAAATTCACCTTTGATGTTTATTTTAAGAGCTGCTTCGTCTCTTACATAGTCGATTTTTTCGTCACTACCCAGAAGCTCAACAGATTCGATTATGCAGTCAGGAGAAGAGAGCTTTTTAAGCGTTTTGATTTCGACATTCTTTGACGGACGCATCTGGAAAGCGTAGAGGTAACAGTTTTTATAAGTAAACCTGAAATCGCCGCTTGTGAAAGCTTTTTCGTCACCATCTTTAAAAAATCCCTCTTGCGCATTGACTTCACCCTCACCGAAGCGTTTCCAGCAGGTTGTGCCGTATATACCTTCGCCGTTAATCTCAAGCCATTTGCCCATATCAAGAAGCACTTTTGTTTCTTCATCGGTAATCGTGCCGTCGGATTTTGGGCCGATATTAATCAGAAGATTGCCGTTTTTTGAGACGATATCAACAAGGTCACATATAACCTGACGGGATGACTTATACTCATTATCTGCTCTGTAACCCCAGGAGCATTTGCCGATTGCGGTATCCGTCTGCCAATATACAGGAGATATACCCGTAAGTGCACCGCGCTCAACATCGAAGGTTGCAACCGTAGGCGGAAAGGCTTCGTGTTTATAGTTGATTGTTACCTCTTTCCCCCACTCTTCGGCACGGTTATAGTAATATGCCGCAAGCTTTTTGAGATAAAGTTTGAAAGAATGATTGTGAATCCACCAATCAAAATAGAGTACCGAAGGCTGATACCTGTCTACAAGTTCGCAGGTACGCACAAGCCAATCCTCAAGCCATTCTTTGCTTGCCCCGACTGAATGTGTATCAGCGGTTGTGATATGAAGTATTTCGGAATCAAACTCATCACAATAAACCGCAGGGCCGTAAAAATCGGCATAACGTTCATCGTTTATATCGCTGTCGTAAAGTCTGCCGGGATTCATAAAGAAATAATGCTCGGCGCGGTGAGTTGAAGCACAGAGGGTAAGCCCCTGCTTTTCGCACTCCGATTTAATTTCGCCCACAACATCACGGCAAGGACCCATTTCAGTGGAATTCCAGCGGTTAAAATCGGTATCATACATTGCAAAACCGTCGTGGTGCTCAGCAACAGGCATAACATACTTAACACCTGCTTTTTTGAATAGAGAAACCCATTCTGCGGCGTCAAAATTTTCGCCCTTAAACATCGGAATAAAATCTTTATATCCGAATACATTCTGGTCGCCGTATGTTTTTCTGTGGTAATCAAACTCAGGTGCAGTACGCTCATACATCCCGCGTGAATACCACTCGTTAGAATATGCGGGCACACTGTAAATTCCCCAGTGTATAAAAACACCAAGCTTATCGTGCATATACCATTCGGGTACTTTATGATGGGCAAGCGAAGCCCAATCAGCTTTATATCTGCCGTTTTCGTTCACTTTATCAATCAGCTCAAGATATTCGGCGGTAGTCATAATTAAACACACTCCTCTAAAGCAATAATATCATACAGATAATGTAAAATCAACTTAATATCTGTATTGACTTAAAATTTCAAATAAGTATATAATTAACCCATAAACGGAGGTTTGGCTATGAACACTGTGCTCAATGATATATCATACGGCAGCCACAAAAGACAAAAAGCCGATATTTATATACCGAAAAAGATAAAATCCTACTCGGGCATTATACTGTTTATTCACGGCGGAGGCTGGAGTCAAGGCGACAAATCCGCTCATCATATCGACTGCCAACATTTCTGCGAGCTTGGCTACATTTGTGCAACGATGAACTACCGATTTGTATCGGAAGAGATAAGCGTTTTTGATGAGCTTGATGATATTACATCCGCACTGAAAGCAATTAAAGCCAAGTGTACCGAGTTTGGCTTTGATATAAAAAGGCTTATTTTATCCGGAGGCTCTGCAGGAGGTCACCTTTCACTGCTTTATGCTTACACAAGAAAAGACGAATCGCCTGTTACTCCTGCGGCAGCTTGTGTATACTGTCCACCGGTCAACTGTACCGCTGCCGATTTTTTGCAAGGCAATTCTGAAGAGTTTGATGAATGGAAATACTCTTTACTTTCAAACTGTTGCGGATTTAAAATAACGAAAGAAACTTTTTTGAGCAAAGCCGAACAGGAATCACTTCGTAAGATTTCACCCGAAGCATATATTTCGGCTGACTGTGTACCGACGGCTGTTTTTCACGGCAGACACGATGAACTTGTTCCGATCGAGCACACACATAAATTTATCGGTTTATTAAAAAAGCTCGGAATTAAAAACGATTTGCTGATTTTTGAAAATTCGGGCCATATTCTTGACAAAGACCCCGAAACCGCATTAATGGCAAAAGATATAACAAAACGCTACTGCGAAATGTATTTATGAGCGTTGTATTTACAGGTCAATTATGATATAATAATTCTAATTTAAAATAAAAAGAGGGCGTTTTTATGTATTTAGAGATTTTTGAAATACTGCTTACCGTTTTTCATAAAGTTTCGACATTTCTTGTTGCAGGTGTTATGTGCGTAAGCTCTTTTTCACCGCCCGAGGTTGAAGAGCCGCATATACTGAACGAAAGCACAGAAAACTACTTCCTGCCCGATTACGGAAGCACACGCATTTCATCTCACAGAAGCGGTAAGGGTGCTGCGCCCGAAAACACACTTATGGCAATTAAGTCAAACCTCAAATATGCTGAAAGTGACTCGGCAATAATTGAGATGGATGTTCAGATGACAAAAGACGGTGAAATCGTACTTTACCACAGCCTTTCACTTGATGAAGAAAGCAACAGTGCAGAATACTTCGGCACAGAAGGCACAACGGTTTTCTCCAAAACATACGAAGAGCTTCGCGACCTCAATATGGGTGAAAACTTCAAATCAGGTGACAGCTACCCTTACAGAGGCTTAACAGGTGACGATATACCCGACGATATCAGAATTACCGCACTCAAAGATGTGTTTGATTGTGTTGAAACCCAAGTGCCCGACACATACAGATATATTATCGAAGTCAAGTATCCTACACCGTGGGCCCCTAAGATTGTTGACGGCATATATGAGCTTATGCAGGAATACGATATGGCTGACCGTGTTATTGTTGCAAGCTTCTGGCCTGACGTATCCATGTATATTGACGCAAAATATGCAGGTGAAATAAACAGGTCGGCTAACCCGTTTGAGATTGTCGGGCTTTACAGCAGCTATCTTCGAGACGAAGAGCTGGACAAAAATTCAATAAAATACACCGCACTGCAGATGCCTTATTACTGGGACGACGGTAAACTTCTTCTCGGTAACCTTGGCAAAGCGAGTTTCATTGATTATGCGCACAAGTACGGTATTTCAATGCAGTACTGGACAGTAAACAATGCAGACGATGCAAAGGCACTTGCCAACGCAGGTGCTGACCTGATTATGACCGACTATCCCGACAGAATACGTGACGCACTTTACCCGGAGACAGACTATAAGCAAGTTTCTTGAAGATTTTGCACAGTACATAAGAGAAAATGAGGCAAGAGTATTTTCGATCTCTGAAATTGTGGGCAATAATCCACCCGAAAAAACGGCTGAAAACTTTAAAACAAAACTTAAAAAACCTCCGTAAAATGCGGAGGTTTTTGCTTTAGTGAAGTTAAAAATTTTAGCCGAGAGCAACCATACTGAAAACGAGTGCGAAAAGAGCAACTGTTTCACAAAGACCGACAACGGTAATGTACTGTGAGAAGCCCTTGCCTGTTTCAGCAAGTGCATCTGCACCTGCAGCACCTGCTTTACCCTGAACAACAGCTGAAACTGCCATTGCAATAGCTGAAGCGATACCGAGGCCGAGAAGGAATGCAGGGTCTTTATCAGAGCCTTGCATCTGCTGCATAAGAAGGAAGCCGTAGATAGTCTGTGTAAGAGGAGCACCTGCAAAAACTGTAAGAATGAAGGGTGCCGCCTTATTGCTCATATAGCACTTTTTCCAAGCACCGATTGATGCCTGACCTGCAATACCGATACCGATTGCCGAGCCTATTGCGGCAATACCCATTGACAGAGCTGTTGCTAATAATCCGAAATTCATAATTAAATCTCCTTTATATATCAGTTTGTTTCTTTAAAGGGTTTGAATTTATGTCCGCTCCAGGACATATCGAGATGCGATGAAAACTCCAACGTATTAAGGCGTATGCCATGGACTATAACAGAAAGTACATTGAGAATCATATTAAGTCCGTGACCGAATACAAGAAGCACAATCGCAAGGATCATAAACATAAAGTTACCGAGCAGAGGACCTGCAAGCTCGTTTACAGTTGCTGAAATAGCTGCACCCGCAAGGCCAACCGCCCAAAGACGGATATAGGAAACTATGTCAGAGAAAACGTTTACAACTCCAAGCAACACAGAAACAATGTTCTTTAAACTTTCAATGACGGATTTGATAACGCTTCCGTTATAGTTCGAGAAAACGAAACTCAGCACAAAACCCACACCGACAAGAGCGAGGGAAACTATACCGACAGGCACGCCGCCGAGTACAAGTCCGAAGCTGAATACTTCAGCATTGACAACAAAGCTGAGAACTACATAGAACACACCGATAAGCTGTAATGCAGAACCGATATCACCAAGAAGCTTTATCGATTTTCTGTTACGCACGGCAGCTTTAATATGAGCAACTACAAGCTGAACAAGAGCCAGTGAGAAACAGAATATCTGAAGATTCTGCGCAGTTGTAAGACCTGCCTGACCGTTAGTCCAGAACGGATACCATATTTTGTCGGCATATACGTTTGAGATTACAGGTATCGACAGCTTTTGCAGCCACACGGGAATCTGCTCTGCCGGAAGACCGCACCACGTACAGGTAAGCGTGCCCCAGAGAATTGTCGACAGACCGAAAAGCCCTACCAACAGGAATGCCGGCGAAACCTCTTTTTTCGATATGAGAGATTTGATAATCAATGCCGCTGCACCTGCGGTAATAAGAAGACCGTAAGCACCGTCGCCGAAAATAATTCCGAAGAATATGAGTATAAAGCCGAGGAACCAGCCTGAAATATCATACTCAAAATAACCGGGCACCGTACCAAGGAAATCGGTAAGCGGATATATAAGGCTTACAAACTTATTATTTTTAAGCTTTGTCGGCACATTATCTTCCTCTGTCGGGTCTTCAACAACAAGACCCCATGAGTTTTCTTTTGCCGCAACCTTAAGCCGGTCAACATTTTCCGTTTCGATATAGCCCGTAAAATACGAAACTGAAACGTTTTTCTCGTTCAGCGCTTCATCTGACATACCGGTTGCGTAAGTCTCGAACTCGATATCCTTTTCGCAAACCTTAACGGCTTTGCCTATACTGTCGGAATACGCTGCATAAGAACCGAGTTTAGCATCAATCTCTTCTATACGACTGTTGATACTGTCCACTCTCTTTTTCAGCTCAGCCGTTGAGCTTTCAGGCAACTTAATGCAGAAATTCTTAAGCGAGTCCGGCTCTTTATCTTCGTCGTCATCACTTTTGGTCAGCACCATAAATTTAACCGAAGACTTTGTTTTGCCGATACACAGTGTTTTTACGCTTTCATCAAGGCTTTTGTATACTGAATCGGGCACTTCATAAAGCGAAATGTCATAGCCTTTATCGGCAAGAGACTTGATTTCTGCAGGGTCAACTTCACCCCAACCTGAAAGCCTGTCAATTTCTGCAGTGAGAACCGTACGCTCATCAAGAAGTTTTTTCTTTTCTTCAGTCAAAGCAAGAATATCTTCAGATACCGCAAAAGCCTCAGCTGCATCGGCGTCGACCGCATTGATTTTTTTCTTTTTATCCGTTACGGTAAAAGCAGCGGTTTCGAGTAATGAAACCTTTTCTTTCAGCTCTTCGAGCTTTTTGCCCGAGCCCTCTGCAATTTCAACGTGAAGAATACCGAGCTTACGCAGTTTACGGAGCGTTTCGGATTTTTTATCTCCCATAATAATGAGAGAAACTTTTTTCATAGGCACGATCATAACGATTACACCTCCTCTGATGAAGATGCGCTGTCACGTGCGGCAATTTTGCGTTTTGAAATCTTTGAACGCACAACGGCACTGACCTGCTGGTCTGCCAGATAGATAGATATTTTTCTTATATTTTCCTGAGTTTCGGGGATTTTTACCTTTTCAAACAGGTTAACTCTCTGCGATGTTGCAAGAAGTTCTGCCTCAAGCAGTCGCACCTGCTCAAATAACACCTCAGCCTCAAGGTCGAGAAGCATTGCTTTTTCCATATGACTTGCAGCTATATCAACCCACAGCGGAGTTTCGTACAAATCATAGTCCCCTCTCGC
The DNA here is from genome assembly GCA_017516485.1 of Clostridia bacterium. GTDB lineage: Bacteria > Bacillota > Clostridia > Oscillospirales > Acutalibacteraceae > UBA8612. The sequence continues at coordinate 23,323 of JAFXCH010000015.1, forward strand.
AAAATCCGCACCCTCAAAGGTCGGGATTTCTACACCTGCAATATTGCCGTAACCCTTACGGATATTGCTGACGGTGATTATTCCGTCGGGGAAAGCATCTCTTTCACTGAAAACGGCAATCCAGGAATTAAAGCCTCTTTCGAGTGCAGCCTTTTCTTTCTTTACCGTTTCGGCTTTTGCTTCTATTGTTCGTATTTCGGCCTGAAGCTGTTGCTTTTTGAGTGTCAGTGTAGGCAAATATCTCCGGTACATCTTGAGTGCATCCTTCTGTACCTTTAACTCATTTTTAGTTAATTTGATTTTTGCCAAATTTAATCCTCCTTACTTAGGCCAGAATTCGTCTGTAAGGTCGGATTTGATGCCGGTTTCATCCTTCTCAAAGCACTCCGCAAGGATTTTCCAACCGAGGTCAAGTGCTTGTTCAAGAGTAAGATTGACTGACAAATCCATAAGCTTGTCCTCAAACAGCTTACCGTATTTAAGCAGCTTTTCATCCCAACGGCTCATTGAAAAGTCCATATTTTTCTTTTCCAGCGTTTCCTTATAAGATGAGTACATACGAATCATCGAATCCATAAGTGCACGGTGGTCTTTACGGGTTTTGCCGTTGACATTCTGCTTTAGTCGTGAAAGAGAACCGAAAGGCTCGATACGGCCACCCTTGAGATAATACTGACCCTCTGTGATGTAGCCTGTATTATCGGGAACGGGATGAGTGACATCGTCACCGGGCATTGTGGTAACCGCAAGAACAGTAACAGAACCTGAATCGTTGAAGTCAACAGCCTTTTCATAACGTGCGGCAAGCTGTGAATAAAGGTCACCGGGATAACCACGGTTAGAGGGAACCTGCTCCTGAGTGATTGCGATTTCTTTCATTGCATCGGCAAAGTTGGTCATATCCGTAAGGAGCACCAATACATCCTTATTCTGCAGAGCAAACTGCTCGGCAACAGCAAGAGCCATATCGGGAATCATCATACATTCAACCGTCGGGTCAGATGCTGTATGGATAAACATAACCGTTTTACTGAGTGCACCGCCGTTTGAAAGTTCCTCTTTGAAATAAAGAAAGTCGTCATACTTAAGACCCATACCGCCAAGGACGATAACATCCGCCTCAGCCTGAAGGGCGATACGCGCAAGAAGCTGATTGTAAGGTTCACCCGAAATTGAGAAAATCGGAAGCTTCTGCGAAACAACCAGAGTATTGAACATATCAATCATCGGGATGTTTGTACGCATCATACGGTTAGCGAGAATACGCTTTGTCGGGTTAACGGAAGGGCCGCCGATAGGCTGCATATTCTCACTGAGTGCAGGGCCTTTATCTCTCGGCTCACCCGAGCCGTTGAAGATTCTGCCTATAAGGTCATCGCTGAAGGAAACGCGCATTTCGTGGCCGAGGAAACGCACCTCATCACCTGTTGAAACACCTTTACCGCCTGCGAAAACCTGAAGTGAAACAACGTCGCCGTCAATCTTGTTTACCTGAGCGAGTGATTTACCGAAACGGGTGTTGATCTGAGCAAGCTCGTTGTATCGGATACCCTCAGCTTTAACGGTAATAACGTTACCTGTAACGGATTCGATTTTATTGTAAACTTTGCTCATTATCACTCACCACCTTTTAACAAAAGCTCTGCTTCACGGGTCGTTTTACCTTTGCCCTCGTTATAAAGAGCATCGATTTCACACTCGGCATTTTTAAATGCATCGCTTTCAAACTCTGTATAATTCCAGTCGATAAATCTCTGGCGGACACGGTTGAAGAAATCACGTGCATCGTCTTTATTGTCAAGCGAATAGTCACTGCCGAGAACATAGACAAGTTTATCGGTAACATATCGCTGACGTACTGTGCCGCAGTTGGATTCAACAAGGTCAAATGAATTCTGCTGAAGATAAACAGAATCAAGCACCTCAGACTTAAGATAGACGATATAGTCCTCAAGGCTTGTGCCTTCTTCACCGACAACCTTCATCATCGAGTCGATTTCACTACCGTGGAAAATCATACTTTTAAAGAAGGATGACTTTGCAGGGTCGATAACACATTTATACTTTGACCACGAAATAAGCGGGTCGATTGCAGGATACTTTCTTGCATCTGAACGCTCACGTGAAAGGCCGTGGAAAGCACCGACAACCTTAAGAGTAGCCTGCGTAACAGGCTCTTCAAAGTTACCACCTGCAGGTGAAACAGTGCCGCCGATTGTAACGGAGCCTGTAGTGCCGTCGGGCAGACGAACATAGCCTGCACGCTCATAGAATGCTGCGATATAAGATTCGAGATATGCAGGGAAAGCTTCTTCACCCGGGATTTCTTCAAGTCTGCCTGACATTTCACGAAGAGCCTGCGCCCAACGTGAAGTAGAGTCGGCAAGAAGAAGGACGTTGAGACCCATCTGACGGTAATACTCGGCAAGTGTAACCGAAGTGTAAACCGAAGCCTCACGCGATGCAACGGGCATTGAGGAAGTATTACAGATGATAATTGTACGTTCCATAAGTGAGCGGCCTGTTTTGGGGTCGGTAAGCTCGGGGAATTCGGTAAGTGTTTCAACAACCTCACCTGCACGCTCACCGCAAGCGGCGATGATAACTATATCAACATCGGCATACTTGGATGTTGTGTGCTGTAAAACTGTTTTACCTGCACCGAAGGGACCGGGAATACAGTATGTGCCGCCCTTTGCAACGGGGAACAGAGAGTCGATAAGACGAACCTTTGTTTCCATTGTTTCAACGGGTGCAAGTCTTTCGCTGTAACAATCAACCGCACGCTTAACGGGCCACTTGAATGACATTGAAATGTTGATTTCACGGCCGCGCTCGTCTGTTATTACAGCGACAGTTTCGTTGACTGTATATTCACCCTTTTCTGCTATTGACTTGAGCTTATAATTGCCAAGCAGATAGAAGGGGACAAAAATCTTATGAGTAAAAGGACCTTCGGGCACTGTGCCTATATATTCACCTGCACGAAGTGTATCGCCAACCTTTGCTGTAGGTGTAAACTCCCACTTCTTTTCAGAGTCGAGACCTTCTGCATATACACCGCGCTGAAGGAACCAACCTGCCTGTTCAGCCAATGCAGGCAACGGATTCTGAAGTCCGTCATAAATCTGTCCGAGAAGGCCGGGGCCAAGCTGTGCAGAAAGCATATCGCCGTCGAATTCGACTTCGTCGCCGCACTTGATGCCGCCCGTCATTTCATAAACCTGAATCTGTGCTATATCACCGCGTATACGGATAACCTCACTCTTGAGCCTTGTACCGTCAACTATAACGTAACAAAGCTCATTCATTGAAACGTTTCCGTCAAACCTGACGGATACGAGGTTGCCGTTTACGCTTAAAACCTTACCTTTTGTATCGGTCATTGTGTAACCTCCGATCTGTCTGAGTTAATAATGGAGTCGTAAATGCTCCTGTAAGCGGCTTCACCGCTTGCTGTATCAAACTGTCTGATTCTGAGAATCAGCTTCAGCTTTAATCCGTAATAGAAAACAAACTCCTGCGAAAAAGAGTCTGCCGGCCTGAGCGATTCGAGAAAATCAAGCCTGTAGCGGTTGAGAATTTTCTCTGCTTCCATAGGCGTTTCGGCATCGACCGCAGTGCGTGCCGCCTGCACAAGTGTATCAGACACAGACCTGCTGTCAAAATCGAACTGCTTGTCCGTTTTTTCCGCACGCAGTTTTGCAAGTACAAGTCGCAAATTACGCTCACCGTTATTCCACGCTTCAACCAGAGCCGAGCCTGATTTTTCGGGAATTCTGGGCGGTACAAGAGTCAGCCCATTAAGCACTTCGCGTGCTTTTTTATTTAACAAACGGTTGCACAGCTCGTCAAAACGCTCTTGTGTAATCGGGACAGGCGTATTCTCGCCGATTGCGTCAAGCGACGGCAACTGGGCAACAAGATAATATTCTGCCATAATTATTCAGCCTCTTTCAGCAGTGCGGTAACTCTGGGACTAAGGTAATTAGCAAGCATATCGGTAACCGCCTCGGCAGAGTAATCGTAATAAGCTGCTCCGTCTTTGACTGCAATACGGAAGCCGCCGTCAAGGTTATCGTTTGCTCTGAGAGTAACACCGCCAAGCAATTTTGCCTTGAGAGCTGCAAACGCAGTCTGCTCAAGTGCCTTGAGGTCATCAGGACTGAGAACTACTGCAAGGTCATCGGCATCACCTTTGGCAGCCCAACATTCAACAGCCTTTACAATAAGTGACGCAAAAGCATCGGAAGAATATACCGCATTTATATTTTCACCTGCTATTGCCTTAAGCTCCTTCGCAACGCTTTCTCTGAAGGAAATAAGCATGTTGCGGCCTGCCTGTCGGATAGCATCCTCGGCTGATTTAACGGTACGCTCGTTTTCGGCCTTTGCGTCGGCTACAAGTTTTTCTGCCTCAGCTTTTGCATCGGTAATAATCTTGTCCGCCTCAGCCTTTGCTGCAGCAAGTATTGCTTCAGCCTGAGCTTCAGCTGCTTGTACACCGTCTTTCTTAATCTGGTCGATAAGCTCCTGAAGTTGTATTTCCATAAAGAGATCTCCTTTACCGGTATTATAAATTATAAGACTTATAAAATATTATCACACAATAAGTGTGAATTCAATACATAAGAATTAAATTTCGATAAACAAAACAAAAAAACAATTTCCATAAAAACATCTTATTTTGTTTAAAATGCATAGTAAATTAATATTACGGCACCAAGGACAATACGGTAATAACCGAAGAGCTTGAAATCTTTTTTTCTGATATAATCAAGCAAGAATTTAACAACTGCAACTGACACAAGAAAAGCTGTAACTGCACCCGTTAAAAGGATAATTATTTCTGACGAAGAAAAGTCAAAACCAAAACTTATAAGTTTCAAAAAACTCAGCCCAAACATTACGGGCACGGCAAGAAAAAACGTAAACTCAGCTGCCGCAACGCGCGACACACCTATAAGAAGAGCACCTATAATTGTGGCACCCGAGCGCGATGTACCGGGTATTATGGAAAGCACCTGAAACAGCCCGATAAGCAGTGCTTCTTTATATGATATTTCTTCTAAAGCTTGTGTTTTAATTTTTCTTTTTTCAGAATTAACTTCAATAAGAATAAATGCCAGACCGTAAAAAATCAGTGCAAAAGCAATCACCGAAGGTGTATGAAGATAAGCTTCAATAAAGTCATCAAAAAGCAGGGTCACAACAGCACCGGGCACGCAAGCAAGCGCAATTTTAGCCCATAATGACACCGTACTCTTCTTTAATCTTACTCCCCCGCTCAATTCAAAAGGCAACATTCTGCGCCAAAACATAAGCACTACAGCCGCAATTGCACCAAGCTGAACTACAACAAAAAACAGCTCTTTGAAGCTGTCGCTCATATTAAGTATTATGAACTCATCAACAATTAACATATGCCCTGTACTGCTTACGGGAAGCCACTCCGTTATACCTTCAATTATGCCAAGAAAAAACGATTTAAGAACTTCGGTAAACATAAAAAATCACCGCCCCTCTTAATACTATGAAAGAAGGGCGGCGGATATTATTTTATTGTAAATTCGCCGCAGAGCTTATTGATTGACTTGTTTTTCCAGAAGCCCTGAGCTGTGATTTCTGCGATATACTCACCTGAATCAAGTTCACTTATCTTCTGCTCAACTGTTGCGGGCATATCGTTGAGATAGTATCTTGACCAGAAGCAGACCTGCTTGACAATAGCATTGTCGGCCTTGCGTTTGACAGTTACCTTATAGTCATTGACTCTGTCTTCTTCAATCTTGGCCTGGTCAAATTTAACATTTACGCTATTACCGTCAACTGTAAGCTCAAGCGCCGCATCGAGTGCAAAATAAGGTCTTACATCGGTGAGATAGCGCTCATCGGTATATGTGAAGCTATCGGGGTCCCACGGAGTTTCAACAGTCCACTCATAGCCGAAGAATCGTTCGGTAATAACATCATAAGGACGGATTACAACCTTGCCTGCAGCATCAGCCTCGACAATAATAAACTGTGCAGCATTCTGCTCATTCGGCGGTACAGTGCCATAGACCTTATCGAACTCATCAAGCTCAAAATACTTGAAGCTTCCGGTACCTACGCAGGTAAAGTGCTGCTGATAAATTGAACGCGGATCGTTGACGGGAGCATGAGAATGGCCCGAAAAATCGATAATCTGCGGATAATTCATAAGTATATCGGTAATTTCATCCTCACCCCAGTATACATTACCGTAAACTGTACCCTGGATATGTGGATGTTGGAAGAAGAAAATGGGCTTGAAGGGATCGTCTGCGGCAGCTGCAGCAAGCTCTTTCTTGATCCATTCACGCTTTTCGTCATTGAATTTACAGCCGCGTGTGGTAGTAACACTGATAAAGTGGAAGCCGTTGATAACAATATGGTTATCGGGCTCCTGCTTCATAATTTCTTTAAGTCTTTTAAGCGCGCCTGCCTCACCGTCATCTGAAAAATACTCGTGGCTTGCCATTGTAAGCATCCATTTTGTTTCGGGCTTTACGCAGGTATCGAGAGTTTTACGAAAATCGTTAAACTGCTCTTCGCTTCCGCTGTCAGCAAAATCACCTACTACATAGAGAGCGTCAATTTTATCGTATTCCTGACCTGCTGCATACTTGTATGCAAGCGCAAGACCTTTTTCATAATTATGAAGTCTTGAAGGGTCTTCGCGATTATAGTGAATATCGCTCGATGCGATAAATCTGAGTACGGGTTTAAAATCAGACATAGTTAAACACTCCTGAAAACATAAGATATTATGATTTTACCATAAGAGTTGAGAGCGGTCAACAAGTCGGGCAAAAATATCTTCTTCGCTTGACTTTTATTCTGTTTAAGATATATAATTATTTATTATAAAATAAGTAAAGGAAAATTAATATAAAAAAGCTTCACAGAATTTTATCCTTAGCAACAGCAATCGTAATACTTTTTACAGGTACGGCATTCACATCCGTCGCGCAGAGTTTCACACAGGATGCGTGGAATTCATACTACGCATCATCAACAAAAATCATTGATGCAGCCGTTATGATGACACCCGGCAGTAATGAGACAGAAAGATATGTTTCGTGGTATTCGGATGTTGACAGCGGTACTGTAACCCTCCTCAACGCAACGGGTACAAAAGTAAACTCTTTTGATGCTGCGGCAAACCCCACACCTCAGGGTGACTACAGACTCGGTGCTGTAATCAGCGGCCTTGAAGCGGGCAAAGTATACAGCTACTACTGTCAGTCAGGTGATTTCAGAAGCGGTGTTTATACATTCACTACTGACAACGACAAATCATTTACCGCAATGTACACAACCGATATTCACATCTCCAAAAGTGACGAAGATGAAAACTCTATCCGTGACAGAGCGTACAACCTCAACACAGTCATCACAGCCGCATCTGTAAAAGCCGCACTCCAAGGCAACACCGTAGACCTTATTCTTTCTGCAGGCGACCAGGCAAGTGACGGACTTCGCGAAGAATACGTCGGTCTTTGTTCAACACCTTACATAAAGTCAATTCCTTTCGCAACATCAATCGGCAACCACGACAGAAAGAGCGTTGACTACCGCTACTTCACATTCCAGCCCAACACAGCAAAAATGCGACTCAAGTCATATGTCGGCACAGACTACTGGTTTGTAAAAGGTGATGTACTCTTCCTTATGATGGACAGCAACAACATCAGCATGGCTGACCATCGCAGATTTGTAAAAGAAGCTGTTGATGCTAACCCCGACATCAAATGGCGAGTTGCTGTAATGCACCACGACCTTTACAGTGCAAGAATCCCCAGCCGTGAAAGTGAAAATCAATTTTTAAGAATGATGTGGGCACCTATTGCTGACGAATTCGGTTTTGACCTTTGCCTTCTTGGTCACAGCCATTATTACACAATTTCAAATGTACTGTACAACAACAAAACCGTTACCGTTACTGAAAACGGCGGCACGGTTACAAACCCCGAAGGTACTGTTTATATGGTATCAGGTTCAATCAACAATCCTCGTAATGATGACGATATCGGTCTGAGTGAAAACATAGGCCACAGCTATCTTACCGAAGAAAAGATTTACAATCTTATTGATTTCAGCGAAGGCTCAATCGTTATCAACTCCTATGTAATGGAGAGTGATGAAAAAATCGGAAGCCTTACAATTGAAAAAACAACCGATGAAGGCGGTCATACGTACAAAACGCCAGCAAAGTGGTACTACCCTCTTATCGATATAATCAGCTTTATTGCAGGCTTCTTCAACAACATCGGCAGATACTACGATAACACACAGCTCGGTTTCAAGATTCCTCTTTTTGAAGGACTTTTCGGTTAATATCTAAATAAGCAAACCTTATAGCTGTAACAAAAGATAAAAAACAAGCTGTGAAAGCATCAACTTTCACAGCTCTTTTGTTTGTTCAAATCAGTATTTAATATCGGAATATGTCATTTTGTTGTATCCGGTTAATTAACTTGAGTAGCGAAGAAATCTTCCAACAACTCAAGCAATTCTGTTCCTTTTACCGCCTCAGTGCCATCCTTACCGCCGAAGGCAACAAGAAAAAAAGCCAAAGCAAGTGCGAGAAAACTTTTTAATCAAATATCACCTTATATTGAAAAGCCTCCGCATCGAATGATGCGGAGGCCATAAAAATTTCAAATATAATACTAATTAATATTTGATTGCTGTGTAAGCAGCCTGTGTCATAGCAGAACCTGTACCGTTGATTGTAACAACAGCCTTGAGGCTAAGCTGTGCATCGAATGTGTAAGCGTACTTGATAGAAGTGATCTTACCGTCAGCAACTGTAACCTGAACCTGAATCTTGTCTTAGTTAACAGTTGTGCTGTTTACCTTGATAAGACTTGTCATACTTGTAATACCCTCAACAACCTCTTCGTGTGTGATGAAGTCGTTTGTGAAGCGAGAGAGAGGAGTAGCACCTGTCTTCTTGGGGTTAGTAGCCTTTGCAAGTGTGAATGAGTATGTGTTGCCGGAAGCTTTGAAGCCGCCAAGATCAGCTGCCTGAAGAGTTGTAGCCTTGATCTTATACTGATCATCAAGCTCATCCTTGGGAAGTGTACCTGTCTTTGTACCGATACCGAGGAAGTCACCAACAACTGTGTCGAGGTTGGAGTTCTCATCGATAGCGCTGATGATACCATTGAGTGTATCTGTTGCATTACCGACATCGATGGGGTTGATGTACTTACAAGTTCTATTGAAAGAATACTTGTTAGCCTTTGCAATCTTTGCTGTTTCAGCGTTGAGGAATGCTGCAAACTCTGCCTGTGTCATTGTAACAACGGGAGCTGCTGTTGTTGTCTCTGTGGGAGCTGCTGTTGTAGCATTGGGGTCAGTTGTAGCGTTGGGATCAGTTGCAGCTTCTGTCTCTGAAGGTGCAGTTGTAGCTGCGTCAGCTGCAGTTGTTTCTTCTGCATCAGCGAAGAAGTCATCCATAGCATTTTCAACCTGATCGGGTGCAACTGTCTCACCTGCAGGATTTGTTGCACCTGTGTCATCCTTGCCGCCGCAAGCTGCAAGAGAGAAAACGAGTGCAAATGCCATAAGGAGTGCTAAAAGCTTTTTCATGATCTGATTTCCTTTCGTTTTTTAATAAATTTAGGACCTGATTGAAAGTCACCACAAACACTATACCAAAAACGCGGTTCAGAGTCAATAAAAAAATAATAACAAATCGTATAAATTTACTTTTATGTTATGAATTGACATATTAAAACCGGCAAAAACACTGCAGGCAGGCTGTTCATAACCTTAATTTTAGTAATACCAATCATATTAAAAGCGATTGCAATAATCAGAAGTGAGCCGACGCAAGTCATATGTGCAACGGTATAATCGTTCAAAAAGGGAGCAACAACACCTGCAAGAAGGGTTATTCCGCCCTGATAAACAAAAAGAGGTGCAGCACTCAAAAGCACACCGTAGCCGAGCGTTGAAGCCAACACAATTGATGAAACACCGTCGATAACCGACTTTGTAATAAGAGTACTGTGATCACCGCTGATGCCGCTCTCAAGTGAACCGACAACTGCCATTGCACCTACACAGTAAAGCAAAGTTGCCGTAACCAGACCCTGAGCCATATTAGTCTTGCTGTCTGATTTTTTGCTGAGCTTCTTTTCAACCTTTGAAGCAAAGTTGTTCATATGCTTATCAAGGTCAACCGCACTGCCGAATATTGTACCCACAGCCATTGAAACAACCGCTATCAGTGCGTTACTACCTTCCAGACAACCGTCAATGCCTATGTAAAGCACACAAAGACCGAGTGCTTTCATAACTGCATCAGACACCCGCTCAGGCAAACCTTTTTTCAGCAGTAAACCGAGTGCGCCGCCTGCAACAACAAGCACAACATTTATATATGAGCCTGTAAGCGAAAGTATTCTTTCCATATATTCACCCCGAAAGAACTAAAAATCCGAATTATTATATCACTAATATGTTTCAGGTACAAGCACTAAACACAAAACATCTCATAAGATAAGCACAAGGAGGTTTTGGAATGCTTGTAACCAAAGAATACAACAGAAATAACGCACTGCAATATGCACGCCGCTGGGCACTTGACCGCAACCCGTTATTTTTCAGTTTCAACGGAATCGGCGGCGACTGCACAAATTTTGTTACGCAGTGCATTTTTGCAGGCGGATGTGTAATGAACTACACACCGACTTACGGATGGTATTATATCTCATCAAACGACAGGACACCTTCGTGGAGCGGAGTCACATTCTTCTATGATTTTATAACAAACAATAAAGAGCAAGGACCTTTCGCGCATGAGGCAGCCCGTGAAGAAATGGAACCGGGCGATGTGATACAGCTCGGCAATGAGGAAGGCAGATATTACCATACAATTATAATAACCGATATAAAAGATGACGGCGAAATACTTATAGCCGCTCACTCAGACGATTACCTTGACAGACCGCTCAGTGATTACAATTACACATATATAAGATACCTTCATATTGACGGCATACGTTTTGAATCGCAGATACGCGACGCTTGCTTCCGCACACTTATTGAGGGTGGAATTGAACCGCTTGAAGAATAAATTTTTTGTTAAAGACCTTGCAAAAAACAAACAGATAATATAGAATAAATAAAATTATATAATTTTAGGCAGCAACTGCTGCCGTTACATAAGGGTTTATAATCCCAGCTTTACTTCAAGCTCAATAAGCTCGGTAAGGTATTCGCTTGTTTTTCTCAGGTGAGCAGCAGTCTGCTCATCACGAATCAGATATTTACCGGCTCTTCTGACAGCACGTACAAAACGGCGGTCAAGCTTTGCTTTATGGGCACATAAAGGGCAGGATGCAGTTGCTCGCGGGTCATAAATCACGCGGATACGCTCTGCACCATTCTCATAGACAACAAGAGGAAAAAGCGGATATATCCTGCAGGCAAGCGGTCTTGCTTCACGCTCACAGGTACCGTTACATTTGACTGTGGGTATTTCACCGTCAATCACTTCAAAGCCCTCAAGCGTTTCAAAAATCTCTTTTTCACAAGGGAAAAGCTCCATACTGTCGCCGAGTGCATCACTGCAACAGTACGCATCGCAAACACTTCCGCAGTCGTTTCTGCCAAGCGGTGTTGTATTTTCCAGCAAGGCATACGCTTCTCTGAGCGATTTATTTTTGATATCCATAAGATTAAACTCCAATCAATTGTTTTAAGTAGATTTTAAATACGTTTAAAATAAAAGTCAATACACAAAATCCTTTCAAGGAGGACAAGATGAAAACTATCAAGCTTCACACCACACTCAACAGATTCTGCACATTCTACTCAAAAAACGATGCTGCAGTACCTGCCGAGCTTTTTTCGGCAGAATCGGTAAAACCTGACCTTTCATCCGTCAGGATTCCCCTGCCCTCACGCAAGAAGGACTACACTTGCCATGCAATCAATGAAGACGGCACAATGTGGCTTGGTTCAAACGGCGGTGTAACACGCTGGCGTCCTTCAGAGGAAGACGACGAGGATAAGGTTATGCACTTCACAGCTAACCGTTATCTTTACGACAACAATGTTCTTTCAATAATCAGTGACGGTGACAAGGGCTGCTGGGTACAGACCGATACAGGCGTTGTACATATAGAAATGAAACCTCTCTCAACAAGAGAAAAAGCTGAAATGCTTCTTAAGGAGTCAATCGACATTGTCAACAGACGCGGTATGATGAGCCAGAAAGATCTTGAAATCGGTCGAGACTTCAGTTCAAAAGTTCCCTATGGCCACTGCGATAATGACGGCGGCTTCACATCATGGTTCTCTGTAGGTATGCTTTTCCGCTACGCAACACTCAAAAGAGAGCTTGGTGCCGACGCACCCGAAACAATTGCAGCAAAAGAGTTTGCAATACGCACCTGCGAAACCTGCCTTCTTTTTATGTACCTTTCAAAGAGAGGTAACGGCTTCCCCTCAAGAAGCTATATGATGCACGACGAACCTATCCCCGATGACGGCCTTTTCTACCGCATCAGCGGCGACAAGGCAACCTGTGTTGAAACATCGTTCTCAAAGAAAAAAGGCATTGCAAACCTTGAGATAGACGCAAGTGCTCCCATTCCCGAAAGACTCCGCCGTTGCTTTACCGAACACGGCTACACTGAAGAGGGTATGATTTACAAAGGCGACACAAGCAGTGACGAAGTAACTGCACATTTCCTGCAGATGCTCTTTGCACACATGTTCCTTGCAGATGTTGACCCCGAGCTTGACGAGCTTATCAAGCAGACTGCAACCGCACTTATGACACACATTGTCGAAGGCGGCTATCAGCTCACGGAATGTGACGGAAAGTCAACAACATGGGCAAAGTGGAACCTTGAATACTTCAACACATTTATGGGTTGGACAGATGCCTGCCTTAACTCTGCAGAGCTGCTCGCTTACCTCAAGGTTACCGAGTATATTACAGGCGACAGCAAATGGACTGATGAATACAACAAGCTCATTGAAATGGGCTATGCTGACCTCACACTCAAGCACTATGACAGAGCTTTCCAGACATCACTTTTTGAGGGCAACGATATTGCTGCAGAGCTTATGTATGGTGATAATATGCTCGCAGTATCCTCTTTCTGGATGCTTTCAATTCTTGAAAAAGATGAAAAACTTCTTGATATCTACACACGTGCATTCAACACATGGAGAGGTACTGTCTGCCGTGAAAACACACCCGGATACGAGTACCCCTTTGCACTCAGCGTAGGCACAGAAGGTATTGACCTTGAGAAGAACGCCAAATGGTTTGAGCGCTTCAACGTCAGCAGACTTGCTGCAGGCGTCAGCATGGACACACGCTTTGACATTGCTAAGAAACACCGCTGGTGCTACGACTATATCGAAACATCGGCAAAGCTTCAGCCCGATGAGCACTTTATTGCAAAATTCGACCGTAACCCGTGGGAATTCAAAGACGAGGACTCCGGCGGAATTTACGTTGTTGAAAGCTGCTATGTATACACATTCGGCTACTGGATCGGTATGTATTACGGATTTATTGAGGAATAAGAGAGGAGAAACAAAATGGCAAAAGTACATCTTATCGGCAACGCTCATCTTGACCCTATCTGGCTGTGGCGCTGGCAGGAAGGCTGCAACGAGGTAATGCAGACATTCCGCTCAGCACTCGACAGACTTAACGAATACGACGATTTTGTTTTCACCTGTTCCTCTGCCGCATACTACCGCTGGGTTGAAGAAATCGACCCCGATATGTTCAAAGAGATTCAGCAGAGAGTTGAAGAAGGTCGCTGGTGCATAGTCAACGGCTGGTGGGTACAGCCCGACTGCAATATGCCAAGCGGTGAAAGCTTTGCAAGGCAGGCTCTCTACAGCCAGCTCTACTACTACGAAAAATTCGGCAAAATCTGCAAAACAGGTTACAACGTTGACTCCTTCGGTCACAATGCTATGATGCCCCAGCTTCTTCGTCAGGGCGGTATGTGTGCATACGTTATGATGCGTCCCGGCCAACACGAAAACGCTGAAATTCCGCAGAATGCTTTCTGGTGGGAAAGCCCCGACGGCTCAAGATTACTCACCTACCACATTCCCGAGGGCTACGGCCACAGCGGCCCCGAACACCTCAAAGAGAAAATCAAGGAATACGCAGAGCGTTCGGATAATTCCGGCCACGGTATGATGCTCTTCTACGGTATCGGCAACCACGGCGGCGGACCTTCCAGAGGCGATATTGAATACCTTATGGAAGAAATGAAGAAGGAAGAATTCTGCGAGCTTGAATTCTCCAATCCCGACGATTACTTCCGTGAGATGCTCATCACTCCGCTCGATATTCCTGTATGGACTGACGACCTTCAGCACCACGCAAGCGGCTGCTACTCAGCAACCTCACTTGCAAAGCAGCTCAACAGAAAGTGCGAAAATCAACTTGCAGCAGCAGAAAAGTTCAATACAATTGCTTCAAAGGTTGCAGGTGCAACACCCGCAACAAAGCAGTTTGCAGAAGCATGGAGAAACGTATGCTTCAATCAGTTCCACGATATTCTCTGCGGCTGTTCAATTATGGAAGCTTATGAAGACGTAAAAGAGAGCAGCGGCTACGCACTTGACGTTGCATCAAAGATTTACAATACTGCTCTCATCAAGATTGCAAGACAGATTGACACGTGGGTTGAAGGTGTATCCGACCCTGTATGTACAGAGGTACGCAACCTCGGTGCAAGACGTGATTTCCCGAGACCTATAGTTGTGTTCAATCCCCTTTCATTCGATATCGATATGCCCGTACGCGTTTACCATCCAAGCGAAAAGGTAACAGACAGCGACGGTAACAACGTGCTCTTCCAGAATATCCGCTCATCACGCTCTAACGACAGCCACCTTGACACACTGTTTATGGCTAAGGTTCCGGCTATGGGCTACGCTACATACTGGCTCAGCTTCGAGGCAGAGACACCCGAGCAGAAGAGTGCTCTCACCTGCGGTCAGTCTGATAAAGTTTTCTATATGGAAAACGAACTTATCAGAGTTGAGTTCACAGAAGAAGCAGGCGGTATTTCAAAGCTTGTTGACAAAGTAAGCGGTATCAACTATGCAGAAAACTCATTTCTTGCAATGCCTATGGTTATTGACGACCACGAAACAGATACATGGGCTCACAACGTATTCAAGTTTAACAAGATAAAGGGTCTTATGGATGTAAAATCCATCGAGCTTGTTGAGCAGGGTCCGCTTCGTGCAAGCGTCAGAATCAAGTACACATTCAACACCTCAACACTCACTCAGGAATTCTGCCTGACAGAAGGCAAAAAAGTTATCAGAGTAAAGTGCAAGGCTAACTGGAGCGAGCAGTTTACAATGCTCAAGATTCCCTTCAACATCGGCGGTACAGACGCAATTTCTACCTACGAAATCCCCTGCGGCTACATCAAGCGTCCCTGCAACGGTGAAGAAGAACCGACTCAGCAGTGGGCTGACATTACATCAACAATAGGTGGTAAGCGTGCAGGTATTGCAGTCATAAATGACGGTAAGTACAGCTACGACTGTCCCGATACAACACTGCGTATGACAGCTATCAGAAACGTTATTTTTGCTGACCACTACTCACACAGACCTGCTGCAGACTTCAACTTTACAGACGAAGGTATGCAGAGATTTGAGTATGCAATATTCCCGCACGAGGGTGAGGTTGAAAACACAGAAATTATGAAGCTTGCCGCTAAATTCAACTGCAGACCCGTTACGGTAGCAGAAAGCTACCACAAAGGAAGCGGCAGACCGCAGAAAGACAGCTTCCTTGAAATCACTGCAGACAATATTATTGCAACAGCATTCAAATTCTGTGAGGACGGCTCCGGTGACGCCATCATCAGATGCTTTGAAACTCAGGGCAAGAAGACACGCACATACATTATGTGTGATATGCTTGATGCAGCATTCAAGGTTGACTTCCTGCCGCACGAGATAAAGACTTTCCGTATTGATGCTCAAGGCAAAGTTGACGAGGTCAACTTCCTTGAAGGCATCGTAAAATAAAAATCTTTGAGAGTTGACTAATCCTTAACCGGATAGTCAACTCTATTAACAAGAGGAAAAAGTATGAAAATTTACACTTCCGCTCAGATGAAACAGATTGAGGCTAACGCCAACGAAAAAGGCTATGCCTATATTGATATGATGTATAGTGCCGGTGTCGCCTGTGCAAACCTTACCGAAAAAACATACCTTACACTTAACGAAAAGGTTACCGTTATATGCGGAAAAGGTAAAAACGGAGGTGACGGTTTTGTAGCTGCAGAGCATCTGCGTTCAAAAGGCTATAATATCAATGTTATTTTAGCCTGCGGTCAGCCTGTTGCAGACGATGCTGTTACAATGTACGGCAGAATGAACGGTATACCTGTCACTGATTGGCTTACAGAAAAGGAAAAAGCCTGTGAAATTATCAAAAATGCTGATGTTATAATTGACAGCGTGTTCGGTTTTGGCTTTAAAGACAAAGCAGATGACAGCACAGCCGAAATTTTTGCCGCGGTAAACAATTCCAAAGCAAAAGTAATTGCAATAGACCTGCCCAGCGGTGCAGAATGCGACACGGGTGCAGTAAACGGCGAATGTATAAAAGCTGACCTGACTGTTGCAATCAGCTGCCGTAAGCCTGCGCACATACTCAAACCTGCTTGTTCCTTCTGCGGCAAGATAAAAACTGTTGATATAGGTCTTGACGAATCATCGGTTAAGGAAGAATTTTTTGTACTGCCTAAAAATTTCAGACCTGAATTTGAGAAACGCAATCCTCTCTCAAACAAAGGTGATTACGGCAAGGTACTCAGTGTTTGCGGCAGTAAAAAGTATCCGGGTGCGGCATTTTTCGCAGCCTCGGGTGCGGTCAGAATCGGTGCAGGACTTGTAACATGTGCTTTTCCCGATGCCGCTTACCCTGCAATAGCACCAAAGCTCAACGAACCGATTATGATGTCTCTCCCCTGCTGTGAGGAAGGTTTTCTTGCAAGAGGTGCTCTTGAAGCACTCATTCCTGCCGCAGAAAAATCCGACTGTATGCTTGTAGGCTGCGGTCTCGGCAACACACTGGGCACTACAAGCGTTGTCGAAGAATTACTCAAAGAAACCTCCTGCCCGACAGTTATTGATGCCGACGGCATAAATATCATATCCGCGAATATAAATATGCTGGAAGCAGTCAGAGGAAGATCGGTTATCACGCCTCATCCCGGAGAGATGGCAAGGCTGTTGAGACTTACTGTAGAGCAGGTGCAAGCAAACCGTATTCTGCTTGCCAAAGCTGTTGCAAAACAGTTTGGCATAGTTGTCGTACTCAAAGGTGCAAATACAGTTGTATCCGACGGCGAAAAGGTTTATGTAAACCGCACAGGCAACGCAGGTATGGCACGAGGCGGCAGCGGTGACCTGCTTGCAGGTATTATTGCAGGTCTTGTCGCACAGAGCTATCCGCTTATGCAGGCGGCAATGCTCGGCACTTTCATTCACGGTGCCTGTGGTGATGTTGCGGCAAAAACAATTTCCGAAGCGGGTATGACCCCTACTGATATGATTGAAATTTTACCGAGGCTGCTTTCAAACTACGAATAATGAAAGGTTGAAAGCAGCTTGAAAAAACTTATTGCATTATCGGCTTTAATTCCCGTTATTATGCTCTGCTCATGCAGTGCAGCAAACAAGCCTGCCGAGATATGCGTAAACCGCGTTTTTAACGCAAAAGCAGACATACAATTTAACGAAACAGCGTATACAGCCGATTTCACTTGTGAGGAAAACGGCTGCAGCGCTGTTTTTTCTTCTCCTGAAGAAATCTGCGGTATGACCGTTTCAACCGACGGAGATAATTTTACCAGCTCGCTCGACGGACTTGAATTCACCTCAGGCGAAACAACTCATCAGACTCAGATTCTGGGTGCGATATACGCCGCTATTGTCACGCTTCCCGTAAGTGCAACCGAAAACGAGCAAACTTACATACTGGAAGGTGTATCAAAATACGGTAATTATATAATGTATTTAAATAAAGAGAGCTGCACACCGACATTTATTGAGTATGAAGATAAAGATATCACTGTCAAATTCAAGAATATTACATAGTATGTTTTAGTAAAAAAATCAGCTCCCCGATGATTAAGTACACCGCTTGACGGCAAAAATAGTTACACAGGCGGTATCACCGCAGATACAAATCGGAGAGTGAGTTTTTTATGAATGTAAAACGTGGAGAAATATACTACGCTGACCTGAGTCCCGTTGTAGGCTCGGAGCAAGGCGGAATTCGCCCCGTACTTATTGTGCAGAATGACGTTGGCAATAAATACAGCCCGACAGTTATTGCAGCCGCAATAACAAGCCAGAAATATAAAACAGGCCTGCCGACACACATCAAAGTAAATGCAGACGGTTGCGGTCTTGCAAAAGATTCTATTGTACTGCTTGAGCAGGTAAGAACTATAGACAAAAGGCGTCTTAAAGAAAAAATGGGTAACCTTGACGCAGTAGATATGAGCAGAATAAACAAGGCTCTCAGCGTCAGTTTCGGACTGGACAGCAGTGTTGCAAGTATATAACTATACTTTTTAAAAGCATACCAAAAGATTGATTTTGCAAAAAAATCAATCTTTTTTAATATTTTTTCTGTTAGGTATTGAAATTAGTGCAATTTTAGTATAATATGTATACAGATGTCATAAAAGACACCTCTTTTTACCAACTTTTTTGGAGGTTTTGTATGAATTATTCATTAACTACGGCACAAGCAAAGGAGCTTATTGCCGGCAAACTTTCACACTTTTTCGGCGTAACACCCGAGGAAGCAACATACGAACATTATTACAAGGCTGTTGCAATGGTTATCCGCGATATGCTTACCAAGGGCAGAGCGGAATTTGCACATGAGGCAAGGAAAACCGATTCTAAGAGCGTTTACTACCTTTCAATGGAATTCCTTATGGGTCGCTCTCTTAAGAACAACCTCTTTAACCTCAACCTAACCGATACTATAGACAAGGCACTTTCTTCATTCGGCATCAAGCTTGACAAGCTTTACGACTATGAGCCTGATGCAGGTCTCGGTAACGGCGGTCTCGGCAGACTTGCTGCCTGCTACCTTGACGGCCTTGCAACTCAGGGCTATAACGGTATGGGCTACTCCATCCTTTATGAATTCGGTATTTTCAAGCAGAAAATTATTGACGGCTGGCAGACAGAGATGCCCGATTTCTGGCTTCCCGGCGGTGAAGCATGGCTTGTAGAACGTCCGCAAAGCGCACAGGAAATCCGTTTTGAGGGTTGGGTAGAAGATTTTTGGGATACTCACTACCATCATGTTGAGCTTAAAGACTATACACCCATCAAAGCTGTACCCTATGACCTTTTTGTACCGGGTAAGGACGGTAAGGCTGTAAGCGTACTTCGTCTGTGGTCTGCAAAGGCACCCGGCCTTGATATGGAAAACTTCAATCAAGGTAACTACCTCAAGGCAGTTGAGCAGAATGCTATGGCTGAGGTTATCAGTAAAGTGCTCTACCCCTCCGACAACCATCCCGAAGGCAAGAGCCTTCGTCTCAAGCAGCAGTACTTCCTTGTATCTGCTTCAATTCAGGATATTGTTGCACGTCACCTTCGCACATACGGCTCAATCGAAAACTTTGCAGAAAAGAACGCAATTCATATCAACGATACTCATCCCACACTCGCAATTCCCGAGCTTATGAGAATTTTCCTCGACGAATGCGGCTACGGTTGGGACGATGCATGGAGAATTGTAAGCAACACTGTTGCATACACCAACCATACTGTTATGAAAGAAGCTCTTGAGTGCTGGAGTGAAGACCTCTTCCGCCGCCTGCTTCCCAGAATTTATCAGATTACTAAGGAAATTGATAACCGCTACAGAGGCTACGCATGGTCAATCACACAGGATGCAGACTATGTTGAGCGTACAGCAGTTATTTCAAACGGCACTGTCCGTATGGCTAACCTCTGCGTTGTTGCAGGCCACTGCGTAAACGGTGTTTCCGCACTTCACAGCCAGATTCTTAAGGACAGCGTATTCAACGACTACTACCGTCACACACCCGAAAAGTTCACAAACGTTACAAACGGTATTGCTCACCGTCGCTGGCTCAACCAGTCCAACCCTGAGCTTGCAAGCTACCTCACCTCTCTTATCGGTGACGGATTCACATACAACGCAGACGAGCTTATCAACCTGCGCGAATACAAGGATGATAAGGCCGTACTCGCAAAGCTCGAAAGCATTAAGCTTGCAAACAAAGAGCGTTTTGCAAAGCTTATCTTCAAGAAACAGGGTGTAAAAATTGACCCGAATTCAATTTTCGACGTTCAGGTCAAACGACTTCACGAGTATAAGCGTCAGCACCTCAATGCACTTCAAATAGTTTCCAAATACCTTGCAATCAAAGAGAATCCCGACGGTGATTTCACACCTCACACATACATCTTTGCCGCAAAAGCCGCACCCGGATACGTAGTTGCAAAGCGAATCATCAACTTTATCTGCGAACTCGGCAAGCTCATTGATGCTGACCCTGATGTAAGAGGCAGACTCAAGGTTGTGTTTGTAGAAGACTACAACGTAACAATGGCTGAAGCACTTATGCCTGCTGCAGATATCAGCGAACAGATTTCTCTTGCAGGTACAGAGGCAAGCGGTACAGGTAATATGAAACTCATGCTCAACGGTGCTGTCACACTCGGTACAATGGACGGTGCAAACATCGAAATCCACGACGCTGTAGGCGAAGATAACATCATCATCTTCGGTATGAGAACACCTGAGGTCAACGAGCTTAAATCTCACTACAATCCCCACACCTACTACGAAAACAACGCTGAAATACACAAGGTTGTTGACTTCATCAATAAGGGTATCAACGGCAAAATGTTCCCGGATGTCAGCGCATCAATCATATACCACGATCCGTATATGGTGCTTGCCGACTTTGCTGACTACCGTCAGGCACAGATCAAAGCTGAAGAGCTTTGGAAAGACCGTGAAACATGGAACAGAATGTCGCTTATGAATATTTCCGGTGCAGGCAGATTTGCTGCTGACAGAGCAATCAACGAATATGCCGCAAACATCTGGAATACTCAGCCTGCAGTAAAGCCCGCAGCTAAACCAGAAAAGAAGCCGGCTAAGAAAACAGCAACAAAAGCAGCTGAAAAGAAGACAACTAAAAAAGCTCCCGCTAAAAAAAGTAAATAAAATCTTGACAAAGAGATATTATAAGACTAAAATTGAATAAATGAAGTTTTATCGCTTCAAATTCTCTATCAAAGGAGGCAAACTGTTTTGGACAGTAAGGACAGCATACCTTTATGTTGCTCGGCTTTTAAAACAAAACAGCATCCGTTCTGTGCTCTCAGCTCAGCGTGCATTGGCCTCCTCACCCATATCGGGTAACAGAGAGCCGATTTAGTTTGCATTGCCCTTTCTGCATGGAACGATATGCAGAAAGGGTATTTTTTATGGATGAAAAGATTTTTGACGAACTTTTCGAGCTGCTCAATGCGGGAAAGTTCGGTACACTCAAATCAGAGCTTTCTGAAATGAACGAGGTTGATATCGCCGAATTCTTCAGTATGCTTGAACCCAAACAGCAGCTTCTTGTTTTCCGCATACTGCCAAAAGACCTTTCGGCAGAGGTTTTCGCCTACCTTGAAAGCGAAGACCAGGTAAATATTGTTAATTCAATTACCGACCGAGAACTCAGCGAACTTGTTGATGAGCTTTTCCTCGACGATACGGTTGACTTCCTTGAGGAAGTACCTGCAAATGTTGTAACACGTGTGCTTAAAATTGCGGATAAAGAAACAAGGCAGCTTATCAACCGCTTCCTGCGTTACCCCGAAAACAGCGCCGGCAGCATTATGACCATAGAAATGGTGCAGCTTCATGACAGCTTAACAGTTGCACAGGCTATAGAAACTATACGCCGCACAGGTATCGACAAAGAAACCATTTACACCTGCTACTGTATCGATAAAGCACGTCATCTGGTAGGTACAATCAACCTGAGCGAGCTTATTTTTAATGAAGATAACACCTTCCTGAGCGAAATCATGGAAGAAGACGCTTCACTCATCAGCGTAAACACACTCGATGACCAGGAGTATGTTGCCGACCTTATCCGCAAATATGACCTTCTGAGCGTGCCCGTAACTGATAACGAAGGCAGACTTGTCGGTATCGTAACAATCGACGACGCTGTTGACGTTATGGAAGAAGAGGTCACAGAGGACTTCGAAAAGATGGCAGCTATGACTCCGTCAGACGACGAATACCTCAAAACAGGTGTTTTCAAGCTGGCACGAAACAGAATTCTCTGGCTTCTCATTCTTATGATTTCCGGCACATTTACGGGTATGATTATAGAAGGATACGAAACTCTTCTTGCAGGCTTTGTTGCACTGACAGCTTCCATGCCTATGATTATGGGTACGGGCGGTAACGCAGGCAGTCAGGCCTCAACGCTAATCATACGCGGTCTTGCACTTGGCGAAATCGAAATCAAAGATTACTTCAAAATCGTATTCAAAGAGCTTCGCGTTGCTGCAATATGCGGTTTGGTGCTCGGCCTTGCAAATATTATCCGAATGTATTTCTTCAGCGAAGGCGACATTAAAGTATTCCTCGTTGTTTCGCTGGCGATGTTTATTGCAATAGTCGTTGCAAAGCTCATCGGTTGCTCGCTTCCGATTTTTGCAAAAATAGTCAAAATTGACCCTGCACTTATGGCAGGCCCTATGATTGCAACTCTCGTTGATATTGTTACACTTGTTATCTACTTTGCTCTTGCAAAAGCTTTTCTTTTCTGAACAAAAGGAGTTTATATGCATTATATCCCCTACAACCCACGGCTTATTTTTCAT
Source organism: Clostridia bacterium (assembly GCA_017516485.1). Taxonomy (GTDB): domain Bacteria; phylum Bacillota; class Clostridia; order Oscillospirales; family Acutalibacteraceae; genus UBA8612. Next base: position 46,285 of record JAFXCH010000015.1, read on the forward strand.
AAAAACATTTTCGGTGCAATCTGTGAAGGCTGCACCGTTTGTTTACGTGTAATTCTTCCGCGTGATATGAAGTGCAGTGCAGTAAGACTCGTCTGTCACCGCGACGGTGAAAGCGAAAACAGATACGATTTTTCGTGGGACTGTATGGAAGGCAACAGTGAAGAATGGTGGAAAACAGAATTCACTCCGCAGTCGGCAGGTCTTTACTGGTATCATTTCGAGTACGATATTCCCTACGGTAAAGGTGAAATAAGAAGAGTTGCAAACAACATAGGTAAATTCTGTAGTGACGGTGAGGACTGGCAACTGACAGTTTACCAAAAAAATTTCAAAACACCCGATTCACTTAAGGGCGGTGTTATTTATCAGATTTTTCCCGACAGATTTTACTCAGCCGAAACCGTGCTTCAAGAAATACCGAGTGACCGCATACTGCGTGACGACTGGGGTGCACAACCCGAATGGAGGCCCAACGAAAACGGCAAGGTGCTCAATAACGATTACTTCTGCGGTAACCTTAAGGGTATAGAGGAAAAGCTCGACTATATAAGTTCTCTCGGCGTTACCTGCATTTATCTCAACCCGATATTTGAAGCCCATTCTAATCACCGCTACAATACGGCAGATTATACAAGAATTGACCCGTTACTCGGCAGTGAAAGCGATTTCATGTCGCTGTGCAAAAAAGCGAAGGAAAAAGGAATCGATATAATTCTCGACGGTGTTTTCAACCATACGGGTGACGACAGCATATATTTCAACCGAAAAAACAGATATCCGACTCAGGGTGCTTACAATTCACAAAGCTCACCATATTATTCATGGTACACTTTCCGCAACTGGAATGACGATTACGAGTGTTGGTGGGATTTTGATACCCTGCCTAATGTAAACGAAAATAGCGAAAGCTACTGCAATTTTATTTTCGGTGATAACGGTGTTATCCGCAAATGGCTCAGACTCGGTGCTTCAGGCTGGCGGCTTGACGTTGCGGATGAATTGCCCGACGAATTTCTTGATAAGCTCAACGCTTGTGTGAAAAGCGAAAAGAATGATGCAATTATCATCGGTGAAGTATGGGAGGATGCGTCAAATAAGCTTGCGTACCACAAGCGAAGAAGATATCTGCTCGGCGGTCAGCTCGACTCGGTTATGAATTATCCGTTTGCGGATGCGATAATGTACTTTATGCGTACCGGTATTGCAAACGGCTTTACGGACAAAATACTGACAATACTTGAAAATTACCCTCCGCAGTGTATACCTGTGCTGATGAATCACATCGGCACACACGATACAATTCGCGCTATAACGGCAATGGTTGGCGAAAGCTGTGAGGGACGCGACAGACGCTGGCAGGCAAACCGTACACTGACCGAAAGCCAGCTTGAAATCGGCGTACAGATGCTCAAAACTGCCGCTGCAATTCAGTTCACGTTACCGGGTGTGCCGAGCATATACTACGGCGACGAAGCAGGTATGACGGGATATAAAGACCCGTTTAACCGCGGTTGTTATCCCTGGGGCGGCGAAAACCACGAGCTTATCGAGTGGTACAGAGCACTGGGAAAAATACGCAAAGAAAACTCTGCACTCTATGACGGCAGTTTTCATCCCGTATCTGAAGCGGCGGGCTGTATAGCGTATGTACGAAGCACCTGCGGCAACCGCATTATGCTTATTGCAAACCGCAACGTTCATCCTATCACCTATTACCTGCCGGAAGACTGGCACGGTTCAAAATTGTTACTTGGCGGCAACGGTATCGACCACACAAGCGTTGATATCCCTGCATACTCGGCAGTTATTTTGTCCGATTCTAATTGACAAATTAAATAAAATATGAGATAATATATAAAATTTTTTGGAGGTTATGGCATATGAAAAATCGTACAAAACTCCTGAGCATATTGCTCACAGCAATTATTCTTATGCAGGCAGGCTTTACGGCATTTGCCGCAAGTGAAAACAGCTACACAATCGTTTCCCCTTACGATAAAGTTGTATGGGAAGGTGATAACGCATGGGGTGCTTACAAAGGCACACTCCACACTCACACAACCTACAGCGACGCTGACCTTGATCTGCCCACAATGATAAAAGGCTACTACAACCGCGGCTTCGATTTCGTTGCAAACGCTGACCACGGCGTTACAGGTGTAGAATGGAACAAAGAGCCTGCACGTCCGCTTCTTTATATGTACCAGTACCTTATAGGCAATAAGGTCGGCCACCTTACAGACGAAGAGTACGAAGGCATCATCAGCGGTACATATCCTCTTGAGAACGGACAGCCCAGAGGTACAGGTATGACTTGTGTCACAGGTGCTAACGAGCTTGGTTACATAACACTCACAAAGAGCCATGTAAACGGCTACTTCCTCGACCCCAGCGTAGGTAATGCATGGGACGGCGGTGAAAACGGCTTTGAAGAAGCTGTTGCTTTTGTTGATGAAAACGACGGTCTTTCTCACATCAACCACCCCGGTGACTGGCTCCAGACTAACCAGAATCACGATGCAGTAAATGACCCTGCAAACATCAAGTATTTCGGCGATATTCTTCTCAAGTATGATTCTTGCCTCGGTACAGAGGTTTTCAACGAGAGAAACGGCACAACAGGCTACGACAGAATCCTTTGGGATAACCTGCTTATGTACTGCCTGCCCTACGGTAAGAATGTTATCGGCTTCAGCAACACCGATGCACACTGGCTTGAAACCATCGACACATCTTTCATGGTATTTATGATGAAAGAAAACACAATGGCTCAGGTCAAAGAGACAATGCAGAGTGGTGCTTTCTTCTCTGTTACAAGAATCCTTCGCGACAACGAATTTGAAATCGGTCCCGAAGAAGGCTTTGATGTTACAAATCAGGATATCCCCTATCCGATGTTCTCAAACGTCATTACTGACGGTCACACTGTAAGCGTTGATTATTCCGATGCAAAGCAGATTCAGTGGATTGCAGACGGTAAGGTTATCGCTAAGCAGGCTGTAAGCGGCAACGGCACATATACAATTGACCTCGACACAATCGACGGTGCAGAAGATTACACATACATCCGTGCAGAGCTTCTCGGCGACGGCGGTATGTGCCTGACTCAGGCTTTCGTTATTGATGACGGCAGTGCTCCCCTCACATGGGAAGAAGAAGTTGTCGAGATGACATTCTTCGAAAAATTCATGGCTTGGTTTAAGGACACAAGAATCTATGTCCTCTTCCAGGAAATCAAAAGAGCTATAGGCTGATAAATAACTTTAAACCGCTGTTCAAATGAGCAGCGGTTTTTTACTTGCAAGAAATTGAATTCTGTATTATAATAATATAAATATACTTGAAAGGAGAAAGGCTATGGCTGAATTCAAGACAGAGTCGCTTGGCAACAATGTATTTGCCGTACTCAGTGAAATACATACATTCGGTACTGATGCTTTTCTTCTGTACGATTTTGCTGCCGCTAAACGCAAGGAAAAAATATGCGACCTTTGCAGCGGATGCGGAATTATACCTCTGCTGATGTTAAGAGAAGAAAAACAGCACCCGGTAACTGCAGTTGAAATTCAGCCGGATGCGTGCGAGCTGATACAAAAAGGCATTGAGCTGAGTGGTCTTCAAGGCAAGCTGAACGTGCTCAACAAAGACCTTAAAAGCCTTAAAGAAGATATTGATGCAGGTGCGTTTGACCTTATTACGGTAAATCCGCCTTACTTCCCGGTCGGCAGCGGATACGACTGTGAGGATGAGCCGCACAGGATAATCCGCAGTGAGGTTTGCTGTACGCTTGAGGATATCGTTTCCCAGGCGGCTTGGCTTCTCCGCTCGGGCGGCAGGCTTTGTATGTGTCATCGCCCCGAGAGGCTGACGGATATTATCTGCTCTATGAGGGCAAACAAAATCGAGCCGAAAAGATTGAGATTTGTTGCAAAAAACGAAAAGAGTGTACCATGGCTTGTGCTTATTGAAGGTAAGAAAGACGCAAAGCCATCACTTCTGGCAGAGAAGACACTTTATATGAACGACGAAAAAGAACTTGAAAGGATATACGGCGGCTACGCCGAGTGATAAAATGAGCGGAACACTTTACATTGTCGGCACACCGATAGGCAACCTCGGCGATTTTTCACCGCGTGCGATTGAAGCACTTGAAAATTGCGATTTCATAGCCGCAGAGGATACGAGAGTTACACTTAAACTGCTGAACCGCTTTGAAATCAAAAAGCCAATGGTGAGCTACCACGAGCACAACCGTATGGAACGCGGTGAACACATAGCACAGCGAATTGCTGCAGGTGAAAACTGCTGTCTTGTAACCGATGCGGGTATGCCCGCTGTATCTGACCCCGGCGAAGACCTTGTCAGGCTTTGTCACGAAATGAATATACCGGTAGCATCCGTACCCGGTCCTTGTGCTGTTGTCACTGCACTTGCACTGTCGGGAATGAGTGCAAAGCGATTCTCTTTCGAGGGCTTTTTAAGCGTAAACAAGGTAAGCCGCAGAGAGCATCTGGCACAGATAAAAAATGAAAAACGCACAATGTGCTTTTACGAAGCACCTCACAAACTGCCTGCTACTCTCAAGGATATGGCACAGGCACTGGGCGACCGCAAAATAGCAATAGTGCGTGAGATAACAAAGATTCACGAGCAGGTAATTCACTCTACCCTTTGCAAAGCCGCTGAGAATTTTGCTGACGGTCAGTTAAAGGGTGAAATCGTACTTATAATCGAAGGTGCACCGGAAGAAGAGGAAACACCGTCAACAATAGAAGAAGCCGTTGAATTCGCCGCAAAACAGCTTAAAAAAGGTGTTTCAGCAAGCGAAGCAGCAAAGTTAGCTGCCAAGGCAACAGGCTTCAAAAAAGGCGATATTTACAAAATTCTGATAGACCGAGGAGAATAAAAAATGATTGAAAGCATTAAGCATTTCTGGTATCTTTACTTACTTCTGATTTTTTTGATTATACTCACAGCATTTGTATGCAAGAAGGCATTCGGTGCAGCATCAAGACACAGCAAAGAATTCAACGCAAACCTTGCAAAGCTGAAGCGTGAAAAAGAGCTCCGTGATGCGTATTCTGAGTTGACCGAAGAAGTAATTGCTTCCGCACCTTCTGACACACTTTTTGAAGGCACTGCACTGTGTATGGAAGCAAAATGTCAGAAGTCAGAAGACACATCTGCATTTTATATTTCACTTTCTCAGGCACAAAGACTTATCTACGCATACTTCTACCTTGCAGGTGATGCCAAGGAAAACAAGCTTTCCGCATTCTTTGCCCAGAGCACAAAGCCTCTCACAAGCGATGCCCTTGCTGCCACAGAAAAGATGCTTTCAACTGAAGCGTACGAAATCGTAAAAGAAATGTACGACCGCTATGACACAGACAACGAATATGCATCGGTAATTCCCGAAGAAATTGCAGAGCTTGATGAGAAATTCAAAGAACTGACAGACGACATTAACCTTTTCGCTGCAGGCGGAGAATTTATAAAGAAAAACCCGAAAGAATTCATCTGAAAAATATAAAAATAAAGAGGTACGGTCGATATGAACAGGTCCAGTAAAAACGGACAATGAAAAAAAGAGCCCCCTATGGTAGAATTAAAGAAACTACCATAGGGGGCTTTTGTATGCCAAGAGAATACAGACACATAAGTCAATATGAAAAAGAAATAGTAGCATTACGAAATGAAGGATTCACATTTAAAGAAATTTGGGAAAAATACGGTTTCACATTCAAACAACTACATAACTTTTTCACAAGATACAACAAAAAGCAAGAAATGCTTAAGGCAGGAATGGCATTAAAACGCAAAGGGCGCCCACCGAAAGACTATGTTGTCAGCGAAGAAGATAAAGTCGCAGAATTGAGATATATCATTGCCAGAAAAGACGCAAAGATAAAGTCATTGGAAATGGAAAACAAACTGATGCGGGATTTTCTCTCGCTTACAGAAAGGAAGTGAGAACGAGTGTAAAGTTTAGAGTTATCTATCATCACAAAGACAAATATTCAATAAGCGAAATGTGCCGATTCTTTGGTGTATCAAGAAGCGGTTACTATGATTATGTCAAAAGAATGGATATACCTGCAAGAGATTTACCGTTGGCAGAAAAGATAAAAGAATGTCAGGATAAATGCGGTAAAACATACGGATATCGCAGGGTTCACTTATGGCTTGAAAGAGAAAATATTCACCACAATCCCAAGACAATACTCCGAGTTATGCAGAAATACAACCTGTTGTCGGTAGTCAGAAGAAAGAAATACCGTAATTACTGTGATTATCTTCACTGTTATCCCAATCTATTAAACAGAGATTTCAAAGCAGACAGACCAAATCAGAAATGGGTAACGGATATATCGTACATCAAGACACAACAAGGAACACTTTACCTCTCGGTTATTAGGGATTTGTATGACAATAGTATTGTTGCATACAAGACCGGAACCGAACAGAACATCAACCTTGTTTTGAGTACCATAAGAGCAGCCAAGAGAAAAGAGAAGGTCACTGCAGAGCTGCAACTCCACAGTGACCAAGGGTTTCAATATACATCTTCAGCATATTTTAACCTGACAAAATCATACGGCATAACTCCATCAATGTCAAGACGTGGAAATCCATATGACAATGCAATGGCTGAAAACTTTTTCTCAATTCTCAAAACGGAATGTATTTACAGAACAAAGTTGAAAACTTATGAGGATGCTCGCATCCTCATAAGCGAATATATACACTTTTACAACAACGATAGAATCCAATTAAAAACAAAACTGACTCCGCTTGAAAAACGAAGTCAGTATGTCGCTTAAAATTTAATATTCCCTACCATAGGGGGCTTTTTTGTACTGTCCGCACAATTTGGGGCAGTTCAGTTTTTTACTGCTGTTTTCTTTAAAGGGATATAAAAAAAGATGAAGAACAAACAAACTGAGCAAAAATAAGCTGAACTTATTTTTGCTTGCATGAAGGCGTACAGAGGTACGTCGAGTGGCGAAGTTTGTTTGTAGTATAAAACATAAAAATCATTCTTATTAATGTTAAAGGATAAAACAGAAGGGGTTCATACAGGCTGAAAAACCTGTTGAGCCCCTAATTCATATTGTTTTATACGGTCTTCGCTTTTTTATAATCCAGTCATTCAGTTAATCTTAATTGAAAGAATCTGATAGGGCTTAAGGTCTGCGGAGATTACACCGCTTGAAACAGTACACTCTGTAACCTCAGTTTCAATAAGGTTAACAACACTTGCGCGCTGGAAACGGAAAGCAGGAGTCAGCGTAAAGCTGCAATCAGCACCTGCACTTTCATACACACGCACGATAATACCTTTACCGTCTTCAGCAGCCTTGATACTTTCAATAACAGCAGAGCCGCCATTATCAAATTTAATAAGCTGTGTTGAAAGCCCTGAATTAATCTGTCCGTCATTGCCGACCTTGACAACGCTGAGAGGCATATTAAGTGCATATGCGTGCTCGTTTACCTTTGCCTCTACTCTGCCGCCCTTATGCGGATAGAGTGCATAGGTAAATGCGTGCTTACCGTAATCTGCATTTGTGTCGGGATGGCAGGGGCTGCGGAGAAGGTTGATATCAATTGTAGTGTCCTTAACTCTGTAGCCGTACTTGCCGTTATTGAGCACAGCAGCACCGTAATCGTGCTGAGAAAGGTCAACCCACTTCTGTGCACAAATCTCAAACTGTGCATACTGCCAGCTTGTGTTTTCAGTAGTTGAACGCTCAAGCGAGCCAAACTGAATATCGCACTCAGCCTTATCGGTAACAACATTTATCGGGAAGGCTGTGCGGAGCATTCTGCGACGCTCACGCCAATCAATCTCGGTATCAAAACGGACAATGCCTGCAGGAGTGAGTATAATTTTCTGCTTGAGAAGTGACTCCCCATAGCTGAACACCTGAGTACGCACTGCGTTTACACCTTCTGTAGTGCACTCAACACTCACAAGTTCCATTGTTTCGCTTACATCGTTCATATAATCAAAACGCATATCCCATGCATCGCCGCGGTCGTTATACACATTGATAACGTTAGCAGACTTACCGCTGAGAAGTACGTTTCTGTCGTTTACCTTATCGTAAACTGCAGTAATCTCACCGTTTTCGCCGAAGGTAACAACAAGCTTTGAGTTTTCGAGCTTGTTGCTGTCGGAAGAACAGGGCTCATAGCTCTCAACGCTTTCGTCAAGGCTCTTCATACCCATAGCAGGCACGGTAATTGTTCTGTAACCGCCCGTAGTTCTGAACTGCTCTGTAACCTCAAACGGAAGAGAATTAAATACCATACTCTCGTTCATTCTGCCTACGGTCGCTGCAACTGCGGCAAATGCTGTCTTCTTCATTTCCGAAAGACGCTTGAGCATTGCTTTGTAGCCTTCTTCTGCTTCACGGTATACACGGTTAATTGAAGAACCGGGCAGAATATCGTGGAACTGATAAAGCAGGTACTCTTCCCAGATTGTGTCAAGCTCTGCCTTCGGATATTCCATACCTGCGGCGATTTTTGCCCATACGCAGGCAAATTCAGTCTCTCTGAGTGCAAATTCAACACGGCGGTTGTAACGCTTTATTCTCGACTGTGTGGTATATGTGCCCTGATGTCTTTCAAGATAAAGCTCGCCTACCCATTTGCTGTACTTATCCTTATCAGCATCAATTCTGTCGAGCATATCGATTGAATAGCCCTGCTCACAAGGAACAAGTCCGTCGGAATTCTTTATTCTCTTTAGGCTTTCAAGATGGAATGTGCTCGGACCGCCGCCACCGTCACCGATACCGAAGAGCATAAGTGCCTCTTCACACACAGCGTTATCTTTATAATTACGTTCTATTTTCTTGAGGGCGCGGGGCATTGCAGAGCCGTTATATGTATCCTCAGGGCAGAGGTGAGCAAGCACACTTGTACCGTCAATACCTACCCAGTTAAATGTGTGATGCGGATACGAGTTATGTTCACTCCATGAAATCTTCTGTGTTACGAAATAGTCGACACCGCTGAGCTTAAGAATCTGCGGAAGTGCGGCACTGTAGCCAAATACATCGGGAAGCCAGAGTGAACGTGCATCAACGCCGAATTCATCCATAAAGAACTTCTTACCATAGAGGAACTGGCGTACAAGGGGCTCTGCACCGCTGACATTTGTATCTGCCTCAACCCACATACCGCCCTGACATTCCCAGCGGTTTTCTTTTACCTTCTGCTTAATTTTTTCGTAAAGCTCAGGATAATCTTCCTTAACCCACTTATAAAGCTGAGGCTGGCTTGCACCGAAAACGAAATCGGGATAACGCTCCATAAGGCTGATAACATTTGAGAAAGTTCTTGCACCCTTACGCTTTGTTTCACGAACAGGCCACAGCCACGCAAGGTCAATATGCGCGTGACCTATACCGGTTACACGCAGTGAACTGTCGCCGCCCTTACGGTCAAGCTCTGCTTTAAGAATACGCTTAACCATGTTACGGTCAAAATCGGGTGACGAAATATAGCAAGCAGCATCGTAAACTCTGCCGAGAAGTCGCTTATAGCGTGCTGTATTCTTATCAAGGCACTCGAGCATATCATAGACAACGCAAAGGTCGTAATAAATATCTCTCAGCTCACTGTCGCAAACAGCAATATCGGCTTCCATTACACGACCGCTATCCTGATATTTGCCGAAAAGGTCATTACAGCCTGCATCAGCCCAAACAGAAACCTCCCCGCTCTCTTTGGTTTTTTTATCAAGAATAAAGATACGTTTACCGGGTGCACCGAGGTTTGTATCGTATTCTGAGCTGACGTTAGTAAGGCAGGCTACAGGCACACCTGCTTTGTCAAACACGCACATTTCGCCGCTGATATCGAGCATAAGTACAAGGTTTTTATTTCTTTCACTCTCGGGGATTCTGCCCTCAAAGCAAAACCACGCACAGTCCCAGAGCTTACCCCATGACTGACCTACAGTAAGGGTTCTCTCCTCACCCGAAAAGCGTTCATTAAATTTTACAGGCTCTTCCGTAACGTATGCCTTGATTGAAAGCGGTGCAATTTTGGTGTAGATTGCAGGCTTTACTGTTTTGATTGCATCTTCAATTTTACGAAGCATATATCTTTCGGAATACGGCATTTTTCACACCCTGCAGGAAGTCCCTGCCCTTTCTTGGTTGAAATTTTAAGGAAAAAGGCCGCATCAAAACCTAAATCTTAAGTTCTGATGCAGCCCGATAAAACAAAGCTGTATTAAGCTGCCGACTCTTCGGTAACACCTTCATCAGGGACTGATGTAGTATTCTCCTCAGATGGTACTGTAGTTTCCTCCTCAGGCGGAGCAGTGGATTCTTCTTCACCTTTGGTAAACCAATCTTCATAGAAAAGCTTATCAGTGGTAGACTCTTCACCCTCACCTGTAGCTGTCTCACCGCTATCGGATGTAGATTCATCACTGTAATCGGGAGCTGTTGTAGACTCAGGTTTATTTTCTTTCTGAGGAATTAACTGTACATATTCAAATACAGAATTACGGTCGCCATCCAGAGTAATGTTTGTGGTGCCGTAAATTGCCTGCTGTACCTTCTGTGCAGCAACAGGATAGTCAACAACCCAGTAGAATATATTGTAAGCTTTTCCGCCATGTGTCTCCGGGAAGTGGACTGATTTTCTTGTGGTCTCATCAGGCATTGTAATCTGAACTATCTCATAGTTATACCACGCCTGGCCTATTGCCTGCTTAGCAAAGTCAAGTACCACATCCTTGGGACAATTGGTAAGAACATGCGGCAAAGCTGCATCTACTGCTTTATTGAGCTGAGAAATTGACGCACCCTTAACACTCTTGATAAGTGCAGAAATAAAGGTACGCTGACGACGTGTTCTTGAAACGTCACCGTCTGCATCACACTTTCTGATACGGCAGTAAACCAAAGCCTGGTCACCGTCGAGCGTAACATTACCGTAGTTCGGTATCTTTTTAATTTTTGAGGTGGTACGATTGATATACTTCTGCTCATACTCCTTGACATCTACCGTTACACCGCCAAGGGCGTCAACCAGATCAGAGAACAGTGAGAAGTCAACAGCAACATAATAATCGATATCTATCTTATAGTTATTCTCTATAACTCTGACAGTACCTTCAGCGCCGCCTCTGCCAAATGCTGAATTCATCTTTGCATAGACACCTTTACCGCTGTTGTCAGCATTATTATAGTATGTGCGGCTGTCACGCATAAAGGATACAAGCGTAATTTTCTCTGTCTTCCTGTTTATTGAAACAAGAATCATCGAGTCAGAATTACCGCCGTTTTTAACGCCGTTTTTACCGTCGATACCAAGAAGGAGTACGTTTGTAACATAATCCTGATCCATAATGCCACCAAGGTTATACCACTGCTTGAGAATACCGTCAATTGAACTCTGATTACTCATTTCTATAATAGGTTCATTATAGCTGTCGGTGTATTCCTCAAGTTCATCATACGGAGTAGTATAAGCATCTCCGGCACCTGAATAGCCTTCTCCGTGTTTAAGCATCATATTAAACTTTTCGTTGAAAACCACAGCACCGAATACTATTACCAAACCAAGAACAAGCACAATCAATGCAGCGAAAATAATCTTTGTGTTGCGCTTGTTGTTTTCGAGCATAAACTTCGAAAACTTAGTAGGATAGTAAACCTCTCTCTCTTCAAGAGGTTTATGCCCCTTTTTGTAGGTCGGTTTCTTTTTACTGTCGGAGTAGATATCCTCAAATTCCGTCTTTTTGTCTTGATTGTTTTCCATATTTCTTTCCCTCTGTTTTACGAGCCATCCTTTTTATGACTCGGCCGATGTATCCTCTGCCGGAGCTTCGGCAATTGTTTCTTCAGCGTTTTCGGTTTCTTCGCCTTCTGCCTCACGCTCAGCTGTAGTGACTGTTACGAGCTTGTCGCTGTCGCCTACACGCATTACACGAACACCCTTTGATGTTCTGGAGAAAAGGCTTATAGAATCGGCAGGCATACGAATTACTATGCCTTCTGAAGAAATCAGAATAATATCTTCTTCTTCTTTAACCGTCATAAGTGCGGCAACCTCGCCGTACTTGTCGGTCTTGTAGTTGGTAACACCCTTACCGCCTCTGGACTGGCAACGGTATTCGTCACCCGGGCTTCTTCTGCCGTAGCCTGTTTCGGTTACAGTGAGCACGAAGCTTTCATCCGTAATGACATCCATACCGACAACCTTGTCACCTTCGCGAAGCTCGATTGCCTTAACACCGCGGGCTGTTCTGCCTATCGGGCGGGCATCGTTTTCGTTGAAGCGGATTGAGTAACCGTCACGTGTTGCAACGAGAAGGTCGTCATCACCCATTGTAAGCTTAACCCATGCAAGCTCGTCATCATCATCAAGGTTGATAGCGATAACACCGTTCTTACGGATATTCTTATATGCGTCAAGAAGTGTACGCTTGATAATACCGTTGCGTGTAACCATACAAAGGTATTCACCGTTTGCCTCGGCAGGCACACGAATCATAGCTGAAATCTTCTCATCCGCTTCAAGCGGCAGAATATTGACAGCGTTCATACCCTTGCCCGTACGTGAGCTTTCGGGAATTTCGTAGCCCTTGAGCTTATATGCCTTACCAAAGCTGGTAAAGAACATAATATAATCATGAGTGGAGCAGGTGAACATTGTCTGGACAAAGTCCTCCTCACGGCGTGTCATACCCATAACACCTCTGCCGCCTCTGCGCTGGCTGCGATAAGTATCGGCAGGCATACGCTTGAGATAGCCCTTGTTGGTAAGAGTATAAACGCTCTCCTCCTCAGGAATAAGGTCTTCAATATCAACCTCACCGCTGACATTGCAGATTTCGGTACGTCTTTCATCTGCAAAGCGCTCCTTCGCCTCGATTGCCTCTGCCTTGACAACGGCGCGCACATTTTCTTCACTGGAGAGAATTTCTGTGTACTCGGCAATCTTAGCCTTGAGGGCAGCCATTTCCTCTTCAATCTTCTGACGCTCCATACCTGTCAACTGGCCAAGACGCATCTCAACAATCTTCTGAGCCTGAATTTCATCAAGACCGAAGCGTTCCATAAGACGGCCCTTACCTGTCTGCTGGTCGGGTGAAGAACGAAGGATGCTGATGACTTCGTCGATAAAGTCAAGAGCAATAAGGTAACCCTCGAGTATGTGTGCACGGTCCTGAGCCTTTCTCAAGTTGAACTGAGTACGGCGTACAATGACCTCACACTGATATTTGATATAATTCTCAAGCATCTCTTTGAGAGTGAGAATCTTCGGTACACCGTCGACGAGAGCAAGCATGATAACGCCGAAGGTGGACTGCATCTGAGTGTAATTATAAAGCTGGTTGAGAACAACCTGCGGATTTGCATCACGCTTGAGGTCGATAACAATGTGCATACCCTCGATAGCGGAGTAGTCGTTGATATCGGAAATACCCTCAATTCTCTTATCCCTTACAAGGTCGGCAATACTCTCAATAAGTCTTGCCTTGTTAACCATATAGGGGATTTCAGTAATGCTGATACGGAAGCGACCGTTCTTATCTTCCTCAATCTCAGCTTTAGCTCTGACGGTAACCTTACCGCGACCTGTTGCATAAGCGGCACGGATGCCTGACTTGCCCATAATAAGACCTGCCGTCGGGAAATCAGGGCCCTGGATATGCTCCATAAGCTCGGGAAGATCAGCCTCAGGATTATCGATAAGGCAGCACATACCGTCAACAACCTCGCCGAGATTGTGGGGCGGAATATTGGTAGCCATACCGACAGCGATACCTGTTGAGCCGTTTACGAGAAGGTTGGGTATTCTCGACGGAAGAACCGTAGGCTCCTTAAGGCGATCGTCGTAGTTAGGTATGAAATCAACAGTATCCTTGTCGATATCGGCAAGCATTTCCATAGAAATCTTGCTCATTCTTGACTCGGTATAACGGTAAGCAGCAGGCGGGTCGCCATCGATTGAACCGAAGTTACCGTGACCGTCAACAAGCGTATAACGCATTGAGAAGGACTGCGCAAGACGAACCATAGCATCGTAAACCGAAGCGTCACCGTGCGGATGATAACGGCCGAGAACAGCACCGACGGTATCGGCACACTTTCTGTATGCCTTGTCGGGGTAAAGGTTGTTCTCATACATCGTATAGAGAATTCTTCTGTGAACTGGCTTAAGGCCGTCTCTTACATCGGGCAGAGCACGTGAAGTGATAACCGACATCGAATAGCTCAGGAACGATGTGCGCATTTCGTTGTTAATTTCAACGTTTATAATTTTTTGATTAGCAACAGATTCTGCATCAAAACCCATATTTAATCACCGTGCGGCTTATCGGGACTTTTTAGCCCGTACCGCATTCCTTATCTGAATATTTGGAGTCTGTCTTTTTACACAAACCTTTTATTGAAAGCATAATGAGTTTATCGGCGGAAAAACAACCGTCGATAAGCTTGTTTAAGCTTTTATATCATCGACCTATTAATCAACGGGGAAGAATGCGTTGTGAACAGCAGCAACTGCCTTGTCTGCATCTGCAAGGTCGATGAGAACGGAAATCTTGATTTCGCTTGTGGAAATCATCTGGATGTTGATGTCCTTCTCATAGAGTGCTTCGAACATCTTGGAAGCTGTACCGGGGTGAGTTTCCATACCTGCACCGACAACAGAAACCTTTGCAACGTTTGTATCGCAAACTACGTCTGTAAGGTCGAATGCACCCTTTATTGTTTCAACTGCAAGCTCACCGTTTGCCTTAGCAACTGTAAATGTGATGTCCTTTGTATCGTCTCTGCCAACTGACTGAAGGATGATATCAACATTGATATTCTTTGCAGCAAGCTTTGAGAAGAGTTTGAAAGCGATACCGGGTGTGTTGGGAACACCGATAACTGATATACGAGCAACATCTGCGTCCTTAGTGACACCTCTGATAAGCATTTTTTCCATTTTAGCTACCTCCTTAACGATTGTGCCGGGTACTCTCTTGAGGCTTGAAAGAACCTCTACCTCGACGTTGTATTTTTTAGCCATTTCAACCGAACGGTTGTTGAGAACCTGAGCACCGAGTGTTGCGAGCTCAAGCATTTCATCGTATGTGATTTCTGAAAGCTTCTTTGTACCTTCTACCTTACGGGGGTCTGCTGTGTAGACACCTTCAACGTCGGTGAAGATCTGGCAACGGTCTGCATGAAGTGAAGCTGCGATTGCAACAGCACTTGTATCGGAGCCGCCGCGGCCGAGAGTTGTGATATCGTCAAAGCCGTTGAGACCCTGGAAGCCTGCAACGATAACGATATTGCCCTTGCCGATTTCATTCTTGAGTCTTTCAGGCTGAACCGTCTTGATTCTTGCTGAACCGTAAACATTGTCAGTTCTGAAGCCTGCCTGCCAGCCGAGAAGAGAAACTACGGGGTAGCCCTCTGCCTCGATAGCCATTGCAAGCAGTGCACTTGACATCTGCTCGCCTGCACTGAGAAGTGAGTCCATCTCACGCTTTGATGCCTTCGGATTAAGCTCAGCAGCTTTTTCAATAAGGTCGTCTGTTGTGTCACCCTGTGCGGAAACAACTGCTATAACATCGTTGCCCTGCTTATAGGTATCGATGATGATAGAAGCTACATTGCGTACACGGGCTGCATCAGCAACAGAGCTGCCGCCGAATTTCTGTACTATCAATCCCATTTATGATAACCTCCTGTATTAAACTGCCGTTTTGCGGCAGCCTTCAAAAGTAAATTTGAACCTGTTTATTTTATATTATTGCAAACTCAATAATCTGTTACGCGGATAACGCTGCCGACCTCAAGACCTGCAGCCGAAACCTTTGCATCAAACTCACGCTGAGTGAGAGCAGCTGTGATAAAGCCCATCTCGTCTGCTGCAGCACCTTCGTATGTGAGGTACTGAACCTCGCCGAAATGCTCTGCAACTGCCTGCTTGTCAGCCTTTGCACGGACAAAGAAGGGATGCTTGATATCGAGATAATCGACAACATAATCCTCAACACTGTCGTCCCAACCGAAGAACTTTCTGCGCTCGGTGTGTCTTGCACAGTCGATAACATCGGCAACTACAGCACTTGCTGTCGGGAGCTTGCCTGCACCTCTGCCGTAGAAGACTACGTCGCCGAGTGCGTCGCCGCGAACGAGAATTGCATTGAATACGTCGTCAACACCTGCAAGCTGGCTGTGATTCTGGATAAATGCGGGAGAAACCATTATGCTGATCTTGCCGTCGCCGTAGCGTGTCGCACGGCCGATAAGCTTGATTACGCCGCCCCATGCCTTTGCATACTCGACATCGGCAAGAGCAATCTTGGTAATACCCTCGGTGTAAACCGAATCGGGGTAAACATGCTTACCGAAGCAGAGAGAAGCAAGAATACAGATTTTTCTGCAAGCGTCCTTACCCTCAACGTCTGCGGAGGGGTCACGCTCTGCATAGCCGAGCTCCTGAGCGATTTTGAGTGCATCTTCAAAGGTCATACCGTCGTTAATCATCTTTGTAAGTATGAAGTTGGTAGTACCGTTGAGTATACCTGCAATTTCGTCAATCTCATTAGCAGCAAGGCAGCTGATAATCGGACGGATAATCGGAATGCCGCCGCCGACACTTGCTTCAAACATAAAGTTGACATTCTTTTCTTCTGCAACCTTGAGAAGCTC
Source organism: Clostridia bacterium (assembly GCA_017516485.1). GTDB lineage: Bacteria > Bacillota > Clostridia > Oscillospirales > Acutalibacteraceae > UBA8612. Next base: position 62,976 of record JAFXCH010000015.1, read on the forward strand.
GTTACCCTTTGCAGCTACAAGCTCTTTGTTGGATGTAACAACGCTCTTGCCTGCATTGAGGCAATCGAGAACAAACTCGTAAGCAGGATGAACACCGCCCATTGTCTCGACAACGATGCCGATTGTTCCATCATTCAGAATATCTTTAAAATCCTTGGTGAGGAGAGCTTCGTTTTCGTCACCGGGGAAGTCACGAAGATCAAGAATACGGGTCAGCTCAAGTGACTCCTGCATGCTTTTTTTAACGATACTTGCGTGGTTCTTTTTAAGCACTTCAGCGACGCCGGAGCCGACAACGCCATAGCCCATTATTGCTATATTCATATATTTTTCCTCCATGGGAATCAGATTGTTTTTTGAGTGTTTTTTATAAAACCATACATTACCCCAATAATACTTTGTTATTATAACATATTATAATAATATAATAAAGAGAAAACCAAAAAAAATTCATTTTTTTATGTATAAAAACAGTAACATAAAAGCTGATTTTTCAGCAATTTTCACCCATAAAAAGATATGTGCCCCCGACATTTCTGCCGAAGGCACATATCTTTTTACATCAAAGGTATTTTTTGAATTTCGGATCTACATAAACCGACGGATTAGCCTTACTGACATTGTCAATAATTTCACGGTAAAGCTGCTTGTGATTGTTCATTGAGCTGCTTATTGCCGCAGGCTGATAAAACTCATCCGCAAGTATACGCAGGTTGTAGCGCCAGAAAAACATATCTCTTGCCGACTCAATACGCGTTACCGTTGAAAAAGGAACAACGATATTTTTCGCAGGGTCTGTACCCACTGAACCGAAAGACGTCTTTTTGCCTGAATTCACCGTGCTGACAGTTTTTACGCGGAACCCTTTAAGCACAAGTGCCGTTCCAGAAACAGTCACCTGCTCTTTTAAGCCAGGTATAAACATAAGCACAAAAAGCACAACAGCAATCACAACAGCATACTTAAAAATGTCACCCTGATAATCTTTTAAAAAGTAGTATATAACAGCAAGCAAACCGCCCATAAGCACCAGAGATACCAATGCGGAAAGTAATGTGAGCAATAAATTTCTTTTATACACCTTCATTTTTATCATCTCCTGCTGATAATTTTACAATTACAGTTAAAAAAAGTCAATTACAAACATATTTTTACTGAAAATCGTAATCTGCAATTTTTATTTGATATTTTATTCCTGAATTGTAATTATTTTGGGATTGAAAACAAAATACTCAATACAGTAAAATTATCGTGTCGATTTTATAATTAAAGGATGAATTCCAATGAAAATAAAAACAAAACAGCTTGATTTTGATAATGTGAAATCTTTACCAAAACCGGAACACAAAAATCCTTTAAAACCGAATTTTTTTATTTCAAGCGTTATAAGGCTTGCCTCTATACCGGATTTAAAAGCAACAAATTTCACATATACACAGGAGCGTATGGACTTAGTCAAGAATAAGCCCTGCCTTATTCTGATGAACCATTCGAGCTTTATTGACCTGAAAATAGCATCAAAAATCTTTTATCCCAAGCCCTACGGAATTGTATGCACCTCTGACGGATTCATCGGAAAAAGACAGCTTATGCGAATGATAGGCTGTATTCCGACACAGAAATTTGTAAGTGATTTCACGCTGATTGAAGATATAAAGTATATGCTGAACGAAAATAAAACAAGCGTGCTTATGTACCCTGAAGCCAGCTACTCATTTGACGGCACAGCCACTGCTTTGCCAAGAAAAATGGGTGTACTTTTCAAAAAGCTTAAAGTGCCCGTTGTTACGGTTATAACAAAAGGTGCTTTCGCCAGAGACCCGCTATACAATATGCTTCAGCTCCGAAAGGTAAATGTTACCGCTCACGTAAAATGCCTTTTTACGCCTGAAGAAATCAAAGAAAAATCCACTGCAGAGCTTGATGAGATGCTCGACAAAGAATTTTCTTTCGACAACTTCAAATGGCAAAAAGAGAATAAAATCGAGATAAACGAGCCGCTCCGTGCAAACGGACTGCACAGGATACTGTACAAGTGCCCCGAATGCTCAGAAGAAGGCAAAACGGAGGGCAAAGGCACCAAACTCATATGTAATCATTGCTTGAAGGAATGGGAGTTGACACCTCTCGGTGAATTAAAAGCTGACGGATTTGACTCAAAATTCACCCACATTCCCGACTGGTATATGTGGGAGAGAGAATGTGTAAAAGATGAGCTGATAAGCGAAAAATACAGCCTTGAAACAGACGTGAAAATCGGTATGATGGTAGATTACAAAGCGATATATATGGTTGGTGAAGGTCATCTGAGCCACAATGGCGACGGATTTACGCTTACGGGCTGTGACGGCAAGCTGAACTATACACAGAATCCGCTCGCAAATTACGGACTGTACTCCGACTATTTCTGGTACGAGATTGGCGACGTAATCTGTATAGGCAACAAAGATGCTCTTTACTACTGTTTTCCGCAGGACAACACACCCGTTGCAAAGACGAGAATCGCGGCTGAAGAGCTGTACAAACTGGCACGAAAAAACAAAAGAAAAAAGAAATAAAGTAAAAACGTCATTTCAAAACACAAATTCTGAAATGACGTTTGTTTTTTATATTTCCTGTCTTCCCTCAAGAGCACGCAGAAGCGTAACTTCGTCGGCATACTCAAGGTCTGCACCAACGGGCACACCGTAAGCAAGACGGGTTGTGGCGATACCCATAGGCTTGAGAAGACGCGAAACATACATAGCAGTAGCTTCACCCTCTACAGTCGGGTTAGTTGCCATAATTACCTCTTTTACCTCGCCGCTGCCCATTCTGGCGATAAGCTCTTTTATGTTCAGCTGCTCGGGACCTATACCGTTAAGAGGTGAAATAACACCGCCTAAAACATGATAAGTGCCGCTGAATTCGTGAGTACGCTCAATTGCTATAACATCTCTCGGGTCCTCTACAACGCAGATAACCGACCTGTCTCTGTCTGCACGGGCACAGATAGGACAAAGTTCATCCTCCGAAAGGTTGCAACACACCGAGCAACGGTGAATTTTTTCGTGAGCATCAAGGATTGCTTTGGCAAAATTCTTCGCCTGATCATCGCTCATATTCAGCACATAAAACGCAAGACGCTGTGCTGTCTTGTGACCTATGCTCGGCATACGCTCAAACTGCTCGATAAGCCGTGCAAGGCTGGCTACTTCATATCCCATAATTAAAACAGACCGGGAATATTGAGGCCGCCCTTAGCCTTTTCCATACCCTGTATCATAGCATCCTCTGCCTTACGGAGAGCCTCGTTTACGGCAGCGATAACAAGGTCCTGAAGCATCTCGACCTCTTCGGGGTCAACAGCTTCGGGATTGATTTTGATATCCTTAACTACCTTTGCACCGGTAACTGTTGCCTCAACAACACCGCCGCCTGCAGAAGCGGTGAAATCTGTTGCTTCTACCTCTTCCTGTGTTCTCTGCATCTGCTCCTGCATATCCTGGAGTCTCTGCATCATTGCTGCCTGACCACCCTGAGGTGCACCGGGAATTCTTGCTTTCATATTTATCTGTCCTTTCGAATGATTAATATAATCAGTTTGTTATTTTAACACCGTAGCCCTCTGCCTGCGTGAGAAAGGCTGCAAGTGGGTCTGCCTGAACGGGAGCTTCCTCGGGAGCAGGCGCCGGAGCATCAGGTGTTTGTTCCATTGATTTTACGCCTATTTTGTATTTTATGCCCGTTATATTGAATATAGCGTGGCGAAGATCTATTGCGTTATTCTTGACCTTTAAAAGCGACATAAGCGACGGATTATCCGTATAAATCACAACGTGATTACCCTGCACAAATGCGGTGGAATTATAAAGCACACTTGTAAGCGGAAGGTTGAGATTTTTGAGCTCTGTAATTATATCCGGCCAACAGCCAAGTTCACCGTCGGGAAGCATCTCGGGAGCGGCAGGTGCCACAGTCTCGGTTGACTGAGCTTCATCGGACACAGCAGGATTCTGTGCGGCAGGCTTTGCAACAACGCCTGAACGCACCTGATTTTCAAGCGCAGCAACACGCTTGAGAAGTGCATCGACACTGCTGTCAAGATTTGGTGTGCAAAGACGCACAAAAGCCATTTCGGTTTCGACTCTGCGGTTAAGACCGCGGCGAAGATTACCCGATGTGGATTCAAGCACACCGAGAATGTATATAATCTGCTCGAGCGAATAGCTGAGTGCCTGAGATTCCATCTGCTTAAGTTCAGAAGTAGTACAGACGATAAGACCCGAGGGATCATTTACTGAGCGTATTATCATAAGATTACGGTAATGCTCGATAAGCTGGCTGCAAAGACGCTCCATATCGCAGGAGGAATTGTGCAGTTCATTTATAATAGACAGTGCACGCGCACAGTCGCTGTTTCTGATGCAATCGGCAAGGCTGAACAGATGGTCTCTGCCCGTAAAGCCTGCAACGCTGCTGACAAGCTGAGCTGTTACCCTATCGCTCTGGCCTGCACACTGGTCAAGCAGAGACAATGCGTCACGCATACCGCCGTCTGCAACACGGGCAATAAGCATAGCCGCTTCTTCATCAACGGTAAAGCCTTCACCTTCTGCAACGACATTGATTCGTGCCGCGATATCTTCAGGCTCAATACGCTTGAAATCAAAACGCTGGCAACGAGAAAGAATTGTTGCAGGAAGCTTATGCACCTCGGTGGTGGCAAGTATAAACTTGACGTGCTCGGGCGGCTCCTCAAGAGTTTTAAGAAGAGCATTGAACGCACCGACAGAGAGCATATGCACCTCGTCGATTATATAAACTCTGTACTTCGCACGAACGGGAGTATAGTTTGCTTCTTCGCGGAGGTCTCGGATATTGTCAACACCGTTGTTACTTGCTGCGTCAATTTCGACAACATCAAGTATTGCACCGGAATCTATGCCACGGCAGACTTCGCACTCATTACACGGATTACCGTCAACAGGATGCTCACAGTTTACAGCCTTGGCAAGAATTTTGGCACAGCTTGTTTTACCCGTACCTCTTGAACCGGTAAAAAGATAGGCATGAGCAAGCTTACCGGCTTTAAGTTCGTTACATAGCGTTACCGTAATATGAGATTGACCGACAACGTCGCTGAATGTCTGCGGACGCCATTTGCGATAAAGCGCGCGGTACATCATTAGCCTTCACCCTTCCCTTTCGTAAAACAGCCGTAATTTTAAAAAATCAGCTTTGCCTTGGTCATGCAGTGTGCAGGCGGACTGTGGCGCACCGTGCGGTCTGCTTAATGCTGCTCGGTTCCCCGCCTGACATGGTTCGCAGTGCACCGTCGCACAGAACCCACACACCACATGACCAAAACAAAGCTGTTGTGGACTGATATAATTATTCAACGCACTATATTATAATATATATCCCACTTATTTGCAAGTACTTAATGCAAAAAAATTAAAATGGAAAAAGCCGAAAACAGCGAACTGCTTCCGGCTTTTATTAGGTTAGTTAAACAGTTAATTATTCGTTGATAGAAACAACAACGCCTGAACCAACTGTACGGCCACCCTCACGGATAGCAAAACGAAGGCCCTCTTCGATAGCGATGGGAGTGATGAGCTCAACGTTCATAACAACGTTATCGCCGGGCATGCACATCTCAGTGCCTTCGGGAAGGCTGATAACACCTGTAACGTCTGTTGTTCTGAAGTAGAACTGGGGACGGTAGTTGTTGAAGAAAGGTGTGTGACGGCCGCCTTCATCCTTTGAAAGGACGTAAACCTGACCGGAGAACTTTGTGTGGGGGTTGATTGAACCGGGCTTTGCAAGAACCTGACCACGCTCGATCTCAGTTCTCTGAACACCACGGAGAAGAGCACCGATGTTGTCGCCAGCCTCTGCATAGTCGAGGAGCTTACGGAACATTTCGATACCTGTAACAACAGTCTTTCTTCTCTCGTCTGTAAGACCAATGATTTCAACTTCCTCACCGGTCTTGAGCTGACCACGCTCAACTCTACCTGTAGCAACTGTACCACGGCCTGTGATTGTGAAAACGTCTTCAACGGGCATGATGAAGGGAAGGTCTGCCTTACGGTCGGGTGTGGGGATGTAGCTGTCAACAGCATCCATGAGCTCCCAGATGCAAGCGCAAGCGGGATCATCAGCAGAAGTAGCCTCGAGAGCCTTAAGAGCGGAGCCCTTGATGATGGGTGTATCATCGCCGGGGAACTCGTACTCGTCAAGAGTCTCACGGATTTCCATTTCAACGAGCTCAAGAAGCTCTTCGTCGTCAACCTGGTCAACCTTGTTCATGAATACGATGATGTAGGGAACGCCAACCTGACGAGCAAGGAGAAGGTGCTCCTTAGTCTGAGCCATGGGGCCGTCTGTAGAAGCGATAACAAGGATAGCGCCGTCCATCTGAGCAGCACCTGTGATCATGTTCTTGATATAGTCAGCTTGACCGGGGCAGTCAACGTGAGCGTAGTGACGTGTTTCTGTCTCGTACTCAACGTGAGCTGTGTTGATTGTGATACCACGCTCTCTCTCTTCGGGAGCCTTATCGATGTTTGCGTAGTCAACGAAGTCTGCCTGACCCTTGGAAGCAAGTGTCTTTGTGATAGCAGCTGTAAGAGTGGTCTTACCATGGTCAACGTGACCGATGGTACCAATGTTTACGTGGGGTTTGGTTCTTTCGAATTTTGCCTTTGCCATTGGAAATTTCCTCCTTT
>JAFXCH010000016.1 GCA_017516485.1 Clostridia bacterium
CGGGATGGACGCACCTCTGGTGCACCAGTTGTCACGCCAGTGGCACAGCTGGGCAGCTATGTGCGGTTTGGATAAACGCTGAAAGCATCTAAGCGTGAAGCCATCTCCAAGATTAGATATCCCATAGCATAAGCTAGTAAGACCCCTCATGGACTATGAGGTTGATAGGCTGCATGTGTAAGCGTAGTGATACGTTCAGCTAGGCAGTACTAATAGGTCGAGGGCTTGAACCATTTTCTACTTGGTATTCAGGTTTTTCTAACCATCTCCGCATTACCAGCTTTGTTCGGTTTTTAGGGTACAATCCCAAAGAGCTGTATCAATCGATACAGCTCTTCTTTTTTACAAAATCACTTGCAAAAAGCAAACTAATATGATACAATAATTTGGATTTGAATATTAAACGCTGTGAAAAAGCACAAGTAAGCACTGTGTAACAATACAGCCAGAGAGCCCGTGTCGCAGGCTGGAAGCACGGACGGTATTGACAGGTTGCCGAATTTCACTTTGGAGCGGTACGGCTGAAGGGAAAATCTGTGTAGGCTGTGACGGAGTGCCTCCGTTAAAGGGCAGTAAAAGCGTCCGTTTGAATAAACGGAAATATGGGTGGTACCGCGGAAGTAATTACAGCTTTCGTCCCTTATTCGGGGCGAAGGCTTTTGTTTTTTCTTTCATCTGTTTTTGGCGTAATGTATTGAACATTGATGTCATTCTGAGTGAAAACGAAGAATCTTTACGTTGAAAGCGGACGCCCGATGGGCGCCCCTACGAATAATTGCTAATTGCGCATTATGAATTGCGAATTGATAAATGTATATTAACCGAAAGGATGATAGATTTTGAAAGATCAGTTAAATGCAATTGCTCTTGAAGCTAAGGCTGCTGTTGAGGCTGCGTCTTCCAACGCTGACCTTGAAGCACTGCGTGTTAAGTACCTCGGCAAAAAAGGCGAGGTTACTGCTATTCTCAAGCAGATGGGCAAGCTCTCTGCTGAGGAGAGACCCGTTGTCGGTCAGCTTGCTAACGAAGTAAGACAGGCAATTGAGACTCAGCTTGAAGAAAAAGTAAGTCAGATTAAGGCTGCAGAGCTTCAGACAAGACTTGTAAGTGAAACTCTCGATGTTACTATGCCCGGTGAGAAGGTAGCTCTCGGTCACAAGCATCCGCTCTCAATAGTTCTTGATGAGGTTAAGGAAATCTTTCTCGGCATGGGCTTTGAGGTTGCTACAGGTCCCGAGGTTGAGTGGGATTACTACAACTTCGAGGCTCTCAATATCCCGAAGGAGCACCCTGCACGTGATACTCAGGACACCTTCTATATCACAGAGAATATGCTTCTGCGTACACAGACTTCTCCCGTACAGATCCGTGTAATGGAGAACAAGAACCCCCCGATCCGTATTATTGCACCCGGAAGTGTTTACCGTTCTGATGCTGTTGACTCAACTCACTCTCCCTTCTTCCATCAGATTGAAGGTCTTGTAGTTGACAAGGGTATTACAATGTCCGACCTTAAGGGCTGCCTTCTTGATTTTGCAAAGAGACTTTACGGAGAGGATACAAAAGTCCGTCTTCGTCCTCACCATTTCCCGTTCACAGAGCCCTCATGTGAAATTGACGTTACCTGCTTCCGTTGCGGCGGCAAAGGCTGTCCTTTCTGTAAGGGTGAAGGCTTTGTTGAAATCCTTGGCGGCGGTATGGTTCATCCGCAGGTTCTCAAAAACGGCGGTGTTGATCCCGAGGTTTACAGCGGATTTGCCTTCGGTGTCGGCCTTGAGCGTCTTACACTTTTCCGCTTCAATATTGATGATATGCGTCTGCTGTTTGAAAACGATATGCGTTTTCTCGGCCAATTCTGATTAGTAACCGCTGAGTTAAATCTAACTCACGATTCTCAGCGGCTATTTTCCCGCCATAATTATTCAAAAATGCTCGTTAATACACAAAGTATTGCCTGCGCTTTTTGAATATTCCGGCAAAAAACTATCTCGCTGATAATCGCAATCCGATTTAATCAGCAGTTACCTTAAGGAGGAATAGAAATGGTTTTATCAAAAAGATGGCTTCAGGATTATCTGAAGCTCGATGTTTCCGATAAAGAGTTTGCTTCCGCACTCACACTCTCAGGCTCAAAGGTTGAGGGCTACGAGACAGAAGGTGAAGAGCTTTCCAACATTGTTGTCGGCAGAATAGAGTCACTCGAAAAGCACCCCGATTCCGACCACCTCTGGATTTGTAAGGTCAATGTCGGTGCTGAAGAGAATCTTCAGATTGTCACAGGTGCACAGAATCTTAAAGAGGGCGACTACGTGCCCGCTGCACTTGATAACTCTGTTGTTGCAGGCGGCAAGAAGATTAAAAAGGGTAAGCTCCGCGGTGTTGAGAGTGCAGGTATGCTCTGCTCACTCGGCGAGCTTGGTCTTACAGCTCACGATTTCCCTTATGCTATTGAGGACGGTATTTTTGTTCTCGGTGATGATTGCGACCTTACTCTCGGCAAGGATATCTGCGAGGCAATCGGTCTCAACGACGTTGTTACAGAGTTTGAAATTACTTCCAACCGTCCCGACTGTCTGAGCGTGCTTGGTCTTGCACGTGAGGCCGCAGTTACCTACGGTATGGATTTTGAGGAGCCGGTTCCCTCAGTTGAGCCCGGTGAAGGCGACGTAAATGACCTTCTCAAGGTATCAATCGAAGCTCCCGAGCTTTGCTACCGCTATGTCGGCGGTGTTGTTAAAAATGTTAAAATCGAGCCGTCACCCCGTTGGATGCGCGAGAGACTGCGTGCAAGCGGTGTACGCCCGATTAACAATATTGTCGATATCACAAACTTCGTAATGCTTGAGTACGGACAGCCTATGCATGCTTTCGACCTTCGTTACCTTGACGGTAATGAGGTAATTGTCAGAAATGCAAAGGCAGGCGAAAAGATTACGACACTTGACGGTATTGAGCGTGAGCTTAATCCCGAAATGCTCGTTATTGCCGATGCAAACAAGCCCGTTGCTGTTGCAGGTGTAATGGGCGGCGAGTACAGCGGTATTATGGACGATACAAATACTATCGTTTTCGAGTCCGCTTGCTTCAACGGTCCCAGCATCAGAATGACTGCAAAGGCTCTCGGTATGCGTACAGAAGCTTCGTCACGCTACGATAAGCAGCTTGACCCCAAGGGTTGCCGCAAGATTCTTAACAGAGCACTTCAACTCGTACAGCAGTTGGGTGCAGGTGAGGTTGTAAACGGTGTTGTCGATTGCGACTGTTCCGATAAAACAGATTTCACACTTGCTTTCGAGCCCGATTGGGTTAACGGCTTCATTGGTATCGATGTAAGTGCAGACGAGCAGAAGAAGATTCTTGAGCGTCTTGGCTGTAAGGTTGAGGACGGTGTAATTACCGTACCTTCATTCCGTAATGACCTTCGTCACAAGGCTGATATTTCAGAGGAAATTGCACGCTTCTACGGTTATGACAATATCCCTGACAGACAGCTTGCAGGTGTTGCAACAGCTCAGTACACACCCGAGCAGAAGTTTGAGCGTCTTATGAATGAAACAATGCTTGCTTGCGGACTTTCAGAGCTTTGCACATTCTCTTTCATCAGCCCCAAGAGCTATGACAAAATCTGTCTGCCTGCAGACAGTGCAAAGCGTAACTGCGTTGTTATTACCAACCCTCTCGGTGAGGATACAAGCGTAATGCGTACAACGCTTCTTCCCTCAATGCTCGAAACACTTTCACGCAATTATAACAACCGTAACGCAAAGGCTTACCTTTACGAAATCGGTAAAGAATATATCTATAACGGTGCAGATAAGCTGCCCGATGAGCCCGTTATGCTCTGTATGGGTATGTACGGTGCAGACTGCAATTTCTTCACAATCAAGGGTGTAGTTGAAGAACTCCTTGAGAAAATGGGTATTGCAGATTATGATGTAGAGGCTGTAAACGATAATCCCTCTTATCATCCCGGCAGAACTGCTGTTATCAGTAAGGATGGCATAAAAATCGGTGTTGTCGGTGAAGTTCATCCGCAGGTGCTCGGTAACTACTCAATCGGTGTCAAGGCTTACGCCGCAGAAATCAGTTTTGCAGCTTGCTTTGAATTGAGCAACCTCAAACGCACATACAAGCAGCTTCCCAAGTTCCCTGCACTTACACGTGACCTTGCATGCGTGTGCGAGAAGTCAATGCCCGTACTTAAGCTTGAGCGTGCAATTTCCGGTGCGGTAGGCAACACACTCGAAACAATCGAGCTGTTTGACGTTTACGAGGGCTCACAGATACCCGAAGGTATGAAGAGCGTTGCTTTCAGCCTTAAGCTCCGTGCAGCAGACCGTACAATGACCGATGAAGAGGCAGATGCAGCTATGAAGCGTGCAATCAAGGCTCTTGATAAGCTCGGCGTTTCACTCAGAGCTTAAATTATACTCGAATTTATCGGAGGTGCTGTTATGAAAGAAAAAATCAAAGTAGCTGTTATCGGCTGCGGTACAATTGCAAATTCTGCACATATTCCTGCATATATGGCTTCTGATATTGCTGAAATAAAGTATTTCTGCGATATTATTCCCGAAAGAGCTGACGCTGCTGTGGAAAAGTACGGCTGCGGTAAAGCTGTTTACGATTATCACGAGATTCTTGATGACCCTGAACTTGATGCTGTTTCCGTATGTACTCACAATGATATGCATTCGGTTATTTCTATCGACTTTATGCGTCACGGCAAGGATGTACTCTGCGAAAAGCCTGCTGCAAGAATTCTTTCCGAAGCACTCGAAATGGAAAAGGTTTCATACGAAACAGGCAGAATTCTTTCAATTGGTGTATGTAACCGCTATGCAAATTCAGTTAATCACATCAGAAAGCTGATTGCTGACGGTGAGCTTGGCGATGTTTATCACGTTTACGCAAGCTTCCGTGCTCACCGTTCAATTCCCGGCCTCGGCGGTGATTTCACAACAAAGGCTTGTTCAGGCGGCGGTGCACTTATTGACTGGGGTGTTCATTATATCGACCTTATCCTTTACTGCCTTGGTGACCCGAAAGTTCTTACCGCAAGCGGTGAGGCATTCTGTAAGCTCGGTAAGGATATGAAAAACTACGTTTACGAGAGTATGTGGGCAGAGGATACAAAGAATACCGAAACAGGTACTTACGATGTCGATGATTCTGTTGTAGGTCTCGTCCGTACAGACGGTGCGGTAGTAAGCTTCAACGGTGCTTGGGCACAGAATATCGGCGAAAAAGAAACCTATATCGACTTTATGGGCGATAAGGGCGGTGTAAGACTCGATTACTGCGGAAACTTCCGTTTCTGGACAACAAAAAACGGTATGCTCACCGAAACAATACCAACTTACAAGGCAAACGATATGCATCGTTCAGAGGTGCTTGACTTTGTTGAGTGCGTTGCAAAGGGCGAGAGAAACCGTAACGATATAAAATATGCTGTAGGTACATCAAAAATCCTGCAGGCTATTTACGATTCTTCCGAGGCACACGCTGAAATTAAAATCGATTAAACCTTATAGAATAAAAGGGTTGTATTTTATTTAAAAATGGTATATAATAAACTGTACTACAAAATTCGGAGGTGTCATAAATGACAGATAAGACTATAACTTTTGATTTCGTCGACGACCATGATGCGGAGATGCGCCGCACATTACAGGCCGTATATGACGCCCTTAAGGAGAAGGGTTATAACCCTGTAAGCCAGATTGTCGGCTACATCCTTTCCGAAGATCCGACATATATCACAACCCATAAGAATGCACGCAGTATGCTCAGCAGGGTTGACAGATACGATTTGCTTCAGTCGCTTGTCCAGAACTACATCAAGAAATAAGGAGGGGGAACGACAATGGCAGAAAAGAAAAAAGCAAAGTTCCTCAGCTACAAAGGTAAGCCCCTTGTACGTTGCGGCAATACAATCTACTACGGCAATATGAGTGATCCGTACGTAGTTCTTCTCCAGATAGTAAGCTCAAAGAAGGTAAATGACCTTGACGTTGCAGATAAGGTTACGGTACAGCTTCTTACTACCGACCCTGATGCTCGTCCGAAGGACAGAATCATCAAAAAGAGCGAAAAGAAAGGCCTTTATCAGGCTATGGATATAGGCTCTATCTGGCTTGAGCTTGCACTTAAAGAAGCAGGTAATAAATAAAAAATCGCCTCACTGCATACAAATGCGGTGAGGTGTTTTTTATGGTTTTGAAGTTAAAGTACGGCTTTTTATATCTTGCACTGTGCTTTGCAGTTGCCGTTATGGGAATTGCAAAGCTTGGTACCGCCGCAGTCAAAACAGCCGCTGTGCCCGAAAAAACAGCGTTGCCCATTGTAATGTATCACCAGATTACAAAGAATTCCGCGCGTGCAGGCAAATACTGCGTTACGCTGTCCGAATTGGAAAATGACCTTGCGTATCTGAAAGAAAAAGGTTATAACACAATAACTGTCGGTCAGCTTATTGACCATGTTTATGATGCACAGCCTCTGCCTGAAAATCCTGTAATTATTACATTTGACGACGGCTACGAAACAGTTTACAGTTATCTTTTGCCATTGCTCGAAAAATATGATATGTGTGCGGTGGCTTCCGTTGTAGGTGCTTATGCTGACCTTTTTACTCAGCTGGATGACCATACGCTGAGCTATTCTTATATGAATTGGCAGGAGATCAGTGAGCTTGCGAACGGCAACAGAATCGAGATTCAAAACCACAGCTATGATTTGCACAAGCTCAATAATTCGGGACGTAACGGAGCCAAAAAGGTTAGCGGCGAGAGTGTGCACGAATACTCTGCTTTTCTCAATTATGACCTCGGAAAAATGCAGAGCCTGACAGAAGAAAAAACGGGCTACAGACCAAAAGCTTTTACTTATCCTTATGGTTGTTACTCAAAGGAGTCAAAAGACATTCTGAAAAGCATGGGCTTTGAAGCGGCGCTTGTTTGTGAAGAGAGAGTCAATTATATCGATACCGAAAATACGGATTGGATGTACCGCATCGGTAGATTCAACCGACCTCATGGGATAAGCTCTGCGGAGTTCTTTGCAAAAATGAATATCGGATAATAAAACACCGTTACAGTCGTAACTGTAACGGTGTCGCTTCTTATTCTTCGTCAATAAGCTTCTCAAGTGCGGCAAGCTTAACTGCAAGACAGAGGATTACCATTGCCTGGCGAAGCTCGTCGAGTGAGGGGAATGACGGTGCGATACGGATATTTGTATCTTTCGGGTCTTTGCCGTAGGGGTAGGTTGCACCTGCGTTTGTGAGCACAACACCTGCACGGCGGCAAAGCTCAACAACACGCTTTGCACAGCCTTCCATAACGTCGAGGCTTACAAAGTAGCCGCCTTTGGGCTTGGTCCATGTTGCGATACCGCATTCGCCGAGGTCACGCTCAAGTGTCTGAAGTACGATGTCAAACTTCGGCTTGAGTATAACTGCGTGGCGCTTCATATATTCGCGCAGACCGTTTGCATCCTTGAGTACGCGTGCGTGACGAAGCTGATTAATCTTATCGTGACCGATAATCTGAGCGTTCATACGCTGCTTGAACATACGGACATTGTTTTCGCTTGCGGAAACAACTGCAACACCTGCGCCGGGGAAGCTGACCTTTGATGTTGAAGCAACCTCGATAATCATATCTTCAGTGCCTCTTTTTGCAGCTTCGGGGAAGATGTTGAGCAGTGTGTCGCCATCCTCGTAAATATCGTGTACGAAGTAAGCGTTGTCCCAGATAATTCTGAAATCGTTTGCGGCGGGCTTGAGTGCTGCAATACGCTTGACGGTTTCGTCAGAGAATGTGTACCCCTGAGGGTTTGAGTACTTCGGTACACAGAACATACCCTTTACCGAGGGATCCATAACAACCTCTTCGAGTACATCTATATCGGGACCTGTCTCAAGCATGGGAATATTTATCATTTCAATTCCGAAGTATTCGAGGATTGAGAAATGTCTGTCATAACCGGGTACGGGGCAGGCAAACTTGATGTTGCCCTGAAGCATCCACGGCTTGTTACCGTTGCCTGTGCCGTGAGTCATACACTGTGAAATGTAGTCAAACATTATATTAAGGCTGGAGTTACCGCAGACAATAATGTTGTCGTTCTGTACACCGAGAGCCTGTGCAAATATTGTTTTGCATTCTTCAAGGCCTGTAAGGTTACCGTAGTTACGGCAGTCTGTGCCGTCTTCAGCACTGTAACCGTTGAGAGCGTTGACGCTGTCGAAAATATCCATCGACATATCAAGCTGAGCGGGGCTGGGCTTACCTCTTGCCATATTGAGGTCAAGGCCCTTGTCCTTGAATTCATCGTAAAGTTGTTTTATTTCTTCAAATTTTGCGTGAAGCTGTTCTGAAGAAAGTTTGCTGTATAAAACCATTTCATCACCTATATAAATTTATATATATTACATATTATTACACATCGGTTACTTATTCTACTATATCATTGTCAATTTTGCAAGTTTATTTTCGTTTTCCTTCACTTTTGTTGCAAGTTTGGGGCTTTTGTGGTATTTTAATAATAGCTGTCTTGCAATTTTATGCAAGACGGACAAACGAACTATTCATTTTTGGGGTGTTACGGAGTGAAACATAAATTAAAGACTCGGGAGAGCCTTCGTTTGGCGGTTGCCAACTGGCTGCTCACTCACGACAAACACTATATCTGCTGTGAAGGTAATGAACTCGGAGATGAGTTTCTTGAGAATTATGAGCTGCCTGAGCTTGAAGAAGAGCTTATAGAAACCTTTGTCGGTCAAAACGATGAAATTACACTTGTCTTTCAAAGCAGAATCTATCTTCCGGCACGCCAAAGCTTAAACGGCAAACCTTCCTCGTTTATTATTTTACGCTATGAGCGAGTACTTTATGACGATTTCGGCAATATCTACCGCAATATTACTTTAGGGTATAATTTCTGATTTTTGCAGACGGGCGATTCGTTTTGCCGTTGTATGCATTTAACGAATATTTTGCACTGTATTTAATGAATATAACCAAAATATATATAGGCGAGTTGAGGGAATTTATAGCAAAAATGTATTTACTTTTACTTTTTATATATGTTATAATACCCATTGGTGTGTAGCGTGATTTTGCGCTATACCGATAAATTACGATTATTTTTATATGGAGGTAAAATAGAATGGCTTACAAGTACGTATACCTTTTCTCCGAAGGCGACGCAACAATGCGTAACACTCTCGGCGGTAAAGGTGCAAACCTTGCAGAAATGACAAAGATCGGTCTTCCCGTTCCCCAGGGCTTCACAATCTCAACAGAAGCTTGTACAAAGTACTATGAGGACGGCAAGAAGATCAACGATGAGATCCAGGCTCAGATCATGGAGTACATCGTAAAGATGGAAGGCGTTACAGGCAAGAAGTTCGGCGATAAGGAGAATCCGCTCCTCGTTTCCGTTCGTTCAGGTGCTCGCGCATCCATGCCCGGTATGATGGATACAATCCTTAACCTCGGTCTTAATGAAGAGGTTGTTGAGGCTATTTCAGCAAAGTCCGGCAATCCCCGTTGGGCTTGGGACTGCTACAGAAGATTTATCCAGATGTATTCCGACGTTGTTATGGAAGTCGGTAAGAAATACTTCGAGCAGCTCATCGACGAGATGAAGGAAGCAAAGGGTGTTAAGCAGGACGTTGAGCTTACAGCTGACGACCTCAAGACACTCGCAGGCCAGTTCAAGGCTGAATACAAGAACAAGATCGGTAAGGATTTCCCCTCCGATCCCAAAGA
>JAFXCH010000017.1 GCA_017516485.1 Clostridia bacterium
CGGCGGTATTTCAACTGCAGAAACAAAGCTTTCCAAGGGCAAAACAACTTTCACATTAGTTGACGAAGATGGCGGCGCAGAGCTTGATTTCACAAAAATCAACTAAAACCTAACATTTCACCCGGGTATCGTTACAGATACCCGGGTGTTTTTTGTTCACACAAATTTTATTGACAAAATCTGACCGTAGCAATATACTTAAAACAACCACATAATAACTGAGAGAAGGTAAATTATTATGAAAAAGCTCAGCAAACTTATGGCACTTCTCCTCTCACTCCTTATGATTCTTTCACTTTTCGCAGCCTGCGGCGACGGTAAAAAGGATGACGACAGTAAAAAAGAAGACTCCGGCGAATCTGCCAAACTCACAGGTGAAGATTTGCTTATCGGCGATTGGGAGCTTGACGCTACCGCAAGCGGCATAAAATTACATATGCAGTTGACATTTAACGAGGACGGTACTACCAAATCATCTTTTACTGAAAAAGATTACAACGATATGATTGAAGCTTATGCAGAGCTGCAAGCGGACAACGCTATGTTTACCAAAGAAGATCTTATTGAAATGTTAAAGTCACAGATGCCTTACGAATCTTTCTCAGCGCAATTTGATAAAAGTTCCGGTATATGGGAGCTTGACGGCGATACCCTTACCTTCTCACTCGGTACTGACGCTGAAACCTTAACCGCTGAAACAAAGCTTTCCGAAGGTATAAAAACCTTCACGGTTGAATCAGAGGGCGAAGTAATGACATTAACAAAAGCCAAATAAAACCTATAAAAAAGCTCGGTAGAAAAATCTACCGAGCAATTTTTATATTCCGTTCTTTTTGTCAAGCGTTCTGTTTCTGAAATAAAGCACAAGGTCAACACTTACCATAAACAGGTTAAGGAAATAGAAAAACAGCACGTACCATTTTTCATTAATCGATGCCATATACGCTTCATTCAGAAACTTTGATGCGATACCTGCAACGTAACCGATAATTATAAGGCACAGAAACACGGGGCTTTTACCCTTTGCGGTACGAGCTTTATATGATTTTATTACATTAAAAGGCCACGAAGCACCAAAACAAACAACCATTATAACTTCTGCAATTTCCGCCATAAACTTGCCTCCCGATGCAACCGTAAAGATTTATCACTTTACAGTTTCGTATTCCCAGTCGATTATTCCGCCGAATTCCTTGACGTTTGTGTAGCCGAGGTCGACAAGTGCCTGAGAAGCAATTTTACTGCGCCTGCCGCTTCTGCAGTAGACAAGAATAAGCTGTGACTTATCGGGCAACTCTTTTTCTGCTCTGTCGGCAATTTCATACTCGGGTATCAGTATTGCACCCTCGATATGACCTGCGTCGTATTCTTCCTGAGTGCGAGCATCAATAATAACATAATCGCTTTCAGTGTCCATAAGCCTTTTGGCTTCTTCCTGCGATATCTGCACATAGCCTGCGGCTTTATTCTCAGCCTTCTGATTTGCACACCCTGCAAAGCACATAATGCCGGACACAGCAAGGGCAAGAGCTGTTGCAATTTTTCTTTTCAATTTCATTTCATATCACTTCCTGTATGCTTATTATAGCACACATTCAGGTTTCAGTGAAGAGTTTTGTTAAACTTTCTGCTTGCCGCACGTACGGATAAATACACAACAATCCATATCGCAAAGAACATTACAACAAAAATTGCTGTAAATATTACAAGCACCATTGGCTCAAAAGGAATCCACGAATTTGCAACATAACAGACTGAATATGCCGCATAAAGGCTACCGAAATGACAAAGCAAAGATTTGACAGTACTCCAATGCTCAATCTGATTGAATACGGTTACGCCTGCCTGAACGAAAGCAAGCAGATACGTCGATATTATCGCCAGCAAAGCCTGAGTACCACCCAGTGAAAAGCCTTCAACCGTATACTGAAGTATTGCAAAAACAATTCCGACTACAACAGGGCCAAAACCGCCAAAAAGCAAACCTCTGTGCAAAAATTCTTTAACATATTTATTCATTACAAACCCAACCTTTCTTTTACCGCTTTAAGCTGTCTTCTTGAAACATAATCCGTATAGCCGTTTTTGAATATAACACGAAGTGTACCGGATACCGATGCATCAAATTTCTTAATATGTCCGATATTCGCAATACACGACTGATTGATTTTCACAAAGCTCTTGTCTGCAATTTCTTCAATCTGATACAGCCTTAATTTAATCTGAAGTTTTTCGCACTCTGTTATTGCATAGACTTTGTTATTTTCAACAGTAAAACAATATACTTCTGCTTGTTTGAGCCTGGCTGCTGATTTACCTGAGTAACCAATCAGCTCAAGCTGTGCGCTTGAAACGATTCTTTCTATCGACTCAACGGTTTCGTTTCTTTCGTGAGCGTAAATTATTACCTCTTCCTCACGATTTTTGTCAATTACGGTTTTGCATTTCATCAAAACCCTCCCTTCGCTTCAATCATAATTTTTCGGCAAGAAGAAATCAATAGCATTTAAGTGTTCGGTATATTATCTGCAGTAAGCGGAAAAACAGCCGCAATTTCTTGCGACTGTCTTTTGAACCGATATTTAAAAATTCACTTTATAGTGATGGATAAAAACTCCTATTACTTTATTATAATCGAGCACGTGCATAACCGCACCGTCCTCAGTTTCAAGGAAGGTTATACCCTCTGCCTCAATATTGTCACCGCCGACATCTCTTACAGCCGCAACAGCAACTTCACCGGTTTCAACATTAACGCTGAGTATGTTCTTAAAGGTTGCGTTATCATGACTATCCTCCGAAAGATAGAGCGTACCTTTATAGAATTCTCCACCCTGGATGCGTGATATCTTCTCTATGCCTGTCAAGTCAATTCCCTTTACAAGTTTCATAGAATCTGCGGTATCATAGACATATATGGTTTCAATATCATTCCACCTTGATGCGTAGAGGTAACCTGTGCTTTGGTCAACAGCACACCACGGCACACCGTCGGTATAAATCTCGTTAGGCAAATCATAGATTTCCCCTGTAGGTTCAAGGCTTTCAGCGTCAAAAACAACTATGCAGGCATAGACTTCGTCGCCGCCTTCAACGGGTGCATATATCTTACCGTCGTAGTAGCTGATGCCGCCTATATGGTTGTTGCCACGATCTGAACAGGCCTTCGGAAGCGGATTAATATGCATATCGACAAGCTCTACACCTTTACAATCAAACTTTGCAAGAGCAGTAAAATTGATAGCAGTTATCGAGCCGCTTGTGTAATAATATTCACCGTCTGTGGTAATTCCCTGCCCCATCATAAGCGACTCAATCGCAAAAGCATCTTTTGAAACAAGCTCTGCCGTATCGGTACTGACAGCTTTGGGAGTCGTCAGCAAGGTTATGATAAGCAGCGGTAATGTAAGAATATGTATAATTTTGCTGATTATAAACATTTTTATTTTTCCCCTTAATTATCCTGCGGATAAACTATTCCTATATTCTTTCTTATTTCGTCCATCTGATTTGTTATGTAAAGTATCTGCTCACGGGTAATTATCGGGCTTTCGGTAAGGCCTGCCGAAACACAGTCGCAGAAATGCGTTATCTGCTCCTCAAAGCCGTTGCCGGCATACGGTATGGATATTTTTTCTGTCCTGCCGTCATTGAAGCAGATTTCAATCTCCTGCGGAGCATAGAAGCGGCGAAGATGTGCGTAACCTTTACTGCCGTATACATAGCCTTCGTTAGGCTTGCGAAGAAGTATTGCACTGGAGAGGTCTGCAATAGCAGCGTTTTTATATTTAAGCAATATGCAGGTATGACTGTCTACTCCGCCGTATTCAGAGCAGTATGCACTCATTTCCTCAACATCCTTACCGAGATACCAGCTTGCAAAATTGAGAGCGTAAACACCGACATCGAGCAGCGAACCGCCGCCGTTTTCGGGTTTGAATACGTGATGGTCCATCTCATCCTCGTCCATCGTGTAACAGAATTTACCCTCAACACCGAGGATATCGCCGAGCATACCGCTTTCGACAAGCTCAAGCATCTTTATTGTACCGGGCACAAGCCTTGCCCACATAGCCTCCATAAGAAGCACACCGTTTTTATCCGCACAGCGGAACATTTCCTCTGCCTCTGCCAGATTTACAGCCATAGGCTTTTCACATATTACATGCTTACCGCCGTTCATCATAAGGCAGGAGCAACCGATATGGCCCGAGTGTGGTACTGCAATATATGCGGCATCAATAACATCGGAATCAGCCATTTTTTCATAGCTGTCAAAGCGGTACTTGATACCGAATTCGTCACCGAATTTCTTTGCACACTCTGCTGTTCTCGACGCAACGGCAACAAGTTCGGCACACTTTACGTTTTTTATCGCCTGTGCAAAACGGTGAGCAATAGTGCCTGTACCAACGATACCGAATCTGATTTTCTTCAATCAAACCACCTTCTTTTGGTATTATAATTCTATTATATATATTAAAACACAGATTGTAAACTACTAAATTTAACACACTGTTTTAAACCTTGAGTAAATGAATAAACAGAATAATACTACGGTATGTATATGCACATTGTACTAAACTGCACTCATATTTTTGTAGCTTATTGTTTTAAATAAGATTGACAACTTTTTATAATTATTTTATAATTAATTTGTTACCTTAATTTTACTTTGTAACAATTTTTACCAAAGGTAACGGAGGCTAAAATGAAAAAAATTGCTGGTTTAATTGTAAAAGGAAGATATATACTGCTTATAGCTGCAGTAGTGCTCAGTATAATATTTGCCGGGCTGTCACTCAAAGTCGGCATCAACACTGACTTGACGACTTACCTGCCTGACAATTTTTCGATGAAGCAGGGTCTGGATATTATGAATTCGGAATTTCCTGCACTCGACCAGCCGAATACGATTCGTGTAATGGCACAAGGCCTTGACGAAGCAAAGAAGGCAGAGCTGCTCGATAAGCTCGAAGGCATCGAAAATGTCAGCAGCGTAACGCACAACAGCAGCGAAGAATACAACAAGGGTGACAAAACGCTCTATGTTGTCAACACATCTTATGCTTACGGCTCCGATGAAGAGCTTGCTATTGAAAATGCACTTACAAACGAATTTGCAGAATACAACATCACCTTCAAAAACGACAACCCCGGCGATGTTGAAATTCCGCTGTGGATTCTGCTTTTTGCAGTAGGTTTCGCAATCCTGATTCTTGTCATTATGTGCGGCTCATGGTTTGAGCCATTGCTTTTCTTGCTTACGATAGGTATTGCTGTAATAATCAACGCAGGTACAAATATTATTCTCGGCTCAATTTCAAATGTAACGCAGTCGATTTCCGCAATACTTCAGCTTATACTTTCTATCGATTACTCTATAATCCTGATGAACCGTTACCGTCAGGAAAAGCCGCTTCACTCGAGTAAAAACGATGCAATGAAGACAGCTCTTGTCAATGCCTTCTCCTCTGTTGCAAGCAGTGCTTTTACAACCATTGTCGGTCTGTTGATGCTTGTATTTATGAAGTTTAAAATCGGCTTCGATATCGGTGTCGTACTTGCAAAGGGCGTATTTATCAGTATGCTCTGTGTATTCACCGTGCTCCCCGGTCTTATTCTACTTTGTGACAATATAATCACAAAGACATCAAAGAAAGAGCTTCCCTTACCTATGGGCAAGCTCGCAAAATTCAGCCATCACTTCCGCCATATTTTCACGGTTGTATTTGCCGTTATGTTTGTAGCATTCTATTTTCTGCAGAACAATACACAGATTGCTTACAACCTCGAAATGTCCGACCCGATAGCAGAAGTTTTCCCACAGGCAAACTCAATTGTAATGATATACGAAAACGCTGACGAGAAAGCTGTAGCACAGCTTGCAGACGAGCTTGAGGCTGACCCGAAGATAAACCAGGTGCTCGGCTACCCCAATCTTCTGGGTAAAGATTACACCGCAAAAGAGATGATTTACTCAATCGACGGCCTGAGTGCCACATTCGGTGTTGATATGACTCAGGGCTTTGAGCTTGATGAATCAATGCTCGGGCTGATATATTACAGCTACCACAACGGCACGATAAATCCCGTATCGCTGCCCGATTTCGTAACATTTCTCACCGAAGATATCGCAACAAACCCTGCGTTTGACAGCTACATCACAGACGATATGCGTGCACAGCTCGACACCTTCAAATCATTTGCCGATGCTGACGCACTTACAAAGCCTTTATCATCCAAAGACCTCGCGGAATTTTTCGAAATGGATGAAAAAACCGCCAAAAGCATGATGCTGCTCTATTACAGCGAAAAAGGCGGTGCAGACTACGGCACAATGACACTCGGCACATTCGCCGATTACATCATAAACGATGTATCCAAAAACGAAATGTATGCTGATATGTTTGATGAAAACACTCTCGCACAGCTCGATATGCTTTCAGCATACACTGACAAAGATGCGGTCACTAAACCCAGAAGCTATGAAGATATGGCAAACCTTATGGGTATAGACCCCAATCAGATGCGCCTGCTTTATATCGGCTATACCGACGAAAACAACGGCTTTGACCTCATAGGCGGTTCTTCACGTCAACTGAGCCTTCAGCAGGTAATCAACTTTGCTGTAAACAACAGCGACAATTTCTCTTCGATGATGAGTGAAGAAGACCTGCAAATGCTGCCGCTTGCACAGAAGATTATCAACGGCACAGCAGAGGGCAAGGCTTACTCACCCGACGAGCTTGCAAGCCTTATCGGTATGGATTCCGCTCAGCTCAAGCAGCTTTATCTGCTCTATCAGACAGAATACGGTGACACATCAGCATGGAAAGTTTCGGTCAAGAATCTGCTCGACTGCCTTAACAGCGGTGTGCTCGACCGACCCGAATATGCAACGATGATTGAGACTGATATGAAAGCGTCACTCGGCAGTGCACAGACAATGGTAAACACCGTTGTCAGCGGCAGAAAGCTCAACAGCGCTGAAATGACTGACCTGCTCACTTCACTTGCAGGTGAAGGTATGCTCAACAAAGCAACCGTTGACCTCATATATCTCTACCACGCAAGCGACAAAAATTATAATCCCGAATGGAAGCTGAGCATTGAAAAGCTCTTCAACCACCTTTCAACCGAGCTTGTAAATGACCCGAGTTTCTCTATGGTGCTTGGCGAAGATGTCAAGTCACAGCTCGGCGATGCAGGCAAAGCACTGGGCGACGGTGTAACAATGCTAAAGGGCAACAAGTATTCGCGAATGATACTCCAGACGAGCTATCCTGTTGAAAGTACCGAAACCGAAGCGTTCATTAACAAACTTAACAAATATGCCGATACAAACTTCTCAGGCGAGCTTAAGCTCATCGGTATGTCGGCAATGACTCACGAGATGTCAGGCTCATTCGACAATGAACTTCTGTTTATCACTCTTCTGACAGCTATTGCAATCTTTATTATTGTTGCGATTTCATTCCGCTCAATGATAATTCCGATGATACTTGTACTGCTTGTGCAGTGCGGCGTATTTCTAACTGTCACAGTTATAGGATGGCAAGGCTACAGCATTTACTTCCTTGCACTGCTGATTGTTGAATGTATACTGATGGGTGCGACTATTGACTATGGTATACTGCTCACAAACTACTACCGTGAAAGCCGTAAAAAGTTCAGCCCCAAAGAAGCACTTGCCGAAGCTTACAAAGGCTCGATTCACACAATTATGACATCAGGACTTATTATGGTGCTTGTTACGGCAATTATCTCAATGTTCTACAGCGACCCGACAGTTGCTCAGATTTGCCGTACAATCTCTGTAGGTGTTGCCGCGGCAATTCTTCTGATAGTCTTTATTCTTCCCGGTATGCTTGCCGCATTTGACAAGCTGATAACACAGGAAGGCAAGGCGTTAAGAAAATCAAAGAAAAAGAAATAAGCGCAAAAGCTCTCACCAAATTGCTTACGGTGAGAGCTTTATTAATATATATTATAATAAAAATATGGGGTGCTTTTGACACCCCAACAAATACATCATAACACAGAACAATTACATATGTCAACACTATTTTCGTGATATTGCTGTATTTCTGTAGTTTGCATAAATAGTTTTAGTTAACTTTGTACAAAATTACATCTTGCAAAACTGCAATTCTCATGCTATAGTATAGACAAGAAGAGGTGATACCAAAGAACAGGATATAACAAACACCGAATCTTAAATTTCTATGAGGTGGTTCCGATGTACAAGTAAAACCTACCCCGCAAAATCCAACATGAGGTGGTACCGATGTACAAGTAATCAACCCGGCTCCTCAAAACAAAAGCTTTAAAACAAAAATAAAAAACAAAAAACAAACAAACTAAATAAAATAAAACAAAAGTAAAGCTTCTGTTTTAAGAGCCACAGCCACAACCTTCATAATAAAATACGAATTAAAGTCCACCGTAAACATCAGGTAATCTTGCTTACAAGATATAAAGAAAAAATGTGTGTAAAAGGTATATAAGGGCTAGTGTAAGAAATGAAGGTTGGCCAAATAAGAGAAAGAGAGGTAAACAAAAGATGTTAGATACTAAGAGTTCACAGAAATGACCCTTGACTGTAGTGTAAAGAAACTTAAGTCAAGGGTCATTTCAATTTTAGGGTTTAATATTCATTTGTGATGTCGCCGTAAGGGCGGCTTTTTTTGTTTGTCTGCAAAGATCAACCGAGCAAAATCTGTATTGATTCCACATTTCATTTTCGGGGTACAAATCAAGGCGAAGCCTTGTATATCATCAATTACGAAGGAATTGCATATCATCCGCAACTTGTTGCGGTATATCATCAAGCCGCAGTTAATACAGCCTTCGGCGATGATATACACGCTGACGCGTGATGATATGCCAAGCCTGCGGCTTGGATAAAAAAAGAAGTAACTTTTGGTAGACAAAAGTTACTTCTTTTTGGAGCTACTAGGCGGACTCGAACCGCCGACCTCATCCTTACCAAGGATGTGCTCTACCACCTGAGCCATAGTAGCAAATATGGCGACCCGGAACGGGCTCGAACCGTCGACCTCTAGCGTGACAGGCTAGCGTTCTAACCAACTGAACTACCGGGCCATATTTTATCAGTGTTGCGACAGCGCAACAAAACAATTATACCAATTATCCTTGTTTTGTCAATAGTTTTTCGTTATTTTCTGCCCTTTTTCTTTTTGACGGTATCATTGAAAACATAGCAACAGGCACACAAATGAGCTTTCTCTTATGCTTCAATAAAAAAACCTTATTCCGGCCGTATGAAACCGGAATAAGGTCATCAGATTATTTGTTAAGTTTTATTACTGCTTCTTGCCGAGGATTATGAGGCAAACTGCTGCACCGGCAACTGCGAGGACAATAACAACAATAATGATAATCTTCTTGAAATCGATACCATCCTTGTCCTTATCATCGTCCTTATCCTTATCCTTTTCCTCGTCTACATCCATATCTTCATCGATGAAAGAGAAGCCGGGAACTGTTGACTCTTCATCCATATCAAACCATGATGTTGTTGTTTCGTCAAGGCCTGTAAGTGTTTCGTCAATAACTGTTGTTATAACGGGAGCACCGTTGTTGGAAACGGGCTTCTTGTTTGAAGAGGGCTTTGTGGGAGTCTTTGAAGGAGCCTTTGTGGGAGCCTGTGTAGGAGTAGCAGGCTTTGCTGTTGTTGTAGGACGGTCAGGAAATGTAACAATCGGGTAATCTGAACCTTTTGTTGTTGTCTCAACAGGTGCTGTTGTAGTCTCAGCAGGCTTCGCTGTTGTAGAAGCATTGGGATCTGCCGTTGTAGATTCAGCAGGCTTTGCTGTTGTAGACTCAACAGGCTTTGCTGTGGTAGACTCAGCAGGCTTTGCTGTGGTTGTCTCTACGGGCTTTGTTGTGGTTGTAGGTACATTGTCCGGGACTTCGGTGGCTGCAGAAAACATCATTGATGTTGTGCCGAAAATTGTAACGGCTGCCATAAGTAAAACTATAGCTTTAAGGAACTTTTCTTTCACGTTCATTTCTCCTTTTTTCTTCTTTATTTGCTGATTTCGTTCAGCATTTTTAAATATTATACCATAAATGCGATTATAGTCAACTTATTTGACAATAATTTATTCAAAAAAATTTAATATTTTGAATTTCGGGCAAGTTGAACAAGTGCGTTTTTCTCGTTTTTACATTCACCGTCCATAACTTTTTCGAGCAGCGAAAACAAAACTTTACCGATTTTATTCTGAGGGCAGATTCCGAGCGAAGCAATATCACTGCCGTTTACCGCAAGCTTTGAGAGTGTACAGCACTCCCCTTTTGCCGTAATATCATCAATCGTGTCAACTATACTGCGATGAAGGTCAGCTGAAAATCTTCCGGTGTACAGATGGTAGTCTGCTATAAGCTTAGCATCCTTTTCACCGAATTTATTGATTAACCGCTTCACTTGCGGTCTTGAATCGGTAAGATTTAATTCTGCCGACTCTAAGATAAGCGTAACATATTTCAGTGTGCAGTTATCATATTTCAGCTTTCTGAGCATTTTTTCCGCGTCTTCGGCAGAAGATTTGCTGAGCAATATCGCAAGTCTGAGAAGAGGGTCTGCAGGTGATGCCGCGATAAGCCTTACGGTATCGGCTGAAAAATCCGCAATCGGCAGGAACATTTTTATTACTTCTCTATAGCCCGAAAGTATATCGGCACAGTTACCGCGAAGGAGTTTGGTAAACTCTTTTACAATTCTTTCTGCGGCAATATTGGCAAGAAGCTGACGTTTTTTGCGAATTGCATCTGCGGTTTCACGCTCTATTTCAAAGCCGAGAACCGAAGCAAAACGCAGTGCACGCATAATACGAAGTGCATCCTCATCAAACCTTGTTTCGGCACAGCCGACACAGCGTATCAGCTTCGCCTCAAGGTCTTCCTGTCCACCGTAAAGGTCGGTTATTTCGCCGTTGGCACTCAGTGCCATTGCGTTTACGGTAAAATCACGCCTGCAAAGGTCATCTTCGAGCCTGCGGGTAAACGAAACCTCGCTCGGACGACGGTTATCGAGATAGTCTCCGTCAATGCGGAAGGTAGTAATTTCAAGCGGCTTTTCTATAATCACTGTAATGGTTCCGTGCTTTACACCTGTGGGAATAACACGGTAATCGGCAAAACATTCTGCCGTTTGTTCAGGCAAAGCAGAGGTGCATATATCCCAGTCATCAGGCTTATTGCCGAGCAAACTGTCACGCACGCAACCGCCCACAGCATAAGCAGAATAGCCATTTTTGCCAAGTATCTCCAACGCCTGCATTACATTTTCGGGTATGGGTATATTCATCCTGCATCACCTCCTGTGAAGATTATTATATCACAAACCTTTAATTATGGCAATATCGTCGCATTTGTAATGGTGTTTAGCTTTACAGTAAACATTTGCATCTGCACTGCATAGTATATATTCAGTATGTATTTTCAGGGAGGAAAAACAATGCCAAGCGTATATTTAAGCCCCTCAACGCAGGAAAACAACCTCTATGTAACGGGTGGAACGGAAGAATATTATATGAATCTTGTCGCAGATGCGGTAGAGCCTTACCTTGAAGCAAGCGGTATAGATTTCGGACGCAATACACCCGATATGACAGCGGCAAGCTCAATCCGTCAGGGCAACGCAGGCGGATATGATTTATACCTTGCCATTCACTCAAACGCATCACCCGACAGAATTTACGGTCAGCTTATGGGTACAGATGTATTCTACTACCCTACCAGCAGAAACGGCAAACGCTTTGCGCAGATTATTGCCGACAATTTCAAAGAGATTTATCCCTACCCCGAGCTTGTCGATATCAGAGCCACCACCGCACTCGGCGAAGTACGTCAGCCTACGATGCCATCTGTACTTGTAGAAGTCGCCTACCACGACAACGAGGACGATGCAAACTGGATAATTGACAACATAGGTACAATAGGCAGAGTGCTTGCAGAATCGGTTGCCGAATATTTCGGCGTGCCTTTTGTCAGCCCGATTACGGGACAGATTGGCACTGTAAACATTTCAGGCGGCTCACTTAACATCCGCCGCAATCCGTCCCTGACAGCACCGATAATCGCCCGCGCTTACAGCGGTGAAAAGGTGCAGGTGCTCGGCGAAGACGGCGAGTGGTACAGAGTAAACTACGGCGGCAGAGAAGGATACGCAGCAAAAAGATATATTGTATTAAGCTGATTAATATGTTATTCTTGTTGTAAACAGTTTACTTTTATTTAACGAGAAAACTTTATCATTAAACTGAAGTAAAAAATGGAGGAATAATAATGCTCAAAAAATTAACAGCTTTATTTCTGACTCTTACAATTGTTTTCTGTATGGTTGCCTTACCTACTTCTGCGGCAGCAGAAGGCACCGCAACCGAAAGCACTGCCGACTACCCGTATATATTTGTTCACGGTATGGGCGGCTGGGCGCCGGACAACAAGTTTTACGCTATGTCACCCTACTGGGGCGGCGGACTGAGCCTCAATGACACCGATATGATTAAAATGCTGAATGAAAAAGGCATTGAAACTTATGCCCCTGCCGTAGGTCCGCTCAGCAGTGCATGGGACAGAGCCTGCGAAGTTTACGCACAGCTTACGGGCACTGTTGTTGACTACGGTGAAGCTCACGCACAGGCTCACGGTCACGCAAGATACGGCTTCAACTACGAAGGCAAAGCACTTATGGGTGAGCCGTGGGATATGCAGACTAAAATAAACCTTGTCGGTCACTCATTCGGCGGTGCAACCGTGCGTCTGCTCACATCTCTGCTTGCATACGGTAGCGAAGACGAGATTGCGGCAACAGGCGAAGAAACAAGCGAGCTTTTCAAGGGCGGTCACGACCTTGTGCATTCCTGTATCACTCTTTCTGCACCGCACAACGGCTCACAGGTTGCGAATATTTTTGCTGACCCGCAGTTTACAATTCTGCTTATCAGTACGGCAATCAATATGATAGGCGGTATATTCGGCAACAACTTCCTTGTGTTCTCATTCCAGCTCAGCCATTTCGGACTTACCCCTGCCCAGGATGAATTCAGAGCACTGCCCGATTTCAAGGGTATATGGAATTTCTACCGCTCAAATGACAACTGTGCATACGATATGACTCTGCGCGGTGCATCGGAGCTTAATAAGACAATAAAGCTTGCCGAAAACACATATTACTACTCCTACACAACCGCGGACAACAGCATCAAAACGCTCAACCCTATTTTCTTTATTTCGGGTGCAATGCTTGCCTTAACAAAGGGTATGACAATAGACGGTATTAAAATTGAGGGCGACTGGGCAGTAAACGACGGTATAGTGCCGCTCGCTTCCGCGCTCTATCCCGACTCCGATACCGCAACCGCAAAGGATTACGAAGACAGTATAGCCGCAGGTGAAAAAATTGTGCCCGGCAGATGGTACTATCTCGACACAATGTACGGTATGGACCACTTTGATTTCTGCGGCACGAAACATTACCCCACCACATTTGAAGATTTCTACTTCGGTATGGTAGATATGGCAAACAGCAGATAAAATTCACAAACAAAAAGCAAGGACAATGTTAACATCCTATAAAGTTTTTCAATAAAAAATCACCCGAAGAAGAACGAAAGAATTCTTTTTCGGGTGATATATTTTTGTGAAGTTTCAAATCTGCGGTTTGAAGTGAAGTTGCCATAAATGACAGTGAAGTATTTGCATTTTGGCAAAAGTGAAGTTTGCCTTAAAAACACTTGCGAAGCAAACTTCACTACAGAGTAACTTCACCGCCGCAAGGCTGCTTCACTTGCCCGTAAGGGCAAACTTAGTTTTTATATCGGTTTTGTGAGAAATGTTTTACCGAGCTTTTGCGGAATATCGTCAATACAAGCCTTGGCTTTTTCTTCACTGTCAAATATACCGAAAACTGTCGGTCCGCTGCCGCTCATACAGCAGGCAAGCGAGCCGTGTCTGCGCATAATCGCCTTGATTTCGGCTCTCTGAGGCACTTCTATAAACTGCTCAAACACATTTCCTACATTTGAGATTATGCCGTCATAATCCGAATTTGCCGCAGCGTGAAGCATTGCAAGGCAATCGGGGTGACGGATATCACTGCAGCTGTCAAACTCTGCAAATGCTTCTTTTGTTGAAACGCTGACATCGGGCTTTACAAGCACAATAAAGCAATCTTTCAATTTCGGCAAGGGCGAGAGCACCTGACCGATATCCTGCGCAAGCATTGTGCCACCCTTTATGCAAAACGGCACGTCTGCACCAAGCTTAACGCCTATTGCACAAAGTTCTTCATCGGTAAAGTTTGTGTCACACAGAGTGTTGAGCGCCTTGAGCACTGCTGCAGCATCCGTGCTTCCGCCTGCTAAGCCTGCGGCAAAAGGTATACGCTTTGTAAGTGAAATATCAGCGCCGCAATTTATACCTGCCGCTTCAAAGAATTTTACTGCCGCACGGTAAGCAATATTTTTACTGTCAGTTGGCAGAGCCTTTTCGGAACAGGTCAGATTTATCTTACCGTCATTGCGAAGCGATACCTCTACCGTGTCGTAAAGGTCTACTGTCTGCATCACCATAAAAAGGCTGTGGTAACCGTTTGGGAGACGGCAGATAATATCGAGCAGGAGATTAATTTTTGCAGGTGCATCAAGTGTCAATTTTTCAGCTGACATAAGCGTTACCCCTTTACTTTTCAATTTTAATCTGTACGGGCTTTCTGTCTTTGAAATATGTAACATACTTAAAACCGCAGCTTTCTGCGATTTCATAGCCGTCATCGATGTTTGCACCGACGTGTGCGGTAAAGTGAGAATCCGAACCGAGAGTCAGAAGCTCACCGCCAAGCTCTCTGTAGCGGCGGACATAATTATCTGTCGGCATAGTCTTGCCAATGGGCTGACGCAAACCGCTTGTATTAATCTCCAGTGCCTTGCCGTTTGCAACAAGCACCTTAAAAATTTCATCGGTTATATCATCATAGCGTGAAAGGTCGGTATTAAATCTGCCCGACTGCACGATATATCTCATAGGATATGTAAGGTGAGCAAGTGTATCAAATCCGTTCCACTTGGCAAGAATAAGCTCTTCCTCGAAATATTTATCAAGCAGAGAATAAATATCGTCCTGTGTAAGAGTTGTATAATCAAGCTCACAGAAATCGGGAGTCTTGCGAAGGTTATGTATTGAGCCGATAACAAAATCGTAATTATATCTGTTAAGTGATTTCTCTGTAAGCTCCGGCTCGTAAGTCGGCTGACCCATTTCGATTCCGACAAGCACCTGTATTCTGTCTGCAAAAGCATCGCGCACTGAAATTATATCATCGTAGCTTGTCTGCTGGCGGATACCAAGATTCTGCTGAGTATAAAAATCCACATCAAAATGGTCTGTAAAAGCTATAGTCGCAAGGTCATTAGCCACTGCAGCCTCACACATTTCGGCAGCAGAATAATTGCCGTCAAACGAGCTGATTGTGTGCATATGAAGGTCAGTTCTGTTTTTATAAATCGCCATTTTTTACACCTCTGTGAGTTACTCATGCGTTTTGCAAAAACGCAAATCATGCAAAATTATATTTTGCAAATCGTGATTTTATAAAAATCAAATCATGCCGTAAGGCAAATCATATTTTTAATACCTCAATAAAGTTGATGCACAGAATAAAGTCAGTTACACCGAGAAAAGCGCTGCCACTGTCTTTATGTTTTTTATGATTTGCTTCGCATAATTTGGCTTGTCGCCATGATTTGTTGCTTGAGCAACATGATTTGAATTGATAAACCAATTCATTACAAAGTATACCACATAAAAAAAAGCTTGTAAATCACATTTACAAGCTTTGATTATATTATTTGTTTTTTAATTCAACAGTAAACGTAGTGCCTTCACCGAGCTTACTGTCAACTTTGATTCGGGCTTTACAAAGCACAATAATACGGTAAACAATAGAAAGGCCGAGACCGAGGCCGCTGCCGGATTTACCCGTATTGCCCTGGTAGTATTTGTCAAATATGCGCTGTACCATCTCTTCGCTCATACCTATGCCCGTATCAGCGATTGATGCAATTATCTTTTCGTTTTCCAGTTTAAGGCTTACGGTTATTGTGCCGCCTTCGGGTGTGAATTTGATTGCATTGTTAAGCAGGTTGAGCCAAAGATGCTGCATCATATCCTCATCGCCGTTATATATAACCTCGTCAATATTACCGACAAGGTCTATGTTTTTCTCACTCCATTGGTTAGAGAGCATTATAACGCAACGACGAAGTTGTTCATCAAGAGAATAGGGTGCTGTATCAGCAAGAATCTTCTGCGACTCAAGCTGAGAAAGCAGGATTGTGTCGCTTGAGAGCTTTGAAAGTCGTTCAGACTCCTGTACGATTATTTTTAAATACTCTTTTCGTTCTTCATCAGTAAGGTCGTTACCTTTTTCAAGCAGTATCTGTGCAAATCCGCTGATTGATGCAATAGGCGTTTTGAACTCGTGCGAATAGCTGTTAACAAAATCAGTACGCAATACATGCACCTTTTCAAGCTCTTCACTGAGTCGGTTGATATCAATCGCAAGACTGCGGAACACCGTATATCTGCCAACCTTGAGCTTATGACCGTAGTGGCCGTGTGCAAGCATTTCTATAGATTTGTATATCTTTTCAAGATGCCGTTTAGTTGCACTGTACTCAAGCAACATAAATATACCGAGGATTACTATAAGCACCGCAAGAAATCCAAGCAGACGCAAGGGATCAAAATCATGGGTATCACGAAGATATTTGCTGAGCTTGTCCATAACAATTGTTGTGAAACCGCTGATACCAAGCATAATAAGGGTCTGCAATGTGTACCAACGTGACAGACCTTTATGCAGCTGAATATCCTTTGCCTTTGGCAGTTGGTTTTTGCGTTTCTTTTTCTTATTTATCATTTTATTATCTCAACCTTATAACCAAAGCCTTTGATTGTAACTATTTCAATCTCACTGCATCCTTCAAGCTTATTGCGCAGGCGGTTGATATGAGTTTTGATTGTGTCCTCCGTACATTCGGAGTCAATACCCCATATCTCGTCAAGAATCTGTTTCTTGGTGAAAATTTTACCGGGGTACGAAAGGAATTTGTACAGCAGGTCAAACTCCTTGCGTGAAAGCTGTATAGGCTCGCCGTCGTAAGTGGCGGTATGTTCGGCATCGTCAATTGCAAGCTTACCTATTTTAATCTGACGCTCGGTAGCAATCCTTGCACGGCGAAGCAGAGCGTTTACCCTGAGCAGAAGCTCGTCATAATCGACAGGCTTTGTAACATAGTCGTCAGTGCCGAGGTTGTAGCCCTCTCGCTTGTCCTGCATAGCCTGCTTTGCAGTAAGCAGAAGCACAGGTGTATTAAAGCCCTCACTGCGTATACGCTGGAGAAGCTCAAATCCGTCCATATTAGGCATCATAATATCGCTGATTACAAGGTCGATATGACGTGAATAGAACACGTCAAGAGCATCCAGACCGTCGTCAGCACAAACAACCTCGAAATAAGGCTTAAGTCTTGTTGCTGTCAGAAGCTGAGTATTTTTATTATCCTCAACTACAAGAATTACAGCCATCTTTATCACCTGCATCAAATACTTTGTTAGTTATATTTTAGCACTATCGTCAAACAAATGCAACACTGCGTTTACTTCAGTGTTACAAACCGTTTACACTCATGTTACACAATGATTTTACCATAATATTGCATAAACGAGTGTGGCAGAAGCTTGTTTGTGCACTGAAGGTATTTTACGTCCTACAAATGCCTTTCTATATTCCCTTTTTGTGTAGCCCGTTAAGGGTTAGAAGCAATAAAAGACCGCAATGTTATGTTGCGGTCTTTTATTTTTTGCTAAATATATTTTAATCAAGCTATATAAAATCTTTTCAAAAAAAGATAAATGTGTTATAGTGTAAAAAAGACTTTCATATCGGAGGAAGATTTTATGAATAAAGAAAAGCTTACCGAAATACGCAGCTGGATTCGCACTCAGCTTGAAGACTGTGCCGATTTCTGGCTCAAAAACGGTATTGATAATGAGCACGGCGGCGTTTACACCTGCCTTGACAGAGAGGGCAAGGTGTTTTCAACCGATAAGAGCGTATGGATGCAGGGCCGTTGCGGCTGGATTTATGCCTGGCTTTGCCGTACATACGGAGTAAAGGATGAGTGGCTTGCCGCTTCAAAGACCTGCCTCGATTTCCTTGAGGAGCACTGTGTCAACCGTGATGCAGGCGGCAGACTCTACTTCACCGTAACTGAAGACGGTCAGCCTCTTCGCCAGAGAAGATACTGCTTCTCCGAAGCATTCTACTGTATAGCAAACGCAGAATACTACGGTGTTACGGGCGAAAAAGAGCACCTTGAGCGTGCAAAGAGAGCGTACGAGATGTACTGGAATCTCAACCACGGTATGCCAGACCCGACAGGTATGGGGCCCAAAACAGTGCCCGAAACACGCAGCGGCAGAGCACTCGGAATTCCGATGATACTTCTCAACGTTACCGCAGTTATGAAGCGTGTTGACCCCGAGAATGCCGCACTCTATGACGAAAGATCCGACGAATGTGTTCACGATATATTCGCCTACCATTTCAAGCCCGAGCTTGGCTGTACACTTGAAAACGTTGCACCCGACGGCACTGCAAGGCTTAACTATACCGACGGCAGAATGGTAAACCCCGGCCACGATATCGAGTGCAGCTGGTTCCTTATGGAGCGTGCAAACGAAACCGGCGACAAAGAGCTCCACGCTAAGGCTGTTGAAATATTTGACCTTGCATTCAACGCCGGTTGGGATAAAGAATACGGCGGCATCCTTTATTTTATCGACTGCCTCGGCAATCCGCCCGAAGCATACGAACACGATATGAAGCTCTGGTGGCCGCACAACGAAGCACTTATCGCTTCACTTATGATTTACCGCGACACAGGTGACGAAAAATACTTTGATAT
Source organism: Clostridia bacterium (assembly GCA_017516485.1). Classification (GTDB taxonomy): domain Bacteria; phylum Bacillota; class Clostridia; order Oscillospirales; family Acutalibacteraceae; genus UBA8612. The sequence continues at coordinate 19,005 of JAFXCH010000017.1, forward strand.
CTTCTGTCAGGTACTTGACTACTGCAAGCAGTACTTTGCCGATGAACCTTACGGCGAATGGTACGGTTATCTCCGCCGCGACGGTAAACCCACACAGCCTGCCTGCAAGGGAAGCACCTTCAAAGGTCCATTCCACGTACCGAGATGCCTTTCACTTGTCGACCTTATGCTTGGCGAGTTACTTGAAAAATAAAAATGATAAATCCCCGATATGCTGTGCATATCGGGGATTTGAATTATAATTAAAGGTTGTAGTACTTATCGAACTCTGCGGGGTGAGGAATAGCAGCAAGCTGTCTTACCTCGGCACGCTTTGTCTTGATAAAGTTCTTGATAAGCTCTTCGGGGAATACGCCACCCTCTGTAAGATAATCGTAATCCTTCTCGAGGCAATCGAGAGCCTCGTCGAGAGATACGGGAAGACCCTGAAGCTTTGCCTTCTCCTCCTCGGGAAGGTTGTAGAGGTTCATATCGTAGGGGCCCCAACCGTTTGCATGAGGATCAATCTTGTTCTTGATACCGTCAAGACCTGCCATAAGGATAGCTGCGTAGCAGAAGTAGGGGTTACAAGTAGCATCGGGGTTACGAAGCTCGAAGCGGCGCTTGTCCGGGCTCTTTGCATAAGCAGGAATACGGATAACAGCACTTCTGTTGGATGTTGCGTAACCAACTGTTACGGGAGCCTCAAAGCCGGGTACAAGGCGCTTGAAGGAATTTGTGCTGGGATTTGTGATAGCGCAGAGTGAGCCGATGTGCTTGAGAAGACCGCCGATGAAATAATGAGCTGTTTCGCTAAGGTGTGAATAGCCGTTATCGTCGGAGAATACGGGCTGACCGTCCTTAAAGAGAATCATATGAACATGCATACCGCTGCCTGCCTCACCGTAGATGGGCTTGGGCATAAATGTTGCACTCTTGCCGTACTTGAGAGCTGTGTTGTGGATGATGTACTTGATCATCATTGTTGCGTCAGCCATATGTACAACTTCGCCGAGCTGAGGCTCGATTTCAAACTGGCCTGATGCAGCAACCTCGGGATGATGGTAGTTGATTTCGATACCTGCATCCTTCATAAGCATACACATCTCACTGCGGCACTCATAAGAAATATCAAACGGCTTTGCGATGTGGTAGTTCTTCTGCTTGGGAACAACAACACCGAGACCTTCGACACCTGAATTCCAGTAGGACTGCTGAGCATCAACCTCAACAGCAATCTCTCTGCCCTCAACATTCCATGTAACGTTGTCAAACAGATAGAACTCGAACTCGGGAAGAATCTTCATCTCGTCAGCAACACCGCTGTTCTTCATATACTCAACAGCAGCCTTGATGATGTTACGGGGATACTGAGCAAGAGGACGGTTTTCGGGAGTATCGATAATCATTGCGTTACCTGTCATTGAAAGAGTCGGAATAGCGCAGAAAGGATCGATAACTGCTGTATCAGGGTCGGGAATAAAGACCATATCGCTCTTCTCAACAACAGCGTAGCCGTAGTTGGAAGCATCGAAACCTATACCGCTCTTCATTGTATCCTCAGAGAAATTCTCTGCAGGAATAGTAACGTGACGGTACTGACCGTTGATGTCAACCATCTTGAAGTCAACCATCTTAATGTCATTTTCTTTGATAATTGCAAGAATATCCTGAACTGTCTTTGCCATTAATAACACCTCTTATATTGGAATATTTTTATAATATAGCAGAGTTTTTTGTTTGTCAATAATTTACTTTTATCTGCTTTAATTTTTATATTATGCGCTTTTATAACACGGTCATTCCGCTTCCCATGAGCTGATATCCTTGAGTGCGAATGTCCTTTCGGCATTTTTCTCAATATCGAGCGCTCTCATCAGCCATTGGTCTTGCGTGTGCCATTCGTTGTGACCAAAGAGAATCTCAATCGGCACAATATACCTTGTTGCCGTTACACCTTTGTAATTTGTGTACACTATTTTTACAGCTTTATCGCAATTCATTTCTGTCGGCACTCCTTACTTTAAAAATCGTAACTTAAATCTCAGGAAATGCATCAGTCTTACTTTAAGGCTGATATTTTTTTCTTGCATAAATGCTTTGAGATGCTTTTTACCAATTTGCTTACAGGTTTTTTCCGCAAGAGCTTCAAACTCCGTACCCTTGTAAAGCCTGAGTTTGTGATTGAGCTGATAGAAAAGTGCCCTCAAAGCAAACGCCTTGATATGTGCGTTACCGGAATCAGACAGAATATCGCAAAGCCTGTCGTAAGCATTGACTATAGTCAGTTTCTTTTCATTAAGCACGGATTTTGTTGCCGAGCCCTGACGCACATAGTAATAGTAAAGCGGTTTATCTGCCGTATATACACTTATGTTTTCGTTAAGAAGAAGCACAATATAGCAGCCGTCCTCACCCATTGCAACGCCGTCAAAAAAGCGGACTTTCTTCGCAACGTCAGCTTTTATGAGCTTTGCAAAGCAGCATTTGCCGAGCTTGTTTCCCTTTTTAAACAGCGTGTCAAAATCGGTCGGTGCAAAATCGTAACGGGAATAATCTTCTCCTTTTTCACTCAAATTTTCAGTAACCTTATAATCCGAGCAAACCATTTGAGCACCCGTTTTAACAGCACCTTCTACAAGGATTTCAATAGCCTGAGGGTGAAGATAATCGTCACCGTCAAGAAAGAAAACATAGTCACCCGTTGCGGTTTCAAGGCCCTTGTTGCGTGCTGCCGAAACACCTGCATTCTCTTGATGTACACAAACTATTCTGCTGTCTTTTTCCGCAAAATCGCTCATCACCTGAGCAGACCCGTCTTTACTGCCATCGTTTACGCAGATTATTTCAAGCTGTTGATAGCTCTGATTAAGCACACTCTCAAGCGAGTTTGCCAGATAATTTTCAATATTATATACGGGGATGATAACACTTACCTTCGGCTGCATTATTCCACACTCCTTTAGTACAGTTTTAAGTTTATCACAAAGCATATTGAAAAGCAAGGTATGAACATACCGTTATCCACCGATCCCACACGTCATTATGTACATAATGCACACAAAGATTCATAAATAATATATAAATTTATATTATTTAGTCAATAAATATAATATTTTATGTTGATTTCCTAAAATTACCGTGCTATACTTGATAATGTGTTAATCTATCCTGCATAAAAAGGAGATATATCAAATGAGCAACGCAAACGACAAGGCAAGAGAAATCAGCTTGAAGGTTGATGAAATTATTCGCCTTCGTAAAATCAAGGCTGAAGAAATCAAACGCCAGAGAGAGGATATTCTTGAAATCAAAAGAATCGCGAATAACGAAAGAATTTTAAAAACAATATCAAGCGTTATTCAGGATGAAGAAATCAAAAGCAGATGCAACGCTGTCATTACCAAAGCTTTCATGCCCTTAGACCTCAGAAAATCGCTGGACAATGTCGTAAAGCTTTACGATGCCGCCGTTGCAAGATTTGAGAGAGACAGCATCAACATCGCAACCGTCGGCCGTGCCCGTCAGGGTAAGAGCGTGTTCCTTCAGTCTGTTTCCGACCTTAGTAATGATATAATTCCCGCTTACGATGCAGGCGACTGTACCGGTGCGGTTTCAATCATCTCCAATGACCAGAGCGTTGAAGAAGGCAAAGTACGTGTAAGGCTCACTTTCAGAACAAAAGAAGAGGCTGTTCAGATCGTTTGCAACTACATAAAGGCAATCAATCCTTCTTATCTCGAAGGCAACTCAATAAGCTTTGACGATATCGAATACATACCTGTTGATTCCTTTGTTGTCGAGTCCGGTGACGTCAACAGCAGTGTCGCACTGAAGCATCTGACAAAAATCGTTGAAGCCTTCCGCGGCGACGGTATTGGCGCAACAGACTCAATAAAATTCCTTTACGGTCACAGCGAAATGGAGCTTACCGACCCGGATGTAATCAAAAAGTATGTCGCACAGAACAACGGTCTGAGTGAGGACAATCCGCTCAGAGAGTATTATTACAATTATCTTGCAGTCAGCAAGGCTGAAATTTTCTGCAAGTTCAGAGCAGATGTCGGTAAGCTTGTACTTATCGATACAATAGGTGTCGGCGATACACAGTACGGTATTGAAGATGCTATGCTCGACACCGTTGACAACAAGTGTGATGCCGCAATTGTTATGAGAAAGCCCGATTCGGGTCTCAGAACCGAGGATATTGACCTTTATAATATGCTCCGAAAGAGATTTGAGCAGCGCGACACATCAAAGTGGCTGTTCTACATCGCTAACCTCCACAAGGGCAGAAACGACGAATCCGTCGCCTCATACTACAACGATGTAAGGAAGGAAAACTTCAGTATAGCAGGTTGCGCACAGCTCGACTGTTCTGACAAGAATATGGTTCAGAACGACTTCCTTCTCCCGACACTCGATACTCTGACCGCAAATATGGACGCTATCGACGGCGACTATCTCCGTCAGCTCAAGGCTGAAACCGATGCCTTTAAAGCAAAATTCACAGCTTTTGTCTGCAGTATGCCCCAGATAGATGCCTTCGGCCCCAGTGAAAACGTAGCAACTTACAGCATGGGTGTTGAATGCTACCAGAAGCTGACAGCAGACCTTTCGCGTAAAGTTACCGAATGGTACAGAAAGAAAGACAAAGCCAATGCCGTTCTCTGGTCTCAGATTAAGGATATTCTGGATAATCTTGAGGATGTACTTCCGGATGAAGATGAAATTCAGAATGTTATGGACCAGGCAGGTGACCTTATCGGTGACGATATCTGGAAAGTTCCGCTCAACTATGTCAGAAACAAAATCACAGACCAGTTTATTGCAATTGATAAACCCATGGAAGAGGAAACTCTCAACTTTAAGAACGACATTGTTGAATCACTTTACAACACACTTAAATCCCTTGCAGGCGATGACCCCGAAGTCTCACAGGACGAAGACCATGTCAAGTGGCTCTGGAATGTACTCGAACCCCATATCAAGGACCAGCCCGAATACAGCCAGATTTACAAGGCTCTGCAGTTCCTCAATCAGTTTGAGTTTAATGTAAGAGCGCAGATTATCCTCGATGTAAGACATCAGCTCGGAATAATTAACCCGATGACTCCCGACCTCTACATGAAACCCGACTACAACTTCTCAAAGCTTGATGCAGGTAAAGCAATCAAGTTCTTTATGACATCAAGAATAGCAATCCTCGAAGACGGACTTCGCCATTCACTTTCTCAGATTAACAAAATGCCCAACCAGGCATTTTACGCTGCAGCAGAAGAGGTTTATGACAGACTTACATTCGCAAGCGACCTTGACAGCGGAAAGATTGTAAATATGTCAAACGTATGGGGTAAATTCTTTACTCAGTTCGGTCCAATTCTGTTCAGAGAGCACCTTGCCAAGTACCAGCAGATGAACGAATTCGCTCAAAAATACAAAGAGTATAAGTACGACCTCGCCGATGTTCTGAACAGAATCTAATAGAAGGGATTTGATGAAATGATTAACGTATTAATGTTAGGCGGCAAGCGCTGCGGTAAAACAACTACTCTGTCCGCTATGTTCAGCTCCCTGGGTGTTGCTCTCGCGGGCACTGATCTGGCAATAACTTACGATTCGGAGCACACTGCAAACGAGCTCAATATAGCTAAAAGAGTAATCATAGAAAAAATGAAGGAATTCGAAAGCCCTCTCACAAGCTGCGAAGTTGACGAAAACCCCAGCGGCGGTAAAAGAGAGTATTCCTTCCGTCTCACACGCGGCTCTGCTGCAAACAAAGTTCAGGGTATTCCGTTTACCATTCACGATATTCCCGGTGAATGGCTTGTTAACGAACCCGAAAAAGTCAAGGCACTTATTCAGGTTTCACAGATTATAATTATTGCAATCGACACTCCTTATCTTTTCGCAAAGATGACCGATAAGGGCTACGGCAAATATCACGAAGAGGCAAACCGTCCTGCCGAAATCACAAACTTCTTCAAAAATACACTTTCGGCAGACGATCTTCTCAACAGAATGATTCTTTTCGTTCCCATCAAGTGCGAAAGATATTATCATCTCGACAGAGATCCTCACCTCAAGGCATTCAATCGCCACTATATGTCAGAGGTTACTCAGGCAGTTATCAACGGCTATAAAGACCTTATCTACTATCTGCGTTCCGCAACAGGTCTTGTCAACCGCTGTACCATTGCCGTAACACCCATTCTTTCTGCAGGCGGTATTGACTTTATCAGCTTCCGTAAGAACGAAGAGGGCAAAATGGTTTCATACTATCAGGCTCCCGAGGGTCTGCTTCCTCATGAAAGAGGCTACAGCCCCAAGTTCTGTGAACAGCCCATGCTGTATATGCTTGCATATCTGCTTGTTCTGGCCATTACAAACCAGAACGGTCAAGGCAATCAGTCAGGCTTTTTCGCTTATGCCAAGAACATTACTCAAGGTATGAACATTCAGCAGATGCAGGCTGCTCTGCATACGATTCGCACAAAGATGAAGCGCAACAACGGTATTGCAGTACAGGAAGACGGATATATTATGATTCAGAATCCGATGAATCTTTAATTAACATCAGGTTGAATTTTATGGATATATATTTTTACTGTAACTATATCAACTCCAGAAAGGGCTTTTTTCTCACCAAGCTCAGCGACAGCGGTCTGATACCGGCCACTTTCATGTACAGCAACGACAAATACGATATGTTTCTTGACCGTTTTTTCTCCTATGACTGCTTCCGTGTTCTGTGGTACAAAATACCCAAAAACGAATCGGCATCATTTTTCCCGAAATCCAACGCCAGCTTTTTTGGATTAAGAAATTTCACCGGAGATATTTCGGACAGAAAGGGTTATCTTAACCTTGCCTTTCTTGCCAAAGATGACGAGATTGCCACACTTGACAAACTTGCTGACGGTATACTTGCCGATATCAACAGCTTTGTCGCAGCCGTTTTCAGTTGTCTTTCGGTAGGCAGCAAAAACAGTTATGAGCTTGATACACAAAGGTTTATGGCTGTAATCGGGCAGGCTATGGCAAAAGAAAACAGTCAATTTTATGTTTTGAAAAAATCTTCGCTGTTCACTGCGAAGGATTTACTCAGATTCGGAGTCTGCAAAGGCGGCTGGGACTATGCCTCAAAGCTTTTGTGTGATTCAATATCCGGCAAGAGCCGTCCCAAGCAAATGCTCGATGAAAGCGAATTTGAAAGAATGACTTTTAATTCCTGAAATATTTTGCTTGAAAGTTCGCTTTTACACTTGTGAATTTTCAAGCAAAATTTCATTAAGAAAGGAAGAAAACAATGGCATTCGGTACCATACGTTTGCGTCCCGTAAAGCAACCCGTGCAGACGGCTTTTGTGCCGCCCGTAGTTACTCCCCCACCTGTTGAGCCTAAACCAAATAACGAATATGCTCCGCAGAAGGAAACTGTTTTTGAGTACAATCAGGTACGCGGCATCGATAACCTGAGAATTGCCGTAGTTGCCGAAAACGAAACAGTTGCCAAAGACTACGTATGCTCACTCTACAGCGACCTGCTCGAGCTGGCATGCGGAACAATGCTTTCAGTTTACATAAGCAAACATGAAACATCAATGATGATTGATGAAACAAAAAGAAATATTGAAGATATAATATCGACACCTAAAAACACTAAAACAAGATGTCCCGAGGGCATATTCACAAACGGTATCTATGAAATAGTTGTGGGTGAAGCTGCAAATCAGCACGTTTCCGTAAACGTATACTTCAACTGCCTTTCATACGGAAGTATTTCTGCCGCTGCAAATGCCGATGCGGTGTTTGTGATACTCAACAAATCCAATCTCGGAACAACAGCTCAAGCCGTAGAATCTATGCGTGCCGCTCTGCCGTCAAAGGCTGTTTCGTGGATAGTTACCGGCTTTGAGCGAGAGCATATCTTCTACAGCTCTGATCTTGATTATCCGCCGAGCAGTCAATATATAAAGAAAGTATCCGATCTTTACGGTGTACCGTCAAACGGAGATACACTCTGCCTTGCACAGCAGTACGGCGGACTTGTTGTTGAAGAAGCGGAAAACGGTCTTCCCGTTTATATGACAATTTCATCCTGCCGAGAATATACTCCTGTTGCATGCAGCCTTCCCCTCCTGTTTTCGATTACTGATTTACAAAAAACTTATCAGAACGAAGGCACTGCATTTTCGGTAATAAGCCGCTATATCCAAGGGATTATAAATCAAAACAATAACGCTGCCGAAAAGTGGTGCAAAAGAACTGCAACGGAGGATGCAAAGTGATTACACTGTTCAGCTTCATTTTCTCATGTCTGTTTGCTGCAGCCGGCTTTTTGTGTTGCCTGATTAACCGTACCGCTTTATCGGATACACCGACCGGCTGTATTATATGGGCAGCAGAAGCCTTTGCCGTATCCCTGATTATGGGCTACGTCGGACTTAAGGTTTCTCTGCTGTGTATGAAAAAGAAATATGCCGCTGCCAAGTGTCGCAATATCGCGGTAAGTCTTGTGCTGTGTCTTGTACTCGGTGCCGCAACAGGTGCTGTAGGTCAGGCTTTGTTTGCGCTTGAAAAGCAGGAAAAGAAGATTGAAATCGAACCCGACCCCGCTGATAAACCGGAAGAGAAAAAGCATGAAACAAAAAGCATATCATTTATCATGGATGAATCTGCAAGTTTGTTATACATTTACGAAAACTGTGTAGAAGCAACCTGCAATCTTATTGATAAGCTTAACGAAAATCACTACTTCCAGTACATTACTTTCACCAGAAATGTAGATAAAAAAACGGATTTACTGCAGCTCACACAGAGCAATAAAGACAGTATCAAAGCAACAGTAAACACAACCCATGCAGACGGAGGTTACAACTACTTTTATCCTCCGCTCCAGTATTCGTATGACACTCTTACAACAAAAGCAGACGCTGACAGCGAAAAAATAGTAATTATGTTTACAGACTGTTTGGGTGATTACGAATCAGAAATGGAAAAACTTATAGACGATTATGCCGAGAGTGACATTACAGTTTATATAATCAAGACTTCGGTTAGCGAAAGCGACAAGATTGACCCCGACTGCCAGCTCGCCGAAATTGCAGATGAAGTTTTCCACTTGATTCCTGATGAAAACGGCGACTACAGTATGGATAATATATATAATATTTTGGCTATAACTACCGAGGTTGATGAAGAGCCTGTTGAAGAGCCCGTAAAAAAGAAAACCAGAACCGAAACAAAAATCGCCCTCGGTACGGAATCCATTCTGTTTTCACAAAAGAATACCGTATGGAAAGTTTTAATCCGCATACTCACCTTCTCTGTTTTCTCATTACTTACAAGCTTTGTCTATTACGGTGCGGAAGACAAAAAGAAGCTTCTTATCAATCTGCTCCCGGGTGCAGTTTCGGGTGTGATATTCGTTATACATCCCATAGCAGGTCTTGCAGCATCGCTTATATTTATATTAACTGCATTTACAAAATTCAAAACAGAACAAACTAATATTTAAAGAAGGTATCGCTTGTGAAAAAAGGTCTTAAATATAAGCTCCTGTTTTCCGGTGCTTTTGCGGCAGTCGGCTTTTTGTGTTGCCTGCTCAATTATAAAATCACCGCAGACACTCCTGTAGGTTGTATTTTATGGACAGCCGAGGTTTTTGCGGTAATAGCCGTACTTGGATATCTGGGTGTTGAATTTACGCTGTGGCTCAAGCGCAAGGATTATAAGGCTGTCGGCAGAAAAAGTATTGCTCTCGGTCTGGTGCTCTCGCTGGTTTCGGGCGCAGTTATAGGTGCTTCGGGTCAACTGCTGTATTCACTCAGGCTGCATAAATATGCCGTTGATTCGGACGACGGTAAAACTCCGATTAAAAGCAATGTTGTTTTTATGGTCGACTGCTCTGCAAGTATGGCTAACCAGTACGCAAGCTGTGTTGATGCAACTTGTGAAGCACTTGACACAATGGATGAAAACAACTACTTTCGTTTCGCTGCCTTTTCATCCTATAACATAGATGAAAAGAATCACGCAACAGAGCATTTACCCGTAACCTCATCCAACAGGGATAGCCTGAAAGATAAAATCAAAGCAATAAATGCTTTTGCCAACTCAAACAATTTTGAAATCGCATTGGATTTCGCACTGGAAACAATAAAAGACAGTGATTATGATTCAAGAAAGAATATAATTATAATGATTTCTGATGCTGTCGGCAAACTTAATTCGTTCGACAAAGATGAGCTTGAAAAATATGATGCCAAGCTATACGTTTTACACATCAAAAATGCAGATGCTTCAAACGCATCCAAAAGCAAAATGCCTTTGCTCGACATTGCTGACAAAACATTTGAAATAAGCGTTGAAGATGGTAACGGTGCCGTAAACATTTACGAAATGACAAGCTCTGTTGAAAATATGTTCAAAGCTGCAAACGAAGGTGAAAATACAAAGAAAAAGCTCATTCTTACCGAGGATATGCTTCTTTTTGCTCAGGATATCAACGTCATAAGAGCAGTTGTTTCAATAATTTTCTTCGGCTTGTTTGCCGTCGCTGCAGGTTGCGTTTATTATTTTTCGTTCGACATAAAAATGATCTTGCTGAATTTCCTGACAGGCACAGTTGCAGCACTGCTTTCGTTCATTTACTATCCTCTCGGAATTGCCGTCCTCCTGTTGGTGGTTGCAGGCGGTTTTGTCAAGTATGAAATAACGGAGGAAACAGGCAATGTATGATAAAAAGCTTAAAAAATGGATTTCGGATTGCAACACTGACGAGCTCAGGCAAAAATGTCTGAACCCGGCAAATGCAAACGATAAGGAAGTACAGTTTTTAAAATCCAGCGATTTACTTTCCAAAATCAAAACCAAACAGGTGGCTGCCGAGGCCGTTGCAGGTATGGATAAGCTCGCCAAAGAAAACTATCCCCCTGCACTGTACGGAATGGGTCAGATGTTTTATTACGGCTGGGGTGTACATACAGATCGAAAAAAAGCTGTAGAGCTTTACAAAAAAGCTGCCGACAAAGGCTACGAGCCTGCAAAGCAAATTCTGGCTGAAATGAAAAAAGCAAAAAAAGCAAAGATTATTTCAGCCGTTGTTTCCGTACTCGCAGTTGCAGGAATTGCCGCCGCGCTGATTTTCTTCTGGCCTGAGAAAGCTCCCCCGGTACCGCCTGCCTCAGGCATTATTAAAGTAAACGAAAAAACAAGCCTTTCAAAAGTTGAAGCAGGCAGCGAATTCGCAAACGAGATGTCAGATATCATTCTTGAATATGACGATGAAGAAGTTATCAGCGGAAACAAAAGCACCAACAGACTCATAGTCAAATACGACGGCACTTCGCTTGACCTGAGTGAATTTGAAGCTGACCTTGTCATAGCGAACTCCAAGAATACGTTGATAATTCAGTTTTCCGATAAAGAAAAGGCTGACGACTGCTACAACAAACTGCAAAACGCACCGGGCGTCATTTTTGTTGAGCGTGATGAGTATAATGTTTCATCCAACTATATAAGCGAAGAATATTGCACTCTGGAGCCTGTAGAAAGCACAGAGCCCGGTTCGGATTATTACTCCTGGGGTGTTCCCGATATGGGTTTAGACCAACTCAGCGACTATGTTTCGGAGTATTACGGTGATAAAGAGCTTGTTGTCGGCGTAATTGATTTTGGCGCTCTTGTTCACAGTGAAAACAGCCACAGGTACATTGAAGGCTACAATGTTGTTACAGGCGGTAAAGTTGTGCCTGCCCAGCACGGCACGCACGTTGTCGGAACAGTTCTTGACGGTGCAGATTGTGATAACATAAAAGTATGGAATCTGGATGTCTTCAACGGTTACGAAGGCACATCGTCCTTGTTGTGTTATTCAGCAATAGAATTATGTATAGAAAATAATGTTGATGTTATCAATATGAGCCTGGGTGGTCCTTGCGAAAGGATGCTGCACGAGGGAATCAAAGAAGCTTACGACGCAGGAATCCCCGTTGTTGTGGCTGCAGGTAATGAAACTGCAGATATTGCCGACGGTTTAGCCTGCCCTGCAGATATTCCGCAGGCAATTACTGTAGGCGCATACGATATAAATCATGAAATTGCAGATTTTTCAAATTACGGCGCAGCTGTAGATGTCTGCGCCCCCGGTGTTAAAATCTGTAGCTACAGCCATGAAAAAGACGGTAAACTCGTTTTTTTGCAGGGAACATCAATGGCAAGTCCGCACATAGCGGCTATGGCAGCTTTGCTCAGGGCAATCTACCCCGACATTACTCCGACAGATATTAAAAATTATATAAAAAACAGCTGCCGCACCTTTACAAATGAGGCAGCTTATGCTACAAATAATTATGGAGCAGGTGCTCCCGATGCAACTATTTTTATCGAAGAGAAATAATATATATAAATGATATAGAGAAAGGATATGCTATGAATAACAACGAACCTGAATTCAGCGGAAGCTATTGGCATTGTCTTTACTGCGGAAAGGATCAGGATGTTTCCAGAACAATCTGCGAAGGTTGCGGAAAAGAGCTTTTGATGGTAGGCGAAATGCATGAGAGTCCGATTGCGCCACCACCTCCGCCTCCACCACCTCCACCACCTCCACC
>JAFXCH010000018.1 GCA_017516485.1 Clostridia bacterium
ACGTGCACGGCGGAAGTCACCCTTTCTGTGGGGACCGTCAAGGATCATCTGATCGCCTGTGTAAGCGTGAACAGTTGTCATGATACCGCTCTGTACGGGTGCATAATCGTTGAGAGCCTTAGCCATGGGAGCAAGGCAGTTTGTTGTGCAGGAAGCAGCAGAGATGATTGTATCCTCAGCTGTGAGAGTGTTCTCGTTTACGCTGTAAACGATTGTGGGAAGATCGTTGCCTGCGGGAGCAGAGATAACAACCTTCTTAGCACCTGCATCGATGTGAGCCTGTGCCTTTGCCTTGGAGCAGTAGAAACCTGTGCACTCGAGAACAACGTCAACGCCGATCTCGCCCCAGGGGAGCTCTGCTGCGTTAGCCATAGCATAAATCTTAAGAGTCTTGCCGTCTACTGTGATTGTGCCTGCCTCGTCATCAGCGGAAACTGTGTGAAGGTTCTCGCCGATTGTGCCGCAGTAACCGCCCTGAGCTGTGTCGTACTTGAGAAGAGTAGCGAGCATTGAGGGCTTTGTGAGGTCGTTGATAGCAACAACATCATAACCTTCTGCGCCGAACATCTGGCGGAATGCGAGACGGCCGATACGACCGAAACCGTTAATAGCAACTTTAACTGACATTTTTCATACCTCCGAAAAAGTTTTATTTTGGATTTTTATACCTTTGTTATTCTATCCGTTTTTTTGTCGATATGCAAGCGTTTTTCCAACTTTTGTAACTTAGCACAAATTACCATAAAACGGCAGAGATTTTTTTGATATTCTGCCCCTATTTTGAAAGCAAAACCAACGCCTCTGCAGCTTCCTGCGGAGTATAGCCACCGGGGGTGCACTCAAAATTTTTCGGGATTGCACTCCAGCGTTTTATAAGTTCAGCCGCACGTTCCTCGGTTATTACGATATCCGAACAGCCTGCAAGAGTTTTTAGCGTGTAAACAATATTCTCTTTGGTATCGCCAAGCAAAGTTATAAGCGACTGTGCACGCTCGGGTGCATATTTCTCCGCTTTTTCCATAAGTCTGTCGAAAAATGCAGCACAGGCTCTGCCGTGAGGAATGCCGTAATGCTCGGTAAGGATATAGCCGACGGGATGCGGAAACAGTGTACCGCAGTAATTCAGAGTAAATCCGGCACTGAGTGAAGCGTGATAAAGCACCTCTCTGCCCTTTTCATCAGGCAGCTCACCGTCGGCAAGAAACTTTTTGAGATAGAAATATATTTTTGGCAGGCACTCTGCGGCAAAGGCCGATGCAGGCTCATTACACTTAGGGCCAAGCCAGCCTTCTGCAGCATGCATAAATGCATCGAGTGCCGTTGAAACCGTAACGCCCATCGGACAGGAAACGGTGTATCGCCAATCAGCAAAAACAAGGTTGAAATATCCGAAATCACCTTTGATACTGCGCTTTACACCCTTTGTATCGGTCAGCACACTTACCGCAGAAATTTCACTGCCCGTACCCGAGGTAGTACCGATACCGATTGTGGGAAGCGGTGAATTCTCATAATTCATACGGTAAACCTCTTCCGCTCCCAGGTCAGGATTAGCGGCAAAAACAGCAGCAGCTTTTACCGCATCGAGTGCAGAACCGCCGCCAATGCCGACAAGAAAATCCGCACCGAATTCTGCCGCAATAAGACCAGCTTCACGGCAGGAAGTAACAAGCGGATTCTCACCTATTTTATTATAAATTTTATACTCAATATTTTCTTTGGCAAAAGCAATTTCAAGGTCGGCAAGTGCACCGCTCTTAACAGCACCCGTACCGCCGGTTACTACTACACATTTCTTACCAAAACGGCTGAACATAGCAGACTGTGCAATCACAACACCCTCACCGCCGACAACACGTGCAGGCATATAAAAATCGTAAGCCATATAAACTTCCTCCTTATTTCAACAACATAATAATTTTATCAAAACAACCGATAAAAAACAAGAGTGCTTTTGTTAAAATCATATATAAATAACTATAAATTCCTCTTGATTTATATTATATTTTATTATATAATACTATATCGATAAAGTATGTCGATTAAAGGAGTGCATCTGATGAAAAAGAAGCTCATAGCTGCCGCAGTTGCAGTGGTGCTTGTTTTTGTCATAGTTGCCAATTTCATTTTTTCGCGTACCGTTAACGAAGTTTTTATGGCAATGAACACAACAGTCAGCCTCAACATTGAGTGCTACAAACCGGATAAAACCGCACAAAAAATCAAGGACGAAATCACACGTCTTGACGTTGAACTGCTTTCAAGAACCAACACTTCATCTGAAATTTATGCCGTAAACAACGGTAAAGTTCAGGTAAGCGACGAATTAGCCGACCTGCTCAGGGAATTAAAGCAGATTGAGATTGATTCCGGCGGTGCATTCTGTGTCGGTCTCGGTGCACTTTCCGACTTGTGGGGTATAGGCACTGACAAAGCAAGAGTGCCGACACAAGCTGAGATTGATGCAACAATCAAAAACGCACACGAATGGAGCATTGACGGCAACACAGTATATCTTCCCGTTGGTGTCAGGCTTGATATGGGTGCTGTCGGTAAAGGCTATGCCTGCGACAGTATAACAGATATACTCTCTGATACAAACCGCGCAAGAGTTGTTGCCGCAGTAGGCGGCAGTGTACTTGCATACTCATCGAAAGCAAAAGATAAATTCACAATCGGCATACGCGATCCTCTCGAGCAAACGCTCAGCACCTGCGCAACAATCGAAACTACATCTGCCTGTGTTTCAACGTCAGGCAATTACGAAAGATTTTTTGAAGACAAAAACGGCAATCGTTATCATCATATTTTTGACCCGTCAACAGGTTACCCTGCGGACAGCGGGCTCATAAGCGTTACTGTCATAACAAACAGCGGCTGTGTTTCTGACGCACTTTCAACAGCCTGCTTTGTGCTCGGCATCAAAAAAAGCCTGCCTTTGCTTGAAAAATACGGCGCAGAAGCAGTTTTCATTACAAACAATAACGAAATTATCACTACATTGAGTGACGGTGACAGCGCAAAACTGACCGTAACAAACAACAATTATAAACTTGGTGAACTCGAATGAAAAAGCTCATCAGACCACTTGATATAATACTGATTGCCGTATTGCTGGCAAGTGCAATCGGTTTTGGTATTTATACAAAAAACAGCACCGAATCCGCAACAGCCGTAATTTACATTGACGGTGAGATATATCAAAGCATAGAACTAAATAAGGTAGAAAATAGCTATGAGCTCAACCTGCCATGCACACCAAAAGCAAAACTTTGGGTTGAAAAAGGCTGCATATCATTTATTCAGGCCGAGTGTAGCGACAAGCTTTGTGTCAGTTCCGGAAAACTTAAGCACAGAGGTGACACTGCTGCCTGCCTGCCCGCAAAGGCAGTTGTAACCATAGAAAACGGAGGAGAAAAAGAAATAGATGCCCTCGTTTACTGATAAAAAAAGTCCTGCCCGCAGAGTTGCGCTTGCAGGTATACTCGGTGCCGAGGCACTGGCGCTGGCATGGCTTGAGTCACTTTTGCCTGCATTCCCGTTTTTGCCGCCCGGTGCAAAGCCCGGACTGTCCAACATTGTGACAATGTTTGCAGTATCAACACTGAATATATCCGATGCGTTTTTCATAGTGCTTATCAAGTCTGCATTCGCAGGTATCACAAGAGGGCTTACGGCGTTTTTTATGAGCCTTTGCGGCGGACTTATGAGCCTTGCGGCAATGGTGCTCATCTTCAGGGTTTCGAAGAAAAACCGTCTCGGTCTTATCGGCACCGGTGTATGCTGTGCTCTGGCGCACAACCTCGGTCAGCTTATTGCCGCAGCAATTATTACCGATACGGTAACTATCGCAGGCTACGCCCCTGCACTTCTGATTTTCGGCGTATGCACAGGTATAGTAACGGGCTGTGTTTTCAGAGCAGTCAGTCCGCTATTAATAAAGATAAGTAAACATTTTGTTTCCACCCCCAAATCCACAACGGAAACAAATTAACAGGAGATGATATTATGAAAGGATACTCCGCAGGCGGCGTGCTTTCAGCCGTCGTAAAAGGCAGAGGCGGCGTAAGTGTTTCGCACAGCAAAAACACTCAGGACTGTAAAATTGTCCGTATGCCTCCTCCCGAAAAAGTAGTACTCCCCATGCAGCAGCACATCGGTGCACCTTGCGAGCCGCTGGTTAAAATCGGCGACGAGGTAAAGGTAGGCCAGATTATTGCTGACACAGACAAGTTTGTGAGTGCCCCTATACACTCATCCGTATCGGGTAAGGTAACTGCAATCGGTGAGGTCAAGCTTGCAAACGGTTCTATTGCAAAGGCTGTCACAATCGAGTCCGACGGTGAAATGACTATGTTTGAAGGTCTGGAGCCGCCCAAAGTAGAAAATGCCCAGGACCTTATCAAGGCAGCCCGTGCATCGGGTCTTGTAGGCCTCGGCGGTGCAGGTTTCCCTGCTCACGTCAAACTTGCACTTATGCCCAACGAAAATATCGACACACTGATTGTCAATGCTGCAGAGTGTGAGCCGTACATTACCGTCGACTACCGTGAGTGTATGGAAAACAGCGCAAACATTATCAAAGGTGTTGTTACACTCAAAAAATATCTCGGTTTCAAAAAGGTTGTTATCGCTGTTGAAGATAACAAGCCCCAGGCTATCAATCTGCTCAACAAGCAGATAAAAGATATAGCAGGCGGCGATAAGGACATTAATATTATGGCACTAAAATCAAAGTATCCGCAAGGTGCTGAAAAGGTTATGATTCAGTCCGTAACAGGCAGAAAAGTTCCTCCCGGAAAGCTGCCCTCCGATGTCGGCTGTGTGCTTATGAATGTTGCCAGTGTTGCTTTCATTCAGCGCTATATTGAAACAGGCAAGCCCCTTGTCAGCCGCTCTGTAACAGTTGACGGCTCGGCAATTCACACACCTAAGAATGTGCGTGTACCAATCGGCACAAGCATTAACGATATAATCGAATTCTGCGGTGGCTTCAAAGCAGAACCTTTCAAGATTATTTCAGGCGGTCCGATGATGGGTGCCGCAATAGTCGGAACAGATATTCCCCTGCTCAAGCAGAATAACGCTATTCTTGCATTTGCTGAGGGCACATTCAAGGTCAAGCCGGAGCGTGACTGCATCCGTTGCGGCCGCTGTGCTCAGGTCTGCCCGATGAGCCTTATGCCCACACTTATCGCACGCTACGCCAAGTCAAAGGAAGCTGACAAGCTCACAGACACAGGTGTTATGGTATGTATGGAATGCGGCAGCTGTGCATACGTATGTCCGGCAGGTCTGCCGCTCGTACAGCATATGCTCCTTGCAAAATCAGTTATAAGAGAGGCAGGTGCAAAGAAATGAGTGTAAATAAAAAGCTTACCGTCAGCGCTTCGCCGCACGTGCGCTCACCGCACACAGCTACCGGCATTATGCTCGACGTTATAATCGCACTTATCCCCGCACTTATTGCGGCAATCGTTATCTTCGGCACACAGGTACTTCTGGTCACAATAGTTTGTGTAGGCACAGCCGTACTTTCCGAGTACCTCTGCCGTAAAGTTATGAAACGCCACCAGACAATAGGCGACCTGAGCGCTGTTGTTACAGGCCTTCTTCTCGCTTTCAATCTGCCTGTTTCAATCCCTCTCTGGATAGCAGCAATCGGCAGCATTATAGCAATAGTTGTAGTCAAGCAGATGTTCGGCGGCATCGGTCAGAACTTTGTTAATCCCGCACTTGCCGCTCGTATCATTCTCCTTGTTTCATTCCCTGCAAAGATGACTACATGGACACTTGACGGTGTTACAACCGCAACTCCTCTCGCTTCACTCAAATCAGGTGCTGTTGATAAAACTGCTCTTCCGTCTATGGTTGATATGCTCATCGGTCAGCACGGCGGCTGTCTCGGTGAGGTTTGTTCAGCTGCTCTTATTCTCGGCGGTATCTATCTTATTGTCCGCAAGGTTATCTCCCCTGCTATTCCGTTAAGCTACATCGGTACAGTTGCAGTGCTTATGCTTATTGCAGGTAAGTTCAGCCTTGAATTCACAGCATACCAGCTCCTCAGCGGCGGTCTTCTTATCGGTGCTATCTTTATGGCAACCGACTATACAACAAGCCCCGTCAGCTTCAAGGGCAAGATTATATTCGGTATAGGTTGCGGTCTCATCACTGCGGCAATCCGTATTTTCGGCGGATACCCCGAAGGTGTTTCCTTCTCAATCATCATTATGAATATCCTTGTACCTCATATTGAAAGACTTACAACAGCCAAGCCCTTCGGCACACCCAAAAAGGATAAAAAAGCAGAGAAGGAGGCGGCAAAGGCATGAAAAACTTCAAGCTCAGCGATATCCTCAAACCCGTAATTGTACTCACTGCAATATGCCTTATCACTTCCGCACTTCTCGCATACACAAACGATATCACAAAAGATAAAATCGCACAGCAGAACGTAATTGCCGCACAGGAAGCACAAAAGAAAGTGCTCTCGCAGGCTGCAGAGTTCGAAACCGTAAACGAAGGCAAAGCTGATGAATACATCATCGGTAAAGCTGCAGACGGCACAATTGTAGGCTACGTATTCACAACAACCGACAAGAGCTACGGCGGTGATATCGAAGTTATGGTCGGCATCAAACCCGACGGCACCGTAAACGCTGTTGAAATATTGACAATCAGCGACACACCCGGCCTCGGTATGAATGCAAAAAACGCAACATTCCTTGACCAGTTCATCGGCAAAATCAAAGATATCGGCGTTAACAAAAACGAACCCGCTGAAAATGAAATCAAGGCACTCACAGGTGCTACAATCACATCAAGTGCTGTAACAAGAGCGGTCAACACCGCACTTGCACAATTTGAAACCGTAACAGGAGGTGCTGAAAATGGCTGATAAAAAACCGCTCGTAAAAGAATTTACCAAAGGCCTCATCGCCGAAAACCCGGTTCTTCGCCTTGTTCTCGGTACCTGCCCCACACTTGCCGTTTCCACATCCGTTATGGGTGCGCTCGGTATGGGTGCTGCCGCTTCAATAGTTCTCATTTGCTCGAACATTGTTATATCGGCACTTCGTAAAATCATCCCCGGCAAAGTCAGAATTCCTGCTTACATCGTTATTATCGCTTCATTCGTTACTATAGTACAGATGCTCGTTAAGGCATTCTTTCCCGAAATTGACGAAAGCCTCGGCGTTTATCTGCCGCTTATCGTTGTTAACTGCATCATCCTCGGCAGAGCTGAGGCATTCGCAGGCAAAAACAGCATTGTTGCTTCCGCACTCGACGGTATGGGTATGGGCGTCGGCTTCACAGCCGCTCTGCTTGCAATGGCATTCATCCGTGAGCTTATAGGTACAGGTGCCATCAACGGCATTCAGATTTTCCCCGCAGATTTCTCAATGCTTATATTCATTCTGCCTCCCGGCGGCTTCTTCGTATTCGGTATGCTTATTGCTCTTGCCAACAAGCTTGCTGAGAAGAAGGGTAAGCCCAAAGCAGAACTCCACGGCTGCGAAAGCTGCCCGATGGCTGCAAGCTGTACCCTTATCAGCAGCGGTGAAAACTGCGATGTAAAGGAGGCGACCGTAAAATGACAATGACAAAAGAACTCCTTGCAATTCTTATGACAGCAATTCTTACGGAAAACTTCCTGCTGAGCAAATTCCTCGGTATCTGTCCGTTCCTCGGCGTTTCCAAGAAGCTCAACACCGCATCAGGTATGTCAATGGCAGTTATCTTTGTTATGCTCCTTGCAACTGCCGTAACCTACCCTATAAACAATTTCATCCTTGTACCCAACGGTCTTGCTTACCTGCAGACTATAGTATTTATCCTCGTTATTGCAGCGCTTGTTCAGCTCGTTGAAATTACACTTAAGAAGTATATTCCTTCGCTTTACAGTGCACTCGGTATTTATCTGCCGCTTATCACAACAAACTGTGCAGTCCTCGGTGTAGTTATTCTCAACGTTGACAACGGCTATAACTTTGCTTACTCGATGGTAAATACACTCGGCGCCGGCCTCGGCTTCCTCGTTGCGATGGTTATGTTTGCAGGTGTACGCGAAAGACTTGAAAGCTGCGATGTACCCAAGTTTATGCAGGGTCTTCCGATTACACTTGTTGCAGCATCACTCACATCAATCTCATTCCTCGGCTTCGCAGGAATTGTAGACGGTATATTCGGTTAAGAAAGGCGGATAAAAAATTATGGTTCTTGCAATAATAGTTGTATCCGTCATCGGCGTCATCGCCGCACTTATGCTTGCCGTAGCATCTATCGTTATGGCAGTGCCGGTTGATGAAAAGGCGGAAAAAATAAGAGAAGAGCTGCCCGGTGCAAACTGCGGCGCCTGCGGTTTCTCAGGCTGTGACGGTTATGCCGCCGCTCTCTCAAAAGGTGAAACAACATGCACAACACTCTGCTCTCCCGGCGGCAGTGAGGTATCAAAGAAGATTGCTGCTATTGCAGGCCTCGAAGCAGGCGAAATTGCTCCGCAGGCAGCAGTTGTGCTCTGCCAGGGTAATTCCCACAACGCAGGCACAAAGCTCGTTTACAGCGGTGTTAAGAGCTGTAAAATGGCAACTCAGCTTTTCGGCGGTCCGAAGGACTGTATCTACGGCTGTATCGGTTTCGGTGACTGTATTGAGGCTTGTCCTTACGATGCAATCCACATCTGCGACGGTGTAGCGAGAATCAACCCTCTTGCCTGCCGTGCTTGTAAGGCTTGTATCAAAACCTGCCCGAAGGGTCTGATTGAGCTTATGCCTCTTCACCAGGCAAAAGCAACCGTACTGTGTGTTAACCACGACAAGGGTGCTCTTACACGCAAGGAATGCAAAGCAGGCTGTATCGGCTGTATGAAGTGCGTTAAGGCTTGCGAATACGGTGCTGTTAAGGTTGAAAACTTCTGTGCTAAGGTTGATTACGATAAGTGTATCGGCTGCGGCAAATGTCACGAGGCTTGTCCCGTCAAAGCAATCGATGTTATTGAGCTTGGCAAGCTTGCACTCAAGAGCATCAACAGAATATAAAATATCATCTTTTTAAAAAATAAGGCTTGCACAGTATACTGTGCAAGCCTTATTTTTATTCACCGTCAACATCATCTTTTATTTGATTTGCCTTATCTATAATGCTCTTGCGTCGCTCAGCAAGCTCACGGTACATAAGTTCTTTCTTTTCACCGGAAAGGTCATAGAAGAATTTAGGAATCAAACCGAATACGCTTGTCACTGTAGGAAGCAAAGTGCACATCATAAAGAGCAGATACTCAGTACGTTCTGACTGTCTGCCGTATCCTGCACCCTCAACATAACCGATTTTGCTGAGAATAAAAGCTTTGATTGTAGCACCGAGCGTACCTACAAGCTTCCTTGCCAGATCCTTGGCAACACCTGTCATACCTTCAGTGCGGTAACCATTTTTCCATTCACCGTAGTCAATGGTTTCATTACGCATCTCTTCGGGTATAACATTCATCAGACCCCAGCAGGTCATCCATATAGTTTCCCTTATCATAAATGCAGGAATCATAACTGAAAGCTTTTTATAGTTTTTATTTATCGCACCGACAAGATAAACAAAAATCATAAGAAAATCGCCAAGATGTGAGCTTGTGATCCACAGCGTCCTTGTAGAAAAGCGTGCACGTGCTTTGGTAACAAAAGCATAGCTTGTAGGTGAAACAAACGCACCGGGGATTCCTACAATTGTAGTCATCGAAGCAAGACCGAGAACGTTTATGTAATAATAATTAGTACCGGAGTTCATACCGAATGCCTGAAGGAACTCGGTAATTGTAAGTATAAGCAAAGGCTTATTGTTAAGGATAGACTTTATACCTTGTATTATACTCGGCTTTTCAATACGCTGAGCAACACGCTCTTTTGCAGCAAACACAAAGAAAAGACCTAATGCACCTACAACGGTTGAAGTAAAAACACCTGCTGAAACATAAAGCGACCTCATAGGTATTTTAAGTTTACCGTGATTAATAAGATCTATAAGAAGTCCCATAAATATTTCCGGCCATTTTTCAATAAAACCCGAAAAAAGGCTCGCCTGTGTTATAAGACGTGTTCGCTCTATAACATTTGGTGTTATCGTCGAAAGCATACCGGTTCTTGAAATTGCAGCAAGCGAACCGTTCAGGTTATTCACCAACTGAAAAATCATATAAAAAACAAGCTTGCCCGAATGGTACGGACTTGTACCGGCAAAAATTATCGGTAACATCCAGTAAATAAGTGACAGCAGATATCCGGGGCCTGAGCAAACAAACAGCCACGGGCGGAACTTACCGAAACGTGTTCTCGTCTTGTCAACAATTGCAGCGAGGAAAACATCATTAATAACGTCCCATACACCGATAACAAAGTTAACAACGGTCTGAAAGCTTAAACCAACCTGAACAACATCGGTAATAAAAACATCCTGATATTTATTTATATTAAAGCTTTGCGAAATATCATAGGCAACGTAAGCAGTTGTTTCTCTTGAGCCGACGTAACGTCTGGTATATGATGCTTTTGCATTCTCATTTACAGACTCAGCGCGGTTCCCATCAACATAAACTGCATTTTCAGCCATGGTATCCCTCCTCGGTTTTTGTTTCATATTAACATAAATAAGAACAAAAATCAAATCTGTTTATAATTTGAAAAGCTGCCTTTCGTTGTGTGAAAGACAGCTTTTTCTTGATTACTTTACAAGTTCGATTTCAATATCGTAATCGGGTACGTAAACACCCTTTGCAAAATCTCTTGCTCTGAAGATAACCTTGTCACTGTAAACCTCGGTTACGTAGCCTGTTGCGGGCTCGTTATAATCACCGTCTTTGTTTACGATTGTTGTGGAAGGTACGTTAACACCGTGGATATTGCCTATCTTCTCGTATGAATACTGACCGAAACCTGTGTGAAGGTGGCCTGTGATAAGTATAACGTTTGAGTATTTGTTCATTATCTCATAGAGAACGTCACTCTGCTCACCGACATGGCCTGCCTTTTCGTTTGTGCCGTTACCCCATGTGGTGGGAAGACCGTGAGTAAGTGCAAGCGGCTGATGTACTGCAACAAAAACAGGCTTGCCGTCTACAGCCTTTGCCTTAAGGGTTTCATCAAGCCATGCAAGCTGTTCTTCGCTGAAATAATTTTCTTCAAAAACGGTCTTATCATTACCGAGAACAATAAATGTATAACCGTTTATTTCGTATGAATAATTGAGTTTATCAACTGCAAGCTCACTGCCCGCATTCTCATTGAGCTCGTTCTGGAAAGCTGTGAAGCGGTTGACAACCTGCTTGTAGGAGCGGAGTCTAATATCGTGGTTACCGACTACCATAAGGTAGTTATCAACACCGCTGTCTTTAAGGTGGCCGCTTACAACCTCATACTCGCACTCAAGACCGTTTTCAGCTATATCACCTACAACAAGAAGTGCATCGAGATTGCTCGAAGCATTTTTCAAGTCCTCTGCAGCAGCACGAAGGCGGGGCTCACGCTCAAACATATAGTTTGAAATCTGTGAATCGCCCCATGCTACAAAAGCAAGCTCAACCTTGCTCTCATCAAGCACCTTGATAGGGTCAGCTGTTGACGGTGCAACATAAGGTGTTATCATATAGTAGATTGAAAGGAAAAACGCAAAAAGTTTTGAAAGCATAATTTATATCTCCTTTTATATTTTACGGAATAATTATATCATCTTGTTTTTATTTGTCAATTAAATATTACTTTATTACGACTATTTTTTCTATACCGTAATGCTCAAACATTCTTATATGTTCATCCGTTATTATCTCACCGCTCACAGCAATAGGTATTGCAGGCGGACACGAAACCGTCGGCACTGCACAGATTCTGCCCTCTGACCCAGAAACCGGAATTTCTTCGCTCACAGCAAACACAGCGTCACGCACGGACAAAACGGACTTACCGCAAGGCAAAACAAATTCTTCCCTTGTGCGTTTAGTAAGCCTTATATTCTCAAAAGCTTTTTCAAGACGCTTAAAATCCTTTTCACTGTTGAACGGTGACACCATAAACACAACAAAATCTCTGTCGGCATACTCAGGCTCAATATCAAAACTGCGAAAATAATCGCCGATATTCTCAAAATCCTCAATTCCGTTATATCTGAAATCAGCCGTTATCTTAAGAGGCTCGGCAGATATATCCGAAATACTGTTTTGCGCCATAACCTTTCGCACATTTTCTATACGGTGAATACAACCGTTTATATCGGCACAGATTCGATCGCTCATATATCTGTTGCACATATCAAGCGACTGCATAATAAGATACGACGGGCTTGTCGAACCGAAAAGCGACATTGAACGCACAGCACTTTCAGCAAAGCCGTATTTATCGTCTGCCGCTATATGCAGATATCCGCCGCCCGTAAGCACAGGCAGAGTTTTATGCGCCGAGTCACAGCACATATCAGCACCGAGAGCAATGGGGTGCATATTATTCTCACAAAAAGCAAGATAAGCACCGTGAGCGTTATCGACAAGAAGCGGCACGCCGTGTTCTTTACAAACATCAGACAAAGCTTTGATATCGCTTATACCGCCGAGATAATCGGGACTTGTGACATAAACCGCAAACGGCTTATATTCACACGCACCCAATGACTTTGCGAGCATTTCTGCAGTTATTACACAGCTGCATATACTGTCTGCCGATTCGGGATAAATCCATTTCACATCAAAATCAAGCTTTGCCGCCGCATAGATAAACGCTTTATGAGCATTTCTGCCTGCAAGAACAAAAGGCTTTTTATCCTTTTCAGCATTCATCATACCGAGAAAAAGCATTGCGTGTATGCTCTGGGTTGAGCCTCCTGCGGAATAGAGAGTACGCGACGTACCGAAAAGTGAAGATGCATTACGCTCGCTCCCGAGGATTATTCCCTCAGGCACAAAAAGCTCATCCGCACCCTTGATTTCGGTTATATCAAGGCTTTCACAGCCAAAAAAGGACACACCCTTATGGCCCGGCATATGAAACCGAGCCTTGTCGCTTTGTGCATAAGCTTTCACAAAATCAACAATTGGTGTGTCCATAAATATTTAAACCTCGTCAGCAATCTGAAGCATTACGGCACATTCGATACGCTTTTTGAAAAGCTCACAGCCGTATTCGTATATACCTGTAATCTTACCCGTTGCGTGATATGAATTGGCGGCGCATCCACCTGAGCAGTAGAGCTTTGCCCAGCAGTCCTCGCACTCCTTGCGTGCGTATGCGTTGCAGAGCTTGAACTCGTTCTGCACCTCAGTATTTGAAATACCGTCGTAAATATTACCGAGCAGATATTTAGCATCACCTACAAACTGGTGGCAAGGATAAATATCACCTGTAGGTGTAACAGCAACATACTCCGTACCTGAGCCGCAGCCCGAAATACGCTTGTAAATACAGGGGCCGTGTTTAAGGTCGAGCATATAGTGGTAGAAGGTGAAGGGTCTGCCCTCACGCTTGCGTTTTATCATCTCTTTGGCAAGTATCTCATACTGCTCAAAAAGCACAGGCAGGTCAGCCTCGGTAAGGGCACTCGCATCGCTCGGTGCACAGACTACGGGCTCCATACTAAGCTCAGTGAAGCCCATATCTGCCATATGGAAAATATCGTTGGTAAAGTCTGTATTTGCGTGAGTAAAAGTACCTCGCATATAGTAGCTCTTGTTACCTCTGCGTTTTACAAACTCCTTAAACTTGGGCAAAATTATATCATAGCTGCCCTTACCGGTATAGTCTTTACGCAGGCGGTCATGCACTTCTTTTCTGCCATCAAGGCTGAGGACAACGTTGCTCATTTCCTTGTTGCTGAACTCAATAACGTCGTCATCAATAAGCATACCGTTAGTGGTAAGAGTAAAGCGGAAGTTCTTATTGTGAATCTTCTCCTGCTCACGGGCATAAGCAACAAGCTGCTTTACAACATCCCAATTCATAAGAGGCTCACCGCCGAAGAAGTCAACCTCAAGGTTGTGGCGTGTACCCGAGTTTTCGATAAGAAAGTCAAGTGCACGCTTACCAACTTCAAAACTCATCAGAGCACGCTCGCCGTGATACTTGCCCTGGCTTGCAAAGCAGTATTCACAGTTGAGGTTGCAGGTATGGGCAACGTGAAGGCACATAGCCTTGAGCACCGTATTTCTGTTTTTGAAATCAAAAGCCATATCGGCATAGGTGTCGGGTGTATAGAGCTTCTGCATACTCTCAAGGCTCTTTACATCTTCGATACACTCGAGGCAATCCTGCTTTGTTACACCGTCAGCAGCATATTTTGCACTGATTTCGTCTGCAATTTCATCTGCACTCTTTTCTTTGTAAAGTGCAATTATATCGTAAGCAACATCGTCGACAACATGGACAGAGCCGCTGCAAGTATCGAGCACGATGTTGTAACCGTTCAATTTATACTGATGTACCATTTAATTTATTCACTCCATAAGTAATCGCTGATTACAGAAAAACAGGTAATACAGCAAATGTGTATTACCTGTCTGATAGCTGATTAAAATATCCGCAATTAGTTTTCCTGAGCGTTTTCGCACTGCTGGTTAGCAACACCGCAGGATGTCTTGCAAGCGGACTGGCAAGAAGTCTGGCACTCGCCGCAACCGCCGTTTTCACAGCTCTTTACAAGATCTTTTGTTTCGATAGTCTTAATTCTCTCCATTGTGGTTATCTCCAATCGTTTAAAATATTGAAAGGGTATAAGCTACCCTCTTAAATTACGGGTAAAGTATATCACAACTTACACTGTACTGTCAAGCATTAAAGAAGAGGAAGTATTGTCTCCTTGAGATACTCAACCTGCTCGTCACTGAGCGGATCGAAAGGCTTGCGGCACACACCGAAATCAAAGCCGAGAAGGTTGAGCACAACCTTTTCTCCTGCCATAACGCCAACCTTACAGAGTGCTGTAATAATCTTGTTAGCCTGACACTGAAGCTCCTGAGCAGCCTTGATGTCACCACTCTCCCAGAATTTACGGATTTTGATGAATTTGTCAGCCATAAAGTTGTATGTAGAACCGATACCGCCGTCAACACCCATCGCAAGACCTGAAATCATCAGCTCATCAAAGCCGTTGTAAATGATTGCATCGGGGCAGCGGTCACGAATCTGCTGAAGCTTGAAGTAATCGTTTGATGTGTATTTAACACCTGCAATATTATCGTGTGCAAGAAGGTCTGCAATCTCATCAAGAGTAAGCTCAACGCCTGAAAAAGCCGGAATATTGTAAATAATAAGCGGAATGCTTACACTGTCGGCAATTGCCTTGTAGTGCTCGATAACCTGAGCATTACTGAATTTATAGTAAAAAGGTGCAACAGCAGAAACTGCATCATAGCCAATACTCTCGACATACTTTGCATACTCAACGGCCTGCTTTGTGGAAACTGTACCGACGTGAGCAATAAGTGTTACTCTGTCGCCTGCTGTATCTTTAACGGTCTTGTAAACTAATCTGCGCTCTTCTTCCGAAAGAAGGAAAGCCTCGCCTGTACTGCCTGCAACATAAAAGCCGTCAACACCCTGCTCAATATTTCTCTCAATGAGTTTTGCAAGCTCAGCTGTGTTCACGTTATCATTTGCATCAAACGGAGTCAGAAGTGCGGTGAAAATACCCTTTAAATTTTTCATTTTTGTTAGTTCCTTTCTTATATTTCATAAATAACGTGTATATTTTACAACAAAATTACAATAATTTCTATAGCTTTTTAAAAAAACTCTTGCATTAATTAGAAAATTTATATACACTTTAAAAGTATTAAAAATATTGGAGTTGATAAAATGTCAACAACTATGACAAAAAAGTACGGACTGATGACGGCTATCGCAATGGTAACCGGCGTCGTAGTCGGTAGCGGTGTTTTCTTCAAAGCAGAGAAAATACTGACAGCAACAGGCGGCGACCTCAAGCTCGGTATCCTTTCCTGGATTGCCGGCGGACTTATTATGCTTGCCTGTGCATACGCTTTCTCGATACTTGCAAACAGAATCGAAAAAGTAAACGGCCTTGTCGACTATGCTGAAGCACTTGTCGGCAAAAAGTACGCCTATTTCATAGGCTGGTTTACAAGTTTAATTTACTACCCCTGCCTAACAATGGCACTTGCATGGGTTACCGCCCGTTACACCTGCGTACTGTTTTTCCACGATCAGGCTGATATAACCGGTGGACTTTGCATGACACTTGCAGGTTTCTACCTTATTCTCAGCTTTGCAATCAACTTGCTTTCTCCGGTTATTGCAGGTAAGGTACAGGTTTCAACAACAGTAATCAAGCTTATTCCCCTCTTCCTTATGGCAATTGTCGGTACAATCTACGGACTTTCCAAGGGCTACACTGTAGAAAACTTTACAACAGTAGTAAACGAGGTACAGACTGGCCCCGCACTCTTTACCGCAATTTGTGCAACAGCATTTGCTTACGACGGTTGGATTGTTGCCACAACAATCAACGCAGAGCTTAAGGATGCAAAGAAGAATCTTCCCAGAGCACTTGTCTTCGGCTCACTTGCTGTTATCATAATCTATATCCTCTATTATGTAGGCCTTGCAGGCGGAATACCCAATGCAACAATGATGGAAGGCGGCGAAACGGGTGCAAGACTCGCATTTGAAGCTGTATTCGGTAAAATCGGCGGCACAGCAGTTTTCGTGTTTGTTATTATTTCCTGTTTCGGCACTCTTAACGGTCTGACACTCGCTTGCTCAAGAGGTATGTACGCACTTGCTGCACGAAATGAAGGCCTTAAACCGCGTGTATTTATCCAGGTCGACCAGGCAACGAATATGGCACCCAGCTCTGCAACCTTCGGACTTCTTATGTGTATTGTCTGGATGGTATTTTTCTACTGTTCACAGTTTTCATCCTTCGGCAAAAGTCTGGGCATATTCGCATTCGACCCGACAGAGCTTCCCATTGTTACAAGCTATTTCTTATATATTCCGATATTCTTTATGATGCTGTTCAAGCTCAAAGACGTTAACGGATTCAAGCGTTTCATAGCACCGATTATTGCAATTATCGGTTGTATTTTTATGATGGTTGCAACTATCTATTCTCACCAGAAGTTTGTTATAGGCTACCTTATCATATTTATTATAATCAATGCGATCGGTATGCTTTTCTCTAAAGAAAAGAAAAAAGCATAATAAATTAAAACCGCTAAAATACCACGCACCCGCTATGGCATAACCATAGCGGGTGCTTTTTTATACGGTTACCACTCCCACATAACTTCGGGAGCTGCAAAAATTTCATCGAGCTTTTTGATAAATGGAATAACATCGTTGAATCCGCCTATTCTGTGGTCAAACATTATATTGATAGGCAGTATTTTTTTGGTACCAAGGTCAACCTCGCCCTTATCGTTTCTGAAAGCATAGTCTTTGTCCTGTACCGCACCGAGAGCCATAATAAACACCTGCGGAAAAAGCAGAGGTGCATAGGTTACATTACCGTTGAGTCCTTTATAAAGCGTACCGAGGTTAGTCATACAAACCGTACCCTCGTTAAGCTCATTCATCTGAAGAGCAGACTTATCACGTGATGCGTGCTCAAAAAGACCCGAAAACTTGGCAACCTTGTACTTGCCCACATAGCCTGTTGCTATCTGTGCTGCAGTGCTTGCAAATTTACCCTTGAGGATAAAACCGATAATTCTCTGAAGAATTATATCAAAAAGTACTCTGTCTACGTCTGTTTCTTTGAGTGCAGTTGTAAGTCTTGCTATTTCCTCCGAAATCCCTTTAAGAGAAAGCTGCTCGAGATTACGGAGCTTTACGGGGAAGGTTTCGCCGCTGTCGAGCAGAAAAGGCACAGCAACATCGATATGTTCTTTAACAATAAGTCTGCCCGTAGAAGCTTTGCGCTTGTATTCCATGTGTGCATTAAGCCTCGGATTAGCCTTAAGACCTTCAGCAAAAACGCGGAGCATTATTGTGTTAAACGATATGGGGTAGTCACGCTCTTTCTTGAGCTTCTGAAATTCCTCCCAGAATTTTGTAATATCAGCCTCGTAATTATATCCGCCTGCAGGGATATCGGCTGCATTTGTGAGCACGTTACCCGAAACTCTTGCCTTGAGTTTGAAATACTCTACCGTATCGCCTTTTTCGGGTGCAGTAAGTGCACCGCGTATATATTCTTTAAAACCCATTTTCTTTCTTACTCCCTTTTGTGGTCAGCTTACCATTTGTTTTCTACATACTCACAGAATGCATACATATCCTTGATTTCAAGCCTTGTGCCGTCGTCAAGTGTTACGTCACCACTCCAGAGACCGTGCACCTGATGAGTGTGCATTCTCGCAACACCGAGATTCATATCTGAATGATGGTCAAATGTCGGTACCATTGTGAGATTGAATCTGCCGTCCTCGGAAACGAACTTCCACGGCTGCATAAACTTGTCGGGCTTCGGGAAGGTTTCAACATCGACAGCACCGAATTTATGTGCTTTGCCGTCGTAGAAAAGGCAGGTTTCGGTAGCGTTGCTCTCATTACCGATAGCCCATGTGATTTCAAAGCCGAAAAGGTGCTTTTCGCCATCAGGATCTGTTATATACTTTGAGCCGTTGCCCCAGTACCATACCATTTTGTGCGGAGTATTTACTCTGCCCCAGTCGAGTGTACCGAAAGCATCAGCCTTTGAAAAATTCCATTCCTTGCCGTCAATCTTAAACACGCCCTCACAAGGCATACAGTTCTGCTTTGTGGTCATAAAGTACTTTGTATCGTCACCGTCAAACGGAAGAACGGTAGTGATATTCTCAAGACCTTCGGGGATATCCATTGTGAATTTACACTCTACGGTTTTACCGCCCTTGAACATCTTGAACCACAGAGTTCTTGTATTCTCCTTGGTATCAAAATCAAACTCTGCCTTGCCGATTTTGTAGCCGAAACGGTTGGGCGCGTCACCCTTTGCAGGCGGAACATACTTATCCTTACCGCCGAGGAAAATCTGTGTTGCATCAATAATCTGTTTGCCGTTTTCAAGGTCGATAAGTTTTGCGCCTACATAGCCGCCGATATTGATATTTGCAAAACTGAGCTGAACCATAAACTTGCCGTCGGAAACCTGATAAAAGTCCCACTCCTTACGGCTCATAAGCTTTGCCTTTACCTTTGTACGGTCGTAGTCAAACACATTGTGCTTTGCCCAGCCTTTTGCCTGAAGCTTACCGTCGGCACTGAGAAGGACAGTATCATTTGTGTATTCGGTCTGCTTTGATTTTTCTTTCCACTGATTAAAGGGTATATATGTTCTTTCCATAAATATCACCTACCAAATTATTTCATAAAAGCGTTGTATATTTTACCGAGGAACTCGTAAAGTTTCACTGCATAGGGATTGAGAAAATCCCAATAAGGCTCTTCAAAAAGTGTAGTCCACTTGAACAGATGTCTGTAAAGATAGAGCAGGTTACAATCGGAAAGTGTATGGGTTGCACCCTCACCCATCATCGTTATGCCCATATCCTTCAGGTCATGATGGAACTTTTCATTTGCGTTCATCCAGATGTACGGGAACTGCCATCTGGAGAATTCACCTACCTGATTTGAACACTTCCAGTATCGCCAGCAAAGCTCTGAACGCTTAACCTGAGAAAGTTGCTCCTCAGTCTGTGCCTGAGCCTTCGCATTCTCCCAAAGATGATTGCAATACTCTATGTCTGTATTCTTCATACCGTACAGAGTCTTCTGCGATTTCTGATAAATATAGAGATGCTTTGAATCGGTAACTGCATGCTCTGTCATAATATCGATAAACTCACGGATATTCTGCCAGCCTGCACCGTAAACAGCTTCAAGGTAGCCGTTCATTTCAGCATCGTAATCACAGTACGGATCCTGCATAAGCTTTGAGAGCAGATATGTTCTCATTTCGCCGAATTCACCGTCACTGTTTGCGATATAGTAGTTGCCTTCTTCGTAAATTCCTTTAACATTATTCTCGTAGAAAATCTGAACGTTTCTCTGCATTACGCCGAAATTCGGGAAGATACATACAGTTTCACGGTAGTTATTTACGTAATCCCAGATATATACACGGTTGCAGATTTTGCCCCACTGCTCAAGGTCATACATAAATTCTTTGTTCTCATCACACTTCGGGTCATCAAGAGTATGGCCGAAGCAGCACTCTATAGAGCAAAGTCGGACGATAACATCCTCACGCGGTACAACAGCCGTCGGTGCCTTGCGTGTATACTGGTAAGCAAACGTATCAAAAACAACATTGTCATAATTGCCCGATGCTTTGACACGCTCGGCAACAGTATTGACAAAGGTAATCATTGTGCCTGCGTGTGAGCCGTTGGCATTATCAAGTGCCTTGCATTTGTCACACTCACAGTAATTCTGATTATCGTGCTGAGTGAGAGAAACAATCTGAATTGTAGCTGACGGGTCGTGCTGACGCGAAAGGTTTTCGAGCACTTCACCGACAACAATATCAATCACGTCAGGGTTTGTGAGGCAAAGCTGCTCGGGCACTCTCTCGCCTTGGTGATAGGCGTAGTACTCGGGATGAGCCTCAAAATAAGTTTCAGGATTGCAATAGTGAGTTACAAGAGTATGAGCAAAAGAGCCTATATATCCTACCTGACCGCCCTGCTCTGCGGTAAAGCTGCGGTAAACACCGCCTGTCAGACCGTTTGCAAGTGAAAACTCGATATCACGCGAGCTTGTCGTATCGGTTTCGGTATATTCAAAGAAAGGATGATATTCATCATCAATACCGTAAGGTACGGTAAGAGAAGCATTTTCGGGAGTAACGATAACACCGCTCTCATACCAATGGCAGCCGCAGTAATCTTCGAGGAAAGCATAGACACCGTTTATTGTGCCCTTGTTGCCTGCGCCGCAGATTACTACTTTTTCTGCATCGGAAGTGATTACATAACCGCCGTCCTTGAATCCGTCAAGGTCAACCGTTTTACGGCCGGTTTCACCGACAACAATTTCATATTCAGACTCCGGCTGAGAATCGGAAACAACGGCGATATCCCTGCCTGTTATCCGTTCAAGATAATACTCAAGGCGTGATGCAGCGTATTTATCGGTAGCAGACTCGCCCGATACAATTACTGCTTTGGTCACATCAAATCCTGCCTCAGCCGCAGAAGTACCGAAAGGAAGAGCGGAAACAATCATAATAGCACCAACCAGAATGCAAAGAAGTTTTTTCACAAGGATCGCTCCTTTATTTTCAATTTTTGGGGATTAGATTAAAGGCTGTTGAGAATGTTGAGAACACATCTGAGCTCTTCGGGCTTAACCTTTTCTACAGGTGTGTTGTCGCGTACACAGTCTGCAAAATAGTTGATTTCGTTAGCATAAGCATCACTCTTGGGAAGGTTGATGCTGCCTGTATCTCCCTTTGTCTCCTTGGAAAGATCGATTTCTTCGTCCTCAAGGTAAATTTTCATTGTACGGTTTTCATTTGCAACTATAGCTTTTTCAAATTGGAAGCGGAACTGAGCGGTAAACGGATAGCAGGTTGCATACCACGAAGCCTCGGTATTGATTGTAAAATCACCAAAATCGTAAGTAACGGAAATAAAGTCCTGCTCGGGACGCTTTGAGCGATACTGGTGAGCAACCTTGGGCATACCGAAAGCGTATACCATAAAGTCAAGGTCGTGAATGTGAAGGTCGAAAGGTACAAGGCCGCTTCTCTTTTCATCCATCATCCAGCCGTCCCAGCTCCAACGGGGCTTGTGGCCGAGTCTTGTCATTGTACCGGAAAGGAGCTTGCCGTACTTGCCTGTGTCGAAAATCTCCTTAAGAACCTCGTACTCGGGCCAGAAGCGGAGCACCTGGGCGACCATAAACTTAACACCGGTTTTCTCGGCTGTTGAATAAACTCTGTCAATATCCTCTTCCTTAAGAGAAATGGGCTTTTCACATATTACGTTGATGCCCTTTTCCATTGCCTTAACGGCAAAATCTGCGTGAAGATATGTAGGCAGACAGATATCGAGTATATCAAGCTCTTCGTTAGCGAGCATCTCATCAAAATCGAGATAGTGACGCTTGCCCTCGTACTTCTCCATTCTCTCGGGACGGATATCGCAAAGAGCAACAAGCTCGGCATCCTCTCTCTTATCCCACGCAGGGATATGTGCGCCGCTGATACCGCCGACACCTACAAGACCAACTTTAAGCATAGTAAATACCTCCGTATATTTTACTGATTTTATTTTAATTCTTTTTTTATTTAAATGCAATAATTTTTATAAAAATAGAGATTGAAAATATTGAGTTAACAGGTTATGATAAACTCAATGAAAGTCAAACAGATAAAATTGTTCACTTTTTTTAGATGACTACAAGTTTGAAGCATTATGGAATGACCCTGAGCCAAGAATTGAGAAACTAAAAAAGTATAAAGCTGTTCTTGCACCTAACTATAGCATTTACACGGAAATGCCGTTATCCTTAAAGGTGTATAACACTTTTCGGAGCCGTTGGTGCGGTGCATATTTGCAATCTAAAGGAATCAAGGTTATTCCTACTGTTGCGTGGGGAGAACCAAATACGTTTTGGTTTTGCTTTGACGGAATTGAAAAAGGCAGTATCGTTGCTGTTTCAACCTTAGGTGTCAGAAAAGAAAAAGCACTGTTTATGCAGGGCTATAACGAACTGATAAGGAAAATAAAACCCAAGGCTGTAATTTGCTACGGTGAACCGTTTGAAGAAATGCAAGGTAATATTATACCTGTTGATTACGCTGAAACTAATAATTATGTAAAACATTTTGTTGAAGAAAAAGGGACAACATCAGATATTCGCCCCAAAATGCGTTACATAAAGACAGCATACGGACACATTGACAATACCTGCAAAGGTATGGGAGCGGCAGACAAAGGAAACTCCATAAAATTTCCAGGCTGGGATCCATCCATAAAACCGGGAGAAAATTACGAATGGAGAGGTAAAGGAGACCCTTCTAGCGGCAAAGGCGCTTGGGTAAACTCTAAAACCAAAGAAACTTTACATCCGGATCTGAACCACGGTGAGCCACACGGACCTCACTGGGATTATAATTACCCGGGCGGTGGTAATGGGTTCAGAATTTATCCTAACGGACAAATGACACCAAAAGAATATGAAGGAGGAATGTATTTTGCATAACAAAAATGACTGGAGATTGCTTAACCAGGAGGATTACTTAAAAAATGCAAAACTTATAAAATCCAAATATCAGAAGCCAAATGAAACCTGGGATCATGATCACTGTGCTTTTTGTTGGGATAAATTCAGTGAAAATGATAACGACTTGAACACAGGTTACTGTACCACCGACAGAAAATACTGGATATGTGATGATTGTTTTTCTGATTTCAAAGACAGTTTTAACTTTGAATTAGTTTCATAATTAAGCACTGCAAACAACACCCATATCAACCATACAAAAGTTTAGTCTGTAACATTAAGTTTTCGAGACACAAAAGAGACTGTCTCACTGAATCTTTGAACAGATCTGGATAAAAAATGTTATAGTCTTCAGTCCTTCGAAACTATAGACGATTTCAAATTCAGTTTAATTCACGGCAGAGAAATTGTTTTTGAATGGAAAAATGTTGAACACGGTGTATTCTATGAAGGAAAAGGTAAAGAGTCTTTTTTATATGTGAATCCAATAAAGATGAACACGGCAGATATTTTAAAACTTTAGACGAACTTCTGGATTGTAAAATCCAAGATAAAAGCTTACGAGAAATCATTACACAGGTCGAGGTTTGCTGGAGAAATCTTTAACAATACATATAGCAATATCAATATAAAAATCGGCTGTCTCGCACCATTCCCATGCAGACAGCCGGTTTGTTTTATTTCTCTATTCCGTATGCTTCGGCAAGTGCCGCATACTCGCTCTCCGTTATGGTTATAACAGAGCCGTGTCTGGGCTTGAGGTGGTCCATAGAGTAGGTTGAACGCTGTACTCTTTTGAAGGTAGTGAAATCCTTTGTCATCTGTGCAAAGTACGAGCCCTGACCGTACTCATCCATTATCATCATCCAGGAATCCGTACCGTTGATGCGGTACATTGAGCTGCCCTCTACACCCCAATAGTTAAGCGAACAGATTGTATAATCCGTATTGTACGGACCTGTAAGGTTCTTTGAGCGTACCCAGGCAATTTTCTGGGTTAAATCCTCTTTGAAATAGAGATAGTAATATTCATCCTTTTCGTTGTAGACGATATCTCCGTCAATACACTGCACATTCATAATTTCACCTGTTTCGGTATTGACCTCATTCCATCTGCCGAAAAGAATCTCAGGCTGAGTTTCGAAGGTTTTGAAATCCTTTGTATATGCATAGTAGTGGCCTGCACAGTCATTTTCTACAGTTGAGTTTGCCCAGTAGACCATATACATCTGCTTGTCGCTGTCCCATATAGCCTGCGGTGCCCACGCTCTGTTTGTGTTCTCAAAGCCCTCAAACTGACGGATATCAATCACCGTTTCATCCGTCCAGTTGATAAGGTCGTATGAACGCCATGTGATAAGACAATGGTTTGAAGTCCAGCCATCGAGTGCATTCATATCGGTTGCAATAATAAAGTAGCAATCCTTGCCGTTTTCGTCGGCACCCTTGAGTATGTATGGGTCACGCACACAGCCTGTGCCCTTTGTCTGCTCAATAACAGCCTCATTACCGTTGAGAGCCTTGTAATTATATCCGTCTGTACTGACGGCAAAATGTATAGTCTGCTCATCGACTTCATTGCCGACAAAGTAGCAGAAAAGATAAGCATCCGACCTGCTGACGGCAGGATAAACATATTCGTTAAACACGCAGTTAAAAAGATAGTAAGGCGACATTATAATTGCCATAAGAAATCTCAGAAAAGTTGTAAGAGTCATTTATACCATCCTTTCGGAATTAGTTTAACTAAAGAATAACACAAAACCACGCTCAAGTAAATATTGAAATTATATTATAATAAGTATATAATTGAGTCATCCTGCAATTTGAGGAGAAAAGAAATGAATGAACTGAGCACAATATTTTCAGAAATAACTGACGGCACACACATTACGCTTGAAAAAAACAGAATTTACGACGTACGTCAGGATGATTCGTTTGAGCTTGAGGGATACTACTGTACTAATACAGCCAAAAGGCACGAAAACCCAACAGGTAAAAGAGAAGCCGCCATTTACATCAAAGACAAATCTGATATAACAATTGACGGAAACGGTGCAACACTGCTTGTACACGGCAAGATGACTCCGTTTGTTTTTGACAAATGCAATAACATTACAGTAAAAAATCTTATCGTCGACTATGCCTGCCCTACTATGTCAGAATTTACTGTAGTTTCAAATAACGACGGTGAATGTGTAATAAAAATCAATTCCGAATGTCTTTTCAGAGTTGAAGGCAACAGCATTATCTGGCAGGGCGAACCCGACAAAAACGGTAAGCCGTATTGGGAAGACCACTATGTACTTGGCAGAAGGCAGGTAAAACTGCTCGACCTTGCAACGGGGCTTTTCCGTGACTTCAGCCGTGCTGACCTTGAGTTTGAAAGTATTGATATGCTCGACAGCAATACACTCAAAGCTACACTTAAAAACAAGAACATATATTTTCCTGCAGGTGCAATAATCCAGTCACGCAATATTGTCCGCGACCAGACGGGCAGTATGTTTCAGCGATGCAGGGACATTGTTTTTGAATCTCTGCGTATAAAGTTTATGCACGGACTCGGTATGGTTTCGCAGTTTTGTGAGAACGTAACCTTCAAAAATTGTAACCTTATGCCCGCCGACGGCAGAACTGCGGCAAGCACAGCAGACTTTTTTCAGTTCTCAGGCTGTAAAGGCGATATACTTGTCGAAAATTGCAAAGCAGGCGGTGCACACGATGACTTCATCAACGCACACGGCACTCACCTGCGGATAATTGATACAGATACAGCCACAAACGGCTTGACACTGCGGTTTATGCACGATGAAAGTTGGGGCTTTCAGGCATTTGAAGTCGGCGATAAAATCGACTTTATCAAGTGGAATACACTCATTCCATATGCATCTGCAAAGGTATTAAGCTTTACAAGAATCAATGATACAGATATTCAAATAACACTTGATTCTGCTTTACCGGATATAGAAATCGGCAAAGATGTAGTCGAAAACGCAACCTGGATACCTAATCTTTACGTAAGGAACTGCCATTTTGGTCTCACCTGCGGCAGAGGAATACTCTGCACCACAAGAGGCGAAGTAATAATTGAAAACAACTGCTTCGAAAAAGTATGGGGACCTGCCCTGCTTATTGAAGACGATTGCAACTTCTGGTTTGAATCGGGATACACAACACACGTCATATTCCGCAATAACCGGGTTATAAGCTGTAACTATGCAAATATGTACGAAGGTGCACCCGTAATACGCTACTCTCCTAAAGTAATGGATGAGAGTTCAAAGCAGTTTGTACATGGCAAACTGACAGTTACGGGCAACAGCTTTGAAAAGCCTGTTTACGGCAACCATTATATTCACCTTGAATATTTGCGTGAAGCTGAAATAACAAACAACAGCTTTGATGCACCGTACAAATTTGAAACAAAATGTACAGGTTGTATTACGGATAAGAATAATATATACCCACTAAATGGATTGCTCTTTATGTTAAAATAAAGTAAATTATCTGAAATATAATTTGACTTACAGAAATATTTTTGTTAGAATTATTTTATAATTTTAATTAAGGTGGTTACCGAAACATGAAAAAAATCATTGCAATGATTATGGCTATGCTTATGTGCATACTACCGCTCAGTGTATCTGCATCAGCAAAAGGCAGCCGCAAGAAGGCACTCCCCACATCCGCAGGTATACAGGCACTTCGTGACGAATTCGAAAGCGACGTTGCGCCCGAAGCAGGCGGCGAAGCACTTGACTATGCATATTATTCACCCGTAGGTAAAAATGACGATACCAAATATCCTCTCGTAATCTTCCTTCACGGTATCGGTCACGCCGATTATGTTGACGCTCAGCTTGACGACAGCGACTTCCCCTACTGGGCATCTCAAGAGCTTCAGAGCAAATTTGACGAGGGCGGTGCATTCATTCTCCTTCCCCGTTCACCGGAGCACAGGCTTGTTTACTGGAACACAACACTTATCGAGCCTCTCCGCGCAGTAATCGACGATATGATTGCAAAGCACGGCGACAATATTGACACAACAAAGATTTTCATCGGCGGCAGTTCTGCAGGCGGTGAAATGACATGGAATATGGCAATCGCCTTCCCTGAGTATTTCGCAGGTATATTCCCGATTGCAGGCACAGGTACAGTCACGGCAAGCGATGTATCAAAGTGCTCCGACATCGCAATCTGGATGATTTGCAGTAAGCTCGACCCCGTTGTAAACTACTCAATGGTAACCACTCCGCTTTGGAAAAACGTTTGCAAGAGCAACTCCAACCCCGAAAAGTGCAGACTTTCAAGCTTCTCCGCAGTAACTGAGCCTGCAGGCAACTCTGCAAGCGATAACCATCACCTTGCAAAGGTTGTTACATACGACCTGCATATGCTCGATGGCAGCACCTATCCCGATGTTGTAACCGAAAACGGTCTCGGTAAAGAGGTAAAGCTCGAAGGCTCCGAAGGTCTTATTTCCTGGATGAATTCCGTCAGCTCCGATTTTGACGGCACACCCGGCGAAGAAAGCGGCAACATAAGCGTAAATTTCTTTACACATATCCTTGCCTTCTTCCGCAACTTAGGCCTTAAAGTCGTAAACATCTTCCAGCGTTTACTCGGACTTTAATTCAATATAAAAGCACACAGCCTGCTTACCGTAAAAAGTAAGCAGGCTGATTTTTTTGATTTGATTTACTTTAATTTATATTCTTGCACAGAATAGTCGCCGTTTATATATTCACCCGTAAGGAATTTGCGTGCACGGAATACCACACGGTCAGCATAAACCTCAAAGAAATAGCCAACACCACAATCGGTGATACCGAAGTTATTTTCTTTTCTGTAACCGGGCACACTGATTGAATATACGCCATTTTCTTCGTTGAGCGTTTCAAAAACCTTATCACAAACTCCACCGTGAAGGTGGCCGTTGATAAAGAAAACATTTTTATGTTTTTCAACAATTGCTCTGACCTCGTCATTCTGCTCACCGAGGTCGCCTGTTTCCCATACTTCGGGCAGACCGTGAGTAAAAGCAAA
Organism: Clostridia bacterium; assembly: GCA_017516485.1. Lineage (GTDB taxonomy): Bacteria > Bacillota > Clostridia > Oscillospirales > Acutalibacteraceae > UBA8612. The sequence goes on from JAFXCH010000018.1 coordinate 28,251, forward strand.
CGGCTGGTGGCACATAAGGAATGCTGGTTTACCGTCTTTTGTACCTCGTGCAAGCTCGCTGTCAATAAACTCCATCTGCTCTTTCGAGATATATGCTTTTTCGAGCACACGCTTCTCGGTACACATAACAACAAAGGTATAGCCGTTTATATCGTATGAGTAATAGGTCTTGCCTTCAGTCTTTATGCCAAGGTATTTGTCAACTTTATCCATAACGATTTTGCTGTTTTTCTTAAAGAAAAAACGTGCATCATGGTTACCCATAGTAACGAGTGTATGCGGTATTACCTTTTGAGCATCAAGCGGTCTGAAGAAGCGCTCATATTCTTTGTTGAGCCCGTAGTCAGCAATATCGCCCGCCATCATAAACACGTCAAACTTTTCTTTTGAGTTTGAAATATCCTTGAAGAAATTGCCGAGGTTGGCTTCTGCCGCCTCACGGTCAGGCAGATGCGTATCGGCAATAACAGCCGCAGAGAGTAAAACCTCGCTGCTGTTTTCAAAAGTAATAGGGTCTTTGTCGGAAACCTCATAAATCACATCGTACTTGGGTGACATAGCCTTTATCTGCTTGGCATATTTGTCGCAAAAATCTTTAAAAGACATCCTAAATCCGCTCCGTTATTATAGTTACCAAATAATTTTAGCACATAAAAAATAATGTTTCAATATAATTCGTCAAAATCAATTAAAACATAAACATTTGTACCAATATTTTTCTATATACTTTATATTATTTTATATTTTTTTGATTTGACACTTTATACTCATTTATGATATAATTATTGACAGATAAAAGGAGTGTATAATTATGAAAAAAATCAAAAGAATCATCGCCATTCTACTTACTGCCACAATTCTTTTCGGCACATGCATTATTGCTTCTGCCGCAGATGAGGGCACTGCAAACAACACTGAAGTTGTTGCCAGAATGTATCTCTGCCACAAAGCTTCAACAGACCACACCTGGATTTATATTGAAAACCTCTCAAGCAAATCAATTCAGGTGGGCGCATATCCGTACATGGTCCCCAAAGGCTCAGGCGTATCTGTCGGTACATACGGTACAACAGTTGAAGACGGCCCCGGTCTCTACTACAATTTTGAGGCATGGCGTTACCGCTACCTTGACCCGGTCAACAACCCCGACCACAAGTTCGTATACCTTTACAAAGACCTCACAGCAGATGACCTTGTAAAAGTAAACAATATGATTGTCAACTCCAACCGTTGGAGCAAAATTCTCAACTGTGCTTATACTGCTCTTCGTATCTGGAACAAGATACCCGGCCAGAAGGTAATATATCTCTATTTCCCCTTCCTTATTGAGCTCCAGTTGGCATTTAAAGGCGCAATCAACAATATTGACGGCGACCTCAAAATGATCGTACCCACACTTAACCAGACATACAAGCAGATTGACCTTGGCGACAGTGTAACAACTCAGCTTTCCAACCCGACTCCGATCGGTGAGCCTTCAAACGGCGACGAATAATAAAAATCAAACCCAAACGAGGTAACACAAAGTTACCTCGTTTTTATTTCCACGAAGCGTAGGTTGCGAAAAAGCAAAAGCAGAATTATAATACAAGTAAAAAGGAGTAAAACTATGGACAACTATATAACAGGTGCAACAATAAAAAAGCTTCGTGAATCAAAAGATCTAACACAGACTCAGCTTGCAGAAAGAATAGGAGTCAGCAGTAAAGCTGTTTCAAAATGGGAAACAGCAAAAGGCTTGCCCGACATAACACTGATTGAACCGCTCAGCAATGCACTCGGCGTTTCGGTAATGGAACTGATGTCGGGCGACACAGTAATCAACAATAACATTTCGTCAAACATTCTCCGCTCAAAGTTTTATGTCTGCCCCGTATGCGGTAATGTTATACACACTACGGGCGACGCATTAATCAGTTGCTGCGGAATAACCTTGCCCTCACTTGAAGCAGAAGAAACCGACGAAGCACACGAAATAAGAATCGAAAAGGTTGAAGACGAATACTTTGTAACGGTAGACCACGAAATGGAAAAGTCGCATTTCATTTCTTTTATCGCCCACCTCACATCGGACAAGGTGCAGTTTGTAAAGTTCTATCCCGAAGGCAATGCAGAAACTCGGTTTCAGCTCAGAGGCAGAGGCTATCTGTATATCTACTGTAACAAACACGGACTGATGAAGAAGAAGATATAAAAAAAAGCCGCTCAGGGTCAACCTTGAGCGGCTTTTAAATCAGTAACATTAATTGATAACCTGCTTGCTGTAAAGACCTGTTTTTCTGAAAAATACTCTCGCAGTAAATGCTGCCAATGCAAAATAAATAAATCCGTTTGCACCAAAAAGCTCAATTGCAATAACAGCTGCAGCTATCTGACAATTTGTGACCGAAGCAAAAAAGCAACCATACCAATTGCGGCACCCAACCCTAAAGGCAAACCAAAAACCGTCGCTAACACAGCACCCAGAGTTGCACCTATAAAAAACGACGGTACAATTTCGCCACCCTTATAGACTGCAGAAATCGTAATAACCGTAAAAACAATCTTCAATAAAAACGCTTCAGGACGAACCGTACCTTCTTCAAAAATCCTTTCTACAACAAACATTCCGCCGCCGTTATAGTCAGTACCGAATATCATTGTAAGAGCAATAACGATACAACCGCCTGCAAAAATTCTTATAAAAGGATTTTTCAGTACCTGCCGAACCGCCGAATAGATGCGTTATTACAGATGCCGTAAACACAACCGGCATAAGACGCATAGGTATTTTAGACACACCTGTTGCAGCTTCAAGCACCCTGTCAGTTCCTATACCTTCTGTTTTTGCCAGTTTATACAGTGCTACAGACACAATTCCTCCGAACGGAAGAACAAAGACAAGCCATTTATGCTCTGCTCTCAATTCGGTTACAAAACTAATGCTACGGGCAAAAGCTCCGCCTACAATGCCGCATATTACACCTACTGCGGCGGCAGAAAGAATCATTACCAACCACTTTAAAAGAGCATTAAACTATGGCGATATATTCTTTTTATTATCAAATAAAAAACTCATTTTTAACACCTGACTTCGACAAAATTTATATCACAAGCCAAAACGAAGCGCAATACACTTAAATGCACAATAATCACGTTATTTATTGATGTTTGCCCCGTGCTGTGATATACTGAAGGCACACTACCGATTCGGAGGGAATAATATGGCATACGATATAGCTGCTTTTATATGGCCGTCATACACAGGTGATGAGCCACGCACACGCATATTTTGGCCTGAGGGTTACGGCGAATGGCAAACAGTAAAGGCGATGACAAACAAAGGCTACAAAGGTTGCCGCTGGCCTCGAATTCCAACGTGGGGCTATGTTAACGAAGCTGACAGCCGTGTTATGGAGATGCAGATTAACTGCGCGGTATCACACGGAGTAAATGTATTTATTTACGACTGGTATTGGTATGACAACCGTCCTTTTCTTGAAAATTGCCTTAACGACGGTTTTCTGAAAGCACGAAACAATACCGATATGAAATTTATGCTGATGTGGGCAAACCACAACGCAAACCACCTCTGGGACAAACGCAACTCCGACCGCGATCTCGATACAGTTATATGGAGCGGTGTTGTCACCCCCGAAATCTTTTCAAACATCTGCGACAGAACAATTGAGAAATATTTCAGCCGTGAAAACTACTATAAGATTGACGGCAAACCCGTATATATGATTTTTGATTTTGATAACTTCATCCGCTCATTCGGTACAACTCAAAAATGCAAGGCAGCCATTGAAGAATTTCGCAGAAAAACAGTTGAAGCAGGCTTTGACGGGCTTCATTTTCAGGTTGTACACTGGAGCGGCCGCACTTACGGCTGGCTTAATGACAATGATGAGTGTAAAGGTGTTGACGCTTACAAGCTGTTCGATTACCTCGGCATCGATTCGGTAACCAGCTACAACTGGGGTTGCTTAGTAAACTTTGACGGTGACTTTGCGGATGTTACAAAAGCCTACTGCGACAAGCTGGCAAGCGAATCCGAGAAGCTGACAGTGCCGTTTTACCCCAACATTTCAGTCGGCTGGGACAACAATGTAAGGTTTTACGATTTCATGCCCGGTGTTGTAACCGACAACACTCCCGATAAATTCAAAGCCGCTTGTGAAAATATAAAAACCTTTACAGATAATTCTGTAGCTAACGGCATTATGAAAGCCCCGTTTATAACCGTAAACAGCTGGAATGAGTGGACAGAGACAAGCTATCTTCAGCCCGATGACCTTTACGGATACGGTTACCTCGAAGCAATAAGAGATGTTTTCACAGATTAAGGAGATTTGAGTATGATCAAATTTTTCAGGTTTGTATTTAAAATATTCATTACGCTTACCGTAACCTTTTCCTCGCTATTCTCCCCTGCTGTCATCACACCGCCGAGTGAGAATCTTGACTTTGATGTGCTTGAATACCCCAAGGAGGCAGTCAAAACTCTTGCCGAGTGTGGTGTTACTGTAGAAGAACTTAAATCCCGTGCAGACGCTGAGCCTGAAGCGTACGAAGGTTGCAAGGGTTATGACGATATAAACGGTATTTTCATTTCTCCGTATTATACGGCAAAAATCGGCGACAGAGACATTCCCGTTTATGCGACAACAGTTTTCCTCGGCGAGACACAGTACGGCGAATTACACTCTTTTTCGGAAGTTTATTTCGATGAAGGCGAAGATTTTTCATTCAATATTGAGTTGACTTCGGCTGATTTCAGAATCAAGAATGCAATCTGCCTGCCTGAAAAGCTCGGCGTTGGGGCAAACTGCTCAGGCGGAGTTATGACAGCAAGCATCAACGATTTCGGCATATACACCTTCCTTTTCAACAATGCGTCTCAGGCTTGTGCTTATACAGTATTTGTAAGAGAACGAATTGACGAAGACGCAGAAATTGCCGCTTACAAAGAACAGTACGGCGAAGAAAATGTTTTAGTTGTCGACAGCGAGCTTACCGTAACACCATACGCTCATTTTGAAGAAGAAAACTTTGTTGTGTATCTGCGACAAGGTGCTTACGTGCTTGCAGAGCATATGCATGACATAAGAAGTCAAGAGGACGAAAACAAATACATCGAGGACGGCGCCGTTGAAGATAACGCCATAGGTCTGACAAGACGCCCGTTTGTAAACTTTTACAACTGCAAGAATATCAAATTAGTAGGCAGAGGTGTACTTGACCTTTCTCACCTTGACCGCAGAGAACGCAGAGGTCTTGTATTTACAGAGTGCAGTAACATTGAGGTTAAAGGTTTAAAAATCATCAACTCGCCTGAGTGGTCTTTCATTACTTACCACTGTCAGAATGTAAAAATCAAGGATGTTGACATATTCGGTTACAAAATGAATTCCGATGCATTTGCAATATGCAACACACAGGGCAGCACAATAGAGCGCTGCTTTGCACGAAGCGGTGACGACCTGTTTGACGTAAAGGCACTCGGTGCAGCAGAACCGTCAGCCAGCGAAAACATCACATTTTCAGACTGTGTCGCATGGGGCGGCAAGGCAAGATGCTACGGCATACATGGCGAAGTAAACAGAGCTATACGCAACATCACATTCAAAGACAGCGCAGTTATCTGCCGCGATGCAACGTGGAATAACAACAGAGTCGCTTCCCTTGCAGTTGTTGTCGAGCTTGCAGGAGGCAGTATTGACGGCGTAACGTTTGACAACATCGAAATTTTCCGTGACGACGGCAGAGCTATGATGTGCACAGTATTCACCGAAGAAATCGGTGATATGGACACAGTACCTATATATAACTTCACTGCTGACAATGTTGTATTCAAAAACATTAAATACAACGCGGCTATGAAATCGAAATTCTCCGCTGCAAACGAAACAAACACGGTAAACGTAACGGTTGAAAACGTACAGAGCGGTTGCTTAAGTTCAGAAAAGCACAACAATCTGATGTTTGAAACCGATGAATTCGCAAACGTAACATATAAATAAAAAAACAAAAGGACTGTTCTATGAACAGTCCTTTTGTTATACCTTTTCAGCCATATACTTATCATAATATTCTTCAAACTCTTCAGGAGTTACCGTAACAATCTCTGCACTTTTATCATCTATACCGTAAAACGCTTTGTATCTGGGCTTTTGAATTTCTTCAATAGGTGTGGCCGTCCACACAAAGCTACGATTAGGCAAAGATGAAACGACGATTTGCTTTTCACCTCGTTCTGCTTGCAGTAATGCAAACTCGTTACGTTTTTTATCGTGATTATAAATCGTTGCAAAAACGCCTGTATATATCACAACTGCAGCAACTGACACAATTGACAGCGCACCGAAGAGCTTTTTAAAATTCGTGTTACTGATAATGTTACTCTCATAGACCACATGTCCGAACAGATCGACCGCAAAAAGCATTGAGAGCAGATAAGAAACATAGAAGCATCGTGGGCCTATAGGTGAAACTACCATCAGCGGCAACACTGATATCGGAGCACAAACAAACGGCAATATCATTTTCAGCACGCGTTGCTTCTCGATGCAAAGCAGAATAACCGCAAGAGCAGAAATAAAATACGCTATACCAACCGTTATAACCGCATTCATAAGCAATCTCGGCATAAGCACATATCTTAAGCATATAGCAAGCGTACACACACCATTTACAGATATCGCGGCAATTGCACACTTCTTGCGTTTGACACAACTGCTTTTCTTGACAAAAAGCACCGTGATAACCAACAGTAATACGCTTATTACAACGCAAAGAGCATAGTTATATCCGAACAAATACTCGCAAATAAAGTATCCGTTGCCTTGCAGATTATATCTTCCGGTAGTGCTTTTTCTATATCCGTCAGTACCTTTCAAAACAGAAAGATATGCCGAATTGCTGAACATAATTACTGCACCGATAACGGCACCAATCAAAAAAGCAATATGTACGCTGTAAAATCTTTTAAAACGCACCGCAACAAAAACTATCACGGCAAAGCCGAAGAAAACATTAAAAACCGTAATATTTTCTATAAACAGCGCACCGCATAAGCCCATCAAAAAAGTAATCGGCCATAAATGCTTTTTATATACCGGTGTATCCTGCGCGGTAATATTGCTCACCATAAAAATGTATGAAACTGCAATTACAGCCGAAGGCACATAATTAGCGAAGCCCGAAGCCCACGCAACCGCTTGTGCAAACATACTCCTCGACATAAAAATGAACAATATCATCGCCAGCAAAAGAGAGGCATTTCTTTTGTGATTCGTGTACTTATAGCAAAGCCAGCACGAAACATAATAAAACAGTGCCATCAGCACTACTTTCAACAGCTTACTTCTGGTAATGGCAAGCACGAGGAAATTGCCAAGATAACGGCCGTTGTAATTATCAAAAAATATATCAAGCCTTTTTATACCCTCTGCACTGCCCCACGCCCAATCATCACCTGCGTAAGGAAACAGAAACGCCAGCACGGCAAAAGCCGAAAACATCAACGCACTTATTATTGCAAAAGATAAGACAGAAGAAGATTTATCGTTGCTTGCAGCTGATAAATTTCTCTCACTCTTCATAACAAAATCTTCCTTAAATTTCGATTTGCATAAAATATTATACTATCAATACAATAAAAGTCAATATTCTACAAAGCACTGCAAATTATTACACCGCAAACATATACTAAAAAAATCCCCACGGATGAATCCGAGGGGATAAAAGTTTTATGAGAAAGTAAAATAGTTCAGCAGTGTATCGGTTTTATCATTCTGAAATGAGCCTACAGTAACAGATACTATATTATTACCTACCCTATAACTGATAATAACCGAATAGTAATTAACACCGCGAATAACTCCGTTCAGCTTCAGTGCATCAAAGTTTCTGCCTTTTACGGTTACTTCCTGATAACTGACATCAACTTTACTGTAACCCATATTTGAAAAAGAAGATTTTATAGTTGGAATCTGAGATTCAAGAATCTCTTGATTACTGTATTTTGACAGCACAGCGGCATTCACTTTTTCAAAATTAATATTCAGACTGTCGCCGGTTGCTTCGTTAATAGCATAAAAAGCATAAACAATGTTGGCTTTTTCGAGCTGTTCCATAACCGAATCATCAACATAATTACCGACTATATTGTTCAGCTTCAATATCTGCTCTTCATTATAAACAGTCCAATTGCTCGGCAGAACACAGCTCAACCCCATAAAATCATTTTTATAACCGTTGCCGCTGATATTACCGATTGAAAAGTTTGGTATCGTCGTATTTTCTTCGTCGAAAAGCGTACCTTCCATCGGTTCCGTATAATCAATATACGGCACGGTGGTAACTATATCATCGGAATTTTTATCATCGTCGTCAAGCTCAACATCTTCGTCTTCTATTTTTTCAAGTTCATCTGTCATTTCTTCTTTTTCGTCGTCATTGTCTTTGTCATCATCTTTATCAAAACCGCTGCAAGCGCAAAGGCTGAACATAAGAATGAGAGCTAAAAACAAACTCCAAAACTTTTTCATAGCAAAAACCTCCTTGAAAATTTTTTGTTATACTAATTTTAACAAAATTCGACATCAAGGTCAAGACTGCTGTGTAATTCAATCTTTTTTACAATACCGCTCTATCGCTTTACAGACAAACTCGGCTGTAACTATAAATTCCGCACATCACCCGGATTATATAATAAATCCTAACTTATCACAATATATTTTCACAGGAGTAAGAGCATAACTATTTTCTTTTTTGCAATATTGACACTTTTTGACTGCAATGCTATAATTTAGCTGACAAAACATTAAGGAGAAAAACGATGAAAAGATTAATTGCTTTTGCTCTCAGTATTGCTTTGATATTCGGTCTGTCTGCATTTGGTACAAGTGCCGCAGACGAAAAACCGTTTTACCTTGTACTCGGTGACTCCATAGCCTACGGCTCGGGCATTTCAAACTCACGCGAAGCCTGCTACGGAAAAATTGTTGCCGATACCAACGGATACGAATACGCAAACCACGCAATTCCCGGCCACACAACTACAAACCTAATTAACAGACTTCAAGAAGAAGGAGTTATTGCCGATGTAAAAAAGGCAGATATTATCAGCATTTCTATCGGCGGAAACAACTTTCTTCTGGGCAATCTTTTCGGCCTTATGTTCGACTCAATCGTACTTGATAAACACGATGCGTTTGACCGCATAGCGGACGGATTTTACAAGGATTTCTGCAAGATTGTTGACACAATCAACTCCTATAATAAAGATGCCGTCATTCTTATGCAGACACTCTACAATCCGCAGTCAGGTTATCTGAGAGAGCCTTATCAGCAGGGTGCTGACAGACTAAATGCCGCAATCAATCGCTATAACTCAGAACACCCCGGTGAAATTGTAATTATCGATGTCGGCTCGGCACTCGGTGACGATATGAATAACTACGCCGACGATGAAATTCATCCGAGTGCAAAGGGCAACGAAATAATTGCCGAGCTTATTATCGACAAGCTTTATGAAATCGAGCTTGGTACAGGTACAACGCCCGTTATTTCCGCACAAGGTAAAGATATAAATATTTCATCAGCGTTCACTGCACCGCTTAAAATTATGGGTGTTATATTCAACGCACTTTCGGTTATTTACACATTCGTTTTATCAATGTAAACAAAGCCCTGTTAAAAATCAAACCTCCGCTTGCCGATTGCTTGGTAAACGGAGGTTTTTTAATACAGAGTTTAATCACAACACAGAGAAATCCGCTCTGCGTTTTTATCGTACAGACTTACATCCTATCTTTGATTTTTGAGAAATCAAATTTTTTCAATTCCTGTATGGTAACAAGGTTGCGCTTGAGCAAGACACCGCAAGTAATTGCAGCGACAGCAACGAGTATAAACAAAATACCCAAAACAGGAACGGAAACAATGCAGATAAACGTAAGAAGGAGTGCGACTACCGCAATTGCGAACATAATACCATGATAACGCTTTTCTTCTTTTATCATCTTCAAGTCGAGAATATGCTCAACCGTACAAGCATCAATATTCAGCTTATACAGTTCATTGATTTTTCTCTCTTCGGGAACTGTAGCGTTTTTGTTCTCTTTTATAGCGGTAAAGCAAATTACATTTTTATCATACTCAGAAGCAACGCCTACATTGTAAGCAAGCTTTCTGATACCGCCACCCGAAAAATCAACCGAATAAATCGACTGAACATTTTTAGATACATTCGCCATCGCTTCATTTGCACCTGTATTTATTTTGTCATCAAGAGAGATAAATATAATTTTGTCCTCTTTAACAGACAGAACTTCCTTTACTTTAGTACAAATCTTCTGCGAATTTGTACCGTCCATCCTTACTTTTATCAATGCTGATTCATCGTTGAGGTAATAAAGATAGCCGTTCTTAAGCGAAATAACGCTTCCTACATTTTCTGCGATTATCTTACAATCGCTTCCGTCAATACGAGCTTTACAAAGAACTGCGTTATATCCGGAAATACGGGTGAAATACAGCCAGCCTGCCTGCTCAAATGCAATGTCGGTGATAAAGAGCGGCCATTTCTTTCTGTCTGTTCCGTCTATATTGATATTTATAAGCATTCTGTTCTTTGAGCTGCCCACATAGTAGAACAACTTATCGGCAACAATTTGGCAGAACTGATAAATGTTTTTCTCAATAAGTACAGCAGGTTCAGTTGAACCAAGCGATTTGACAAAAAGGTTTTTATTGTATTTATTGGGAGCTTCAACAGTATAAACTACCTTGTTACCCATAAAGCCTTCAATCGTCATCTTACCTGTACCGATATCTGTAATTTCAAGACTTGTAAGGTCTGCAACCTTGGTGCTGGTTGCAAGCGGTGAAGTCGACACAGTACCACCCTGCTGATTTGCCGTATTTTTCTCTTTAGCTTTATAAACAAGCTTATTATCTTTAAAGAATACTATCTTTGAAATTCCTTCGATAACGTTAGTGGTATCGCCTGTTTCAAGATCAACGGAAACAAGGCTCTTTTTCAAACTGCCCTCGCCTTGTTTTTCAATCACAAATAATTTTTTGTTGCAGAGATAATAGTTTTCGGTATCGATTGCTTTTTTGGTGATTTTGCTTTCCTTTTTTTCGCCGAAATGGAATTTCTTCAAGTTACCGTTTTTACTGATATAGTAAAGAATATCCGCATAGTTGGTAATAGATTCCTTTATTCCCTTCAAAACAGCAACATCAAGAATTTTTCCGTCCACAGCAGGATAAAGGTTAAGTCCGTCACCTTCTGTTTCACTTGCTTTTATAAAATACAGATTACCGCTGATTTCGCACACATCCGAAATTCTATAGAATTTATCAAGCTGCTCAACAATTTCCTGCGAATCCGAATATCCGCGCAAAGATTTGAGAACGGTTAAAGCCTCAGCTTTTTTCTGGCCATCGATAAGAGCTTTTGCTCTCTGATATTCTGCCTGTGCATCTATACCCTTAGCTGACAACTCTGCGACAATCTTTCTTTGCTTCTCCTCAACAAGTGTTTTGATTTCAGGAATGTCTTTAACATCAGCATAGTTGGCAATTAAATCCATCGCCTTTATGCTGTTTATTTCGTTATTAAGTTCGTTTATTTCTTCAGGTGATGCACCATATTTGGCTGCACGCAAAGCAATCTTTTCAAGCGATTGGACAGTACTGTCTTTTTGGCTTAATATCATTGACGAAATTCGCTTATAAGCATCAAATTTGCTGTAAGCATCAAGGTCATCGTTTTTATACTCTTCCACTATTTCTGAAAGAATCGCTTTACAGCCTTCAATCTTATGAGCAAACGGCAATGCAACCGCCTTGAAACTTGCAAGCCATGTATTTTTATCGTCTGCCGAAGTCTCTTTAAGCTCAGCTACAAGCTTATCGATTTCGGGAATCGAAAGGAATCGAGAATATGTAAAAGCTTCGCGGTCGTATTCCTCATAGAAAAGCTCGATATAAGCAAGTGCAGAAGATGAGTTCTTTATTCCTTCGATTTTTACGGCATTTGAATAAACAGGTGCCGCAGCAACATCTGTTACCGGAGCAGACTCTTCCGAAACGGGGATTACAGTATTTCCGCAATAGACACACTCAATCTCTTTGTTTTTTCTTTCTGATTCAATCTTAAGCTTGGCACCGCAAGTGGGACATCTCATCGTTTTGAGAGTAATCTTTTCAGCCATAAGTAAGTCTCCTTATACAATTTTTTATACTTGCAAATTTGACGATTTGTAAAAATTTACTAAATCATTTTAACATTATCATATTTTTTTCGTAAAAGCAACAAAATAATACAAAACTTTCCATATTCAGCCAATTGTTTTGCAGAAAACTTGCGGTTACATTCACTTTTCTGTAAGTTATATTGCTTGCATCGGTATAATACTATCATTCTCAACTACCAACAGCAAAACCTCCGCTTGCCGATTACCGGTAAACGGAGGTTTTTAAGCTATTACTAAAATCTTTTCCAGAAATCCACGCCCCAAGGGTGTGCCTGTTCTTCCCAGTCATCACGATGCTTAAGAATTTTCTTTTTCATTTCATTGATTTTGTCTTTATACTCTTCACAATCTGCAAGGTTACGGGTTTCCCACGGGTCATTTTTTATATCATAAAGGAAAGTCCACTTATCCTCTTCACTGTCGCCGTTGCGGTACTCAATAAGCTTATAATTCTCATCTTTTACGCCGCGGACAAAGTTATCAAAAATAAGATACAGTTCATCGCGGAAAGTGTCACCATGGTTACCGTCAAGCAGTTGTGCAAAGCTTTTGCCGTCGACCGAAGACGGAATATCTATGCCGACTTTCTCGCAGAGTGTCGGGAAAATATCGTAGAGATAAACGTATGCATCGTTTCTCACATTCTGTGCTATCTCGGGACCTGCCATAACAAGCGGAACCCGCACGCCGTGCTCGTAAATATCTTCTTTACCGAGCCAACCGTGCTGACCGACCGCAAGACCGTTATCGCCTGTAAATACGATGATTGTATTATCCTCTTCACCCGACTGATGTAATGCATCAAGCAATCTGCCGATTTCATAGTCAAGATGTGTTATCATCGCAAAGTACTCGGCGATATGGCGTTTTATTTCGCTCTCTTCACGGGGATATGCCGCCAGATGCTCATCACGGTGCACCATAAGCGGATAGTTAGTGTCAATAATCCGCTGAAAATTAGGCGGTAATTTAATTTTTTCGGGGTCATACATCTCACGGAAGCTGTCGGGCATTGTACGTGGGTCGTGCGGTGCAAGATACGCCAGATACATAAAAAACGGCTTATCTTTGCCTGCGTTTTCATTGAGCAAATCAATTGCCGCATCGGTAAGCAATGTGCTTGAATGCTTACCGGGGTCAAATTCATCGCAGTGCTGCGGCTGCGGATGATTATCACTGTAGAAATCTACAACAAAATTGATTATGTTGTCATATTCACCGGTAGGGTCATAACGGCAGGTAGGCACATTCCAATGATCCCACATTCCGCCGAAGAAAATTTTTGCACCCTGAGTAAAGCTGCGTGCATAGGCAGGACAGCCGTTATGCCATTTGCCGAGTCCTATGGTTTCGTACCCGTTATTCTTAAAGGTTTCGGCAAGAGTTTTGTGCTCGGGCGGAATGTCACCGCCAAGCTCCTCGAGATGAAACGGATTGCGACCTGACAGCACCATCGCACGGCTTGGCATACAGACAGCACCGCAAGTGCCGCCTGCGATATGTGCACGGACAAAAGACGTGCCGCGCTGTGCAAGTTTATCAAGGTTTGGTGTGATAATTTCTTTGTTTCCCAATGCATTAATAGTGTCAAATCGTTGGTCATCGGTTATGATGAATAAAACATTCGGTTTTTTCTGCATAAATGCACCACCTTTACTCTTGATTATAATATAACAAAAAGGAAATTACAACAAAAATCCCCTTGGATTGCTCCAAGGGGAGTTGCTTTAGTTATTCACTGCAATAGATGCCTAAACAGTTCGTCAACATCCTCTGTTGTTATACCCTCTGCGAGAAGCATATTGCGAAACTCGTTCATTCCGTTGATTAAAAGGTTTCACTCAAAGTCCGTGAGCTTCAGTTTGGTTTTCTTATTAAACATAAAAATTGACCTCCTTGTATTTGGTAACACCATTTTACAAGGAGGTCTGTGTTTTGTCGAATGTGTGAAACATCTTTATTACATATAACTTTATATTAAATATGTTTTAATCTTTGTGTTGAGTTAATTTATATTCAGTGGTATAATATAGTCAAAATTTGTCGTATCGAGGAATAACAGTATGATACTAGAATATCTTTTCTCTAATAAAAATATACGTGAAGGTGTTGAGAATTTCAACACATCTGCATCATCAATTGAGAAATCTAAGGATGATGAATTAAAAATAGTTTTCAAAGATTTTGAAGGTGCTGAATATTGGGCTGTAAGATATGAATACGGGAAAAATTCTGAAAATGATGCTTTGCGTTTATCAAAACTTAATGAAGATTTTGTTTCTCAGTTTTCTCCTATAACTTTAATTAACGAGAGTGCGGAGTTCTTTAATAAAAAACTTTATCCATTAGTTAACAAATTTGAACGATTACTTAGAAAGTTTTTATTTTTAAGAGTTGCCATGTGTGGTGAGAAGAAATTTGAGCATATTATCAAGGAAATTGAAAGCAAAGATTTTGGTGAAATTTATAATATTCTTTTTGTTGATAGCAAATTTTGCAGGGATGTTCGCGAAAAAATAAAAAATGCACACACCAAATTTGATATGCTTCAAATATTAGAAGAGTCAAAAGAGACCACCGCATGGGATATATTGGCGTCAGAAGATAAATTATCACTAATTAAAGATAATTTTGATGTTTTAAAATTATACCGAAACGATGTAATGCACGCTCATAATATTGGCGAAACCACATATAAAAAAGCCAAAAATTTATTTAATGATGCAAATTTACAACTAGAACAAGAGATTAACAAGTTAATTGAATTTACATATACTTACCATGATTCTGAAGAGCATACAAAATCATTATATGAAAAACTAATAGTTGCTAGTGAAAACGCATCCAAGATAAATACCGGAATGATTAAGGTTATGGAAATGCTTAATAA
Source organism: Clostridia bacterium (assembly GCA_017516485.1). Taxonomy (GTDB): domain Bacteria; phylum Bacillota; class Clostridia; order Oscillospirales; family Acutalibacteraceae; genus UBA8612. Next base: position 43,395 of record JAFXCH010000018.1, read on the forward strand.
CAATATTTCCACTGTATTAACACCAGAAAAAATAGATGGGATAGAAAAAACAATAGAGTTATTAATTGAAGCTTTTTCAAAAAATCAAGACAACGAATCAAATCAAAACCAAAATAAAGAAAACGATTCTAGAACTGATTCTGATGATAATAATGAATAATAAAAACGCTTATCATTTGAAAACTCCGATTGCCGATTACCGGTAAACGGAGTTCGTTTTTGTTATAGATTTTTATATCCTATTTTTCGATTTTGCTTTTGACTTCTTCGGCACGTCTTTCTGCTATATCAGCCTCAACGTCGTAGCCTCTGCTGCGGTAGATATCTGCCATTTTCATGCATTCATTATAAGCCTTTTCATATTCTCCCATTTCTTCATACAAACCGACTTTGCAATCCATTTCATCGCAGAAGTATGTTCCGATTTCGCCTGCTTTGTCGTAGTATTCCAAAGCCTCATCATAGTTTTTGAGTTCCTTTGCGATGTCACCGCCGTGAATATACATCCGCCAATCATCGGGGAATTTTTTAATAGACTCTCTAAAAATGCTATAAGCTTCATCAAATCTTTCTGCCCAGATAAGGGCAATCAAGAGGTTGTCTGTTTCTCTCGGATTGTTGGGGTCAGCCTTTATTTTTTCTTCAAGCTCTGAAATAATTTCATCTTCTTTTTTCAGAAGAAAGAACATCCATATTCTCTGCATGCAGGCGAGCTGATAATTTTCGGGGTCATCGTTCGGGTCATCGCTGACTGCTTTATCATACCACTCAACCGCAATGTCCCTGCAGTAATTCATCATATACATATGAATCCAGGCGTAGAGCCATTTATCCTCGGTTGACATCTCGCCCTTCTTTATAAGCTTTTCGTATTCGATACGGCAACGCATAAAGTCCTCGGGGTCACGGGATTTCTCATAAACAGAAGCAAGACGCTGTGCATAGTTATCGTAAGCAACGGTGCTCTTTTTATAGAAATCATCAACCGTCACTTCGTAGAGCCTTGCGAGTTCGGGCAGGGTCAGAACATCGGGAAGAGTTGTTCCGCACTCCCATCGAGAAATAGTCTGCGAATTTACATTCAGTTTTTCTGCAACCTGCTCTTGGGTCAAGCCCTTTGCAAGACGGAATTTTTTAAGATTGTCGCTGAATATATTGTTCATCGTTTTCACCTTTTCATTTTTCTCGAAGCTTCTGATATGATTATATCATTCAAGTTTGAATTTGATAAGGTCTTATTTTGTGAACAGACTCTTGATTTATGTATAGTCAAACGCAAAAACTCCGCTTACCGATTGCTCGGTAAACGGAGTTCATTTTAAATATAGAGGTTAACTTCAATATCTCGCCAGTTTCTTACACGCTTTGTCGGGGATATGGAATAAGCATATTCCTGTGCATCCTCAAGCGTTAAAGTGAACTGAGCGAACTTGAAGAAGTTCTCCATTAGTCCTTTATAGCTGCCTGTGGTGCTATCGGCCAAAGGGGAAATTATTTATTTACGAATCTAACGGCGGTACCGTATA
>JAFXCH010000019.1 GCA_017516485.1 Clostridia bacterium
AAATCTTTTTGAAGTGATTTTGCTGTATCTTCATAATTCCACCACGATAAACCACCTCCATGCAAAAGAAGGATGATGTTGTTGTTTTCTTTTCCGTATTCAACATAATGCACACTCTTTCACCTCTCGTTCAAGTTCCTATTAGTCACACTTATTATACCACACCGTAACCATGACTTTCAACATAACCTGATTATATAATAACTGTCCCCACAACTGCAGATTCCGGTACATGAATACTGCGTCACATTTTTTAACTTAAACATTTTTACATAGCACTCGTCAGATTTGACGGGTGTATTTTTATATCTAAAAATTTAAGAAAGGAGGCGTGCCTCATGCAGAAATCAAAACTTAAACCGCAGTTAATTTCTGAAGTTGCAGATCTAATAAAAACACGATGCGTTTATTTTTTTAGGAAGCTCAAATACGGTTATGGTGCGAAGATTGCCGAGTGGATTTGTCGGCAGGCAAAGCAAAAAACGCAGGCAATACTTTGTGTATTAACGAGTATTTTTGCAAAGCATGACGGGAAATCAGCCGCCAAGATTTGTGCCGATAACCGTATTGGAGTTTCCCTCTGTCCGAAGTTTAGCAAGCATTGGATTTGTATCCTCAAATCCGTAAAAACAGAGCGTTTTTACAACCACACCTAATACAAAAATTTAAGAAAGGAGAATTCCTATGAGAAAAAGAACAAGAGATATAGACTTTCATGTGTATCTCAGTAAAGACGAAAATCAGATATTAGAAAATCTGCGCAGCAGAAGCACCGACCGAGCCGGGAGGCGAGACCGGATTATGAAATGATTGTTGCAACTCATCTTAATGCTAATTGTGTTCACAATCATTTTTGTCAAGGGGAAAATGAGTTTTTTGTGAGTGTTATTGAATTGTTGAGTCCTTCCATACACAGAAAACCGCCGGGGAAAAATCCCCGACGGCAAGCTGTTTTGTTTGCTTATTTAATTTTAATACTCTTAACTGCACTCCAAGATGAATATACGGTTCCACTGTCGGTCTTTTTGTAAGCACGGACCTTGAAGTAATACTTCTTGCCACTCTTGAGCTTGCTCTTTGAGCCTTTTGTCGTGTTTACTTTGTAGGATTTTACCTTCTTATAGCCGCTGTCCTTTTTGGTTGAATAGTAAACCTGATAGCCGCTTTCACCGCTTACATTGCTCCATTTTACGGTAGCCTTACCCTTGGTTGTTGTAAGCTTGGTGATTTTAGGAGTCTTGCACTTTGTTGCGGTTTCAAACACCTTTGAGTAGTCGCCCCAGATTGTGCCGTCGTCCTTGGTGTAGGCCCTTACCTTGTATTTATAGATTGTGCCTGCTTTGAGTTTGCTTATCTTAAGGGTCGTCTTTGTAACATCCTTGAGCTTTTCGTACTTCTTGGTTTTTGAGTTGTACTTGTAAACCCTGTAGCCGTCAGCACCTGTTACCTTGTTCCATTTAAGAGTAACTGTTGTTGTAGTCTGAGTTGCAGTTATCTTGCTTGTTGCTTTAGGTGCAATTGTGAAGTAAAGCTTCTTTGTGCCTGTATACTTGCCCTTGAATGTTACTGTAACAGTGTACTTGCCCGGTGATTTTCTTCCGCTTTCATACTTAACAGTGTAATCTGTATCCTTCTTAAGTGTGTTACCCTTACTGTCCTTTACGGTTACAGAGGGATTTTTGGTCTTACCGTTATAAGTATAAGAGGTAGTTGAAAGCTTGATTGTCTTCGGATAATAAACCGTTGTTTGCTTTGAAACATAACCGCATACTGAGCACTTGTTTTCTACCTTACCGTTCTTGGAAAGGGTTGCTTTGGTGGTAACGTTTTTATAGCTGTGTGCTTTCTTTGCAACAGTCTGCTGAGTTACGGTTACCTTGCCGCAGGCAGTACATTTTTTACCCTCGGTCGTACCTGTCTTGGTGCAGGTGGATGCTACTGCGTCAAGAATGACAAGGGATTTATGCTTATCTGCGTTTATCTTGCCGTAAGCAAGACCGCAGCTTGTACATATTGCCTTATCCTTGCAGTTTGCCGTGCCGCCGGTGTGAAGATGCTGTACACTTACAGCTTCAGACCTTTCCTTTTTTCCGTCCTTGAATGTGGCCTCGCAAAGATAATTGCCGAGCTTATCGGCGTTGAGGGTGGCTTCGGTCTGTCCGTTTACGGCGATATATTCCGGTCCGTTCATGGTTGCCTTCAGAGTGCCGCCGTCTGCAGCACATATACCGTAATATCCGTCGGACTCTGCTGTAATGCCCCCGGCTGCAGTAATATCAGCTTCATCTTCAACAGTTCCTTCCTCGGAACTGTACAGATAGAGTACTTCTTCGGGTGTCTGTGAAAATTCAAGATTAAGAATATCACCCTCTTTGAGCTTTACTACAAAATAGTAGCCGTATTCATCGGGTGTCCAACCGTTTTCACCGTCATAGGTTCCGCCTATATCTTCCGGTGCACCCATAATCGTGAACGGATATGAATTTTCATCTGTAACCGACACTATGCCGTCTTTTTCGAAATACCACTGATAAGAGGCTCCATCACTGCTGTTGAGAGAAACATACTGCTCTCTATCCGTGGGCTGATGTGTTATTTTGTATGTGAAATCGGCAAGTCGGCTTTCATGCACCGTACCGTCATTTGCTCTTGCCTGGCAAAAATAATAATTACCGTAGGAGTATTTTTTCAGCGTAGCGGCAGCTTCTCCCGTTATAGCGGCATATTGCGCATCACCTGTATACACCTTTACCGTCGGGGCAGTATTTTCCGTCCCCGCGCAAATACCGTAAACACCGTTTTCGGGTATAACGGCAGTTGCCGTGGTTCCGTCGATTTCACATTCAGCAGACTCACCATCTATGGTGAATAAGTCAGCATAAATCACAGGCGACGAAAAGCTGAGAGTTACCTTATCCCCTTCACTGTAACGGGTAAAGAAATAATACAAGTAAGCGTACTCAGACTCATAGCCCTCTTCGCTGTAAACAATAGGCGTCCAGCCCTCTGCTTCACTGTAGGTGCTTTCCTCTTCAAAGGGTGCCCCAAAATATGACCAGGGATAAGTCTTGCTTTTATCTGTGATTTCGCTGATGCCTTTCACCTCATACCACTGATAAGAGGCTCCTGTGCCGTCATTTAAAGCCACAAAGGGCTCTTTTTCCGTGGGATGATGAATAATTTTGTAAATATACTTTCCGCAGATACCGCAGGTGCCGTTATCCGTATTATGTCCGCATATAAAGCCACAGGCACATTTTCCGTTATCATAAGTGTGAGCGTGCTCAACAGCCTTTATTTCAGCGTAATTTTTTCCGTTGAGCAAAGAGTTGCTTTCATCAAGATAAACAAATTCGGAGCTTTCATCAAACCTTACAAATACACAGTCATTGGCATCCGAGCCCTCAGCAAGTCTGATGTTGCTGTAAGCGGCATAAGGTGTATTGGGGATTGATATTTTTAAGTCAGCGCCCTTTTTAATCCACAGAGATTGCGAGAAAACTATTCCGTTTGAGGCTCTGTTGTTTATAACCTCAAGGCTTCCGCCGTTAAGCTTTGTATCATATAAAAAGGAATAGCCACTGTTTTCTATAACCTTAACTGTGCCGCCGTTCTGAACATAATTCGTCTGAAAGGGGTTACCTCCTCCTGTTGATTCAAAGGTAATATTTCCGCCGTTTACGGTTAAGCAACCGAGATCGTTACTGTTGCTGAAAACAGTAAAGGCTATTGAAGTTGCATTAAGGCTGTCATTTTCGCCGCCGTTAATAGTAACATCCGAGCTGTAAACAGACAAGGCTGCCTGACTTGCCCAATTATACTGGTTAATGGTATTTTCGCCCTCAAGGGTTATATTAACTGTGTATGAGTCTTCATAATCAATATCAAGACATCTGAAGCTGGCGTTTCTAAGAGTAATGTTACAGTTTCCACAAACATAGATTTCAGCATCGGGATTACTGCCCGTAACAACATAGTTTATTCTGTTGTTGGCCTCGGGGTTAAAGGCATAGGTATGCGTGCCGGTTGCCAGGCTCAAATCCTCAACCCAAGGCTCGGTATTAACCTCTGTGGCTGAGGACACAAAGGCGGCACTTGTCAGCAGTATGATGCACACAAACAGAGCGAATAATGTTTTCTGCGTAATTTTTTTCATCCGGTTTCCTCCTTTTCGTTGTTGCAGCTTGATTTATTTATCAGACACAGGTCCGATTATTTGATTTTCACGCTCTTTACGGAGCTCCATGCACCGTAAACCTTTTTGCCGTCAATTGTTTTATAGGCTCTTACCCTGAAGTAATACTTCTTGCCCTTTGTAAGCTTTTTGATTGTTGTCTTTTTTGTTGAGCCTTTTTTGACTGTCGCAGTTTTTGAGCTTCTGAGCTTGCTTGAGGTTGAATACTGTACCTCATAGCCGGTTGCACCGCTTACCGCCTTCCATGCAACTGTTGCCTGCTTACTGCCGGCGGTTACCTTTGAAAGAGCCGCCTTTGCAGGCTTGATTGTAAAGGTCAGCTTCTTTGTGCCCTCATATTTTCCTTTAAAGGTAACGGTTACGGTGTATTTGCCCGGATTCTTTCTACCGCTTGCATATTTTACGGTGTAGTCGGTATCCTTTTTAAGAGTGTTGCCTTTGCTGTCCTTTACGGTTACTGTGGGCTTTTTCGCTTTGCCGTTATAAGTATAGGAGGTAGCGGAAAGCTTTATTGTTTTTGGATAGTAAACGGTTTTTGTTGATTTGACATCGCCGCAGACGGAGCATTTTGTTACTTGCTTACCGTTTTTCTTAAGAGTTGCCTTGGTTGTGGTTGTTTTATAGGTGTGTGCCTTCTTGGCAACGGTTTTCTGTGCTACGGTTACGGTGCCGCAGACAGAGCATTTTTTGCCCTCTGTTTTACCGGTTTTTGTGCAGGTGGCGGCTACTGCCTTAAGGGTGGTAAGCTTATGACCTTTGGCGGAAACGGTATTCTGTGCTACGGTAACCTTGCCGCAGTCCGAACACTTTTTGCCCTCGGTCTTGCCTGCCTTGGTACAGGTGGCGGCTACTGCCTTAAGAGTGGTTATGTTTTTATGGCTGTTCGCATTGAGTGAGCCGTATTCCTTTTCACAGACGGTGCATACCGCCTTGCTTTTACAGGTTGCTGTGCCGCCCGTGTGGTTGCCGGTGGCGGGAACTGTAGTCTGTGCAACGGTTACGGTACCGCAATCGGTACACCTTTCGCCTGCCGTCTTACCGGCCTTACTGCAGGTGGCGGCTTCGGCAGAAACAGGAGTAATAGCGGTGTGATTATTCATATTGAATGAGCCGTACTGCATTCCGCAGACCGTACATTCCGCTCTCGTTTTACAGGTGGCGGTGCCGCCCGTATGCTCACAGTCGAAGCTTAAGAGCATATCAAAGATGTCACCGTTACAGAAGCTGCCGACATACAGAATATAGCTTTTATCTTTTTCGAGGGTGCATACAAGATTAAAATTGTAATCATCATAGCTTATATCATAATTAGAAGCAACAAAATTATCGTTTGCATCGTAAATAATTATATAAGGGTCTGCATAATCGAAAAGGACAGAGGTAAACGTGTATTCGCCGCTTGCGGGGGCAACGAAACGAAGCTCCGTGTCAAACTCACCCATAATAATTCTCTTGCTTACATCAATCATAATATCGGAAACAACTGCCTGACATTCATCGCAGACCGTATCACCGTTATTATCCTTATGAGCAAAGGCTAACTGCTTGTGTCCCTTAAGCCATTCATTACAGTCGTTACAGTAAATACCCTCAGTATAGCCGTAGGTATTACAGCCGGGAGCTACGGCAGCCTTGTTCTCGGTATTTTCGTGGGGACAAACATAAAAGTTATATTCTATAGTGTAGGCTGAAAAATCGTTGTTGCCCTTTAATATCTGATTCCACTCCGCCTCGGTGCCCGTAAAGCAGATTTTTGTAAGATTCGGGCAATCGTTAAAGGCATCGTCGTCTATACTCACAAGACCCTTATGTATTACCACGGTTTCCAGGGAGTGCTCGTTTGAAAAGGCATACTGGGCGATTGATTTTGTGCCCTTTCTTACCACATACTTTGCAGGCATACTGTAATAGCCGCCGTTAATAAGATGGTTGCCTATATAGAGCATATCCTCATAGTAATCATAGTCTTCATCATAGGGAGTATAACGTATAAGGCCGCTCTTGATGCTTATAATGCTGTCGGGAAGATTGATTTCGCGTAAGCTTTCGCACTGATAGAACAAATCTGAGCCTATGTGTGTA
>JAFXCH010000020.1 GCA_017516485.1 Clostridia bacterium
AAGACTGACGAAAAATACGGCAGACTTGTCACACGCTTTAAGAAAAAGCTTACTCACCCTGAGAGAACGAAGGAAACTGCACTTGGCGGTCTGTTCTCCGATATTATGCGCGAGAGTCTCGGCCTTGATATTATGCTTCTCGGCTCGGGTAGTGTCAGAAGCACACAGCTTGGTCCGATTGTTCTTTTCGCTGACCTTTGCGAATGCTTCCCGTATGATGATGCTTGCTATATGATCAAGGTTACGGGTGAGCAGTTCAAAAGGATGATAAAGCATATGGTCCGTGATGGCGTATGGCAGGGTGAACATTGCGAGTTCTATCAGCTTTCAACGGGCTTACGTGTTGAATATGACAGAGCAACACACACCTTTACACGCTTTGATATCAATGGCAAACCTATGGATGACGAGAAGATTTACAAAGTAGGACTCCAGCAGTTCCATTACAATAATTTTGATGACTTCTTCAATATTCCATTTGACGAAATCAAAGCTAACGGTGCTCCTGTTATGATTTCAACATCATGCCGCAGCATATTTGATGAATACCTTTCAACTCATCAGAATCTTGACCGTGAAATTACAGGCAGACTTGTTATCAAATGATTTAAGGCGGTATTTATATGAGAAAAAGGCCACGGGTTAACGGCGGATTTTTTGCTGCACTCGGAATAAATCTTATTTTTGACCTTGAATGGACAATTCCTGCTTGGCTTTTGCTTGCAGCACATTTCATTTTCAAAATATCAATCTGGTGGTTTGTTGGTGCACTTGTGGTATGGGTTATCGGCGTTGCGATAAAAACAGCGGTTTTTTCGTGGCTTATTCACGTCGGCAATATCCCGGATCCACCCAAAGAAAACAAAAATCCCTATTCATCAACCGGATATAAGCCGAATAAGTAAGGAGGTAATGCCAATGAATAAATTAACAGCCGTTTTGCTTGCTTTGATTATGTTGCTTTCTTTTGCAGCCTGCGGTGGCAAGGATAAGGCTGAAACAACAACCGAAGCTCCCTCGCAGACCGAAGAATCAAAAACAAAAGATAACGGCTCTGCAAACGACAAAGGCGGCAATAAAGAGGATGACGGCGGCGATTTGCTGATGACTCTTTATATCGACAGTGCTTCTGAAGATTATCAGAGCCTGAAGGGCAAAATCGAAACCATAAATACGGGCATAGACCCTCAGACTTCAGCCGGCTGTTTCAGGTTTATTTCGCCCAAAAACGGTGTTAAGGTCAGACTTGAAGCAATTATGTGGTCACCGATTGTTGATGAGTTTGAGGTTACTGAAACCGTATTCGAAATCTCAACCGAAAAGGGCATGATTTACGAGTTTGACTGCTACGTAACCGAAACAATTCCCGATTACAGAATTGTTGCCGAGTACGGTGAAATGAACGCCGACTATTATCTGGCTATGGATGGCTATGAGGTTGTTACAAAGCTGCTGATGGTTGATGAAGGCTTTGCCCCCGAAGAAATAACCGAAGATTCACCCTTCTATAACCTCTGTGTTGCTCGTGCGGCATCGGATGTGTTTTACAATGACGGGCTTGTGAAATATGAACCTCCCGTTGTGTGGGACACTAT
>JAFXCH010000021.1 GCA_017516485.1 Clostridia bacterium
GCTTTGTCAACACCTTTTTTCAACTTTTTTGAACTTTTTTCAGTTCGCTCTTCAGTTGTTGTGCGCTCCTCATGAGCGCCTTGCTATAATACCAAATCGAATGCGAATTGTCAACACTTTTTTTCAACTTTTTTCAACTTTTTTACAGTTTTTCAACACGCCGCCTCGCGTCTCTAAAAGTACTGATACATACTATATATTATTATATACATTATATAGTATAACTGTCTGCAAACTGCACAATCAGTAACTCTATTGCATTAACCAAGCTACCATGTTAAAATAATAACTGAAATATAATTTGTGGAGAATTTTATGTTCAACTCATTTAATAATGCGATGAAAAACAGATTTGGTTGTAAAATTTATAAGCTGACTTTAAGCGGCGGTATGTCTTGCCCCACTCGAGACGGCACACTTGGCACACGCGGCTGCATATTCTGCTCAGCAAAAGGCAGCGGTGATTTTGCTGCAAAACCATGCAATAATATTTCCGAGCAAATTCAAAATGCAAAAAAGCTAATATCGTCGAAAGCTAAGAATGCTAAATACATCGCTTACTTTCAGGACTACACTAACACCTATGCACCTACAGAAAGATTGCGTTATCTTTTCACTGAAGCAATCATACCTGATGACATAGTTGCACTCTCTGTTGCAACCCGTCCTGACTGTCTGCCGGATGACGTGATTGAGCTATTGTCTGAAATCAACAAAAGCAAGCCTGTTTTTATTGAGCTCGGACTGCAAACAATTCACGAAAGCACCGCTGAATATATCCGCAGAGGATACACACTTGACATTTTTGAGGATGCAGTCACAAGACTCAAAGCAGCCGGCATAGAAGTAGTTGTGCATATAATAATCGGTCTGCCATACGAAACAGAAGAAATGATATACGATACGGTAAAGTATCTTGCAAGGATCAAAATCGACGGTATCAAATTACAACTGCTTCATGTACTCAAAGATACTGACCTTGCTGAAGAATACGAACAGCGAAAGTTTGAAGTATTAACAATAGATAAATATATAGATATATTAGAGAATTGTGTTCGTTTGCTTCCTCCCGAAACTATAATACACAGACTTACAGGTGACGGTGCAAAGAAGGACTTGATTGCACCGTTATGGAGTGCAGACAAGAAAAATGTACTCAACACAATTAACATACGTTTCCGAGAGCATAATGTGATTCAAGGCAGTTTATATAATGTAAAATAATATATAAAGACCTGTACGCATAAACGCACAGGTCTTTTGTATTAATTAAGTTACTTAATTCTTTTAATTTTATTACCCTTTACAAAATAAACCGAATCAGAGATATCCATAAGCGGTTTATCATGCATAGAGTCGGTATAAAGTGCATTGATATGTGCATCGGGATACGCTTCACGAAAAGCAGCAATCTTATTTTCACGGAAACACACTCTGCCGAGCTTTCCAGTTTCGCGGTCAAACCGGGTACCGATGCAACACTTTATACCGAGCCTGCGACAAACCTCATCAACAACGATCTGAGGTGAAGCAGATATAACAAGATCATCATCACTTCTGACCTGTTCATAAAAAGGCTTTATCTTATGCATATGTTTATCCCAGAATTCGTCAACCAACGCGTCAACATCATCCAGAGTAGCTATGTATTCCTCAAAAGGTTTTGAGTATTGCTCAAGTGCCGTTTCGAGCCTTAGTGTACCCGTCTTATACTGCACTATACCCGAAACCATAGTCGGCACATACCTGAGCAGTGTCGGATCTTTGCAAAGTACCATAATAAACAGGTCAACAAAGCTTTCACCATCGTAAATGGTATTATCGAAATCAAAAACATTCATTGGCGTTATATTATCTCAAAGTAGCGAGCATATCGTAATCCGAAACAGTGATGCAAAGATCACATGTGCGGTAAGGATACTCATCGGTATAGTAAATAGCTCTTACATAAAGGCCGTTAGCAACTGAATAGTAATTATAAGATTTGCCTGCTTCAGGGGATTCAGGAATCAGGCTTGCATTATCCTGAACAAAACCTGCCTTCTTGCACATTTCTGCATACTTAAGGAAGTCTGCATAGCTCAATTCGTTTATATAAATACTTGTCAAGTTACCGTTTTCGTTGGATGAGCTGATGACCTTGTCAACATTATCTCTGAGCTTAGGCAGTTTTACCATAAACTTATCAGCAGGCCACTTAACATTTTCACTTGGACTTGTATTACCTACAGGCATCGTAGGTTTAGGCGGTATAGTCTCGCCGGGTGCTGGCGGATAAGTAACGTTTGAAAATGCAACGTTGGTGCGAATATTACCGTTTTTATCAAGCATAGTACTACCATTCTCATCAAGATCATAACTGTACTTGGTAGCGGTCACAGGATCACCGTTGGCATATGTAACATTTGCGCCTGCCTTATATGTAACATACTCAGAACGGTATGTTGTCACTTCCTTACCGTTTTTATCGGTAGCTTTCTCGATAACAAGTGTAGTCTGAGCATTACCGTCAGCATCCGTAATTACATTAATCGGCAAAGTAGTTGCAGTAGTTGTTTCGCCCTCGGAAGCTTTTTTGGTACAAGCCGCAAAAGCAAAAATTACGGCAAAGCAAAGTAAAACCGCAATAAAGTTTTTCATTTTTCATTCCTCCATTGAATAGTTACATAATTTTATCATAAAGCAAGTTACAAGTCAACAAAAGGCGATGCACAAAGCACCGCCTGATAAATATTTACCAAATATAATACGGATCAAGATCTTCAACAGATTGAATCTTGCTGTCCTCTGAAACGATGACAACCTGAACACCGGTTGTATACGAATCGGAGAAGTCAACCTGCTTCTGTCTTTCTTCGTTAACCGTCATACCTGCCATACCAATATCGTACTGGCCTGCCTGAACGCCGGGTATAACAGAAACAAACTCAACGTTTTCGATAATAAGGTCATAACCAAGTTTATCAGCAATAAGCTTTGCTATTTCGATATCAATACCAAAGTATTTGTCACCGTCTGTGTACTCATAGGGCGGGAACTCTGCATTTGTAGCCATAACAAGATCGGGCTTGTCAGTATCAACAGCCTTTACGAGAATACCGTTAAGTGCTTCACCTGAATTGTTGATGTACTTATCAACAATCTTCTTAACAGAACCGTCAGCGATAAGTGCCTTAAGAGCACCGTTGACAGCGTTCTTCAGTTCTGCATCACCCTTATTGAAGCAGATAGCATAGTCTTCAGTGGTGTACTCTGTCTCAAGAATCTTGAGACCGGAGTTTGCTGCTACATAAGACTTTGCGGGCTCGTTATCGATGATAACGCAGTCAACCTTACCCTTTTTAAGAGCCTCAACAGCAACTGCACCGTTTTCGTAGCTTACAACTGCACCCTCACCAAAATCACCTGAAGCATAAATGTGACCTGATGTATTTGTCTGAACACCGATTTTAATTGAGGATTTATTTTCACTATCATTAAGGTCATCCTCAGCTGATTCAGTCAGCGATTCCTCTTCTATATGAATTATTTCTTCCTGCTTGTTTTCAGTTTTTTCAATGTCTTTACTCTCGTTCTCTTTGTCACATCCTGCAAAAACAAAAATCACAGTAAAACAAAGCAGCAGAGCAATTATTTTTTTCATCTTATCAACCCCTGTTTAATACTGATATAATTTTATCATAAAGCAAGTTACAAGTCAACAAAAGGCAGTGCGTGCGCACTGCCTTTTGAAAACAATTATAAAACTTTTGAAAGGAAATCCTTGAGTCGGTCGCACTTGGGGTTAGAGAAAAACTCCTGAGGCGGAGCTTCTTCCATAATAACGCCTTCATCAATAAAAATTACACGGCTTGCGACTTCTCGGGCAAAGCCCATTTCGTGAGTAACAACAACCATTGTCATGCCTTCATTTGCAAGCTGTTTCATAACATCAAGAACCTCACCGACCATTTCAGGGTCAAGCGCACTTGTCGGCTCGTCAAAAAGAATAACCTCGGGATTCATTGCAAGTGCACGGACAATTGCAACACGCTGCTTCTGACCGCCTGAAAGCTGGCTGGGGTAAGCATCCGCTCTGTCTTTAAGGCCTACTCTCTCAAGAAGTTCGAGTGCCTTGCTTTCAGCCTCTTCCTTTGACTTTCCGAGAAGAGTTATGGGTGCTTTGGTCATATTCTTAAGCACATTCATATTCGGAAAAAGATTGAAGTGCTGGAAAACCATACCCATTCTCTGACGATGAATATTGATATTGGCTTTTTTGTCTGTGATATCATTACCGTCAAAGTAAATCTTACCCGATGTAGGAATTTCAAGCAGGTTGAGTGAACGCAGGAAAGTTGACTTGCCCGAGCCCGAAGGACCGACAATAACAACAACTTCGCCCTTTTTGATTTCGCAATTGATACCGTCGAGTGCTTTAACAGCACCGCCGTTATAATGCTTTTTAAGATTTTCTACCTTAATAATAACTCCGTTATCTGTCACTCTTACGCAGCCTCCTTTCGAGAATACCTACAAGCCATGACAAAATCATAACAAGAACAAGATAAATCACAGCAACCGTAATAAGCGGTATAAAATATTCGAATGTTCTGCCGGCAATAGTGTTACCTGCCTTTGTAAGGTCGATAACACCGACATAACCTGCAACCGATGTTTCTTTAAGAAGTGCTATAAACTCATTGCAGAGTGTAGGAAGCACAGCCTTAAACATCTGGGGAATAACGATAAATCTCATTGTCTGGAAATAGTTAAAGCCAAGGCTTCGGCCTGCTTCAAACTGACCGTGGTCAACAGACATAATACCTGCACGGAAAATTTCGGCAACATAAGCACCCGAATTTATACCGAATGCGAATATTGCAACCGGAATTCCGTTATCGGCAAGGGAGAAAATTATAAAATAAGAAATCATCAACTGAACAACAACAGGGGTACCGCGGGTAATGGTAAGATAAAACTTGCATATTGTATTCATAACTGCAAGTATAACGTATCCTATACCGCCGCGAAGTTTTAACGACTCCTTATTTTTATCGTAAGATGTTCGTATCGCCGCAACAAATATACCGAGAACGATACCTATTGCCAGCGCACCGAATGTGATAATAAAAGTATTTCCGAGACCGTCGAGCAAAAACTCAAAACGACCGCCTTCAAGCATAACTTCCTGAAACTCATCAGCTAAAGCAGTTACGGAAGAAACAAGCTTATCTAACATGAAACTTCTCCTTTTGTAAATCTAAAAATTCAGGGTGGAATTTTTCCACCCTGAACTAAAAAACTCAATAAGAATTAATCCTTCGGGAGATAGTAGGGATCGAGGTCTTCGATAGACTGAATCTTGCTGTCCTCAGAAACGATGACAACCTGAACGCCTGTTGCATATGAATCGGAGAATTCAACCTGCTTCTGTCTTTCTTCGTTAACTGTCATACCTGCCATACCCATATCGTATTTGCCTGCCTGAACGCCGGGGATGATAGAATCGAAAGCAACGTTTTCGATAACAAGGTCATATCCGAGCTTGTCAGCAATAATCTTTGCTACCTCGACATCGATGCCGTAGTACTTGTCACCGTCTATGTATTCGTAGGGCGGGAACTCTGCATTTGTAGCCATAACAAGATTGGGCTTGTCAGTATCAACAGCCTTTACGGGGATACCGTTGAGAGCTTCACCTGAATTGTTGATGTACTTATCAACAATCTTCTTAACAGAACCGTCAGCGATGAGTGCCTTGAGAGCACCGTTAACAGCATCCTTCAGCTCTGCATCACCCTTCTGGAAGCAGATAGCATAGTCTTCAGTAGTGTACTCTGTCTCAAGAATCTTGAGACCGGAGTTTGCTGCTACATAAGATTTTGCAGGCTCGTTATCGATGATAACGCAGTCAACCTTACCCTTTTTAAGAGCCTCAACAGCAACTGCACCGTTTTCGTAGCTTACAACTGCGCCTTCGCCGAAATCACCTGCAGCGTAAATGTGGCCTGTTGTGTTTGTCTGAACACCGATTTTAATTGTATCCTTCTTTTCACCGCAAGCCCAGAGTGCTGTCATACCAAGCACGAGAGCGAGGACAACGGATGCAATTTTGATTATTGTTTTCTTGGACATAATAAATTACCTCCTAATTTTAGTCGTGTTGATTATAACACCAATATGTATTTTATGCAAGTTTTTTTGTAAATTTATTCACCTATAATGCCGTAGTATCTGCCCATCCAATAAGGCAGAAGGTAACTTGCACCCTCAAGCAGTGTAAACTTTGATGGAGTAGAGTCGGCAAGGAAATGATTGCGTGTATAGCGCACAACGGGTTTCTCATCGTAAGGAAGCGGTTCTGCAAGCTGAGGCGGCTCGCCGAAATCGAGCGGAGAATAATCCCACACCATATCGTTACGCAGGCTGTTGAGCACTTTCATTTTCATATATATAAGCGGCATTTCCTTAAGGCTTGTAACCGCTTTATCTATATCCGCATTCTCTCCCGTTATCGCCGCATACACAATATTGAGGAACGGGTTGCGTTCTATACGCTCATACTCCCAGTGCTCACGCATACCTGTAAGATAAGCATACCGCAAATTTGGGTCTGTTTCATAGCTGAGAAGCGGAATTGAAGTAAGGAAACAAAGGTTATCGTCAATATGGCAGGTGTGTGCATCCTTCTCTTTGCAGTGCATTGAGTTGAGTGCATAGTGCTCTTCTTTGATAAGTCTTATATATTCTACATTATATTTCTCATTGCCGCTCATATAGTAAGCTGTTTTGAGGAACGAAAGCATCTCAAGTGCATTTGTGCCGTGCTCACCCGACCAATCGGGATTTCGGTTGATATCATCCGGATTCCAGTTGCCCCAGCGGGTATAATTACCGTTTACATCTCTGAGTCTGTAATCATTCTCAAGTATATGGTCAACAACCGAGCAAAGTGCATTGCATATTGTCTGTTTTTCTGCTTCATCGGCACATATATCGTAATAAACCGAAAGTCCCGAAAAATGGCCGACAACCTCATCACTCGAAACGTCACCCAGCCATTCGTATTCGCCTGCATCATACCATTTCTTATTTTCGGAACCGCAATATGCTTTATCACCCTTACGGCGGATACAGCGTGCCATAAGACCAGGCACAGCCGTAATATCAAAAAGTCTCATCATAGCGTGAAAGCTTCTGCGTGCAAGACGAAGTGCTTCCTCATCACCGGTAGCGCCGTACTTGTAAGCCATAGCCATAATGTATGCACCCAAACGCAGCCCATCGTTATCGGTAATTTGCACATATCCGGAAGACAAATCCCTGTCATCGGTAACAACGCGCTGTGCTATAAAGCCTATATCACGCACATTGTACTTTTCATTATAGTCCTGATAAAACTCTGCTTTTTCTTCAAGAGTCATCACAACAGTTTTTATACAGACTGCACCTTTTTTAGTGCCGACCCACACTGTATTGCCGTCAGCACTTTCGGCTACTGCGGTTACCTCGTTATCGGGCAACCAATACTCTGCGCCGTAGAAGTGACGCTTTGCACCGTCGTAAATCACAAGGCCTATATCGGTTGCAACATAGCGTTTGCCGCTCGCACCGAAAAGTATCTTTTTTACGTTATAGCTTGTAAGTGACTTAACATCTTTTTTTGTTACATAGTGACTGCGTGTATCATAGACAATAATACCTTTATCCGTACCTACCCAGACGGAGCCGAGCTTGTCGCCTGCAACAGCCTGAATACGGCATTCAGGCAGCTTTGAGGTTTCAGAGGTTACATTAAACCAACGAAGTCGCTTACCGAGTGCTGTTTTGATGCTGTCACCTGCCGCAACAAAAATTTCTCCGTCGGCAAAAGCACACATATCAAGCGGAGTTTTACCCTCGAGCCAATACCACTGCAGAAACTGCCCATTCTCATATTTATATAGAAACTTTTCGGTTACAAGGCGGAGTCTGCCTTTATGGTCCTGTGAAATCGCAACAATGTTACTGTCGAGAGTCTGTCTGTTTTCACCATCTGAAGTACAAACATCACAGCCGCTCGCAACCCATAAGTTACCGTCACGGTCGGTATACATAGCCTGCACCACACCGTCAAAAAGTGCAGACGGCACAAAACTGCCGTTTTCAAAACAAGCCGCACCCTTATCCGTACCAAGCCAGGCTTTGCCGTATTTATCAAAAGCAGCAGAAAGGATATTGCAGGAAGGCAACCTGTCACTGCAATCGTAACGGGTGCGCATATCCTGCTTGAAAGCGTTGTATTTTAATGTTGCCAATAAAATCACCACAATCCAATTCGGAATTAAGAATTAGGAATTCGGAATTATTTTTTAAAAATGACATATTGCGGTTTTGTCCGTCTTTCAAACTGCGAGAAAACCGATAAGATGGCGTTTTCTTTGACCCGAAGGAGTATCAAGATACTTCGAGGGGGCAAAAAAACGACATATTGCGGTTTTGTCCGCAGTTTTATTCACCTATCAAACCGTAGTAGCGGCCCATCCAATAAGGCATCATGTAAAGCGATGCATCGAGAAGAATTTTTCTTTCACTCAGACGGTCTGCAAGGAACTGATTGCAATCATAATTTGCCAAAGGCTTTTCGTCATAGGGAAGAGATTCCTTAAGCTGAGGCGGCTCGCCGTATTTTTCGGGAGAGTAATCCCAAACAAGATCGTTTCTCACGCTATTCATAAGCTTGAGTTCCATAAGGTCAAGCGGCATTTCACGAAGGCTGTTCACACCTACATCAATCTCACTGCATTCATCCGTAAATATACCGTAAAGAATATTCCAGAAAGGATTATGCTCGGCACGCTCATATTCCCAGTGCTCACGCATACCGATAAGATAGCAATGAAGTATATCGGGATCTGTCTCATATCTGAGAAGCGGAATAGATATAAGGAAACCAAGGTTATCGTCAATATGGCAGGTATGAGCATCGTCGACCTTGCGTGACATTGTATTAACCGCGTAGTGCTCCTCCTTGATAAGTCGAAGATACTCGGCATTATATTTTTCATCGCCGCTCATATGGTAAGCAACTTTGAGGAAACATAGCATTTCAAGTGAGTTGATACCGCGCTCCCAATACCAGCGGTCGCTTCTGTTGAGGTCATCGGGATTCCAGTTTGCCCAGGTTGTAGGCAGACCGTCAGCATCACAAAGGCGGTAATCGTGGGAAAGAATATGGTCAACGATAGCACAGATTGCATCGCTGATTTCTTTCTTCTCTTCCTCTGTTGCACAAAAATCGAAATAGCAAGAAGATGCGGTAAAGTGACCTACCATTTCGTCACTTGAGGTTTCGCCCTTCCATTCAAGCTCACTTATATCATCTTTTGCAGGATGCCACTCGGGATTACCGTTTCCGTATCCGCGCTCGCCCGGACGACGGATAGCACGCGCTGTAAAACCGGGAATACCTGTAATCTTCATAAGAAGAAGCAGTGCCTTCATTGACCTGCGTGCAATATCCAGAGACTCTTTCTCACCTGTTACGGCATATCGGTAAGCCTGACCGATAAGGTAGCTGCCGGTCCATAGACCGTCATTGTCCGATATTTCAACACCGCCTGTGCTGAAATCATAAATATCGTCAAGGTCACGGTTTGTTACAAAGCCGATATCACGCACATTGTATTTTTCAGTCATATCGGAATAGTGTTTCGCCTTATCGGCAAGGGTCATCATAACAGTTTCAATGCAAGAAACGCCCTTGGGTGTACCTACAAGCAAAGTATTGCCGTCAGCATTCTCTGCAAGGGCAGTAACTTCACCCGTGGGAAGCCAGTAGCCGCCTATGTAGAAGCTGCGTTTTGCACCGTCATAAATCATAATACCGATATCAGTACCGACATAACGTTTGCCGCTCTTGCCAAAAAGGATTTTCTTTATATTATAACTGCAAAGTGAATTTACATCTTTCTTTGAAACCCAATGATTGCGCGAATCATAAACCAACACACCGTCCTCAGTGCCAACCCAAAGCATACCGAATTTGTCGGCAGCCACAGCCTGCACCTGAGTTTCGGGCATATCAGATGTTTCATTATTTATTGCAAACCAACGAAGGCGCTTACCGAAAGCGGTCTTAAGGCTGCTGCCTGCGGCTATATAAACCTCACCGTCGCCGAAAGCACACATATCCAGCGGAATTTCGCCGTCGTTTGAGTGCCAGAATACAAACTCGCCGTCATATCTGTAGAGAGTATTTTTTGTAATCAGACGGAGATTTCCCGAATGGTCCTGAGAGATTGAAACAATCTCGCTGTCAAGCTCCTGCCGGTTTTTACCTTCAGAGGTGCATACAACGTTACCGCTGCCTACCCAGAGAGTTCCTTTATCATCTGTGAAAAGCACCTGAACAGCGTCGCAGAACTCCTCAACAGCTTTAAACCTGCCGTTTTCGAGCACAGCCGCACCCTTATCCGTGCCAACCCAGGCTCTGCCGCTGCTGTCGAATGCAGCCGACAATACATTATCTGAAGGCAGTCCGTTTCTTGTTGTATAAATTGTTCTTTTATTTTGCTTGAACGGTTTGTATGTAATTTTTGCCATTGACTACATCTCCATTCTTTTTTTTATTTTTAAAAAAGGCAGGAACGAACCTGCGCTCCTGCCTTTTTGATAAATTAATTATTCAGCGTCTTCAGCTGCTGCTTCTTCAACAACCTCAACTGTTGCTTCTTCTGTAGCCTCTTCTGCTGCGGGCTCGATAAGAGCACGGATTGAAAGGCTTACACGCTTCTTGTCGAAGTCGATCTCTGTAACCTTAACGTCAACAACATCACCGATTGAAAGAACATCTTCAGGCTTGTTGATGCGGCGGTCAGCAATCTGAGAAATGTGGATAAGACCATCGATGCCGGGGATAACGTTTGCAAAAGCACCGAATGTTGTCATACCGACAACTGTTGCCTTGCATACTGTATCAACGGGATAATCGCGGCGCATAATCTCCCAGGGATTGTCCTCAACCTTCTTGTAGCCGAGAGAAATCTTCTTATTCTCAGCGTCAAGCTTCTTGATATAAACTTCGACAGTATCGCCAACGTTGACAACCTCTGAAGGATGCTTGATGCGCTTCCAGCTGAGCTCGGAAATGTGAACCATACCGTCAACACCACCGATATCAACGAATGCACCGTAGCTTGTGAGAGACTTAACCGTACCTGTGTATACCTTACCCTCAGCTGCGTTATCCCAGAATGCCTTTGAAAGCTCCTTGCGTGCCTCACGGAGAACAACGCGAACAGAGCCGACTGCACGCTTGCGCTGCTTATTTACATCGATAACCTTGAACTGAACCTTCTGCTTGAGAAGAGTCTCAAGGGGCTCGTCCTTGGAGAGACCTGTGTGTGAGCCGGGGATGAATACGCGAGAGCCCTTGCAAGCAACGAGTACGCCGCCGTTGGGGATAACCTCGAATACTGTACCCTCGAGAACTTCACCGCTCTCGTTAGCTTCACAGATATCGTTCCATGCTTTTGAAGCATCAAGACGACGCTTGGAAAGCATCATTGTGCCCTCTGCATCGTTTGTCTTCATGATGATGAGCTCGATTTCGTCGCCGATCTTAAGTTCCTTGGACGGGTCAGCTGTAGGATCGTTGCTGTACTCGTCAATCGGAACGTAGCCTGTCTGCTTGCGGCCGATGTCCACCTGAATTTCACTCGGGGAAATGCCAACAACGATACCACGAACCTTCTGGTCGGTGCTCATGCTCTTGAGTGACTCCTCCATAAGTGCCTCGAAGGACTCCTCTGCAGCTTCTGCGACTGC
Organism: Clostridia bacterium; assembly: GCA_017516485.1. Classification (GTDB taxonomy): domain Bacteria; phylum Bacillota; class Clostridia; order Oscillospirales; family Acutalibacteraceae; genus UBA8612. The sequence goes on from JAFXCH010000021.1 coordinate 11,791, forward strand.
TGTCGCTTCCTGACCAGCTGCCTGAGCAGTTACCTGCTCCTTTTCAGCTTCGAGAGCGTCATTCTCAAGCTGAACATTTTCAATTACGTTTTCAGACATGGTTTGTAGTACCTCCTTTATTATACCGGCAGGAGTGGATGCTCCTGCAGTAACGCCAACACGGGTGCAGCCGCTTAAGTCGAGCTGTCTCGCCTCGTCTGCTGTTTCGACCAGCCAAGTCGGACAGTTTTGCTCACATACAGCTTTAAGCTTTGCTGTGTTCGAGCTCTGGCGGCCGCCAATAATAACCATTGCGTCACTTGTGAGAGACAGCTCATAAGCTTCTTGCTGCCTTTCTTGTGTCGCACAGCATATTGTATCAAAAATATTTGCATTTGTATAGAGTTTTTTTATCTTTTTTTCACACAAATTCCATTCTTTTGTGCTGAAAGTAGTCTGAGCAACCACCAATATTTCTTTTTCAGATAAATAAGACTTTTCTTCTGCAATTTTTTCAAGCTCTTCACTGCCTGAAAAGACGATACACTCGACTTTACAGTGGCCGACAATGCCCTGAACTTCAGGATGCTTTGCATCACCTGCAACAAGTACAACCGTGTTTTCATTAGTTTTATCCGAAACAAGTCTGTGTATCTTTTTGACAAAAGGACAGGTTGCGTTACAGCACTCGATATCCATTGAGTTTATTTCTTCTTCAACAGCGGCAGTAACACCATGAGCACGCACAACAAGTGTTTCACCTGTCATTGCCTGAGAAGGATTCTCGATTATTCTCGTACCCCTTGATTCAAGGTCTGCGATAACCTGAGGGTTGTGAATAAGCGGACCGAGTGTGCATACGCGTTTACCCTCATCGAGCATAGAGTATACAAGGTCAACTGCTCTGTTTACACCGAAGCAGAAACCTGCGGTTTTTGCAAGTTTTATTTGCAATGTCCTTCCTCCCAGAGGTCAACAATTTTGCCCATAATCTTATCTGTAGCCTCACGAAGCTCGCGTGTGCCGCCCTCTTCCGTGATGCCGAGATCTTCGTACTTTATAAGTTCACCGTAACGTACGGTAATCTTGCGGAAAAGGCCGCCCTTCTTCTCACAGTAAACTGATGCGGGAAGAACATCTGCCTTGGTCTGTCTTGCGATAAGAGCAACGCCTGCCTTTGCCTTCTGGGGCTTGAGATCCTTTGAACGCGTACCCTCGGGGAAAATACCGAGAACATAGCCGTTATTGATAAGCTCAATGGCATAGTTGACTGATGATTTATCACTTCTTGCACGGTTTACAGGGAAAGCATTAAGATGTGTAAGGAACCACGCAGCGAGCTTGCTTGACTTAAAAGCCTCTTCCTTAGCCATAAAGTGAATGGGGCGTGGGAAGTAAGCAAGAAGCACTGCAGGGTCAACGAAATGAATATGGTTACAGGCAAGGATAAAAGAACCGTCCTTGGGGACATTTTCAAGGCCTTCGTGCTTTATTCTCAGAGCAAGTCTGAGAATAAACTTACAGGGACCTTTTACTGCGTTGTAATATTTTCTGTCACGGACTATAGAATAATCAAAAAGCATTTTATATATTCTCCTTCACAATATTTTCAAGTGTTTCAATAACCTGCTCGAGGTTCATATCTGATGTATCAACAAGCACCGCATCATCAGCCTGCTTGAGCGGAGCAATCGCTCTGTGAGAATCCTGATAATCACGTTGTATCATCTCTTCAAGCACCTGATTATAGTCAGCCTGCATACCCTTTGCAAGCAGCTCGTCATACCTGCGCTTTGCACGCACTTCGGCAGAAGCAGTAAGGAATATCTTGACCTGAGCATCAGGAAGCACAACCGTACCTATATCTCTGCCATCCATAATACAGTTATTCTTTGCAGCGATATCACGCTGAAGGTCGAAAAGGAACGCCCTGACCTCAGGAATTGCAGAAACGTTTGACGCCGCCATTGAAGCTTCGGGAGTACGGATTGCAACGGAAACATCCTCTTCGCCGAGGAATACGCGCTGCTCACCGTCGACAAAACGAAGGCTTACATCAGCACCATCAAGTGTTGCGCATACCTGCTCGGGATTTTTTGTGTCTGCACCGCTACGCATTGCGTTTACGCCTACCGCACGGTAAAGCGCACCTGTATCGACATATATGTAACCGAGCTTTGAAGCAAGGCTTCTTGCGATTGTACTTTTACCTGCACCTGCAGGACCGTCTATTGCTATATTGATCATATGTTTCTCCTCCACTTTCAAAAATTGTTACCTGCGGCGTAACCTGTAGAAAACGCAATCTGCAGATTAAAGCCGCCTGTATATGCATCAACGTCGAGCACTTCACCCGCAAATGCAAGGTTAGGCACAAGCTTTGATTTCATTGTTTTGGGGTCGACCTCACTGACCTTTACGCCGCCCGAGGTAATTATAGCCTCATCAAGCGGACGGAAGCCCGTAACGGTTACCTTGAAATCCTTGAGCAGATCCACAAGACCTGCACGCTGTTCTCTTGTAATCTGGTTAGTCTTGGTTGAAGCCTTGATACCGGAAAGGGAAGCTATTACGGGAATCAGCTTACGGGGAAGAAGCAGACCAAGAGAATTGACATAATCTTTGTTTGCATTCTCCGTAAAGTCTTTTATCACTCTCTTATCAAGCTGCTCATGTGAAAGAGCAGGCTTAAGGTCGATATGAATAACGTATTTTTCTCTCTGCATATCACGCATATGAGAGCTTGCACTGAGAATAATCGGACCCGAAACACCGTAATGAGTAAATATCATTTCTCCGAAATCCTCATAAACGGTACGGTGCTTCTGCGTGTCTTCAACGCGTATTGCAACGTTACGAAGTGACAAGCCCTGAAGCTGTGAGCAAAATCCCTCGTGAGCCTCAAGAGGTACGAGCGACGGCTTGAGCTGAGTTACGGTATGACCTGCCTGAGCTGCCAGTGCATATCCGTCACCCGTAGAGCCGGTGCCGGGGTATGATTTACCGCCCGTTGCAACAATTACACCTGCACAGCCGAGTGTTTCACCGTCTTCGGTTTTAACCGCAACAACCTCACCGTTTTCAACCACAAGCTCAGTTGCCCTGCCCTTACGGAATTTAACGCCTGCTTTTTTTGCGGCACCGTACAGAGCATCAACTATATCAAGCGAAGAATCGGACACGGGAAAAACACGGTTGCCGCGTTCAATCTTGAGCGGTACACCCTGCCCCTCAAAAAAGTCCATGGTATCCTGCGGCATAAACGAAGAAAATGCACTGTAAAGAAACCTGCCGTTGACAGGCACTGCCGCTATGAGGTCATTGAGAAGATTGGTAGCATTGGTGACATTACATCTGCCCTTACCCGTGATGACAATTTTTCTGCCCGGGCGGTCGTTACGCTCAAGCATAGTAACGCTGTTACCGTTGGAAGCCGCCTGAATCGCAGCCATCATACCTGCGGCACCTGCACCGATAACAATTATTTCATTTGTCATTCTTCAGGTCTCGCCTCCTGCTTATCATAAACATTATATTCATCCCAGATTTTTTCAAGCTCGCTGAGATTATCGTAAACCTCACTGCGACGGTTGAAGGTTGCGGCAACAATGAGCGCATTGATAAGGCTCAGCGGAGCAACAAGCGAATCGACAAAAGATGCCATGGTACTGCGTGCAAGCAGAAGATAATCGGCAAACTGTGCAATCGGTGACAGCTCACTGTCGGTAATTGAAATAATCTTCGCCTTTTTATCGTGAATAAAACGGAGTGCACTTATTGTCTGGTTTGAGTAACGCGGAAAACTGATTGCAATACAGATATCCCTTTCGTCTATACGGAATATCTGTTCAAACACCTCACTCGCCCTTGCACTGTCGACAAGAACAACATTCTCATATACGGGTCTGAAATAGAACGCAAGAAAGTTTGCAAGCGTTGCGGCACTTCGTACACCGAGAATATATATTGTCCTTGCCTTGTTTATAGCTTCAACGGCACCGTTGAAATTTTCTTTTGAAGTCTGCTCAAGTGTAGCCTTGATCATTGAAGAGTCTGCGGTAAGTACGGTTTCAAGAATTTCATCCTGACCTATACGTACGCTTGCGCTCTCCATTCGCTGTACGCTTGTAAGTTTACTGCGTATAAGCTCCTGCAAATCATTTTGAAATGCGGGATAGCCTTCAAAACCCAGCTCAGTCGCAAAACGCACGACCGTACTTTCGCTGACACCTACGGTTTCGCCAAGACGCGCCGCCGTCATAAAAGCAGCCTTATCGTAGCTTTCCATTATATAGTCGGCAATCTTCTTCTGACCTTTTGAAAGCTTTGAATAAAGTGCATCTATTTTGTTGAGAATTGACTTGGTCATAAATCCTGCCGCTCACTTTACTAATTAATTACATAATAACATACATATAATTATACTCTTCTGCAGTGAAGGATGTCAACCGTTTTGCAAGATTTGTTTCATTTTCATGCAATATAAAACCTCTCTCCGATAACTCACAGAGAGAGGTTTTATCAGTTATTTATTTCAGCCTTTTTTATTTTTGTTTTTCTTGTCCTGTTTTGATTTATCGTAGGCTTCACGCTCTTCTTTTATCTTGCGCTGTCTTTCTTTTTCCTCAGCAGCTTTCTTTGCTTTCTGCTTATCAATATGCATTTTTGCGGGCACAGCCACAATTACAGCAACCAACAAAACTATACCCAACGCAACAAATATACAATGGCCGAAAATCATACCGTCACAAATTCCGCACACCTGACATTTGGAGGGCAACACACCTTTACCCTCTTCCCAACGCGGAACAGAAAACTCAAGCACATCACTGTATTCGGAATGCAATACTGTATCTTTGATATACGCTCTGTACCTTAACCTGAGCTTCATATTGGTTGAATCTGCAACATCAGTCGGCATAAGAGAAACAGCCTTTGTTTCATTTACATAGTGACCTGACGAAGCAAACAATGCAGTCTCTTCCCACACACCGTCGCCCTTGTTAATTTCAACGCAAAGTTCGATATAAGTAGGTTCCTGCGTAGAAAGCCACGCCTCGGCTTTTTTGATGCTTTCAGGTGTCTTTATATCAAAGCTGAGATAAGGCATCTGGGTTTCGTTAAAATATGCAATATGAGGATTGTAAACAACGGGTACATCAAGTTTTTCGGGTGCTTTGCCGAAATCCTTGTTACGCTCAACCTTAACAGCCTCACTCCAGTCAGAAACTGCGGTATGAACTTCACTGTCGGTATAGGTCATTACAGTTCTCATTCTGAACTCAAGTGTATGATTATCAAGGTCAAAAACGTTTCTGCCCATATCATCCTTAATTGCAAGGGCGCCTGCGTTCTGAATATCTACATCGTTTATAAGATAAAGCAAATCAAAAGTTCTGACGGTATCACCGCCGCTTACACTTCCTCCGTAATGTGCATTCGCCGGAGATGTACGCCAGTCGGGTGTTTCATGCCATTCACCGCCATCAATACGGTAGTCAATCTGAACATATGTGTAAGCATTTACAAAACCGTATTTCTGTTGGCTTTCTTCGTTTGACATACCTGAAAAAGCTGCATACTCATCGGTAAAGCAACAGCTTACACTTACGCGCTCAGCCTGAGTGTCATCGTAAACTCTATACATAATACCATACGGTGTATCAATCTTCGGCATTTCTATAAAAGCGCTCGCCGTCATTGCAGATGTAACCACAACCACAAGGACAAGAAGTAATGCAAAAAGCTTTTTAACCATATTTAATCCTCCGTAAGACTAAAACGTGAACTTAATTTCTTATATATAATAAACTTTTTTTAATATAATTTCAAGTAGCAATTTGACTATGAAGTTTTTGTGATATATAATGCATATATAACTAATATTAACGGAGATTAAGATGGGAATTTTACTCTGCCCTGTATGCAAAAGTGAATTAAACCGCAACACCCGCTCTTTTTCCTGCGAAAAAGGGCATTGTTTCGACATAGCCAAAGAGAATTATGTCAATCTTTTAACCGGCAGTAAATCCGGTGACCTTACAGGTGACAACAAAGATATGGCACGCTCGCGAAAGGCATTCCTCGACAAAGGTTATTTCAGCAGTCTTGCAGATGCACTATGTAAAGAAATTTCAGATATTCACCCGACAACAGTGCTTGACATATGCTGTGGTGAAGGCTATTACGCAGAGGCGGTAAAAAGTAATTGCAACACGGAAGTTTACGGTTTTGACCTGTCAAAAGAGATGATTCGTCTTGCCGCAAAGCGCAGATGCGGTGCTGAGTTTTTTGTCGCAAATATGGCAAATATCCCTATTGCAGACGGTAGTATTGATTGCGCAATACATCTTTTTGCTCCGTTTTGTGAAAAAGAGTTTCTGCGCGTAAGCAAGGAAGGCGGTTATCTTATCAGCGTTTGTCCCGGTACAAAGCATCTATGGGAAATGAAGGCAACGCTATACGAAAAGCCTTACGAAAACGAGAAAGTCAGCCCTACCCTTCCCGGATTTTCGCTTTGCCGCGCTTTCAATGCAAGCCAATATATTACGCTTGAAAACACGCAGGACATCGAAGCACTTTTCAAAATGACGCCTTACTATTATCACACTTCCGAGAATGACAAAGCAAAGTTGCTCTCTCTCGGCACACTTACAACCCGTGTCGATTTTTATATCAGAATCTACCGTAAGGACTAATCGGTTATGAAAAAGAGAAAAAATGAAATTGATATGTGCAACGGCCCGTTATTCGGTAAGGTACTGCTTTTTTCGTTGCCGCTGATGCTTTCGGGAATACTGCAGTTGCTTTACAATGCGGCTGACGTAGCTGTTGTCGGCAGGTTTGCAGGAAGCGAATCACTCGCAGCCGTAGGCTCAACCGGTGCACTGATAAACCTGATAATAAACCTTTTTATAGGTCTGAGTGTCGGCGCAAGTGTTGTAGTTGCACGAAATCTTGGCGCACATAACTTCAGCAAAGTGCAGGACTCCGTACACACCGCTGTTGCAATCAGTTTGGTAGCAGGTGTTGTCACGATGCTCATAGGAGTCAGCCTTTCAAAAGTATTCCTGTCGCTTATGGACACACCTGCAGACGTAATCAATCTCGCAACACTTTATATGCGGATTTATTTTATCGGTATGCCGGGACTTATGGTATACAACTTCGGCGCCGCTGTACTGCGTGCTATGGGTGATACTATGCGGCCGCTGTTTTTCCTCACAATTTCAGGAATCATTAATGTTTTGCTCAATCTGCTTTTCGTATGCGTATTCCATATGAATGTTGCAGGTGTTGCTCTTGCAACAATCATTTCGCAATATATTTCAGCTATACTTGTTGTAATCTGTCTGCTGAAACTTGAAAACAGTTGCCGAGTGAATATAAAGAAAATAGCTTTTCACAAAACAGAGCTGTCAGAAATGGTTAAAGTCGGCTTACCTGCAGGTATTCAAAGCTCACTTTTCTCCGTATCAAACGTACTGATACAGTCATCAATAAACTCTTTCGGTTCAACGGTTATGGCAGGTAATGCCGCAGCAGGCAACATCGAAGGCTTCACCTACACCTCAATGAATTCGGTTTATCAGGCGGCAATAACATTCACCAGCCAGAACGTCGGTGCAAAAAAGCCCGAGCGTATTTCAAGAGTCGCCGCAGTTTCGCTGATTATAGTAACGGCAGTTGGTCTTATGATGGGCAGCCTATCATATTTCGGCGGTGAAACACTGCTCAGAATTTACTCAACAGATGCAGCTATAATTCCCTACGGAATGACCCGACTCCGATACATCTGCCTGCCGTATTTCCTGTGCGGTGTGATGGAAATTTTCGTTGGATTGTTGCGAGGTATGAACTGTTCAACAATACCGATGTTTGTTTCAATTTTCGGTTCGTGTGTTTTCAGAATAATATGGATATATACGGTTTTCCGTATATACCGTTCTCCCGAAACGCTCTATATCGCATATTCAATATCGTGGGCACTGTGTGCCGGTGTTCATTTCATTTGTTACCTTATAATCAAAAAACGCCTGACAAAAAAGCTCAGGACAGAACCCCTTCTCAATTAACAACCAAAAAAAGCGGAGACTGCTTCACTATGAAGCGTCTCCGTTTTTTGTTATTATCAAACCTCGGTCGACGAATCTTGAGAGTCATCATTATGAGATGAAGAGCCGTAACCGTAACCATAGCCGCCGTAGCCGTAACGACCGTAGCCGTAACCGTAACCGTACTTATACTTACTGTAAGCACCACGCACACCGTCAGAAGCAACATTGTTGAATACACAACCGATAAGCTCTGCCTTATTGGCTGTAATATCCTCGATAACATTACGGATTCTTGCGCAAGCAGAGAAGTTCTCACGTACAACGAGAATTGCCGCATCAGCAAAGTTGGAAAGGATATTCGCATCGGTAACAACAGCTGCGGGAGCAGTATCGATAATTACATAATCGAACTCTTCTCTTGCAGCTTTGATAACCTTGTGCATCTGCTGAGAAGAAAGAATTTCTGTAGGCTCATCGTTTGAGTGAGCAGTAGTAAGAATAAAGAGCTTGTGCTTTTCGACAAATTTGATAGCATCGCTCAACTCTGTCTTACCGCTGATAACAGAAGCAAGGTCATAATCGGGGCTGACATTGAGATTGAGGAATTTACTGACAGCAGGCTTACGAAGGTCAGCATCAATAACAAGGACGGATTTACCGTTCTGTGCAAGGCTGAGTGCCAGATTCATTGAAACGGTTGTCTTACCTTCGTTTTCACCGGCACTTGTAACAAGAATAACCTTATGGTTCTTTCTTGCGCAGTAAGTTTCAACCTTGGTACGTATCGCCTTATACGATTCGATAAACGCGAAGCCCAGCGTTCTGTCTGTAATAATCAGACGGTTACCCTTGTTCTTCTTTTTACCCTTGCTGCCCTTACCGTGTACATTGGCAATAGTACCGATAAGGTTTGACTCCAGCTTCATCTGGATATCTTCAACCGTCTGTACGGTATCACGCACTGCATTTGTAACAATAACAGCGATAAACGCGATAACGAAACCTACAATCGCACCGATTACGGAGAAACGGAACATAGACTTACTCGTATCGGGATTTTGAGGTTCAAAAGGCTCTTCACAAAGTTTCAGTGTTGCATTCGGGTAAGCGATATCAACAACATTCGGATAGCACTCTTCAAAGCCTTTAGCAATACCGTATGAACGCTTGGCACTACCTGTTGTGATACGGATTATAATTATATTTGTATCCGACTCATTGCTGACAGTCATGCACCTGCGGATTTCATCGGTAGTAACATCAAACTCGCACTTGTCAGCAACCTGCTCGAGCATCTTTCTGCTCTTAAGAATATATTTGAATGTGTTAGCCATCTGAACAGAGCTTGTAATATCACCTGAGGAAACAACGTTGCTTGCCTCCTGATTATAAATTGTAAAGCTAAGGTCAGATGTATATGTCGGGTCTGTGGTTACAACTGCGATACCAAGACCGATTGACGCCATAACTATTGCAGAAACAACAAGCAGCCACCATTTTTTCAGTACAGTTTCGAGCAGATAAACAACATTGATTTCAACGCCCTTGGTTGCAGATGTACTATTGACGTTAGAGTTCAAATTAATCTTCCTTTCTAAAAATCCCTTGTAAATATCTTGATTTAACAGTTATATAATGCGTTTATACGAATAAAGCGGTGTGCTTTCGCTTAAGTCGTCTTCACTGTCATAAGCACACAAAAACAGGTACGCACAACAAATTGTCACATGAATATAAACCTGATAGTAGCTGACCAGACCATAATCGCAGATCATTATAGCACCTACACAAACAATCATAAGCTTTGCAAATGAACTGCCGCTCTTGAGCCACGCCTTGAACAGCGAAGCCAAAAGGTAAATATAGTAGCTGTAATAAGTAAACAAACCTACAATACCAAGGTCTGCAAGAATCTCATAATAATTGTTGTGCGCATACACCCAAACACCTATACGCTTGCCGATTTCTGAAACAAAGTTATTTATTCCGTAACCGAGAATCGGTTTTTCGTAGAACATATCCCTTGCATTTTCGATAAATCTCTTGCGCAAGGCTATACTATAGTCGCCGCTATCAGTCTCAAAATACTCGAACATTCTCTCAATGCGCACACCAATAGTATCATAAAGCTCCGGCACTGTCATTATCAGATAGAACACAGCAATTGCAAAACCTAAAACCGTAATTATTCGCCATATAATATTGCGACGCTGTGATTTCATCAGTATCAGTATCATTATACCGGCAACAGATGTAAGCAAAGATTTTCTTGAGCTTGTAAGAACAATCGCAAAAAACTGAAGGCCGCTAAATATATAATACTTTTTTTCTTTGCAATAGAACGCAAAGAAAAAAGAAATAAGCACACAAATAGTAAATATCATACCTATCGTGTTAGCGTTAAGCGCTGTTGTATAGTGGCCCAATTTTCCTTCAAACCATTTGTCAACAGGAGTGTTAATCATTATATAGGCAAGTGCATAAATACCCGCCCAAGAAAACATCCTGATACACTTAAGGAAGTTTTTTCGCGTGGCATAATTCTGAGCCATACAGAATGTAATGATCAGAATTTGCAAGAGTCGCGACATAACATTCATACATGTTCCGGGAGACTCTGCCCACAGCATAGATGCAAACGACAGCAATGTAAAGCTGCCGAACCATATAGTAATCGTCGGCAGTATGAGCGTACCTTGAGTCCTGAAAAGCGTAAACAGCTTTATAAAAGTTGCACCAAAAAACAAAAAGAAGGCAAAATAATAAAGATAGTTGCCGCCGTTATATGCTGTTACAGGCGTAGAAAACTGTGAGCATAACAGCAGAAAAAAGCCTGCGTCGACAAATGTATCCAACCCCGGCTTTTCTTGACCTATTCTTAAAATACCGTTTCTGAACGAAAACATAAGGCTCCTTATTTTTTACCGTTAACAGAATTTTTTGCAATCCTGCGGTTGTACAAAAACCGACTAAACTCTTTAATAATATCGGGTGGAGAAATAACAGCCGTTCTGATACTGTAGCCTACTGCACTTAAATACTTGTGGCTACGGAAACTTGCAACCGACAAAACGGCATAGTGCCTGAAGCGGACATACCTGCGTTCTTTTGAGGTAAGAAGAGCAAACTTTGTCTTTTTAAGATTATAGAGTGCTTTTTCACCGTTGATTTTATTTTTACCTATTGAAATTCTGCCGCCGTCGTGAAGGTACTGAATAATATACGATACAGGCAGATAGCCTGTCTTTGCACCGTGCTCAAGCATATCCCACATAAGCATAAAATCCTGCCCCATCGGCACAGCACGGAAACCGTCGGTAGAAAGAATAAAACTGCGCTTTATCATATAAGTAGATGTCGGGCAAAGCGAATGAAGTATATGCTGGCGGAAAAGAGCCTCATTAGAGCAGTCATCAATATACGTATGACGTCTGTACTCTACAAGCTTATCATCCGAGCTGTAAACAAAAACATCGGTAAAGCTCATATCAAGGTCGTTCTTCAGCATAAATGAAAGCTGAGTATCAACCTTCTCGGGCAAATACACATCGTCGTCATCAAGGAAAGTTACATAATCACCGGTCGCTTTTTCGATGCCTGCATTTCTTGCAGGACCGCCGCCGAGTGATTTTTCGTTCTGAACATATATAACATTATCGCAGTCTGCATATTTTGCCATAAGAGCCTGAGTATCTGCTCTGGCAGAACTGCCGGGCTCGTTATCGTCAACAACAACAATCTCTGTAGGATGGTACGTCTGTGCCAACAAAGAGTCTATTGTGCGGCCAAGATAATGCGGCCTGTTGTGAGTAGGAACAATAACGCTGACCTTAACTGACACCCATACCACCCCCAATTTTAAAATACTTCGACATATTATAGCACATAAAATCGGATTTGTACACCTTTTATTCTACTTTTATATATTTATTTTACTTTTACTTTACAAAGTAAAATTTATGTAGGCAGCGTAAAAAACGCTGCCCGTGCAATAAACTATTATACTGTGCCGGTAATTGTGAGTGTGCTGACACCCGGTGTTGTAATCCATACACCCGTTGTCGGATCCTGAGTGAATGTCGCGGCAGGCACTGTAATAACACCTGCAACGCTTGAGAATACGCCTGTTGTTTCGTCATAGGTGTAGTCCGCAGGCTCAGTCCATGCTTCTCCGTTGAAAGTAACGGCAAGGTTTGAAAGCACGGGGTTGAATGTGTCGGTAATAACAGCAAGGTCATCTGCCGTTGCAGGAGTATTACCCACATTCTGAATTACAAAGGTGTAAGTGAGTGTGCCGTTTTCCGCTACCGGTACGGGGCTGACAGATTTAGTTACCGAAAGCTCAGGCTCTGATTCTGCGGTAACCGTCTCCTCGGCAGTGACGGGAGTAATTCCGCCACCGCTTAAAGTTACCGTATTTGTGATTTCAGCGCCTGTTTCAAGAGGTGCATAGCGGTTTGTGCTTGCCTCGTAAACGATAGTTGCGTTGCCGTCTGCAGGCACGCTTATACCACTGATAACAAGATTTGTTCCTTCTGCGGTTACCGCAGGTACAGGCTGAAGGATACCGTTGATATAATAGGTTACCGTACCTTCATTATAGGTAAGCGGTACCAGTGTACTTGTATCGAAAGCATACGCACCGAGGTCATCGGTAAGAGTAAGTGCATTGAAGGGTGTTGCTCCCGAGTTTACAACAGATATAACATAAGTCAGGTTGCTGTCTGCACCGTAATCGTCTCCGACGGCGGTTTTTGTAACAGAGAGTACTTCAAGAATCTCACCGACAGCTATATTTGAGTTTATCACAGAGTCGTTGTAAGCGAGCTGTGCCTGATTGGTAAACTGTGCCAAATTGATCATCTCCCATATAAAGTTGAGCTTTCGCTCTTTTTATACTATGGCAGCTTGTCGCTTTTCGTGATTTGTTTGTGCGCTCGCTTGACTATTTATGTATTATAAAATATAATTATTTGTTAGTATTGTTACTATGTATCCTTATTTGGAGGCGATATCATGCTCAAGAAAACTCTTATTGCAAAAACAGATGCAGAAGCTGACAAATCGCAGATTTACAGCGGTAAAGGCTGGCGTGCAACCTACATCACACCGCGTCTGATAAGATTTGAAGCAGGCACATTTACAGATTTGCCGAGTGTTGCCGTATGGTTCAGGCGCTTTGAAAGCGGCAATATGAAAACAGAAGAAAAAGGCTCGGTTATTACAATAGAAACAGACGAAGCTGTATTCACCGTTAAAAGCCTCAGACCGTACAGTGTGTATTTCAAAGACAGCAAAAGAACAGAGATTTTTGCAAAGCAGAAAAACCTCAAGGGCACCTGCCGCACACTCGATATGACAAACGGCAGCGCAAAGCTCGGCGAGGGTTTCATAACCGAAAAAGGTGCGTATCTGTTTGACGACAGCGATTCACTGCTGATTGACGAAAACGGCAGATTTATAAAGCGTGAAGATGGCGGCAAAGATTTTTATCTTTTCGCCTACGGCAAAAACTACCGTGAAACAATAAATGCATTCTACAATATATCATCCCGTGTGCCGATGATTCCGCGTTTTGCACTCGGCGTATGGTGGAGCAGATACCACGAATACACCCAGCAGGAATATCTCGACCTTATGCTTCGATTCAAGGATGAGGGTATTCCGCTCACTGTTGCAACAGTTGATATGGACTGGCACTGGGTAAAAATCAAAGAAAAATTTGATATGAAGTACAACGGTTGGACGGGTTACTCCTGGAATACCGACCTTTTCCCCGATTACAAAGCATTCCTCAGAGAGCTGCACGATATGAACCTTTCAGTAACACTCAATCTCCACCCTGCTGACGGATTCCGTGAGTATGAGGATATGTATGAGGATATGGCAAAGGCTGTGGGTATTGACCCGAGCAGCAAAAAGCCTGTTGAATTCAGCTGCTCCGATGATGATTTCTGGAATGCATATTTCGACATCGGTCACAAGCCTTATGAGCGTGACGGCGTGGACTTCTGGTGGATTGACTGGCAGCAGGGCAAAAAAAGCGATGCGCAGGGCCTTGACCCCCTTCTTGCGCTCAACCATTATCATTTCCTCGACAATGCAGAAAACGGCAAATTGCCGCTCATACTTTCACGCTATAGCGGTGCAGGCTCGCACCGATATCCGCTTGGCTTCTCAGGTGATACGTTCATAAGCTGGAAATCGCTCGACTTTCAGCCCTACTTCACCGCTAATGCCGCAAACGCCGCATACACGTGGTGGAGTCACGATATAGGCGGTCACATGTTCGGCACAAGAGATGACGAGCTTTATATCCGCTGGCTTCAGCTCGGCGTATTCTCACCAATTATGCGACTTCACTCGAGCAATATGCTCGCCCTCGGCAAAGAGCCTTGGAAATACAGTGCAGAGGTATGCCGTGCCGCAAAGGAATGGCTCAGGCTCCGACACAGGCTGATTCCGTATATCTACACAATGGATCACCGCACACATAACGACGGTGTTGCACTGTGCGAGCCGATGTACTATTCCTACCCCGAGAACGAATCCGCATACAATGTGCCCAACCAGTTTATGTTCGGCTCTGAGCTTATGGTGTGCCCGATTACAAAACCCAACAGCAAAAAGATTCTTATGGGCAGCACAAAAGCTTGGATTCCCGAGGGCAGATGGACAGATATTTTCACGCTTAAATCATATACGGGTGAAAAAATGCTCGAGCTTTTCCGCGATACCGAAACCATGCCCGTACTTGCAAAAGAGGGCGCGATTATACCTATGTCGGCAGACGAAGGCAACTCATCCGCAAACCCTGAAAGCTTTGAGATATGGGCTTTCTCGGGCAACGGTGAATTCGTACTCAAAGAAGACGACGGCTCGGTTGACTTCAAAAATCATACAGCATCGACAAAATTTGAAATCAGCTGCGATAACGGCAAGGTCAGCTTTACTGTCAATGCCGCAGAGGGTGACACTGCCGTTATACCACAAAAGCGAAATTATAAAATCAGAGTGCGTGACCTGACGGTTGACGGTAAAGAGGTTGTATTTAAAATTAAAGATGCCGCAACAAATCAGACACACACCGTAACGGCAGAAAATGCAAAACGCATTACGGGTGAGAGCAAGCACGAGCGTGCAATCCGCATATTCTCACGCTGGCAGGGCTTTTCGCTCAAGAAAGAAATCTGTTGCCGACTTCTCGGTGCAGACGGTGACATTATGCAAAAATTAAACAAAATGCCCCTGCCACACGATGTCAGGGCGGCAATTACCGAAGAATTGGAAAGTGAGTAAGAAATGAGCAAAAAAGAAAAACAACCCAACCGATTCAAACTGCTATGTCAGCTTTTTGTATCGTTTGCAAAGATAGGCGTAATGACCTTCGGCGGAGGTCTTGCTATGCTGCCGATGCTTGAGCGTGAGCTTGTAGAAAACAAAAAATGGGTAACAACCGAAGAGATACTCGACTACTACGCTGTCGGTCAATGCACACCGGGTATCATCGCTGTAAATACGGCAACCTTTGTCGGCTACAAACAATCTAAAGTGCTCGGTGCAATTTTTTCAACCGCAGGTGTAGTCTTCCCATCGGTTGTAATAATCGCCGCTATTGCCGCAGTACTCTCTAATTTTGCGGATATTCCTGCGGTACAACACGCATTCGCAGGTATCAGAATTGCAGTATGCGCACTTATTACCGCAGCAGTAATCAAGCTTGCGAAAAGCAACGTCAAAAACCTTGTGCAGATTATAATTGCCGTTGCCGCCTTTATTATAATTGCCGTATTCGGTGCAAGCCCCGTTGTAGTTGTTATCGGCTCTGCTGTTGCAGGTCTTGTGCTCGGTAAATTCGGACTTATCGGTAAAAGCAAGGAGGGTGAAAAGAAATGACAATCATTCTCAAAACCATTCTTACCCTCTGCTTTGAGTTTTTCAAAACAGGTCTGCTTGCTGTCGGTGGCGGCCTTGCAACACTGCCCTTCCTTTCTGAAATGGCAAACAAATACCCCGGTTGGTTTACGCACGCAGAGCTTGCCGATATGATTGCTGTTTCCGAATCAACACCGGGCCCTATCGGCGTCAATATGGCAACCTATGTCGGTTTCCGTGTTATGGGTGATTACGGCTTCGGCTGGAGCATTCTCGGCTCGGTACTTGCTACGGTTTCACTCGTGCTTCCGTCGCTTATCATTGTCGTTATCATCGCAAAAATGATGAACAAGTATATGGAAAATAAGTTTGTGCAGTGGGCATTCGGCGGACTTCGCCCAGCAGTAACGGGTCTTATCGCCGCCGCAGGATGGAGCGTTATAGAGCTTACTCTGCTCGACCTTGCTGACTTCAATATCGCACGTTTCTGGGAAGCAGTCAACGTCCCCGCAGTAATAATTTTTGCTGTTATACTCTTCCTTACAATGTTCAAGAAAACCAAAAAGCTTCACCCGATTGTATTCATCGGTGTATGCGCAGTGCTTGGTGTAGTACTTAAGCTGTAACGATATCAAACCTCTTGGTAACATAAAAGCCAAGAGGCTTTTTTTAGTGTGAGGTTTTATCTATGTGTTTCGTCTAACAGGTGAAAGGAGGGATGACCTATGGATAACGGTGCCGAAAGTTACCGCCGTTTCTTACAAAATGACGATACAGCTTTTGTCGAAATCATAAGAGATTACAAAGACGGTCTTATACTCTACTTAAACGGATTTGTAAATAATATTCTGACAGCAGAAGAATTGACAGAAGATGTGTTTTTCAAGCTCGTAACAAAAAAGCCGAGATTCAATGAAAAGTCTTCGTTCAAAACATGGCTTTATACAATCGGAAGGAACACTGCGGTTGATTATCTGCGCCGAAACTCAAAGCAAAAGGAAGTATCTGCAGAAGAAATCAGAGAAATTGAAGATGAACGGTTAAGCTTGGAACAATCTTATATAAAGCAAGAAAAACTGCTTTATATACATAGGACATTAGAAAAACTTAAACCCGAATATAAACAGGTATTATGGCTTGTATATTTCGAAGATTTCAGCCAAAAAGAAACAGCAAAAATAATGAAGAAATCCGTTCACTCAGTAGAAACACTTGTCTACCGTGCGCGTCTCGCACTTAAAGCAGAACTTGAAAAGGGAGGTTTTATATATGAAGACATATAATCAAATGGCTGAAGATGTTTTCAGCCGCAGAGATGAATATGAAGCATCACAAAAGAAAAAGAAAAAAACCGCACAGCGAACTGCAGTAAGCATCAGCTGCTGTATTGTTGCCGCAATCTGTATAGGCGTATATCGTCACACCCCTAAAAATCAGTTTAATTCAGGCAGTAGTATGCCAACTGCCGAATCAATCCTGCCTACCAAGGAAACTCAAGCTGCTCCAAACCACGAAAAAGAAACAACAAACTTACAGGGGGCTTTACCCATTAAGCCCGATATTACAATCAACAATATACACGAAGAAAAAACAACAGTAAAAGTTGTTGAGCAACCTTCCGAACCGATTGACAGCGACAGAGTTTTCTGCTATTTAAACAAAATCACCGGCAACCTGGCAGCTCACCCCTTATACCGTGACCCTGCTCTGCACTATACCGAAGAATACAGCGATACTGTGTCTGCAGAATATTACGGCATTGACCTTGCAAAGCTGTCTGCTTGTATGCCTGAAGGTATGACAATGCACAAGGGAGTACACAAAAAGATTTTTGAAAACAGCGGCACTCTTGTTGAGGAACGTTCGGAGTTTGTATTCAAAGGCGATGATTCACGAGCTGTTTATATAAGAGCTAACCGTCTCGGTCCTGTAAGCGATTGCCTTTATATGAGCGACAGCGATTTGTCAACAACCTTTATGACAAAAGAAAACGGAGAAGTTAAGGTCAAGGTATTCTTTGCGGAAGATGCCCAAGAGATGTTTGGCTGCAAAACTCTGATTGTCGCAGACTTTACCGTCAACGGTGTAAATTACAGAATAACAACCGAGAATTTGAATCTAAAACGCGAATTCAGACCGATTTTAGAAGAAATGATTGGCTTGTATTAACTAACTGAAACAGAGCAGTGGTATTTTATAATACTACTGCTCTTCTAAATTTAATTTTGTGTAGAACAGAGGCTTGCCTCTGCCGCCGTAAAAGAAATACAGCATTAACTTCGGCAGGGGCAAGCCCCTGCCCTACTTTTTATCGACATATATTTACAATTTTATTCTTATAACCTGCATCAATTTCGTCAATCATACCATTGGAAAAAGTGATTATATAGTATATAATACTTACTTGTGATTTTATTATTAATTGGAGTTTGAATTATGGAGCGCAGAGAATTAAGAAACATCGCAATCATCGCTCACGTTGACCACGGCAAGACAACTCTTGTTGACGAGCTTCTCAAGCAGAGCGGCACATTCCGCGAGAATGAGCAGGTTGCTGACAGAGTTATGGACTCAAACGACCTTGAGCGTGAAAGAGGTATCACAATCCTTTCCAAAAACACATCCATTCACTATAAGAATACAAAAATCAATATTGTCGACACTCCCGGTCACGCTGACTTCGGCGGCGAGGTTGAGCGTATACTGATGATGGTAGACGGCGTGCTTCTGCTTGTCGACGCATTCGAGGGCTGTATGCCGCAGACGCGTTTCGTTCTTAAGAAGGCTCTGGGTCTGGGCAAAAAAGTACTCGTTGTTGTCAACAAGATTGACCGCCCCGGTGCAAGACCCGACGAGGTGCTTGACGAAGTGCTTGACCTTTTCATAGAGCTTGGTGCAGATGATGACCAGCTTGAATTCCCCGTAGTATATGCAAGCGGCCGTGACGGCTACTCTTCGCTTGACCCCGAGGTACGCGAGGGTGATATGCGTCCCCTGCTCGAGGCAATTCTCGAAAACATCGAGCCGCCCAAAGGCGACCCCGAAGCTCCGCTTCAGATTCTCTTCTCTTCACTTGAGTATGACGATTATGTAGGCAGAATCGGTGTAGGCAGAGTCGAACGAGGCAGAGTAAAGAAAAACCAGATTGTTACCCTCTGCAAGGCAGACGGCTCACAAAAAAACGAGCGTATTACAAGACTCTATCAGTTTGAAGGACTCAAGCGTGTTGAGGTTGAAGAAGCTGAGGCAGGCGACCTTATCTGCGTATCCGGTATTCCCGATATCAACATAGGCGAAACAGCCTGCGCAGTCGACTGTGTTGAGCCGCTTCCCTTCATCAAAATAGACGAGCCTACAATCTCGATGAACTTCATCGTCAATGACAGCCCCTTTGCAGGCCAGGAAGGCAAGTTTGTCACCTCCCGTAACATCCGTGACAGACTTTTCAAAGAGGTTGAAACCAACGTAAGTATGCGTGTTGAAGAAACCGACTCGACCGACACATTCAAGGTATCGGGCAGAGGTGAGCTTCACCTTTCAATCCTTATCGAAACAATGCGCCGTCAGGGCTACGAATTCCAGGTTTCACGCCCGAAGGTTATCCTCAAGGAGATTGACGGCGTTACCTGCGAACCTGTTGAGCTTCTTATTGTCGAAGTACCCGAGCAATATGTAGGTGCAGTTATCGAAAAGCTCGGTTCACGCAAGGCAGAGCTTGAAAATATGGGCGTGCGTGAAGGCGGCTCTACTCACCTTGAGTTCAAGGTGCCGTCAAGAGGTCTTATCGGCTACCGCTCCGAATTCCTTACCGATACAAACGGCAACGGTATTATGAACCAGCTCTTCCATGGCTATGAGCCTTATGCAGGCGATATTCAGACAAGAGAGCGCGGCTCAATCGTTGTACACGAAGCAGGCGAATCCACAGGCTACGGTCTGTTCAACACTCAGGACAGAGGCCGCCTCTTCATCGGTCCCGGCGTACCTGTATACGAAGGTATGATCGTCGGCGAGTGCTCAAAGAATGAGGACATCGTATGTAACGTATGTAAGAAAAAACAGCTTACAAACACACGTGCGGCAGGCAGTGACGATGCGCTCCGCCTTGTACCGCACTCAACACTCAGCCTTGAGCAGTGTATGGAGTTTATCAAGGATGACGAGCTTCTTGAGGTAACCCCGACTTCACTCAGACTCCGTAAAACAATTCTTTCAAAAGAACTTCGTCTCAAGAAACAGTTTAAGAAATAAATTCAATTCGAAATGCGCAATTCGTAATTCGCAATTTTACGCACAAACACCCTGCAAGGTTTCGGAAAATCTTGCAGGGTGTTGTTTTTATCTTGTCATCCTGAGTGAAACGAAGGATCTTAATGTAGATTCCTCAACGAGGGAGTTTTAGATTCTTCGCTTACACTCAGAATGACATTGAATTTATTATACTATTTCATCAGCTTTTTCAGTCTTTCGATTGTATCCGCATCGCACTCAGGTGTGTCAGCAAGCGGAAACTCAAGACCTAAATCGTTATATTTCTGCACACATAATTTCCTGAACGGAAGAAGCTCAATTTTTGTAAGATTCCTGACTTGTGAAGCAAGCGACGCAACAGCTTTTATGTTTTCCTCGCTGTCGGTCATACCGGGTACAACAACATGCCTTATAACAACGTCAGCATCGGTTTTGTTACACTCGGCAATAAACTCCTTAACCGTATCAATACCAATTCCGATATGCTGCTTATACTGCTCATCGGTCGGAAATTTGATATCGCAGAGCACCGTATCGGTACTCTCAAGCACACGCCTGACGTTATCGGTAACCTTTACGCCTGCCGTATCGAGTGCAGTTGTAATGCCTTTTTCGTGCAGTGCTTCAAAAAGCTCTGCAACAAACTCAGCCTGCATAAGCGGCTCACCGCCCGAAACGGTAACTCCGCCCTTTTCTCCGAAATAAGTTTTGTACCGCTCGGCTTTTGCGACAATTTCATCAACGGTATATTCCCTGCCGCCGCTGAAAGGTCTTGTGTCGGGGTTGTGACAATAAGGGCAACTGTACGGACAGCCCTGCATAAAAACAACAAACCTTATGCCCGGCCCGTCAACCGCACCGAAGCTTTGAAAAGAATGGACTTTGCCGACTGTGCTCATACCGCACCTCCCATTATGATTTGAGGAGAGGTTTCCCTCTCCTCTTTTATCAGTTGTTTATTACCCGCACCTCGGTGTCTCAACTTTACTTTGAGACAGACGATTTATTGAGGTATCAGGTGCAGCGGTACGCTGCTTACATGCAGCAGTGGAATGTACGTGCAATAACTTCCTTCTGCTGCTCTTTTGAGAGCTTGTGGAAGTTGACCGCGTAACCTGAAACACGGATTGTGAGGTTAGGATATTTCTCAGGATGCTCGGATGCATCAATAAGCATCTCACGGTCAAATACGTTGATGTTGATGTGCTGTGCATTCTGACCGAAGTAGCCGTCAATAACCTGGCTAAGGTTTTCGTAGCGAGTCTCATCGTCACCGCCGAGAGCCTGCGGTACTACGCAGAATGTATTTGAAATACCGTCCTTACATACGTCGTAAGTCAGCTTTGCAACAGAGTTGAGTGAAGCGAGTGCACCGCTTGCATCTCTGCCGTGCATCGGGTTTGCACCGGGAGCAAAAGGCTCGCCTGCACGTCTGCCGTCAGGTGTGTTGCCTGTCTTCTTGCCGTAAACAACGTTTGATGTAATTGTAAGGATAGAGAGTGTGTGCTCAGCGTTTCTGTATGTGGGCACCTTCTTGAGCTCCTCAAAGAAGAGACCGACCTGCTCTTTTGCAATAAGGTCTGCTCTGACGTCATCGTTACCGTACTTCGGGAATTCGCCCTCTGTTACGAAGTCTGTGATAAGACCTGTATCGTCACGAATAACCTTAACCTTTGCATACTTGATAGCAGAAAGTGAATCGGCAAGAACACTTAAGCCCGCAACACCGAATGCCATATAACGGTGAACATCACTATCGTGAAGAGCCATCTGTACCTTTTCGTATGCGTACTTATCGTGCATATAATGAATCATATTCATCGCCTTGACGTAAGTCTTTGCAAGCCAGGGGCGGTAAATATTCATCAGCTCAATAACTGTATCGTAGTCGAGGTATTCACCCTCAAACTTCTTGCCTGCGGGAGCAACCTGCATACCGCTCTTCTCATCTCTACCGCCGTTAAGGCTCATAAGAAGAAGCTTTACAAGGTTAGCTCTTGCGCCGAAGAACTGCATATCCTTACCGACTCTCATCGCGGAAACACAGCAGGCAATAGCATAGTCGTCGCCGTAAACCGGACGCATTACATCGTCGTTCTCGTACTGGATTGAGTCCGTATCACAGCTTACCTTTGCAGCAAAGCGCTTGAAAGCGTGGGGCAGACCCTGTGACCAGAGCACTGTCATATTGGGCTCAGCAGAGGGATTGAGATTGTAGAGTGTGTTGAGAATACGGAAGGAAGATTTTGTTACAAGTGTTCTTCCGTCTTCACCCATACCGCCGATTGCCTCTGTAATCCACATCGGGTCACCTGCAAACAGCTCGTTGTATTCGGGTGTGCGGAGATGACGAGCCATACGGAGCTTCATAACAAAATCGTCAACGATTTCCTGAATCTGTTCTTCTGTATAAACACCGTTTGCAAGGTCACGCTCAAAGTAAATATCAAGGAACGTTGAAACTCTGCCAAGGCTCATTGCCGCACCGTTCTGCTCCTTGATTGCACCGAGGTATGCAAAATAGAGCCACTGTACAGCTTCTTTTGAATCCTTTGCGGGAGCGGAAATATCATAGCCGTACATAGCTGCCATTTCCTTGAGCTTACCAAGGAAAGCAATCTGCTGGTAAAGCTCCTCAAGTCTGCGGATTTCTTCTGCAGTAACATCCTGTGCTGCAAGTGCAGCCTTGTCCTTCTGCTTTTCTTCAATAAGCTTGTCTATACCGTAAAGAGCAACACGGCGGTAGTCACCAATGATTCTGCCTCTTCCGTATGCATCGGGCAGACCTGTGATGATACCTGTATGACGTGCCGCACGGATTTCATCGTTATATACGCGGAAAACACCATCGTTATGAGTTGTACGGTATGTGAATTCCTGCTCAATTTTATCACTGAGCTGGTAGCCGTACGCCTTACAAGCCTTACGTGTCATATTAATGCCGCCGAAGGGGTTAACACCACGTCTGAGCGGAGCATCGGTCTGCAGACCGACAATAATCTCATTCTCTTTATCGAGATAGCCGGGTGCATAAGCTGTAAGTGAAGTTACAGTCTCTGTATCTATATCAAGAACACCGCCGTTTTCGTGTTCTTTCTTGAGAAGCTCATCAAACTTTGCGTATACAATCTTTGTTCTCTCAGTAGGGCCGCAAAGGAAGCTTTCGTCACCTTCATACGGTTTATAGTTAGTCTGGATGAAATTACGAACATCTATTCTCTTCTTCCAGTTACCGCTTACAAATCCTTTCCACTGTTCAAACATCATAATTCTCCTTTCTTTATCTTGGGTGTTCAAACAAAAACGGGCAACACTCCGCACTTACGGAATGTTGCCCAGACGATCGACATACATCATATAAAACCTCACCGTGGTAATCTCCACGCAAGCTAACGCTTGGTTCGTCAGAGGCTTCATTTCGTTTGCATTAAGATTGTAACACAATATATAGTGTTTAGTCAAGCAAGTTAATGACAAAATATGCTAAATATTTAACAAGTTTTTTTGTTTAAGATATACACATCTGCACAGAGCACGCTTGCACTCTGTGCAGACTTTTGAGGGGTATGTGCTAAAGCTCAGTTATGTCAGCAGCCGCAGCCACAACCTGAGTCTCTGCCGCAACCGCAGTTGTTGTTGCAACCGCAGCTGTCGCCGCCACCGCAGCAGCAGAGGAGAAGGATAAGAATGATAATCCAAGAACAGTTGTTACCAAAATTGCATCCCATGTTCGTTTCCTCCTTTCTTCTTACACCACATACTATGGCAAACGGAGGAAAAGTGTTACACTTTTATTTCAATTTATTTTCATTGTGCACACGAACAAGAGACAGTATAAGCATCACCACAGGGAAAACAGCCGCAAAAGCAAAGCCGTACTTTATATCCGATCCGAATGTATCAGCAATTTTACCTGCCAGCGAAGGGCCTGAAGTACATCACGTATCACCTGCAAGAGCGAGCATAGCAAACATAGATGTACCGCCGAGCGGTATTGCGGCACTTGCCATACTGAAAGTACCTGGCCACATTATACCAACAGCAAGACCGCAGAGTGCACATCCGCCAAGTGCCAAAAGCGGATAGGGCGAAAATACCGTAACCGCATAAGCAACTACGCAAAGCGCACTGCTTGCCGCCATAAACTTTGAAAGCGAAATCTTTGCACCGAACTTGCCGTAGAACACACGGGCTATACCCATAAACACTGCAAACATACACGGTCCGAGCAAGTCACCCATAGCTTTTGATACGCCGAGGCCTTCTTCAGCAAAAGCTGATGCCCACTGGCTCATTGCAAGTTCACTTGCACCCGCACACAGCATCATAAAGAAGAAAATAATAAAACTCTTATTTCTGAACATTGAGAACAATCCCGAATGTCCTTCTTCAGACGGCAGAGCGTTAATCGGCACACGCATATAGAGAAATGCGTTAACAAACGGTATCAGTGCCCAGAATACAGCAACCGCACGCCACGAGCCGATACCTGCAAAGCGGAAAACAAGGGTTGACACAAGCACAACAGCCATCTGACCCCAGCAATAAAACGAATGAAGCAAGCTCATAGCAGCCGCCTTGTTATCGCTCGGACAAGCCTCAATAATCGGGCTGACAATAACTTCGATAAGTCCGCCGCCTATTGCACTGAGAATTGTAGCAATAATCAAACCTATGTACGGAGTCATTATATACGGCAACACACCGAGCAGCGCAAGACCTGCGGCGCAGAGGAAATGAGCCAGCACTACAAGCGGTCGGTAACCAATCTTATCGACAAAACGTGCTGCCGCAAGGTCAGTCAGAAGCTGCACGCCGAAGTTGAGTGCAATCATAAGGCTCAACTGAGAAAGTGAAATATTGAATTCATTACCGAACAGAACAAAAAGCAAAGGCGAAAAGTTGTTGACTATCGCCTGTGAAACATAACCAATATAACAGCTTATAACTGTGCCTTTGTAACCTGGTTTACGCATAGTTTCTTCTCCGTTAATACAAATCTAATCCACATTATATTACCGCCACTTAAAAAAAGCAAGAAAAAAGCACTGCCCTGTAAAAACAGAGCAGTGCGTGTAAAACAATTTATTTATGCAGCGATACCGTCAAGGATATTGATAAAGCCCTTTGCACCAAAGATTGCATAAACAACATCGTTAAGGCCCTTGAGTACGCCGTTGAGAACCTTATCGCCTGTTGTGGGCTCTGTGGGAGCATCGTAGATACCCATTTCAACCATCATATCTTCAACTGCTGTAATATAAGGATCGTCAACTTCGGGATCACAGATGGGATTCTCCATCATCTTATTTGCAGCGTCGAGAACTGCCTGCTGTTCAGCTGTGAGAGTGTAGTTGTTCTCTTTGCAGTATCTCTCAAGATCGCCGAGGTTGTATCTTATGTAATTTCTTGTGTTTCTTGCACCGTTGAACTGCGGGAAGTAGTAGCCGTCTTCCTCAAGGTTATCACAATCTTCAACAGTCTTTACGTTACCTGTAGCAAGCTCGATTGCAAGTGCGATTGCAACGTTGTTGTACTCAAGCTCGTGCTTCTGCTGATAGAAGAACCATGTAGCGTCCTTACGGATTGTTGTGGAAATATCGATTTCCTTATCGGGTGAAAGCTCTCTGCCCTCTGCATCCTCAAACTGTGTGCCTGCAGGTACGAAGGATGTGCCGGGTGCTGTAGAATCGATATTGATAATTTCGTCAGAGTTTGTTTCAGCAGCACTCTTCATAAAGCCGAATGCGCTGTAGTCTGAAGTGATAGCACCGAAGGGAAGACCGTAACCGGAGATGAAGGAGAATGTAACGCCCTCTTTCTCAAGAGCCTTCATTGTCTTATCGAGATCTTTCTTTGCAGCCTGGAAAGCATCAGCCTCTGCCTTAACTACATCTGACTTGATGAGGTCCTTAACACCATCATACTTGTCAACAGGAATAAGGTTGCAGAGAGAAGGTGTTGCACAAAGAAGCTCTGTTGCGATTGCACCAAGTGCTGCATCGACAAAACCTCTGAGAGTTTCCTTCGGGAAAATACGGAGTGCAACGTTTACTACATATCCCCAGGGCTCACCGATAAGGTCAGAAAGGAGACCGTTGTAGAAAAGGTCTGCAGAGTTGTCTGCATAGTTGCGTGCAAGAAGGTCAGCAACAACGTCACTGCCGTCCCATGCGCCAACAATACTTACAACACGGCGGATGTGGTTTTCTGCAACTGTGGGGTATGCATCCATATAAGCCGTAACAACGGAAGCACCCATGCTCATGGGAACAAGAACTACATCTGTTGCGCCAAGCTCTTTTGCGTTGTCACTTGCAAGGATTGTTTCAATAAACTTGTGCATCTCTTCAACATTCTTTGAAGTGTAGGAGAATGCGCTGTAGTTAAATACATAGAGGTACTTCTCATAGTCCTCACCGAACTTCTTCTCAGCGATATCCTTACAGGGAATTGAGGAGTAGAAGCGGCTCTTTGCTTCGCTCTCAACTGTGCCGTCCTCAAGAGTGATTGAGGGATACTCGGAAACTGACATCGGGTACTTGGGAGTAACTACTCTGGGGTTAGCGTTACCGTCCTCACCGACAAGGTTAAACTTAAAGAGACCTCTTACAATAGCTTCAACCTGAGGCTGAGTGAAAAGGTTTGTTCTGAGCATTGCGGAAGCAAACAGCTCCATAACAACCGTTACAAGATTGAAGATGGTCATAGGATCGGAGAAAGCTTCGTCAAAGCTGTTGAAAAGATTCCACTTTGACTGGTACTCACCCTTAGCAATAAGGTCGCCGTAAACCTCAAATTTCTGAAGGTCTTCGCCGTACTTGTCAACATAGCTCTGGTCAAAGAGATATGAGTAGCTCTGACCGATACCGGTTACGAAAACGACAAGGCTGTTTGTGCCCTCTGCGAAAGCACACTCGAGTGAATCAGCTGTTGTAACTGTAGGCTCATCTGCATATGAGGGAATGACAGCCACAGAAACAAGCATAGCGAGTGAAAGAATAATTGCTATTACTTTTTTCATACTTATCCTCCTTACGGATATATAATATCTATTGTATATTACCACTTATTTGATTTATTTTAAATAGCTTTTTTACAGCTTTTAAAAATTTTGCTGTTTCAACAAAAAACGGACAGGTTTTATATTAAAATTGACTATAGTTTTATCTCTTACTTGAAAAATAAAAGCACTTGATGTAAAATCAAACGTACAGTAAACCAATAATCACGGAGGTCAAAATGAACGGAATTACAGCAAGAGAAAAGCTCGTTACAGATATGAACGAGATTGTAAAAATCCTCGACAGTGCAAAAGTAGTACACGTAGGTATGATTGACGGCGATGAACCGTACGTTGTGCCGATGAATTACGGATATACACTTGAAAACGGTAAACTCACACTCTGGCTTCACTGTGCAAAGCGCGGCAGAAAGCTTGACGTACTCCGCGCAAATAACAAGGTTTTCTTTGAAATGGAGTGCGGTATTCAGCCGTTTGAGGGTGATATAGCCTGCCGTTACGGTATCAGCTATTCATCAATTATGGGCAGAGGTACAGCTGAAATCGTAGAGGATGTTGAAACAAAGAAAGCAGCACTCACCTACCTTATGAAAGCACAGACGGGTATGGACTTTGAGTTTGAAGACAAAATGACAACGATCGTCAGCATAATTAAAATTGACACTATTGAATTTACTGCAAAGCACAGACCCTTACCCAAAAGCTGATTTTCACATTACACAGACAAATAAAAATACTCAGCAATGGTTTCGGGAGACTCTTTCATCCCGTTATCGACCCACCACCTGACAGTTTCTGCAAAAACGGATGCAATATGGTTTATCCGGAAACTGTCGGGTATTTTTTCACTTTTTTTCGGCTCAAATAAATCCTGCTGACTTGCCACCAGTTGCAACAGCTCGCTTTTAAAATACCGGAGAATCAACTCATTGTTTGAACCGTACAACAGCTTGAGAATGTTATTGTCATTATTTTGCAGATGACGAAGCAGGTGAAGGAAAACCGAATCGGACGAGTCGCACTCAAAAATATGGTTATGTTCCGGCTTTTCTTCACTGACAGCATCGAAAATATGACAGAACAGCTCCTCGCAAAGCTCCTTGAGTAAAAAGTCTTTAGTTTCAAAGTGTGCGTAAAACGTAGTCCTGCCCACATCTGCTTTTTCTATTATTTCGCCTACGGTTATATTTGCAAAATCCTTTTCGGACAAAAGCTCAATAAAAGCATCAAATATTGCCTTTCTCGTTTTTCTCATTCGTCTGTCCATACCGCACCTCCGTACAATTTTTTTATTTTGTTCGGTAACGAACATGAGTGATAAATTGAATATTGTTTTCTGTTTTCAACTGTCTTACCATATTATCGAACGATTTGTTCGGTAACAAATATATTGTACTGCAAACAGCAAATCAGGTCAATAGGGAGGATATTATTATGAAAACCGCTAAAACAATTTTAATCGCTTTCATTCTTAATCTGTCTTTTTCCGTCTTTGAATTTATCGGCGGCATATTAACAGGCAGTGTAAGTATAATTTCGGATGCACTGCACGATATGGGCGATGCAATAAGCATAGGTCTGTCTTTCTTTCTCGAAAAGAAAAGCCAAAAACAGCCCGATAAGTCTCACACCTTCGGCTATGCACGTTATTCTGTGTTAGGCAGTTTTATAACAACCCTGATTCTGATATCAGGCTCATTAATCGTAATATATAACGCTGTAAAAAGAATAATTAACCCTGTTGAAATTGATTATACGGGTATGGTTATCTTCGCCGCCATAGGTGTATGTGTAAATTCGGCAGCCGCTTTTTTCACTCATAAAGGCGATTCTCTCAATCAGAAAGCCGTAAGCCTGCATATGTTTGAAGACGTGCTCGGATGGCTAACGGTTTTGGTCGGTGCTGTTGTTATGAAATTTACGAATTTCTCATTAATTGACCCTATTTTATCAATATGTGTATCCGTTTTTATCCTCATTCACGCAGTAAAGCATCTTATTCCTGCACTTAATATTTTCCTTGAAAAAGCGCCCGACAACATAAACAGTGATACAATACATCAATGCGTAATAACCGTAGACGGTGTAACAGATGTTTATGATATACACGTATGGAGTCTCGATGAAAACACAGTCTGTGCAACAATGCACATCGTAACCGACTCTGACCCGACTAAAATCAAATCTGATGTACGCAAAGCTTTATTCAACCTCGGCATAAATCACGCAACACTTGAACTTGAAGGCTCAACAAATTAAAAAATCAAGCCCTCGGAATCCCGAGGGCTTAGACTTTTAGTATCCGAAATATTCTACACAGTACTGCTCAACTGTGTTTATATACTCCATTTCACAAAGCGGGTCAAGACCGAGGCCGTGATTTGAAAGCGGATAGAGAATATAGCTGTGTACAGCGCCCGCATCTTCAAACGCAGCTTTTATTCTTTGGGCATTGCCTGAAGGTACGATCATATCCGTTCCGCCGTAAGCAAGAATTGAAGGCACTGTATCTTTGGTAACATAAGCTGTAGGAGAAACAAGGTTGATTACCTCTTCTTCCTCGCCGTTTAATTTCATTTTTTCGGTAATCTCAATACCTGCAAGCATGCTTGCAAGGCCTGTGCTGCCCCATACCTCTGCGTGGAAATCCGACGGGCCGACCTGATTTGCAGTAAAGACAAGCTCAATAGCCGATTCGTCAGCTCTTGAGAATCCGTAAAGCATTGAGAGGTGTGCACCTGCAGAATAACCCGAAACAGCAAGCTTAGTGATATTCAAATCTTTTTTATCTGAAAATTCTTTGATTGCCTCTATCGCCATACCTATTTCGTCACACATTGTAAGCGCCGTAACAGTACCAAAATGTTCATCGTCATAAAGGGTATAATTCATACTTGCGGTGATATAGCCCTTTTGTACAAAACGTCTTGCCTTTGATGCCATATCCTCCTTATTGCCGCCCGTCCATGAGCCACCGTGGATATAAAGTATAACCCCGTTATAATCGTTATCGTACGCCGAGTCAGGCACATAGATATCTATTATATTTCTTTCTGCCTCGCCGTATCGGATATCCTTGAAAAGCTCAAAATTTTCAAACGATAATCCGCCGATAAAGGTTGATATTACGCTGACTGAAGAAAGAAGAATTGCAATAATCCTTTGGAAAAACTCTGCCATAAATATCAGCTCCTTTGTTTAATTTTAGAGAATAAATCTGAATGCGTAAATTACGACATTTGCTATATTGTTAAGGATAAACCTTGCAAAAGTGAAAATATATGGAAATTCAAAAGTCCAATCATCAAGCGTATCGAGAGTACCGATAAGAGATGAATCATAAGTGATTTCGGGGTTTTTGAATGCCTTTGTTTCCATCTTCATAATACAGAGATTTTTACAGGCTTCACGAAGTGCGTTACCGAAACCGACAGGGTCTTTTGCATAGGCGAGCTTTACAGCAGCCTTGTGCTGAATTACCTGAAGTGCCCACATACCGCTGAGGATTGTGTCATTGCCGTTATAAACTGCGAGTACGGGGCTCATATAGCCGCTGCCCGTAAAGTTGGAAGAATAGTCCGAAACAACAAAGCCTTCAAATCCCCATTCATCACGGAGCAAACTATTAAGCAGTGCCGAGCTTGAACCACACCATTTTGTGCCGATTCTGTTGTAGGCTGACATAATACCCTTGGGATTAGCTTCTTTTACGGGAATCTCAAATGCTTTGAGGTAGATTTCACGCATTGCCTGCTCATCACACCAGGTGAAAACACCGTTTCTGTGTGTTTCCTGGTCATTGAGTGCAAAGTGCTTGATTGTTGTGACAAGGCTTTCTGAGTTTGCGCCCTTTATAATTTCAGCAGCCATAATACCCGAAATAATCGGATCTTCGGAGAAATACTCAAAGTTTCTGCCGCCTCTGGGGTTACGGTGAATATTTGCACCCGGTGCATACCACGTATCCGTACCCATATCGGCAGCCTCTTTACCTGCGCCCTTACCCATTTCGTAAGCAAGCTCAACATTCCACGTGCATCCGATTGCGGTTGCACAAGGGTATGCAGTACCGCTGGCGGTGTAAACAAGACCGTTTCTGCCCTTTACACAGGAAGGTCCGTCGTTATCCATTGTGTGCGGAATACCGAGACGCTCAACACCGTGAGTTTCGTAACCGCCGTTGATAACAAGCATTGTCATTTCATCAAGGGTCAGCTGGTCAAGGAATGCATCCCAAAGGCTCTCGTCCTCTGCAACATCCTGCAGAGTTATTGTCTTATCGTATTTGACACCCATTTTAGGTGCTTCGCCCTCAGTTGTCGGTTCGGGAACCTTATCGACATCAATAAGATAATCTTCCTGATTAAGCTCGCGAAGCTCAGGATAAGTGCCGTCAACATCAGCTCTTGACATAACCTCAAAGCCGCTGTAAACATCGTCAAAAAGGTTTTCAATCCGAGTACCTGTTACAGGGTCGTTTTTGATTACCTTTGTTTCTTCAATTTCATAATCAAATGTTTCGATATGGTTTCTTACATCATTTGCAACAATGATTGTGTATGTACCCTTATCAAGCACCCATGCTTCATTATTCTTATAGTCATAGGATGCCATATCATCAGTTTTAAAAGTAACTGTAAGCATCTCACTCTCACCGGGCTCGAGCATATCAGTCTTTGCAAATCCTCCAAGGCAGATTGCACTCTTTTCAATGCCGCCCTCGGTATAGGGTGCACTGTAATAGAGCTGTACAACTTCTTTACCTGCCATATCGCCCGTGTTTGTGACTTCAACCTCAACTGTTATATTTTCACTGCCGAAATCGGTTGAAACAACCTTTTTATCAAAGCTTGTATATGAAAGACCGTAACCGAAAGGATACTGCACCTTGTCTTTTGCGAAGGTTTCAAAATAGCGATAGCCGACATAAATACCCTCGTAATACTCAACGAAATGCTTGCCGCCGTTATACGAGTTGCTGCCGAAGCAGATATTTGAGGGATGGTCTTCGATGCTGTAAGCAATAGTGTCGGTAAGTCTGCCTGAAGGATTAACTTTACCGTTAAGCATCTGCGGCACTGCTGTCATACCGAATTCACCCGGAATCCAGATAATTGCGGCAGCCTTAATGCTTTCGTATTCATCAATCCAGCCCATTTCCATTACGTTGCCGATATTGAAAAGCACAACAACATTTTCAAATGAGCTTGTTACCTTTTCAACCATAGCCTTTTCATCATCGGAAAGGCTGAGTGTTTCAACCGTATGGTCTGTACCCTCGGCACTTGTGCGGCTGATTACGATAATTGCTGTATCAGAGAAAGCAACAGCATTTTCGAGAAGCTCATCTGTAAGATACTTCGGGTCCATCTCTTCAAGTGTATTCTTTGCAAGGAGCACCTGAAGAAGATTGTTTATAACGGTGTTATCTGTTTTCGGAAGCTCGTTTGAAAGGCAGTGCTTCTCGTAAAGCGCACGAAGTTCTGTATTATACTCAATACCCTCATTCTCAAAGGCTTCGTAAAGCGTTACGGGGTCATCGGTAGTAATTGCGCCCGAGCCTGCACCGCCGAAAAACGGACAAACAGAGCCTGCACCGAAAATATTCACCTTCTTATTTTCAAGAGGAAGGAAATTATCCTCATTTTTGAGAAGAACAATACCCTCGCTCTCAATCTGCACTGCAATCTCGCGTGTTTCGGCAATAATCGCAGGGTCAATATCGCCGCTTGTAGCAAACGCTGTAACGCCTGCCAGAAGTGTAAAAACAAGCACAAGCGATAAAATTTTCATAAGTCTTTTTTTCATAACAAAGCACCTCTCTGTACTTTTCTTGGCTACATTATATACTGAAATAAATATTATTTCAATAAAAGAATATTAATTTTTATAAATATTTTCTTCTTGACAAAAAAGGATATCAGCCACCAGCGGCTGATATCCTTTAAAAATTACAGTTTACATATATCTGCGCTTGTTATCAGATGCAGACCTGATCCTTCAAGCACTGCCTCTGCTTTAGCGTTATCCTCAACCCTGAGCACAACGTATGCGTGCTTTTCTGTCCTTGCCATAAACGCATAGAGGTATTCGACATTTACATCTGCTTTGTCAAGCACACTAAGTGCCGCAGTAAGTGCACCGGGCTTATCGCCTATTTTAACGCCGACAACGTCAATCACTTTAATCAGGTATCCGTTTTCCTCAAGAATTTTCGTTGCGGCTGTTTCGTCGTTTACAATTATGCGTAACAGACCGAAATCCTCGGTTTCTGCGATTGAAAGAGCACGGATATTAACA
This sequence comes from Clostridia bacterium, assembly GCA_017516485.1. Taxonomy (GTDB): domain Bacteria; phylum Bacillota; class Clostridia; order Oscillospirales; family Acutalibacteraceae; genus UBA8612. The sequence goes on from JAFXCH010000021.1 coordinate 45,277, forward strand.
CCGTTTTTTGCAAGCACGTCTGTAAGTGCCGCCATAGAGCCTTTTTTATTCTGAACATATACCGTTAACTGTTTGATTGCCATTTTTATTTCTCCTTTCAGACCAACTTACGTTTATCAACAACTCTTACAGCCTTGCCTTCGCTTCGTGCGATGCTCTTGGGAGCGAGAAGGTGAACGGAAGGATTGATGCCGAGCATTGTTTTCATAGCGTTTGCAAGTGATTTTTCCATAGCGATAATTTCGCTGAGCTTATCGGTAAACTTTTCGTTTGTCATTTCAACATTCACTTCAAATGTATCGTTGTTTTTTACTCGGTCAACAACAATCTGATAATTCGGCTCATAGCCTTCCTTAAGAAGTACTGTTTCAATCTGGCTTGGGAATACGTTTACACCGCGGATAATAAGCATATCGTCCGTTCTGCCCATCGGCTTTGCCATTTTGACAAGTGTACGTCCGCAGGAACATTTTTTGCGTGAGAGTACGCATATATCCCTTGTACGGTAACGAAGAAGCGGAAATGCCTCCTTGTCAAGAGAGGTGAAAACAAGCTCACCCTTGCTTCCCTCAGGAAGAACTTCGCCGGTTTCAGGGTCAATTATCTCTGCGTAGAAATGGTCTTCGTTTACGTGCATACCTGTCTGCTCTTCACATTCAAATGCAACGCCGGGGCCCGATGTTTCGGTAAGACCGTAGATATCGTAAGCCTTGATACCAAGTGTTTCTTCAATGTTTCTGCGCATCTCCTCTGTCCACGGCTCTGCACCGAAGATGCCTGCCTTAAGCGGAATATCCTCAGGCTTGTAGCCTTGCTCCTTAAGAGTTTCGCCAATGTATGCAGCATAGGAAGGTGTGCAGCAAAGAATTGTTGCGCTCAGGTCTGTCATGAACTGAATCTGACGCTCAGTGTTACCCGATGACATAGGAAGTGTAAGACAACCTACCTTGTGAGAGCCGCCGTTAAGTCCGGGGCCGCCTGTGAAAAGGCCGTAGCCGTATGCAACCTGACATACATCCTTATTTGTACCGCCTGCGGCTACAATAGCACGTGCACAGCAATCTTCCCAAAGATTGACGTCGTTCTGTGTATAGAAAGCAACAACTCGTCTGCCCGTTGTACCCGAAGTAGACTGAATACGTACGCACTCCTCAAGCGGCTTTGCAAGCAAGCCATACGGGTAAGCATCTCGCAGATCTGCTTTGGTAAGGAAAGGAAGCTTGTGTAAATCTTCAATACCCTTGATATCATCGGGCGTTACACCCTTTTCATCCATAAGGTTGCGGTAATACGGCACGTTTTCGTACACATGTTTAACCTGTTTGACGAGTTTTTCCGACTGAAGCTTTCTCATTTCTTCTGCGGACATTGTTTCGATTTCCTGCTGATAGTAGTTTTTTGACATTCTGACCACCCTTTCTTTTTCTTTTAAGTAAATTTGTCAGTTGCGGAAATGTGAAAGGGCAAACAAAAACGCCCTCCGCATTCCGATTAAAGAATACAGAGGACGAGAAAAAACAAATCCCGTGGTACCACCTCAGTTCGTCACCATCTCACGGTGGTGACCTTGTCGGGTACTGACATACCCTAGTTCTGTGACGGGAACTCCCGTTGCATCCTACTAAAGACTAATCTTATTCAGTGCACTGCTAACAGAATGAATTCGTGAAGGACGCCCCCTTTGCCTCGCACCAACCGGCAACTCTCTCCAGGTTCTTTCCAACCTACTGGTTTCTGCTCAACGCATTTGTGTGTACAACATATTCAGTTGTTGTTATCACATTACCACTTTAACTCAGCAAAGTCAATACTTTTTTCAAAAATTTTTTTGCCGAAAAAGTGCTTATTTATATATAAAGAATCGCCGAAAAAATTTTTTCACACAGCCTTAGAACAGCTTACAAACAAAAATCGGACACATTTCGATATACCGTATATGCACAGTTATTGACATCGTGTTCCCGCAGAATTATAATTGTTTTACAGCCATCACAAAGGAGAATAACAATGAATACTTTTGATAATCTTTTCAGCAGAAGATCAATCAGAGCATACAACGGTGAAAGCATAACAGAAGCAGAGCTTAATCAAATTCTCAAAGCGGCTTATGCGGCACCTGTCGGCAGAGCACTTTTCGATACGCTCCACCTCACCGTCATCACCAACCGCGACTATATCAACAAGTGGGAGGACTACTGCGAAAGCCAGACAGAGCACAGACCTTTTTACGGTGCACCTGCAGTAATTCTCGTTTCATCGCTTATACCATCAACCGACCTCAATAGCGTTAATGTCAACTTCTCAAACGCCGCAATTCTCGTGCAGAATATGGCAACAGCCGCAACCGAGCTTAGCATTGGTTCCTGCCATATATGGGGCGCTGTAAGATTCCTTAACGATAACGAAGCTCTTCTCAAAGAGCTTAATCTCCCCGAAGGTATGATCCCCTGCTGTGCAATCATACTCGGCCATACAGACGAGAAATACACTCTTCGTGATATACCCGAAAATAAAATCAAAACCGATTTTATAAAATAAACCTCAGGCTCATCCATAAGCAAAGCCGTCCGAATAAATCGGACGGCTTTTTTGCTGTGTTTAGTTTTTCTTGCCTCTGCGGATGTAGTCTTCGTTGATATCATTGCTCCAGTCAGCACAAAGAGGTGCTTTTGCCCTGACGTTACATACAGCCTTTGCGACTGTGTCATAAACGATGCTTGTGCCCTTTTTATCGGCGTTATAGTTTACTGCTCTGTCGGCACCGATGCCATATCTTGCGGCGGTTTCAACAGCGTCGATATTTGCTCCGATAAACAGGAATTCCCAGCCGTATTTTTCCTTCTGACGTTCAATCATCGCTTTGACTTTTTCGCTCGAATACTTGCGGCTTGCGTTTTCCATGCCGTCAGTAGTGATAACGAACATCGTATTTTCGGGCACGTCCTCGCGGCGTGCGTACTTGTGAATGTTGCCGATATGATGGATTGCACCGCCGAGTGCATCAATCAGCGCAGTACAGCCTCTGACGGTGTAATCTTCATCTGTCATCGGCTTGATTTCGCTTAAGCACACTCTGTCGTGAAGCACTTCAGATTCTCCGTCGAAAAGCACGGTTGAAACGTAGCACTCACCTTCCTGCTTCTTCTGCTTTTCAATCATAGCGTTAAAGCCGCCTATTGTGTCCGCCTCAAGTCCTGCCATTGAGCCGCTTCTGTCTAAGATAAACACAAGCTCCGTAACATTGTTCCTGATTTTTTCTCTCATAACTTAATACTCCTTACTATAAAAAAATTGTGGCTGTAAGGCTTTCTTGACCTTACAACCACATTATAGCGATTAGTATTATTCAATTGGTCGCTCGTCGGGCGACTTTTGATCTTCGGTAACTTTATTGATATAAACCGCATATATAATCGGTGCAACAATAAGAAAAACAGGTATTATATAAAGAGATAAAAAATTCTCTTCATTAAAAACGGACAAAGAATTATTGAGTGCATGTGCAACTATGCACGGAACTATGGATTTGCTCTTGCGGAATATGACCACAAAAAGATAACCTATTGCCGTTGCATAACAAACCTGAAGCAAGGTAGGCACAAGCTCTGCACCGTTGAACAGATTAACAATATGTCCTATGCCAAATGTTACCGAGCTTACAATAACGGCAGTTCTGACATTATCTTTTTCCATCATTTTAAAAAGGAAGCCACGAAATATAATTTCTTCGGCAAAGCCGACATTGAACATAACAAGGGTATGAAAAAGTATTTCTGCGGCTGTGTTGTTTATATTTATTCCCGACCAGAGATTTACGGAAACAATAAGAGCAAGCGGAATAAAATACAAAAGTTTTTTCGTGTTTTGCGGTTTTGCGAGTCCGTAATAAGCTACTCTTTTAAGGCTTACGGCAAGAACTATCAGCAAAACAGAAAAGGCTGTATTTATCAGAGCACTTCTGAAGTCATTTGTACCGAAGCTATTTATGCAGAACGAATTGATTGCCATATAAAGAACAATCAGAATCATACACATAAGCACTTCGTGCTTTTCAAAAAATCTTTTCAACATATTATTTCTCCCCATACTCAGCAGCCTAACAGCATCTGGTCAAATTCGAAAAGTGCTTCGTTTATCGCAAAAACATCGTAAATACCCTTTTGTATAAAGTAGCGGATGATTTTATCAAACACAAAACTGCCCGAAAGTGTCAGCCCGGCGGAAGACAGCAAATCCTGCGTTTCGTCAAGACTGAGTTCAAGTGCTATTGCGAAAGCAACTGCAGTCTGCTTGGAGGGCTTGTAGGTTTGAGGATTGCACTTGATTTTAGAGAACGTTTTCTTATCAACGTTGGCTTTTTTGTAGCACTCAATGTCAGTCATACCCTTGCTGTCGATATAATCAAACAGCTTATATGCAAAGGATTTGTCCATCGTCTTCATATATTCTTCGAGTGATTTACCGGCAACACTGCTGCACGGTGACGGCATCGAAGCACACGTCATCATTTCAAAATCCGGTGCACATTTTTCTGAAACAACAAATTCGGAAAAATCAGCCTTTGTAGTTTCGTCCTCGCAAATATCGCACCTGCGCTTAGCGGCACTGCTACTGAACTTGCGGGTAAATCCGTGCTTTTCTTTAAATCCGTAATCATCGTCTATGAATTCTCTGATTTCATTAAAAAGCTCTTTGCTGAATTCGTAAGAATTGCGGTCAAAAACGCAGAGATAGACCGTCAGCTCGTGAGTAAACAGAAACTCTGTAATAACCTGAACCGCAAACTTCAACACCTTGTCCTTCGGGTAGCCGTAATTGCCTGCCGAGATAAGCGGAAACGCAACGGATTCACAGCCGTTTTCAACCGCAAGCTTCAGCGACTCAAGGTAGCAGGATTTAAGGATTATGCTCTCCCCAGCCAAGCCGCCTTGCCATGTCGGACCTGATGTGTGAATTATGTATTTTGCATCAAGGTTATACCCCTTGGTAATTTTGGCTGTACCAAGACCGAGCGGAGCAATCTGACGGCACTCCTTATCAAGCTCAGCCCCGGCACCTTCGTGCACAGCATAGTCAACGCCGCTGTAACCCACCATTTCTTCGTTGGTGGTGTTAACAATGGCATCAACCTTCATTTTTGTAATATCCTGTCTTATAATCTGCAGCGGCATAGCTTCACCTACTTTCCTCTACCTAAAATATATCACAACTCCCCTGCAAGTTGCAACCGTTTATATCAATCAGGTAAAGACTCTTGATATAACTAAAAGGAGTACGGACATTTTTGTTCGTACTCCTTTGATACCGTATTTCAGTTTGTTCAGATTATCAGATCTGCGATAAGCCCTGAGGCTGCAGCTGCCAAGGCGACAATCAGCAGTGGCTTTTCAAAAAAAGCTACAACAACAGCAACTAACGTACCGACAACTGCACTTTTAATATTTCCTGTTGAATAAAATATTGCGGGAACTGTCATTGCCGCAAGTACGGCATAAGGCAAATAATAAAGGACGCTTTTGATAAAGCGGGACTTGATTTGTTTTCGGAATACCGTAAAAGGTATCATTCTGATAAGGTATGTTACGCCTGCCATTACGGCTATGTAAATTATTATGCTCATAATTCTTCTTCCTCCTCTTTAACGGGGAATAAAGCTGCGCAGATGACAGCGGCAATAACTGCGCTGATAATTACCGAAAATCCACTACTTATGAAGGGGAAGAAGTATTCGAGCAATACACTCACGGTTGCAGAAATGATTACAGCAACAAGAACGGCTTTGCTCTTTTTTGCGGCAGGAATGAATATGGCAATAAACATACCGTAAAGGAGAATTCCCATATTGTTTGCTATTATTTCAGGCAGAAGCTGGTTGGTCAGTGCACCTGCAATCGTACCTAAGGTCCAGCCGATAAAAGGTATTACTATCAGCCCAGCCATATATGATGCGGTAATCTTACCTTTCTGTGATATTGCTACGGCATAAATTTCGTCGGTGATACCAAAGGCTAACAAAAGCCTTTTAGGTGTGGTGAAGCTGCTGTCAAGTTTCTGTGTTAAAGAAAAACCCATTAAAGAGTATCTTAAATTTATAACAAGCTGTGTAAGAATCATTTCTACCAGTGTACCTGATGCAGCTATTATTTCAACTCCTGCTACCTGACCTGCAGAGGTAAGGTTTGTTGCGGAGATAAGCCAGGCAAAAAAAGCAGAGATATGGGAACTCATAGCTAAAATTCCAAAGCCGAAAGAAACCGAAAAATATCCTAATCCGATAGGTATACCGTCTGAAAATCCTTTTTTAAATTCCTTTTGCATAATGTTGACCTTCCTTTAGTCGCTGCCCAACAGTATAGCATATACGAGTATTCAAAACAATAACATAGCTGACGATTTGAATGCCGATTTTAGCTTTATATCTGTTAAAATTATCACAACAACAAATAATTTCAGGTTGAATGTATTTGGTTTTTGTTATGTAAACAGATATATTGCTTTATACAAATTCCAATTTGTCAGCCTGTTTTAATACTGTTTATAATTTGCACCAAAGCACAAAACAAGACATAAAGAAAACCCCGAAAACCGTAATGGTTTCGGGGTTTTTGAATACTCTTCAAAATAAGAAGTTATCTCTTTGAGAACTGGGGTGCACGACGTGCGCCTTTGAGACCGTACTTCTTTCTTTCCTTCATTCTCGGGTCACGAGTGAGGAAGCCTGCCTTCTTGAGTACGGGACGAACTGACTCGTCGTACTGAAGGAGAGCACGGGAAAGACCGTGACGGATTGCACCTGCCTGGCCTGTTACACCGCCACCGCTAACACGGCATACGATGTCGAACTTCTCAGTTGTGCCTGTGAGCTCGAGGGGCTGGCGAACAATAAGCTTGAGTGTATCAAGACCGAAGTAATCGTCGATTGAACGGTCGTTGATTGTGATTTTACCTGTACCTGCGTAAACGCGGACACGTGCTACTGATTTCTTTCTGCGGCCTGTACCGTAGAAATAAGGATTAGTATCGTACATTATTCATTTGCCTCCCTTCAATTAAAGAGCCCACTCTTCGGGCTTCTGTGCTGCGTGCTTGTGCTCTGCACCCTTGTAGATACGAAGGCGACCAAGAGCATTACGGCCGAGTGTTGAATCGGGAAGCATACCCTTAACTGCGAGCTGCATAGCAAACTCGGGCTTTGTCTTCATAAGTGTGCTGTACTTAACCTCTTTCATGTTACCGATGTAACCTGTGTGATGGTAGTACATTTTCTGATTGAGCTTGTTGCCGGTAAGAACAGCCTTTTCAGCGTTTATGATGATTACATGATCACCGCAATCAACGTGGGGAGCAAACACGGGCTTGTGCTTGCCGCGAAGGAGAACTGCAGCCTGTGCAGCTACCTTACCCAGAGGTTTGCCTGCGGCGTCAAGAACATACCAGCTGCGTGTGATTTCGCCTGCTTTGGGCATATAAGTTGACATAGCTTGACCTCCAAAATATTAGATTCTTTAAATTCAATCGCCCGACTATAGTATCACAAGTGCAAACCCTTGTCAACACTTATTTTTAAAAAATTTAATTTAGCAAACGCAAGCTCCGTTTTTCTCTCGTTTTCTCGTTTTTTCATAACATTTGCTCACTTTTAATTTTTGAAAATATTTGTCTGCTTTCACAAATTCAGCCCCGTTTTTTCGTTATTATGGCGAAAGTAACGTTCTGTTTATTGTCTCTCCCTCAGTCTTTTTGCTGCACAAAAATCCGGCTCCCTCATCAGAGGGAGCTTAGGATAAAGCAATCTGCAACGCTGTTCAATAGAGTTTTAACTCCTTTTGAAAGGAAGATTCCCCAACAGTGTGGGGGAAATGTCCGAAGGACAAAGGGGGACAGCTCCCTTTCGAGTAGGGCAGAGGCTTGCCTCTGCCGCAATGTTATATCTGACCTAACGGAAGGGGCAAGCCCCTTCCCTACATTTGACAAACAAATTTAAGACGAAAAAAATAATGTCATCCTGAGTGAAACGAAGGATCTTAAACCACGTAAAGATTCTTCGCTCACGCTCAGAATGACATTAAAATCACAGTGCATATTGAAGAGGCAGACAATAAAAAACGGGCGACCAAAGGCCGCCCCTACTTAACGGTAGTATAACATTAATTCAAATTAAAAAAGACTTCTGGAAGCATATAACGGTCTCTTACAAGCTCTATGAATGTCGGTATCCATAACCATAAAAATCTTAATATCGACCATATACTCATTGTTTGAACCCTCCGTTAAATTATTCTGAAAATACTTTCTGTTGTTATAACACAGAGAACCGTCCCTTGTGGTCTTTTAGACTTTACAGATGAAGATAATCCATTATTAGTCGTATCGGTAACAATATCGGTGAGGCTATTGCTCCCAACAACGTTGCCGCTACCATATACAGACCCGTAAAAGCATCCATTAAAACCTGACCTATCATTTCCATTATTATCTCCTCCTAAATCCATTGTTTATATAACACAGAGAACCGTCCCCTGTGTTACATTAATCCAACTCTTAGCTGAATCATCTACCTCAGAGACTATTTCGCCATACTGAATAGCATTTCGAAGAAACTCTCCACTATCGGTTTGAGCCCTGGAAATATTTGCATCAACCACCCCACCGGTACTGAGGATAGTAATAAGATTAATACCCGAATCATTATTATCTGCTCCTTATTCTATAATTTAAATATATTCATACGGGATTTTGCCCGCACAGAACGCCGTTTTAATGCTTCTGCCACATCGGAATCACAGCCTTTGGAATTGTTAACCAAATTATAACATAATATTAACAATTTGTAAATAGGCTAGCGGATAAATTCTATAACAATATAATAATCGGGCAAGGATTTTGCATCCTCACCCGATTTTGATTTAAGCTTTTTTCTCAAGGTTTTCCTGAGCAACGCTGAGCATAAGCTTGATTCTGTTTTCCTGGTTAACTCTTGTTGCACCGGGGTCATAGTCGATAGGCACGATGTTTGACTCGGGATAAAGCTCCTTGAGCTTTCTTATCATACCCTTACCGACTATATGGTTAGGCAAACAGCCGAATGGCTGAGCACAGACAATGTTGCCGTAGCCGCTCTCGACAAGCTCCATCATTTCTGCAGTGAGAAGCCAGCCTTCGCCCATCTTACAGCCTGCACCGATAATCTTTGTGCACTTCTCTTTTATGTGCTTATATGTTTCGGGCACACAGAAGTCACCGTATGCTGCGGCAGCCTTGCGAAGCTCTGTTTCGTATCTTGTAAGAAACCACATTGCAATCTGCATTGCATACTTCTTGAGCACCTTACCGCCGTAGAGCTTGCAGTCCTCAAGTCTGTTGTCGGTTTTGAAAAGGAAGAAACCGAGCAGACCCGGCACCATTACCTCACAGCCCTGGCTGAAAAGGAACTCTTCAAGGTTATTGTTTGCAAGCGGTGAATATTTAACGTAAATCTCGCCTACAACGCCGACCTTTACTTTTTCGGTTTTCTTTATTTCTATTTCCGCAAAGCTCTTTGTTATCTCGGGCAGGATTTTTCTCATTTCTCTGAGCGAGTAACCCTTGCGGTTTTCAAACATTACGTTAATATCATCAATCCACTTCTGCACAAGCTTTTTTGTATCGCCGACATTGACCTCATACGGCTCAACCTGATTCTTGAGAAGCATTATAAGGTCGCCGTAAATCATAGCTGAAAGCATCTTGATTGCCATTGAAAGCCTGATTTTGAAGCCGCTGTTTTTCTCAAGGCCCGAAAGGTTAAGAGAAATAACAGGCACGTGACCGTAACCTGCCTTATGAAGAGCCTTACGAAGAAGGTGGATATAGTTTGATGCACGGCAACCACCGCCCGATTGAGTAATCATAAGGGCGGTTTTGTTGACATCATACTTGCCGCTGTTGAGTGCATCGATAAGCTGACCGATAACAAGCAGTGCAGGGTAACAGGTGTCGTTATGCACATACTTTAAGCCCTCGTCAACAACTGCCCTGCCGTCATTTTTGAGCAGTTCAACTTTATAGCCGTACTCTGCGAAAATGTTTGTGAGGATAGAAAAATGGACATCTGCCATATTAGGAGCAAGCAGGGTATAATCCATCATCTCCTTTGTAAATTCAACTCTGTTTTCGGGATTCATACTACTCGCCTCCTTATCTTCCTGTTGCGGCAAACAGACTTCTGAGTCTTATCTTGACCGCACCGGGGTTTGAAATTTCGTCAATTTTAATTTGTGTATAAATTCTGTTCGAGCTTTCAAGAATTGAACGCATTTCATCGGTTGTAATAGCATCAACACCGCAACCGAATGAAACGAGCTGAACAATATTGATATCGTCATCCTTCTTATCCGCAACATATTTTGCCGCAGCATAAAGACGTGAATGGTATGTCCACTGGTCGAGAACATCTGTCGGGAATTTTGACACAAGCGGGCTGACAGAATCCTCTGTAACAACAGCCGCACCGCAGGAACAGATGAGATTGTCGATACCGTGGTTGATTTCGGCATCGAGGTGATAAGGTCTGCCGCAGAGAATAATTACGGGCATATTGCGTTTCTTTGCTTCCTGCATAAACTTAAGACCGGTGATATGAATATTGTTCATATACCTTGCGTATTCATCATAAGCCTTGTCGGCCGCAGTCTGTACATCACGCAGTTTTATATCGCCGAAATGCTGTGAAAGTATTTTATGAATTTTCGCAGGGAAATGCTTACGCTTATGAAGTCCGAGATAATCGCTGATGAAATCAACATCTGCAAGACTTGCTACGTTTGAGCGTATAACCTCGGGATAGTACGCAACAACGGGACAGTTATAGTTGTTGTCGCCGAGGTTTTCATCAAGATTATAAGTCATACAGGGGTAGAAAATATGCTTTACACCCTGCTCAAGAAGTGACTCTACATGGCCATGAATAAGCTTTGCAGGATAACATACGGTATCGGACGGAATTGTATGCTGACCCTTTATATAGAGCTCTCTTGAAGAAGGCTCGGACAGAGCAACACCGAAGCCGAGGTTTGTGAAAAACGTATGCCAGAAAGGCAGAAGCTCAAACATATTAAGACCCATCGGCAGACCGATTTTTTCTCTCTTACCGTCGACGGATTCATATTTTGAAAGCAACTGCTTCTTGTATTCAAACAGATTGAGAGTATCTTCGTTGCTCTTGTCAGAGAAAGCCTTACTGCAACGGTTGCCGCCTATAAAGCGTCTGCCGCCGCTGAATGTATTGACAGTAAGACGGCAGTTGTTACTGCATCTGCCGCAGATTGCCGCTTTTACGGTATGCTCAAAGTCTGCAAGCTCTTCACGGCTGATAACCGTACTTGTATGCGGAGCTTTTTCTGCCGCAATAAGAGCCGCACCGTAAGCACCCATAAGGCCCGATATATCGGGACGTACAACATTTCTGCCTATCTCCTGCTCAAATGCACGCAGCACGGCATCGTTGAGGAAGGTACCGCCCTGCACGACGATGCTCTTACCAAGCTCGTCAGCACTTGCCGCACGTATAACCTTATAAAGTGCATTCTTGACAACACTTATGGAAAGACCTGCAGAGATATTCTCGATTGATGCACCGTCCTTCTGTGCCTGCTTAACGGATGAATTCATAAACACCGTACAGCGTGATCCGAGGTCAACGGGTCTGTCAGCAAAAAGGCCGAGCTTCGAAAAGCTCTCTATATCATATCCCCAGGCACTTGCAAAGGTCTGCAGGAACGAGCCGCAACCCGATGAACAGGCTTCATTAAGGAATATATTATCTATGGTATTATTTCTTATTTTAAAACATTTGATATCCTGACCGCCGATATCAATAATAAAGTCGACATCGGGTCTGAACTTTTTAGCTGCAGTAAAGTGTGCAACTGTTTCGACAATACCTATATCGATACCGAAAGCGTTTTTAATTATGTCTTCACCGTAGCCCGTAACCGCACTGCCACCGATGACTGCGCCGTCAAACTTCTCATAAACCTCTTCAAGGAAGCTCTTTACAAGTCTTACGGGGTCACCTGAGTTAGGCATATACTTGCTGAAAAGCAGCTCACCTGCGGCATTGGTAACTGCAGTTTTTACAGTTGTTGAGCCTGCATCGATACCGATATATATCTTTTCGCCCTTATCGTAGCTGTCTTTTACGGCAACACTGTTTTCAGCGTGCCTTTTTGTAAATTCATCGTACTCTGCCTTATCGGCAAAAAGCGGCTTTGCGCTGACATAATCGCCGCTGTTTACACAGCCTGCTATATCATCCTTTACCTTTGCTATATCGAGAGCTTCGCCCTTTGCACAGTATGCTGCACCCATAGCAACAAAATAAAGACCGTTTTCGGGACAGACACCCTTTGTTTTGAGTCCCTCATCAAAAGCAGACCTGAGCTCCGACAGGAAATACAGGGGTCCGCCGAGGTAAACTATATTGCCTTCAATTCTTCTGCCCTGTGCCAGACCTGCAACAGTCTGGTTAACAACAGCGTTGAATATACTTGCCGCAACGTCTGCCTTTGCCGCACCCTGATTGAGAAGCGGCTGAATATCGGACTTTGCAAAAACACCGCAACGCGATGCAATAGAATAAATCTTATCTTTATGTTTAGCAAGCTCATTAAGCTCAAGCGGTGATATTTCAAGCAATGAAGCCATCTGATCGATAAATGCACCCGTACCGCCTGCACAGGAGCCATTCATACGCACCTCTGTACCGCCTGTAAAAAACAGTATTTTTGCATCTTCACCGCCAAGCTCGATAACAGCATCTGTACCCGGCAGAAGCTTTGATACCGATACTCTTGTTGCATAAACCTCCTGCACAAACTCAAGACCGAGTGTGCGTGCAAAACCCATACCTGCCGAACCGGAAACGCTGAGCATTGAATGTGCAAATTCGGGATGCTCTGCAAGAATTTCACCGAGCATTTTTGAGCTCATTTCAGCAATTTTAGAGTAATGCCTTTCGTATGCTTTATATACTATTTCTCCTTCATTATTAAGGGCAACACATTTGAGCGTTGTTGACCCTACATCCAGTCCTATCCTCATTTTTATTTTGCCAACCTTTTTTCTTCTTCAATTCCTTCACGCATAAGTCGCTCTACTTCACGATAGAGTTTTTCATTCGCTTCCTGTGCAGTCATCCCATCCGCTTTGAATGGCTCACCGTAGCGCACAGTCAAAGTCTTACTGCGGAATTTATACTCACCTGTAAGACCGAAAGGCACTATATATGCATCTGTTTTCTTGGCAAGAGTTGCTGCACCCGGCTTGAACTCGAGCAGAAATGCATCGGTACGGTTACGTGTACCTTCGGGGAAAATACCTATTGCACCGTCTTTACGGAGTACTTTCATAGCGGATTTTACGCTTTTGATATCGGTTGTCGCTCTGTCTACGGGTATACAACCCATAGCGCCGAAAAACCAAGCAAACTTGCCTTCAAAATACTCTTTCTTTGCCATATAGTGAATCATTCTCTTTGTAGCCATTATTGTAAGGCACTGGTCGAGAATATGCTTGTGGTTGCCGGCTATAACTATTGCACCATCTTTAGGTATTCTTTCTGCACCGATAATGCGCGGATTATACCACAGCTTAAAGCCCAGACGCATAAACGGCATAAACAGCTTATAGCCAAGCTCTCTTTCTTCAGGTTTTTTCATGTACTTATTTTCCTTCCTTAACTACTTCTTTGAGCACCATCTCTTCGAGCTTTTTGTTAGCAGCTTTGAGCGAGCCCTTTTCCACCTTTATAGGAGGTAAAAATTTAATTTTTGGACCTTTTTTGAAAGGCTTATATTTGCCTGTTATTGCAAAAGGCACAATTTCACAGTCTGCATCGCATGCAATTTTCACCGCACCACCTTTGAAAGGCATCATAGGGTCATCAGTACGGTTAATTGTACCTTCAGGAAAGATAGCAATAAGCTTTCCGTCCTCAAGATACTTCTCTGTTGTAACAACAGCCTCCTTGCCGCTTTTACTGCGGTCAATGGGAATTATACCGAGACCGGGAAAAATATACTTACCTATACCCTTCATCAGCTCAGCTTTTGCAAGAAAATGCACACAGCGCTTTGTAGCGATTGCAACGCTAAAGCAGTTGAGCAGATGTGTATGGTTACCTGCAAGTATTATTTTGCCTTCTTTCGGAATATTCTCCTCTCCCTCTGTTGAAGGGCGGTATACCATTTTAAAAAGAAAAGCCAAAGGCGGTCTTACAATTTTGTAAAGTGTCGGTTCTTTCATTTTTTACTCCTTTTATATTCATACATTATTAACAATTATAAACTTCCAAAAAACAACTGATGAGTTATATCCCATCAGTCGTTTTTTCTTTTTTATTTGCAGTTATTGAAAAGCTGCTGCTTTTGATTTTCTGGAGGGTACTGTAACGCGCACAATTGCGTATTATATACTTCTTTGCTTCTTCGCTCATAGTAATATCGTTCATTACCCTGACATAGCTGTTTATATATTTACGCTTCATTACATACCATTCCTTTCCATTTCTTCTTTAAGCAACATCCTACCGTACTGCAAACGCTTACGCACTGCCACCGGAGATATACCGATTATATTTGCTATTTCGTTTGCCTTATAACCTTCTATATAATAGAGGTCAAGCACCGTTTTGTATTTGGCCGGCAGATTCATTATTATCTCAAATATATCTCTGTCAGCTTCATCTATGCCGATATTACTTAACTCCAGTATGCTGCTTGATGCCTGATAGGTTCTGAACCTGAGCATATTTTTGCTAACGTTTGTCACAACCTTTATCAGCCAGGCTTTTTCGTGCTCGGAATCACGGAAAAGAGGTGCCTTGGTCATATATCTCATAAAAGTTTCCTGCAATGCATCTTCAGCATCGTGTTCATTAATCAGTATACCGTAAGATATACGAAACAGCATCTTACTGTACTTCTCAACAGCGTATTCGATGTGCCGCAGCTCACTGTTATATTTGTCTTTGATACCCAAGTTCTCCCCTCCTTACAAAAAGCACTATTAATAAAACACATGAAAACCACTAAATGTGATATTTTTTTAAGAATTTTTTAACTTTTTGAAGATTTTTTTAATATTTTGTATGATTATAATAAATTTATGCTGCTTTAGCAATAATATATCATTAAATTATTATCAATATTACTATTGACGAAATCAAAAATTTGTCGTAAAATATTTGACATGGTGGTGCAATCGGTATAGATTGTACAACCAATATATTTTGCCCATGCGATTTACCACATAAAAGCGTTGAAGCTTTAAATCGCAAAAGGGCGCATTGGAGCAAACAACTATGGACACTATGACTTTACGGATAAGCCAAGACTTCACAACCTCTGCCAAAGCTATTTTTAACTCACCTAACATTACATTGTGGATTACTCTTCTGGTTTATATAGCCGCAATGTTTTTAATCGGAATTATTGAAGGTCGCAAATCCAAAAGCGTTGCGGATTTCACGGTTGGCGGCAGAAACGCAGGTGCATGGCTTTCAGCCCTCTCATACGGCACAGCATACTTCTCAGCCGTTATGTTTGTAGGTTACGCAGGCGGCACGGGTCTCGGCTACGGTCTTTGGGGCATACTCGCAGGTTTAGGCAACTGTGTATTCGGCTCGTGGCTTGCATGGAAAGTACTTGCACGCCGTACGCGCGATATTGCAGCCCGACTCAAGATCAAAACAATGCCCGAATTTTTCGAGTTAAGATACAGCTCAAAGAAAATGAAAACCTTTGCAGCCATCGTAATCTTCGTTTTCCTTGTCCCCTACTCAGCTTCTGTTTACAAAGGTCTTGCCAGCGTTGCGGAAGTACTTCTCGGAATTAATGTCAACATCTGTATGATAGTAATTGCCGCAGTAGCACTTATCCTCCTTGTACTCGGCGGATATCTTGTACAGGCAAGAGCAGACTTTGTTCAGGGCATCGTAATGATGTTCGGCATTGCACTGCTTATAGTATTCGTTATCAGAAGCAAGCAGGTCGGCGGTGTAAGCGGTCTTGTTGAGTATGCAAAATCCGAATGGGGATTTGCATCGATGAGCGGCAAGAAATGGGTTTCACTGTGGGCTACCGTGCTTATGACGAGCTTCGGCACATGGGGTCTGCCTCAGATGGTACAGAAGTACTTCGGTATCAAGGACGATGCCCAGGCAAAAAGAGGTATCAAAATCTCAACCTTCTTCGCATTGCTTGTCGCAGGCGGCGGCTACTTCATCGGCTCACTCTGCCACCGTTTCTTTACGGTAGGTGTCGATATGCCTGCACAGGACTACATAGTACCCAATATGCTCAAGGCTGTAGATATGCCGACAATTCTGCTCGGTATCGTACTTGTACTCCTTATTTCAGCATCCGTTTCAACACTCTGCTCCGTTACTCTTACAGCTTGCTCTACGATATCAATCGACCTTATACGTGAACATAAAAAGAATATGAGTGACAAGTCGACAGCTGCTCTCACCAAGGTTTTCTGTGCTGTTTTCGTTGTACTCTCTTATATTGTTGCCACTACGGACACACCTATTCTCGATATGATGAGCTACTCATGGGGTATCATTTCAGGTTCATTCCTCGCTCCCTATGTACTTGCTCTGTTTTATAAAAAACTCAACCGCTTTGCCGCATGGCGCGGAATTCTTGTCGGCTTTTTTACCGCACTTGTACCTGCAGTTGCAAAGCTGCTTACAATGTTCGGCGTCACATCAGAAAAAGTTGTTTCACTTGCCGCAAAGGGTCCGATATACGCTTGTGCAGCAATGATAGCTTCAATTATAGTATGTATTGTTATTTCCGAACTCACTCAGAAGAAATCCGAAGACACAACATTCTTCTACACAGGCACTATTGAAAAAGAATAATCCGGGAGGATAATGATAAAGATGTTTTTTCAGAAAGATATTGAAACAATGTCCCGTAAGCAGTTGGAAGAGCTCCAGCTTGAAAGGCTCAAGTGGACTGTTGATTACTGCTACAAAAACGTACCGTTTTACACAAAGAAGCTCGACGAAGCAGGTGTAACGGCAGACAAAATCAAGTCACTTGACGATATCAAGTACATACCGCCTACAACAAAGGCTGACCTGCGTGACAACTATCCCTTCGGTCTTTTTGCAAAGCCGATGAAGGAGATTGTAAGACTTCACGCTTCCTCAGGCACAACAGGCAAGCCTACGGTTGTCGGCTACACCAAGCACGACCTTGACCTTTGGTCAGACTGTATGGCAAGACTTTGTACCGCTGCAGGTGCTACAAGCGACGATATAGTACAGATATCCTTTGGCTACGGTATGTTCACCGGTGCTCTCGGTCTGCACTACGGTCTTGAGAAAATCGGTGCAACCGTAATCCCAAACTCCAGCGGTAACACAGAAAAAGCACTTATGTACATGAGGGACTTCGGTACAACCGTACTCGTTGCAACACCCTCTTACGCACTGTATATGTGTGAAACAGCAAAGAGCCTCGAATACCCGATGAGTGATTATAAGCTCCGTCTCGGTCTGCTCGGCTCCGAGGGTTGCACACCGGAAATGCGTACCCAGATTGAAAATGGCTGGGGTCTTTTCGCAACAGACAACTACGGTATGAGTGAGCTTATCGGCCCAGGCGTATCGGGCGAATGTCAGGAGCGTTGCGGTCTTCATTTCAACGAAGACTACTTCCTGCCTGAGATTGTTGACCCCGAAACTCTTGAGACAAGAGATGAAGGTGAATACGGTGAGCTTCTCGTTACAACCCTTACCAAAGAGGGTATTCCCCTTCTCAGATACAGAACAAGAGACATCACAAAGCTCAACTACGAGCCCTGTAAATGCGGCAGAACACACGCACGAATGGAAAAGGTTCAGGGCAGAAGCGATGATATGCTCAAAATCCGCGGCGTAAACATCTTCCCGTCACAGATTGAAAGCGTACTTATCGGTATGGACCAAGTAAGCCCGCACTATCAGCTTGTTGTACGCAGAGAGGGCTTTGCAGATACACTTGAGGTTCAGGTTGAGCTTGTTGACAGCAGCCTGCTTGACAGCTACGGCAAGATTCAGGAGCTTCAGAAGAATATTGCAAAACGCATTCAGACAGTACTCGGTATCCAGTGTAAGATAAGCATTGTCGAGCACGGCACAATAGAGCGTTTTGTCGGCAAGGCAAAAAGAGTAGTAGACCTCAGAAAAGAGAACAAATAAGGAGAAAGATAACAATGGCTAAAGAGCTCAGAATAGGTAATGATGCCGTTGCACACGGTCTTTACGAAGGCGGCGTACGTGTAGTTTCAAGCTACCCCGGCACACCCAGTACAGAAATCACAGAGTTTATTTCTACATACGATGACGTATACTCAGAATGGGCACCCAACGAGAAAGTCGCCGCTGAGGTTGCACTCGGTGCCGCAATCGCAGGTGCAAGAGCATTCTGCGGTATGAAGCACGTTGGTCTCAACGTTGCATCCGAGCCCGTTTTCACAGGCTCATACACAGGTGTCAACGCAGGCTGGGTTATCGCAGTTGCAGATGACCCCGGTATGCACTCCTCTCAGAACGAGCAGGATTCACGCCACTACGCAAAGGCTGCAAAGGTTATGATGCTTGAGCCTTCCGACTCAGCAGAGTGCCTTGAATTTGCAAAAAAGGGCTTTGAGCTTTCAGAAAAATTTGACTGCCCCGTTATTCTCCGCCTCACAACAAGAGTTGCTCACTCACGCAGCCTTGTTGAAATCGGTGAAAGAAACGATATCGGCGTTAAGGAATACACAAAGAATCCGCAGAAGTATGTTATGATGCCCGCTATGGCAAGAGGAAGACATGTTATTGTTGAGCAGAGACTTATCGACCAGGCAAAATGGGCTGAGAGCTGTGAACTCAACAGAGTTGAGATGAACGACACAAAAATCGGTGTCATCACATCAGGTATCTGCTACCAGTATGCAAAAGAGGCACTCGGTAAGAATGCTTCCTACCTCAAGCTCGGCTGTGTATATCCCCTGCCCGTAGATATCATCAAGGACTTTGCCGCAAAGTGTGACAAAGTATATGTACTTGAAGAGCTCGATCCGTTTATCGAAGAGCACTGCAAGGCAAACGGTATCGAAGTAATCGGTAAAGACGCATTCACAGTGCTCGGCGAATACTCACAGAGCCTTATTGCCAAGGTTATCCTCGGCAAAGATACAGAAAGCACATCTACTGACCTTGAAATTCCCGGCCGTCCTCCCGTACTTTGTGCAGGCTGCCCCCACAGAGGTCTTTTCTATGCACTCAAGAAGCAGAATGTAACCGTAAGCGGTGACATCGGCTGCTACACACTCGGTGCACTCGCACCTCTGGGTATGATTGACACCTGTATCTGTATGGGTGCATCCGTTTCCGCACTCCACGGCAGAAACAAGGCTAACCCCGAAAACGAGAAGAAATCCGTTGCAGTTATCGGCGACTCAACATTCATCCATTCAGGTGTAACAGGTCTTATTGATATTGCATATAACGCAAGCAACTCAACAGTTATCATCCTCGACAACTCAATAACAGGTATGACAGGCCACCAGCAGAACCCCACAACCGGCAAGACAATCAAGGGCGACCCCGCAACAGCAGTTGACCTTGAGGCACTTGCAAAAGCTGTAGGTATTGACAGAGTAAGAGTTGTTGACCCCTATAACCTCAAAGAAACAGAAACAGCAATCAAGGAAGAACTCGCAGTTGACGCACCCAGCGTTATCATTTCACGCAGACCCTGTGCACTTCTCAAGTACGTCAAGCACGAGAAGCCGCTCAAGGTCAACGCAGACAAGTGCCGCAGCTGTAAGGCTTGTATGAAGATTGGTTGCCCCGCAATCAGTTTCCGCGACAAGAAGGCTGTTATCGACTTCACCCAGTGTATCGGCTGCGGTGTATGTGAGCAGATGTGTGCATTCGGTGCAATCGAGAAAGGAGAATGAGCAATATGGAAACAAAGAGCATAATGATAGTCGGTGTAGGCGGTCAGGGTACTATCCTTTCAAGCCGTCTCCTCGGTGCAGTACTCACAACAAAGGGTTACGACGTTAAGGTTTCCGAGGTTCACGGTATGAGCCAGAGAGGCGGCAGCGTTGTAACATACGTTAAATACGGCGATGAAGTTTACTCACCCATTATCGAAAAGGGCGAGGCAGACTACATCCTTTCATTCGAGCAGCTTGAGGCTGCAAGATGGCTTCCCTACCTCAAGAAGGGCGGCAAGCTTATTGTAAACACACAGCAGATTGACCCGATGCCCGTAGTTATCGGTGCTGCAGAGTATCCGCAGGGGGTTATTGAAGCAATCGCCGCAACAGGCACAGACATCACTTCAATCGACGCACTTTCACTCGCAGTTGAAGCAGGCTCATCAAAGGCTGTTAACGTTGTGCTTATGGGCGTGCTTGCTTCAAAAACAGATATTGCATACGATACATGGGTTGAGGCAGTAAAGGCTACAGTGCCCGCAAAATTCCTTGAGCTTAACCTCAAAGCCTTTGACCTCGGCTACAATTTCAAATAAGAAAGCAGGGATTTTAATGACACCGGTTAAACAGATATCCGTATTCGTAGAAAACAAGCACGGCAAGCTCTCATCAATAGCAAGACACCTGGCAGACAATGGTGTCAGCATCCGTGCACTTTGCATGGCAGACACAACCGATTTCGGCATCTTCCGCCTTATCGTTTCCGATTATGAGGCAGCTGAGAAAGCACTCAAAGCAGCAGGCGTAACCTGCTCCGTCACAGAAGTACTCGTTGTTGAGATTGAGGACACACCCGGTGCTTTTGCCGATGCTATGTCACTGCTTGCAGACAACAGTATCAGCCTCGAATACGTCTATGCCTTCCTCACACCTGAGGTTGGTAAAGCTTACATCATCATTCGTGTTGAGGATAATGCTGCGGCCGCAAAGGTACTTTCCGACGGCGGAATCAAAATTGTTTCTCAGGACGAAATAAAGGCTCATTCATAACCAATTTACACAAAAAAGACTTCGGATTTTTTACGTCCGAAGTCTTTTTTATTATTGACTGAAATAAGTTTGTAGTTTATAGTTAATGTAAATATTTATAAACTAAAATATAAGGAGAAAACAATGGACAAGATTAAAGCTGCAAAAAAAGCAAAAGAGCTTGTTTCACAGATGACAGTTGAGGAAAAAGCTTCTCAGCTTCTTTATAATTCCCCTGCTATCGAAAGACTTGGTATCCAGGCATATAACTGGTGGAATGAAGGTGCACACGGTGTTGCCCGTTCAGGCACAGCAACCGTATTCCCTCACACTATTGCTATGGCTTCAACCTTCGACCCTGAGCTTATTGAAAAAATTGCTGACGTAATTTCAACAGAAGGTCGTATCAAGTACAACCAGCACGTCAAATATAACGACTTCGATATCTTCAAGGGTCTCACATTCTGGGCACCCAATATCAACATCTTCCGTGACCCCCGTTGGGGCAGAGGTCAGGAAACCTTCGGTGAAGATCCCTATCTTTCCGCTACACTCGGCACATCCTTCATCAAGGGTATTCAGGGCGATGGCGAATTCTACAAGGCTTGCGCCTGCTCAAAGCACTTTGCAGTGCACTCAGGCCCCGAAAAGACACGCCACGGTTTTGATGCAATAGCCGACAAGCACGATATGTTCGAAACCTACCTGCCTGCTTTTGAAAAGACTGTTGAGGCAGGAGTCAGCGGTGTTATGGGTGCATACAACCGTACAAACGGCGACCCCTGCTGTGCTCACCCCTACCTGCTTGTTGACATTCTCCGTAACAAATGGAATTTCGACGGTTATATTGTTTCCGACTGCGGTGCACTCGGTGATATTTACCGTGACCACCACTATACAGATACCAAGGCCGAGGCTGCCGCTGCTGCACTCAAGTGCACCTGCGACCTCAACTGCGGCGATACATACGATGCTCTTATCGATGCATACGAGCAGGACCTTGTAACAGAAGAAGAAATCACAGTTGCAGCAGAGCGACTTTACACAATCCGTGCTCTGCTCGGTGAATTTGAAGATGTCAGACCCTACAGCGACATTCCTTTTGAAAAGCTCGACTGTAAGGAGCATCAGAAGCTTAACCATCACGCTGCACAGCAGTGTCTTGTTATGCTCAAAAACGACGGATTTCTGCCGCTCAACAAGGACTTTAACAAGCGTATAGCTGTTGTCGGCCCCAACTCCCTCTCCGTAACCGCACTTGAAGGTAACTACAACGGTTACGCTTCCGAATACATCACCGTTGCAGACGGTGTACGCCGTATATTCAAGGATGCAACAGTAACTGTTGAAAAGGGCTGCAACTACTGCGATGAATACCTCAACCACTGGAGCGGTTTCCAGAATATGATAAGTGACGGTATCGCAACAGCTGCAGCAGCAGACGTAACAGTACTCGCACTTGGTCTTGACCAGTCAATCGAGGGCGAGGACACCGGCTTTGATAACGATTACACAGCCTGCGGCGATAAGAAAACACTCTACCTGCCCGCAACACAGCAGAAACTTGCCGAAGCGGTTTGCGATGTTTGCGATAATGTTATCGTTGTACTTATGTGCGGCAGCTCCATTGACCTTGGCGAAAAAGTTACAAGCCACGCAAAGGCAATAGTCCACGCATGGTATCCCGGTGCTGTCGGCGGCCTTGCAGTCGCAGAGCTTATTGCAGGTGAGTTTTCACCGGCAGGCAGACTACCCATCACAATCTTCAGGGGCAACCACGATATTCCTGATTTTGAGGATTATAATATGAAGGGCAGAACCTACCGCTATATTGACGGTGAGGCTCTCTTCCCCTTCGGCTACGGTCTTTCCTTCACAAAGTTAAATTATGATAACGCAAATATCGACTCGGTTGATGATGATAAAATCACACTCAGCGTCGATATTACAAACGCAGGTGATATGAGCGGTTACGAGCGTGCTCAGGTATACGCAAGCTATACCGACAGCCGCTATGCAACACCGCACTATCAGCTCTGTGCTCTCAAATCCATTGAAATCGGCAAAGGCAAAACAGTAAAAGTAGCTTTTGACATCGACCGCTACTGGCTCAAGGCAGTAAACGATGATGGCGAGCGTGTAGAACCTAACGGCAGCATCAAACTCTTCGTCGGCGGACATCAGCCCGACAGCGTAAGTAATAAACTTATGGGCTATGAATGCATCGCACTTGAAATTAAATAAGCTCAACAGGTACAGCAGTTCATTTTGCTGTACCTGTTATTGTATTATTAAGATATTTGTAGTATAATATTATTTAATTTCTACTCTACCAACGGTTTACATCTCCTCACTAAACCGTCGGTATGTGTATTTTTACTAAAGCTGATGTATACTGAAAGTGAAAGGAGGCACCTTATGAACCAAATTAAAATCGGAAAATTCATTGCCGAGTGCAGAAAAAGAAAAAGCCTTACACAAATACAGTTGGCAGAAAAGCTTAATATCACAGATAAGGCGGTTTCCAAATGGGAAAGAGGCATGGCAATGCCCGATTCTTCGATTATGCTTGAGCTGTGTGATATCCTTGATATCACCGTAAACGAATTATTAAGTGGGGAGAAAATAAGTATGGAAAACAATGACAGAAAAAACGAACAGCTTTTAGTTGATATATCCAAGGAATTAGAACAAAAAAATAAAATAATATGGAACTCAATGTGGATTATTATGGGAGTAAGCATTACAGCTCTCATAGCAGGTATCTTAATTGCCGCTTTTTTGATACCCGAAGGTATATGGCAGCTTGTTGCAATTCTCGGAATCTGCGTTATATTCCTGATACCCTGTTTTTATGCGTTAAAGCTCGAAGTAAGCATCGGTGCCTACAAGTGCAAAAATTGCGGCCATGAAATCGTGCCGACTTATTTAGAGGCGCTCAATGCAATGCATATGGGAACAACCCGTTACCTGAAGTGTCCCGAATGTCACAAACGCACCTGGTGCAAAAAAGTGATAAAAAAATAAATACGAAACTTTGCATTATAAAAAGCCTCCCTGCAGATTCAACCGCAGGGAGGCTTGAATGTTTTATTCCTGTACTAATCTGAATGTGTGCTCTTGATCCGGATTATCCATTGAATATACAAACGAGAAGCCGTATGTGCCGTCCTCATTATAGTGGATTCCGTAACCGTCGTAGCCGTTTTCAGAGCAAACGGTTGCCTCAATCCAGTTGTCGCCGTCTTTGATATAGATTGTCGGGCATTCAATCTCTGTAAAGCCGTTGAACCTTACAACATTATTGTTTCTGCCACCCGTTACCTTAATCTCTGCAACGTTGTTATCTACGCGGATTGTTGGCACAAGTGCATCGTCTTCAAGTGTTCCTGTAATGGCGGTTACCTTTACAGCTTTTGTACCTGAATCCTCACGAACTGCTCTGACATTACTGTCATTTTCCTCTTTTCCCTGACCCCAAGGAAGAAGCACGAGGTTAAGTTTTATGCTGTCGCCGGGCTTAAATGTGATTTCTTCAACATCAAGTGTCAGGCTACCGCTTGTAAGCTCTTTTTCAGACGAATCACGCACTGTAAAAGCAATATCCTGCTCGGTGCCGTCTGCGATTATTTCGCTGTCTTTTACAAGCATTGCAAAGTTACAGCCAAAGTGATTGTCAACATTTGCTTCGCTGTCAGCTGTTACATCGAAGAAGCCCCAGTAAGGACTCTCATTACCAAGTGTATAGTAAACATCCTTTGAAGTATTTACCGGCACAACAACACTCTCATTGTTTTCGTTGAGGTAGCCGACCTTTTCAAAGTTTACAAAGCGGCCGTCGAAATAGAAGAGATCGAAGTCACGCTTAAAATTATCGAAAGTGATTTCACGGTTGAAGTTGATTTCAACCTCGTAATATGTGCGGTTCTCATCAGTCTGCGGGAATTCTACATGACGAAGTGTATATGTGTAGGAACCACAGTCCGATTCGTAAGTATTTGTTATATCGCTGTATGTCGGGCCGACTGAATCAATCTGAGCGTTTTTGTATTCGCTGTAAACCTGACCTGCATCAATAAAGCCAAGTGCCTTTTTATTGTATGTGACAAACTTGAGTGTACCGACAGAATTGAACTGTGGCTGTGTAGACCACATAATGCCGCTGCGTGTACGGAAGTCAGGCAGTGTCCAGCCATCCTTTTTATCTACGAAATAGGGTGCTATACAGTTGGACTCGGTTGTGCCTGTTGAAAGGTGATAGTATGAAACGTGGAATTCAATACCCGAAAGCTGCTTGAGAGGTATGTTACCCCAATTCTGATAGAGGTTGAGCACTGTCAGGTCAAGTGTTTCGCCTGCCTTAAGTGAAAGCGGGAAGAAGCAATCGCCGTACTGATAATCCTTAACGCTGTAGAAAGGCTCACCGCCGTCACCGCAGAAGTTTTTGTCAACCTGAACAGCTAAAGGTACGAAAAGACCGTTGCTGTCGAGTATTGCGCCTGCCTCAAGACAACCGTTTGCACCGTTTGTTCTGACGAATATATTTCTGTCATTATCATCGCAGGTAACGGAAATCGGCATACTGTACTGGTGTGTGGGATGATTGTAAGCCCATGTGAAATCCGTACCGTCCATACGGAATGTATATGTACCTCTGAGTGCTTCATATCCGAGGTATGCACCGTGGGCATTGCCGCCGTTTACGGTAATACCCTCAAGCGGATTGCGCTCAAGCTCTGCCTGCTTTGCAACAGAATCAAAGCTGTGAGTGTCGTCGGTATAAAGGCGGAATCCGAATGTTACCTTATTGAGCGAATAATCGCCTGTTTCGTCATGCTTGTTGATACCTGTACCGGCGATATAATTTGCAACCTGACGGACAATAAAATCATCACCGTTATTCTCAACGAAGAGCGCCTTTGTGCTACCGTCTGACGGTACGATGAAGCCGACTATACCAACACCGTCTATATCAAATGCAATATATTCAACCGTTGCACTGTCGAGCTTTGAAACATCTGTACCGATACCGTTTTTATCCTTGAACTGTACGGAAGCAACAGTTGATTTATCAATTTTAATCTCACTGCCGAATTCTTCAAGCTTTGTTGTAGCTTCGCAAGCAAAAAGCGAAAGCTCACTGTAAATCTTGTCGCCGTAGAGGTGATATGCCTTGTCAACCTTGAAGTCCTTTGACTTGAAATCGAGGTCGCGTACGTGCACCTCTGTGTAATACTCACCTATGCGTATAGCATTTATCCTGCCATTCTCTTTGGACGAGCTTGAATAATACTTCTTACCGTCCGAGATATAGTAAGTATCGAAAGAATCTGCAACATAAGTGTTACCCTCAGTATCTGTAAGGGTTGCATCCTTTGCCTTTGCAGTAAGGTCGTGGGTAAGTACCATATGAGAATTAGCCATTTTAAATGCTGAACGCTCTGCATCGGTATAATACGCTTGCGCTATATCATCAACCTCAGCGGCATACTTGATTGAATTTACGAGATTTGAATCGCCGTCAATATTATTAACAATCTCTGTTGTCGGTTTATCACTGTTTTCGGGGGCAACATACTCGCCGTAATTTACATTGAGTACGAGCGACTGAAAGAAAGCGAGGATAACCGCAAATATTTTCTTGAAAAAAGCAGACATAAAATCTACCTCCTCTTATTGATAATTTAATTTTATATTAATCAGATATTAAAGTCAACTGATTTATTTACTGTTACTGTTGTAATTGTCGCCTACAACAGTTATAATAAATTCATCAACAAAAAGGCGGTAACACAATGAATACACTGAAAAAAGAAGGCAGACAGCTCAAAAGGCTGCGAAAAATGCAACGCCGAAGCTCCGGCGGAAAATATTTTCTTGTGCTGATTATGCTCATAGCGATAGTCAACATACTCGACGAAGTAACGAGCAACCTCACGGTTACGGTGCAGTCTTCGTTCGTTACGGAGTTTTTTGTAAATAATCCGTTTTTAGGCAAATACTATTCGTTTGAGGACGGTCTTGCGTTTCACTCAACGATAAGCGTAGTCACCTACGTATTCGGCATAATAACTCCGTTTTACAAAGCTCTTGCCGACAAATGGGGCAGAAAGCCTCTGTTTGCAATATCGACACTCGGTATGGCAACGGGTCTGCTTGTAATTCATCTGTCACCCAATTACATAGTATTCCTCATCGGTTTTGCAATAATCAGCTTCTTTATGGGGCATGATATACAGATTATATATATCCTCGAAGAAGCACCTGACAAGCACCGCGCAAAGATATACAGCCTGCTCAAAAGCTTCGGCATACTCGGCGTTATACTTATTCCTGCACTGCGTAACGCACTTATGGGCGACGACCCGACAAAATGGCGTGAGATTTTCCTTGTGCCTGCTATAATAGGCTTCATTGCAGTGCTTCTTGTAATACTTTTCGCAAAAGACACAAAGGTATTTATCGAAGAAAGGATAGCATACCTCTCTATACCTTATAAAAAAAGACAAAGAGAAAAAGAGCTGCAAAAAAAGGCAAAGCAGGTACAGCGTAACGAAGCAGGTGTATTCAACGGAGTCAAATATATATGGGCAAATAAAGATACCAAATCGCTCATTATTTCGCATATAATTTTCGACTCTGCTATGCCTGCAATTGCCCTCTATTTTGAATCTTCAATGCACACCGCAGGAATGAGCACAAGCGAAATCACAAAAGCTCTGTTTATGGTGCCGATAATCTACGGCTCAATAACCTTCCTCTCGGGATTTATTGCCGACAAGGCTGGCAGAAAGGCTACGGTAACAGGCTTCTCCGTCACCTGTGTTACGGGCTACATACTCTTTGTCGCAGGTATTCTGCTGGGCTGGAATCCGTATGTAGTCGGTGCGTTTGCAGGTCTTTATCAGGGTTCATACTGGATCGGCAGAGACTATATGAACGTTATGATGACAGAAAAAGTGCCAACGGATATACGCGCATCAGTTGTTGCCGCAGAGGGTCTGCTGGTAATAATCGGCCTTGTAGTCGGCTACGGACTTACAATAGTCGGTATGACAATAATGCCTATATGGTGGGCTTGCCTTGCGGTATCCGTACCGATGGTAAGCGTTGCCGCAGTGATGTTTGCACGCAAGGTTAAGGAAACCAAGGGCGCAAACCTCGACGAAATAGCATAAGTAATTGACTTAAATAAAACGATAAACTTATTATCCGACAATAAAAGATGAGCCTAAGCCCGAAAATACTGACGGGCTTAGGCTTTTGTTATTATCCGTTATGCTTTTATATCAATACCTGACTGAAACGCAGGCATAAGCTGCAGCTTAAACAGATTCATCTTATGTTTTCTGTCTATCATTTCTTTTTTTACGGGGTCAGCAATCTCACCGGTACGGATATAATTGTCAAGCTCTGCATAGGTGAAGCCGAGGTTTTCCTCGTCACTTTTACCGCAAAGTCCGTCAATAGGTGTTTTGTCTACCAGCTCCTTGGGTAAACCAAGAAGATAACCTATCTGCTTGATTTCCTGCACTGTCAGCGTAGACAGCGGTGAAAAATCGCCTACCGAATCACCGTAGCGTGTGGAATAGCCTACCCAATCTTCAGACAGATTGCAGGTGTTGCACACTCTGCCGTTACAGCTCTGCGAAACCGCATACAGCGTGGACATTCTGACTCTTGGCGGAAGATTCTGAATTGTTTGTGCCGTAATCTCAATTTCGGCAGGCATATTCCTGATAATACCGTCTACAGCATCCTTGATATTTACAACATAATGTCTGATACCAAGGTGATTTACAAGCATAAAAGCTTTATCAATATCGTGCTGCTCACCCTGGGGCATAAGAACACCTATAACGCGGTCTTTACCGAGAGCTTCTACGCAAAGTGCCGCCGCAATAGAGCTGTCCTTACCGCCTGAAATACCTACAACAGCGTTACAGCCGTTACCGTTTGCTTCAAAAAAATCGCGTATCCACTGAACACATTCGTTTTTTACTTTTTCTGCATTAAACATTACACTTAACCTCCGATAACATTAACCTGGCACATCTTCATTGTTGTAAGTGCCGCATTGTGGCTTTCAACCGTTACGCCTGCACAGCAGGATGCGTCAACACTTACCTTTGACTCAATAAAGTTCGCCTTGAGCATAAGAGCGTTTGAAACAACACAGATATCGGTACAAAGACCGATAAGCTCAAATTCAACCTCTGTATTGCTGTAGTTTACCTTGATATATTCGGGCAATTCGGTAGAACCGAATGTAGGCTTCTCAATTACCCTGTACGCTTTATTTTTGAGAGCAGCCTGCACTTTTGAATCAAGCTGCCAGCCGTCAGTACCCTTGATACAGTGCGGTACGGGCAGGTTTTTGCCCTCCTGAGTTTCCATATAGTTTTCAAAGTGAGTATCGTAAGTAACTATAATATCGCCGTCAAAATTCTCTATTTTATTTACGACATTGTCTACTATTGCAACGGCTTCATTTGTGCCGAGTGCACCGTCAACAAAATCCTTCTGCATATCAACTACAACAAGTATTTTTTTCATTATGACAACCACCTTGTAACAGATATATTATTAGATATTATAACAACAACACTTGCAAAAATCAAGCAAACACATAATATCAAAACAGACCGCCTCATAAAATACGAAGCAGTCTGTTTTACAATCATTCAAGTCTGAAAAGCCGCGTTTCGCCCTTTTGCATCTCAACGGTAAAAGCATCTGTTTTGCCGCAATAAGTGCCGCCGAGAAGCTCGCTGATATTTCTTTCTATACCGAGGTTTACTGTTTTTTCACCTGCAGTTACGGCATAAACACATATATAGTTTTCGTTAACATAAATAATGTCGTCGGTTTCGCAGTAAATATGCACTCCGTTTGCTTCACAGAAAGCACGCAGCTCTTTTACCGTAAACTTTTCTTTAAGGCTTGAAGTCATAATATACGGCACTTTTTCAGCCTTGCAGATACCGAGTGCCTTTTCCATATTCTCTGTCTTTGCATTGGATAATAAAATAACTGCCTTGTACTTGCCGTAAACCTCTTCAAAATCGTAAACATCGTATATATCGTACGGCGTACCCATCACGCCAAGCTCACTGCGCTGATTGTGGAAAACATTGCGTAAGGATCCGTCCGTCAGATATTTATAAGCACTTTCGTCAACGAATACCGCAACCTCTGCCTTTGAACTTCTGTCAGCATCGGTTATGCTTTGCTCGTAAATGCGCTTATAGGTCGCCATTTCACTCATAATGTCTTCGTCGGCATACCAGCCGCCCCACATATCAAACCACCACAGTGCATTACTTTTTATAAGCTGACGCGCAAACGATTTGCGGATTTCATTCATCGCCTGATACTTTGACTCTCTCGGCTGCCATACGGGAGCTTCAAGCAACCCGTACGGGTCGGTCGAGGGGTCTTTCTGTGAAAGCGGTACAGTCAAGTGAGTTCTGATATCGCACTCCTGAAAACACATCTTACCGTGCAGACGAACAGAATCGGCAGGGAACATTTCCGTCCAGTCAAGCTCGGGTGAACGCGTGCCGATATATGAATTCGGCGAACAGATAAAGTCGATGTTTTCATCCTTGAGAATATAGTTAAGCGCGTGATTACCCTGCAAGGAGTTTGTTACTTCAAGAGTATAGCCGTAAAACGTGCCTACAACAACGTTGTTACCCGTTTCTTCCTTGACAACCTGTGCAAAATGGCTTATAGCTTCTGCAACCTTGAAGTTGGCAAACTCAATATAGCGTGAAAGATACTCGTCATTAAAGTAATCCTGTTTCTGATTAATCAGGCTGAGGTCGGGCAAGCCCTTGTATTCAAGCTCGGGATAGTACTCAGCAAGAAACTTTTTGAAGCTTTCTTTGGCACATTCACCGTAGCCGCCGTTCATATCAAAATGGAACCATTCTTCGGTGTTGCCGCCTGCAATCTGGTAGCCTACAATGTGTGAAGCATATTTGCAGGAGTTTGTATACTGTGTGAATTCACGCAGGAATACTGCAGCATCATCACGCCATTTCTCGGAATAAAACGATTCTCTGCACGGTACACCGTCTTTATAATTAAGCTCGTCGGGGTTTTCGTTTTCCCACCATACGGGCATACTTATATTGACTCGGGGAATTATGTAAGCATCGGGGCAAGCCTCGAGAATTTTTTCAACAGCCTCATCAAAAAGCGAAAAATCAGGCTCGCCTTTCACATCAAATATACCTTTTTTGAACGGAGTAAGTCCGTCGGTTATGCTTATCCATCTGCCGGAGAAAAGTACCGGCACGGAAAAGAACTGATACCCTGCCGCGGCAAAGTCATCATATTCATTGAACTTTTCCAGGTAAGTCATATATGCTACGGCAGCGTGAGGCTCACCGTTGATATAAAGAGTGGGCACACCGCCGCAATCCTTAATTTCGGAATGAATACCGGCATATTTACTCATATCGCGTACAACCTCCTTCGTCTTGACCTCATAGTCGGTTTCTTTAAGCGGCTTGTGAAAATTGAAATTATAGCCCAAAAACGTGGCTATAGCCAGAAAGAAGCTGATAAGTTTCTGAATAAACATAGCCCTCACCTCACTTTCAGTATAGCAGAATAATACCGAAAAACAATATAATTTTCCAAATAAGATAAAATAAAAATTCATCAAGTCAAATACATTGACAACCGCAGAATGACAGAGGATTATTTTGTCATTACAACCCTCAGTCACTTCGTGACAGCTCCCTTCAAAGGGAGCTTTTGACCTGCAATTACACAGTGCTGTTATTCAGAACTAAAACCTCCTTTTAAAAGGAGGTGGATTTTGCGAAGCAAAAGACGGAGGATTGCAAATTTTCAGTTTTTTTACATCAATCCCTCACCGCCGGTTATATGAAGCCAAAGAATTATGCAAGTTCAATTATATACTTTTCTGCCTTGATTGCCATTTGTTTAAATTCCCACGCGCCACCGAAATTGCGAGTGACGTATGTTACGACAGTGTCAGATTTACCCAGCATCCATTTATTGCGGTAGTTGATTGCGAAGCGACGAGGAACGTTTTCTATGCCTTCGGGCAGGATTGTGTGTTCATCGGGAGAGTCATTCTCTCTTGGCATATAGGCAAGGACAACATAATATTTTATTGGATAAATCTTTGACAAATCCTCAAACTGTCGGCGCACCATAGCATCAAAATCGCCGTGATTGCCGACATAAAATATAGTTGCATTTTTATTTTCAATCAAATCTAACAGAGTCAGTCGCAAGGCCGACTCTATTTCTTTTGGTGCATCTCTGTGACCGAAGAAAGTACATATCATATAAACACTCCTGTTATGGGGATTATATCCCCCTTAATAATTAAGATTATAACCCCCATAATAATTAAGGTCAAGGAGTGGTTATATGATTATTTTTGATAAACTCTGGGTGACGATGAAAGCCAAAAACGTTTCCACTTATTACCTCAGAGAAAAATGCGGTATCGACAGCAAAACAATTCGCAGATTGAAAGCCAATGAAAATATCGAAACAAAGACACTTGACAAAATCTGTCAGGTACTTAACTGTAATCTTGAAGATATAGCTGAATTTGTTTCTGAAGAATAAGTACACCATGCGTTAAATAGTCTTAGCAAAACATAAACAATCCGTCCGAAAACCGGTATCACATAAGGATATTTTTAGGAAAAACAAAAACAAAGAAAATTATTAACAAAAGAAAAGAGGCAATGCGAATATATCGTATTTGCCTCTCATTTTTTTGCACATTCACCTTTGGTGAGTAAGTGTGCTATTTATTTTCGTATAGTTTAGTGTTATTCTGCCTGTCGGCAGAGTGTTATTATTGCTTTCAGCAATAGTGATATTGAAGCTTTCAGTTTCAGTGATATTTTATTCGCAAACAACTGACCTAAGGTCAATAACACTGTGCAACGCACAATAAAACTGCGGAGCAATAACACTCGCGAAGCGAATAAAACTGCCGAGTATCCTTACGAACACTCGGCTAATCGGGCGGCTTGATGTTTTTATTCATTTGTTATGGGTTACGCCAGATTCACATTCAACAATCTCAACATCGCTTTTATCGGAAGAAGGCTGTGAATTGATATTGACAACAGCGCCCTTCGGCACATACAAAACAGCTTTCATACCCTGAGGAATTATCAGGTTAACGACATAATTCTCCGACGTTTTTTCATATTCCAGAGTAATTAATCCTTTTACGCTCGGTACGGTACAGCTCATACTGTCGGAGAGTGCGTACTGCGGCTTGATTTCAACCTTTTCGTAGCCTGCTTCAATCGGTGTTATACCTGCAAAATGCTTGCTCATTATAACAAGCGGTCCGCCGCTCCATGCGTGATTTTTCGTACCCCGCCACGAATCCCAGAATTCCCATAGAGTTGAATAATCCTCACCCATCATATCGGCATATCTGTCCTTGATTCTGTCCTCTGCGGCTTCGTACTCCCCCATTTCGCATAAGGCTTCAAGCACATAATACTCCATATACGGGCTTGAATTTTTGGTAGATGTAAGCACGTTTGTTATTACAGCATACTGCTCTTTTTCAGCAAGTCCGGATAAAACCGCAAGTGCATTCGCTCTGTCATCGGGCTTTCTTACGTCTTTGCTCTTGTAGCCATCTTCTGTCCAGAGAGCCTTATATCCCTCTTCAACAGCGGCTTTTCTTTCGGCAATAAATGCGATATCCTCATTCTTGCCCAGAATCTCTGCCATTTCTTCTACAGCGGAAAGAGCGTAGTAAACCCAAGCGTTTTCTATTGCCGTCATATCTGCCTTACTGCCCCAGTCAGCCCAATCCCACGAGCCTGCACGGTGCACAACAAGATTATTTTCGCCCATTTCCCAGAGCTTCAGATAATCAAGTGAAGCATCATAAACCTTTTCGATAAAAGCGGTATCGCCTGTATATTCATAATAAGTCAAGAAGCCTACGATTCCTGCAAGCTGCTGTACGGGAAGCTCAAAATAATCGCCGTTTATAGGCACAACCGTCTGCAGCACTTTTGTATCATCAACGTGAGAAAGCATTGCCTCCACGCCCTTCTGATACAGCAGATAGGAATTGCTGTCCATAGAGTACATCGTCATAATCATTTCGCTTGTGACGTCGCCCCACCACTGTGCTCTTTCTCTGTCGGGGCAATCCATAAAGCTGTCACGCATTGTAACATAGAGCGTACGCAGTGACTTCTGCCACAGTGAATTGAGAAATTCGTCATCACACTTAAATTCGCCGCAAAAAGTGCTGTCATATCCCGTTTCGCGGTACATCAGTGAAACCACGGTAACACCATAAGGTATATCGTAAGTAATATGCTCACCGTTGAACCAGCCCAAAGCTTCAAACTCCTGTTCACCGTCTTTGGTAATATATGTAGTCGAAACAGCACCGATTAAAGTGTTTTCCGTTGTTATACGGATTTTTTTACCTGCAGGTGCCGTAACTTTAAGATAGGGAGTGAGCTGTGCGTTGTAAGGAATATCGACGGTGATTTTTTCACCGAAAGGATTTTTCACCCTATAGTTTTCGTAATCCTTTGAATTCTCATAATCCTTAAGACCGTAATCTTTGAGAAAAGGTATTCCGCGCGGATAAAGCCTGCCGTAATCACCTTCGCCGCCTGATACATATTCGGTTGCATTCTCCCAGGAGGAGGTGTCATAATCCGCACTTGTCCAGTCACCGATATCTTTCCTTGCGTCAAAATAAATGCTGTATTCGGCAATTCTGTAATTAGGCGGATACAGAGCGCTGTCGATATAAGCCGAATGTCTTTTAACCTTCCAGCTTTGGTCGGAAATTATATTTATATCAGCGTTTACCGCTTCAAAAAGGAAACCGCCCTGACCGCTGCCGCAGTAGGAATAGCTTGTTTCATCATCCCAGTACCAGACTAACGCGCAAACTGTGTTTTCGCCCTCTTTGAGGTAAGGTGAAATATCTATACTATCGTAATAACCGCCGTTTTTTTCGGGGCCTCGTTTAACACTTCCCTCAAACACAACGGTTTCACCGTTTATGTAAAGCCAATATTTCGAATCCGCAGAAATGTGTGCAATAAGCTCTTCGGGTTTCTTTCCGAGGTTAATTTTTTTACTAAAGCACATCCAGACGTTTTCTGCCATCAGGTTTTCCTTATCCCATATCCATTTTGCAGTCCAGTCGGTTTTCTCCTCAGTAGGAATAACGCTGTATTCGGGAATGGTTTCGGGAATCTCATAATCGTTTGTATACGGTACAAGGTTAGGCGTGCCCCACGAAAACAGTGAAGTAATAAAGCCTGCCGCTATTACCAGATATGAAATAATTGTCTGAATAACCTGCATAGGTATCTCTCCTGTCATTAACCACTTTATTTTTTACCAAGCTGATAGAATGCCACTGCAGAAGCGGCAGCAACATTCAATGAATCAACTCCGTGGTACATCGGTATTTTTACGGTAAAATCGCAGTCGGCTATAGTATTATCGGAAAGACCGTCGCCCTCTGTGCCCATAAATACTGCGAGCTTCTCTTCTTCCGTCAGCCTCGGGTCATCAATAGAAAGTGAATTATCCTTAAGTGCCATAGCTACGGTTCTGAAACCCAGTGCCTTTATTTCGTCGAGGCTGTCATCAGCCAAAAAAGTCCAGTCAATCTGAAAAACGGTGCCCATACTTACTCTTGCGGCACGTCTGTACAGCGGGTCGGAACAACCCGGAGTAAGGAGCACCGCATCCATACCCAGTGCCGCCGCCGAGCGGATTATTGCACCTACGTTTGTGGGATTCATAACCCTGTCAAGCACAACTATTCTGCTCTTGTTTTCACACAGCTTTTTTACATCGGGCAAAGGCTTACGCTTCATTGCACACAGCATACCTCTTGTAAGCTTGAAGCCTGTAAGCTGAGTCAGAACATCAAACTCAGCACAAAATACGGGAACATCCCCTATTCTTTCAAGAATCTGTTTGCCCTCGCCCTCAATATGCCTTTTCTCCATCAGGCACGAAACAGGCTCGTACCCAGCATCAAGAGCACGCTCAATAACCTTCGGGCTTTCTGCAATAAACAAGCCTTTTTCGGGAAACTCTCTGTTAAGCAGCTGCACCTCACTCAGCCTCGCGTATACGTCCAGCTCAGGTGCATTAAAATCTTTTATTTCTATGATTTTGTTCATATTATTCTCCGTTAAAAAATTCAGGCTATATAAATACAAACCTTTTTTACGGTATCATCACCAAGTTTTTTTGATTGCATCTCAAACCGTTCCGCTTACACGCAGCTTTACAGCGAAATCAATAACTATATTTCTCTCAGTTAATGTATTTATTATATCAAATATACATTGCAAGATCGGAGCGTTTGTCAACTCCGGTCTTTTCTTTTGCGGATTTGAGCATACTTTTTACCTGTGATTCGGGCATATCAAGCTGATTTGCTATCTGCTTGTCTGTAAGTCCGAATACTGCAAGGCGGGCTATCTCGCGTTCACGCAGAGTAAGTGCAACGTTAACCGTTCTTTCAAGAATTGAGTTATGAATAATCGTCCAACCTGTGTGCAAACGTTTATGCAAATCCTTCACTCGCTTTACAGCGTACGGGTCAACAATTGCAAGTCTTTCATCAAGAATTTTGCCAAGCTGTCTGCGGTGCTCTGCAAGCAGGCCGAACAAATCGTCTGCAAGGCAGTATTTTATAGCTTTGTCGAGATGATATGTTGCCCTTTCGGTATCACCGCACTGCTGGCATGCGATTGCACACATAAGGCGCAAGTATATTTCAGGAATCAGCGTACCACTGTTCTGTGCTGCGGTTATCATCGGTTCAGCTATGAACGGCACACACCTCATCAGACCCAGACCGCGTATGTTCTGTAATTTCAGCTCACCTGTTGCAAGCTCCTGTGCGTAAACAATAAGGTATTTAAGATAATATACCATAGCCGCAGGGTGAGCATCAACCGGAAGGCTTTCAAAGCAGCCTCTTTTGAACCATTCAGGAAAATCTTCCGTTGCACGAATTGCACTGTCAGTTGCAGCAAGTGAAAGTGCAAGAATGTCGCGCTCGGTGCTGTTCTTTACAGGTGCTTCGCATATATGCTTCCTTGCACGGCGCCACATATTGATGTCACCCGTCCACATTGCACACAGTGCAAGGAGCATACCGCTGCCGATAACTGAATACAAACCTGAATGTTTATCAAAAAAGTATTGTACATAACTGTATACACTGTCAATTTCGCCGCGTCTGTATGCTATTTCCGCAGAAAAAAGCGCCTGAGCCTCAGGGTTACTCGAAAGAGCAAATATGCACTTGTTTGCCGTGCCGGGCTCAGAATAAAGGTCAGTCATATCGAGGAAAGGACTTTTACGAGGCATAGGTATATCACGCTGTGCTTCGAGCTTTGCGGTTTTACTTCTGCCGTCAACAGGTCTGATTGCATCTGCAGGTATAATCCAGTTTGAACCGATACGCTCTGCACCGGGTATTTTGCCGAGTCTGCAGTAATCCTGCACCCTCCTTACGGATATATTCCACTTTTCCGCGGCTTGCTGAACTGTTAATTTGTTCATATTTTAGCACCTCACGCTGTATAATTGTCGTTTCAACGCTGATTGCATTTTTATTATACAGCGTTTATGCGACAAATGCAAGCTGAATCTATAAAATGTTCATAAACCAATTCTAAACAAATTCTAAAATTTATGCACTGACAGAGGCTTGTTTTGCTTGATATACGATTAAATATACGAAATTTGCGTAAAAATTGCATATTTCAGTGTATATTCAATCGTAAATTTTGTTTTGTGCAAAAGAGAGAAGAAAATTGCAATTTTTCTTGCATTTAACGGCTTTTATTTTAAAAATATTTGTAATAAGAAGGATTGTGTGCAAAGCAGCGTTTTTACGCTAAAAACCCCACTATTTGTGCATTGTGCAATTTGACTAATAGTTTTCCACATTGTGGAAAACTATTGTTTGACTTCGACAACTGCCGGGTGTACCATAAAGTTGCAAAGAGGAAGCGACAAGCTTCCGAACAAAACCGGGAGGTGAAAGCTGATGGTTGAAACAATTTACGGTGGAGCGCTCGGCACACTCGCGGCACTGGCCTTTAATCGGATAGCAATTTTCCAGATTAAACGACGCACACAGGAAACCTCAAAAATCGAAGCGGTTAAGAACATAGCTCTGATAGTCACCTGGGTGCTGATCTCGGGAGTTCTGTTTGCGGTAACTTTTCTGAGGTACAGCGAAACGGCTGCAAGACTCGAAGCGGTTGCTTACATATCAATAGCAATTTCAATCGGCATTGTAGACCTGGATATCAAGAAGATACCGAATTCTTCGGTTCTCGCTCTTCTGATAATCCGAACCGCAGCAATCGTTTACGCAATCGCAACAGGCACCCCGGTAAAGGAAGCGCTGATTCCTTCTCTGATAGGTCTTGCAGCAGGCTTCATCCTATATCAGCTGCCGATGCTCATCGGAATACCGATAGGAGCAGGCGACGTAAAATACAGCGCGGCAATCGGCTACTGTCTGGGTGCTTTCGGATACCTTCAGGCGGCACTGATAATGGCAGTCGCCTTACTAATCTACCTGGTATACCTGGTAGTAACAAAAAAGGGTTCGCTTAAAACTTCGGTTCCCATGGGTCCATACCTTTCACTCGGTGCAGTGGTAACGGTTCTCTTCCCGCTGTTCGGCGAACTTTCACAACAGGTTTTCTCATCACTCTTTTAAAATCGGAAACAAACCCTTGGTAAGGGTAAAATAAAAAAATTTAAAATGGAGGTAAGCACTATGTTAAGAAAATGGTTTAAAGACGAAGAAGGTCAGGGCATGGTTGAGTACGGTCTCATCATTGGTCTTATCGCAATTGTTGTTATCGTTGCTCTTGTAGCACTCGGTCCGAAGATCCGCGATATGTTCGACCAGGTCAATGAAAGCATTGATAATATCGGCAGCGAAGGCACTACAGCAGGTTCAGGTACCTGACAGTAAAAATTATCATAACCAAACCTTGCGAAATAAACAGTAGTAAAATTGTTAAACTGAAACTGAATAATTAAACAAATTCAACGCAACAGTTAAAGAAAATACAAAAAACTAAATTATATTTCAAGGAGGAAAAAGTTATGTTAAGAAAATGGTTTAAAGACGAAGAAGGTCAGGGCATGGTAGAGTACGGTCTTATTATAGGTCTTATTGCAATCGTTGTTATCGTTGCCCTTGTAGCACTCGGTCCGAAGGTACGTGATCTGTTCGATCAGGTCAATGAAAGCATTGATAATATCGGCAGCGAAGGCACAACAGCAGGTTCCGGTACATAACAAACCCCGGTAATTAATTCCTTACTAAAATATAAATATGTAAATAATAAATAAACTCGTTAAGGGTAAGTTCGCTCGCGGAGCGAGCTTACCCTTTAATACTTAAAAAGGTGGAGGTGACGGAAAATGAAGAAAAGGTTAAGGAAGTTCAAACGCGAAGACGGTCAGTCGATGGTTGAATTCGCACTGATTCTTCCGATTTTTCTTCTTATCCTGTGCGGCATCATTGATTTCGGATGGTTGTTCTATAATCAGCTTTCGCTAAACAATGCCTGCCGCGAGGGTGCAAGGTATGCCGTAGTTCACACCGCTGAAAACGCAGATACACAAATCATAATTAATCACATAGAAAATAATTCAACAACGGTTTTTTCAAACGATGGTGTGAATATCAAGGTTACATATTCATCGCCTTCAGATCCTACATCAGGAGATGTAACAGTCAATATGCAGGCTGATATTTCATTCTTCACTCCTGTGCTGAGCACCATACTGGGGGAAGAAAAAACGTTGACATCAACGGTAACAATGAAAGTAGAATCATAAGGGTCGTCGGAACAAATCCGAACACACCCGGGAAAGGTGACTGTCAGTTATGAAAAAAATTTATCTTATAGCGGTTGTAATCGCTCTTGCGGCAGGCCTTGCAACATACTTTTTTGCAAACGAGCTGAAAACAAGCAAAATCGTAACAGGTGTTGATGAAGCAGTTGTTCTGATTGCGCTTCAGGATATAGATGAAAACACAATACTTACAGCCGATATGTTCCAGGAAGTAACAATGCCGGCTTCAGGTGTTTCCTACGGCACGGTAAGCAAAACCGCCGATGTAGTCGGCTATATGGCAGGTATGAAAATTCTGAAAGGCGAACAGCTTATGGCAGCAAAGCTGATTCCCGTAGGTGAAAAATCAGCCGAAGGCAGACTATCGTACCAGCTTGAAAACGGAATGTACGCATACACAATAACCGTAGAAATTGAAGACAGCGTAGCATATTTCATAAAGGAATATGACTGTATAAACATTTACGATAAACTTTCGGGAAGCGGAACGCCTGTGCTTGAAAATATTCCTGTAATAAAAATCAGCGACTATACCGCAAATATCCAGCAGGATAACGGCACGGAGATAACAAGTTATTCCGTTCTTACGCTCGCGCTTACCAAAGATCAGATTCCGAAGCTTATGTCAATCAACGATTACAGAATAGTTCTTGTTTCATTTGTAGAGAGTCAAAATATAGCAGATGACATTGCAAACGCCGATATCCCTGAAAACAGAAACGAGAAACCGCAAATAAATCACGGAATGGGCGAAATCACAACAGCACCATCCGAAACCGAATAATATTTGATCGGAGATGAAACGGCTATGGAAAAAATGAATTTACTTGTTTTGTCAGATGACCTTGATTTGAGAATTGAGGTAAAGAATCTTGTAGCCGATGAAGCGTTTGCAATCAGCGGTTATTCGGGTTTTACGGCAGAAGGTAAAACGAAAATAATAAACAAATACCCCGAAATTGTTCTTTGTGCAGTCCGTGGCGAAGTACCCGATACGATGTTCAGCTTTGTTCAGGATTTGCTTGCCGTTGCCAAGGGACTGATAGTAATTCTTGTAAACGACAACATAACCGTTGACCTTGTAAACAAAGCTGCACAGTACGGCATTCGCAAGGTTCTGCCGATTGACGGAATAAGCTGCGAAGCTTTTTCAGAAAACATCAAAACAGTTTACACGCTTGAACAGCAGCGTATTTTAGATACAAACGAAGGTAAAAAGGTGCGCTGTAAAGCTCTCGGATTTTTCGGCGGCAAAGGCGGTACGGGCAAAACAACGCTTGCAATCGGCGTTGCCGCAAGCCTTGCAAAGGCAGGCAAAAGAGTAATGCTGCTTGACCTTGATTTACAGTTCGGCGATGTGTCGATGGCACTCGACCTGGACACAAAGAATTCGATTGTTGACCTTGTTCAGGACAGAGGCGGTATCACAATTGAAAATATAAACGGTTTTGCTGTTGAGCATTCAAGCGGT
Source organism: Clostridia bacterium (assembly GCA_017516485.1). Lineage (GTDB taxonomy): Bacteria > Bacillota > Clostridia > Oscillospirales > Acutalibacteraceae > UBA8612. The sequence goes on from JAFXCH010000021.1 coordinate 86,672, forward strand.
ATGAGCGTGCTTTGCGCGCCCAAAAGCTCGGAATACGCCGAGTTTGTAACACCCACGCATATTGAGAGGATAATTGATATTATGCGTCCGTATTACGAATACATAATTATTGATTTACCTTCAGCTTTCAACGATGCAGTAATTACAGCCTGTGAAAACTGTGAAGAAATTTTCTTGGTTTACAACAACGAAATTCTTTCACTCAACAACGCAAAAGTGTGTTACACAATACTCGACCAGCTTCATCAGTGCGATAAAATCAGGTTTGTGCTGAACAGAATTGAAAAAAGCCTGATTAAGCCTGAAGATTTCACTGAAATGTTCGGAATGAATATGTTTGCACAGATTCCTGCCGATTACCCTGCCGCACTTACAAGCGTGAACAAAGGTATGGCAGTAACGGTTGCACAGCCCAAATCAGCACTTGCAAAGGGCATATCCGAACTTGCTCAAAAAATAATTGAAGTACATACGGGCATAGTTCCCGTAAACAATACTCAGCCGAAGAAGAAAGTTTTCTCGTTACCGAAAAAACAGAAATAATGTGAGGTTTTGATATGGGACTTCTTGACAGAATAGACGGTCAGAAAAAACTGACGTTACAAAAAGGCGACACAGCTGAGCAAGCTGAAAAAACAAAAGAAAAAGCCGCAACCGAAGAAACGGTTGAAGACCCGTATCTTGAAACGAAACGCAGAATTCATTTGGCAATTATCGACGAAATGAACAAAAGCGGTCAGACAATAACAGACCGCGATGCAATGTACAAAATCGTTGATGACAAGGTCAATGAAGACGATTTCCTGATTCCGCGTATTGACAGAGAAAAGGTTGCGACAGATCTTTTTAACGACATTATGGGCTACGGCCCTATTGAAGTACTTATTCAGGATCCGTCAATCAGTGAAATTATGGTAAACGGCCCGGATAAGATATATATTGAAGACAAAGGTAAGCTTAAGCTTACCGACCTCAAGTTCAGGGATGAAGACCACCTGATGAATATTATCAACCGCATCGTTTCAAACGTCGGCAGACATGTTGACGAAGCAAGCCCTATGGTTGATGCAAGACTTGCTGACGGTTCCCGTGTCAACGCTATCATCCCTCCCCTATCGCTGATAGGTCCCGTGCTGACAATCAGAAAGTTCGGCAAAAAGCCGATAACGGCACAGCAGCTTTTAAAGTTCGGTTCACTTAACCCCGATATGCTTCATTTCCTTGAAGCGTGTGTAAAGGGTAAGCTGAATATAGTTGTTACAGGCGGTACGGGTTCGGGAAAGACAACACTTTTGAATGTTCTTTCTTCTTACATACCGGAAGATGAACGTATAGTAACAATTGAAGACGCTGCGGAAGTTCAGCTCAAGCAGGAGCACGTAATAACACTTGAAGCAAGACCTGCTAACCTTGAAGGCAAGGGTGCGGTTACAATACGTAATCTTGTAAAAAACGCCCTTCGTATGCGCCCCGACAGAATAATCGTCGGTGAAGTACGTTCGGAAGAAACGCTGGATATGCTGCAGGCTATGAACACAGGTCACGACGGTTCGCTTACAACAACTCACGCAAACTCACCGCGCGATACCGTGGCAAGACTTGAAACAATGGTTCTTATGAGTGGTATGGAACTGCCGCTCAAAGCTATCAGAGACCAGATTTCTTCAGCTATTGACCTTATCGTTCAGCAGAGCCGTCTGCGAGACGGTACAAGAAAAATAACTTCCATAACCGAAGTAATCGGTATGGAAGGCGATGTAGTAAGTATGCAGGATATATTTGTTTACGAAACCGACGGCACAGTTGATGCATCGGGCAAATTCGTGGGCAAGTTCCGTGCAACAGGAGTAAGACCGAAATGCCTTAAAAAAATCAAAGGAAACGGAGTGACGGTCAATAATGAATGGTTTGCAGATTAGTACAATTATTCTTGCCGTTGCAATAGCTCTGTTCTCTTTCTTTCTCTGGGTCAGCATTATGGGTACGGTAACGCAAGGCCGTCGCACTGTTGAAAAACGTGTTAATAAAATAGCGAGTAAAAAAAGCGGCCTGACCTTGCAGATTCAGGAAAAGAAAAAAGAACGCAAATCCTCAATTTTAAAAAGAGCAATTAACAGTAACGGTAAACATTCGGTACAGCGTAAAAAGCTTATGGATACGATTTTCAACGAGCTTATTCTGGCCGATATAATGATGAAGCCCGAAGAATTCACTCTTATATGGATAATGCTTACCTTTGTTCCGGCAGGACTCGCAGCTTTGTTCCGTCTTGGTGTTATGCCTTCGGCAACGCTTGCGGCAATAGGTGCATTTATTCCGATTATTTTTATCAAAATAAAAAAGGATAAACGCAGAAAAGCCTTTGAAGCACAGCTTGGCGATACGCTTATAATGATGTGCAACGGCTTGCGCTCGGGTTTTTCATTTAACCAGGTAATGGAAAACGTAGCCAACGATATGCCGCCGCCGATAGGCATAGAATTCGGCAGAGTCTGTAACGAAATCCGTTACGGTGCAACAATGGAAGAAGCACTCAACAATATGTGCGACCGCGTTAAAAGTGCTGACCTTATGCTTGTAGTTTCTGCTGTACTTATTCAGCGTACAACGGGCGGTAATCTTTCTGAAATGCTTTCAACAATTTCCCACACAATCCGCGAAAGAATAAAAATCAAAGGCGAAATAAACTCCATCACCGCTCAGGGCCGAATGTCAGGTCTTATTATCGGTGCCCTGCCAATAGGCATAGCGGCAGTGCTGATGGTAGTAAATCCCGATTATATGTCTACCTTCTTTACCACAAAGATAGGCAACATAATGCTTGTAGTTTCAGTTGTAATGGAGGTAATCGGATTTTTCGCAATAAGAAAGGTAGTTACCATAGACTATTGATACGGAGGTGAGCTTTTTGGAATTTCTCGTTATTGCTTATTCGTTCCTTGCGTTTATTTTAGTAGTGCTTCTGGCATCTCCCGCAGGACAGAGAATGGATAAAAAGCGAAGCAGGATTGACAGAATCAACAATTCGGTCGGTCAGCCCATATTCAAAGAACTGGAGCTCCCCTTTTACGAAAGAATTCTCGGCAAGGGTATAAAAAGCGTTTCCGCCAAATTCAGCAAGCTCCTTCCTCAAAAGAAAAGTGCCCGTAAAACAAAGGCACTTGAAGCTATCGGCAAACAGCTTCGTTATGCCGGCATATTTATGGAAGCTTCCGATTTTCAGTTTATAAAGTATGCTTTTTTAGTCGGCGCTGTTTTTCTGACACTTGTAATTTCACTGGCGGTAAAAACTCAGGCGCTCATATCCCTGCTTATTATTATGGTGGGTGTACTGATAGGCATCATGGGGCCTACACTGTACCTTCGCTCACGCGTGTCAAGCCATCAGAAAGGTATCAAAAGGCAGCTGCCCGACGCAATGGATATGCTTTGTGTATGTATTGAAGCCGGTCTCGGTTTCGACGCGGCACTTTTAAAGGTTTCGCAAAAGCTCAAAGGACCGTTTATTGACGAGCTTCTGATTGTTTACCGCGAAATCCAGATGGGAAGAACAAGGCGCGAAGCTTTGCAGAATCTTTGCGACGCAACAAATCTCGACGAGCTTAAAACTTTTGCTTCCGCACTTGTTCAGGCAGAACAGCTCGGTATACCGATTAACAACGTAATGCGTGCACAGTCCGAACAGCTGCGTACAGAAAGAAGCCAGCAGGCAAAAGAAAAAGGTATGAAAGCTTCTATCAAAATGCTGTTACCGATGCTGCTGTTCATCTTCCCCGTAGTTTTCATAATTCTTATGGGCCCGACAGTTCTTAATATAATTGATACATTTTAATGCTTATGAAAAAAATAATAATTATTAACAACAATAAAATAGTTACAAAAAATGCAGAACTTGCAGATTCTTTCTTCACCCGTTTCAGGGGGCTGATGTTCCGCAAATCAATAGCTGACGATTATGCGTTGGTTATTACCCCTTGCAATCAGATACATATGCTGAATATGAAATTTGCAATTGATGCTGTATACCTTGATAAAGCAAATAAAGTTGTAAAAGTAGAACGCAATATACAACCGGGTAAAATATGCAAAACGGTAAAGCAGGCAAGCAGTGTGATTGAAGTTAAAGCCTTTTCTGCCGCACAGCTCGGTATACATGAAGGTGACACACTCAAAACAACTGTGGGGGATGAAAAATGAAAAAAAATAAAAACGAAACCGCAAAAAGCATCGCGCTTGAAGAAACAAAAAACACAGCGAAAAATCCACCCGCACGCGGCAAAGAAAGCGGAGAAATCGAAACACTTTTTAAAAAAGTGCTTTACGGCTACGACCCTGATGAAGTAGCCTCTTACATAAATGAGCTTAATCATACATATCAAACCGAATCGCGTATGCATGAATCAAAGCTTTCTTCGCTCAAAGAAGAACTTGTACTTTCAAACAGAGAGCGTAACCTATACATCGAAAAATATAAAGAGTGTCAGGCAAAACTTGATTCTCTTGAAACCCCCGACAAAACAGCGGACAGTAAAGAATACGAAAATATTATTGCCGAACTCAAAGCACGCTGTGAACTGCTTGAATCTGAAAACGCTTCCTTACAGTCAGCCCAAAACAACACTTCCGAAAAAGATTATACGGAAAAAATCTATTCCCTTGAAACTGAAAACGCAGACCTTAAAGCAACTGTTGAAGCATCCAAACGCGAAAATTCAGAGCTTTTGAGCAGGCTTCAGAAAAACGAAAATATAACTGAAGAATACAAGACAGTTTTTGCACAGCTTGAAGCAACTAAAGCACAGCTTGCCGCAAAAGAAAAAGAGCTTGAAGAAAAGAACTCAAGCCTTGAGGAAAAATCGGATAAAATAAACTTCCTACTTACCGAAACAGAAAAAATCAAAAAGCAAGCTGCAGAGCTTGAAATCAAAAACAGCGTATTAAGTCAGCGTGTCAGCGAAAACGAAGACGAAATTCTCCGACTTAAGGACGAAAACAAAATAAAGGCATTTGAATACGCAGAAAAAATAAACTCACTTGAAACCGAACATGCCAAGAATAAGCTTGCAATGCAGAAAGAGCTAAAGCTTTACGGTTACTATGTTGACCGTGCAGAGCTTACCCTCGGCGAACTTAACAAGCAGATAGAACAGCTGAAACAGTCAATAGATTCTGCGCAGAAAGAATAAAAACGGTATTACCTTTTGAAGGGAGTGCTTGCAATGCTGAGGAACAGGATAAAATCTTTGACAAAAAAAGAAGACGGTGCGGTAATGGTTATTGCGGCATTTTGCCTTGTAGCATTTTTATCCGTAGCTTCACTTGTTACGGATATGGGACTTAAATACCACCAGAAAAGCAAACTGCAAAGTGCAATGGACGCTGCAGCACTTGCCGCTGTACGCTGTATGCCCGATAAGCAGACCGCAAAAGCAGTTGCGCTCGAATACGTTGAAAAAAACGGCTTTACAACCGACAGCGTAATTGTTGAATTTCCGAGTGATGAAATAGTCCGCGTCTCCGATTCAAGAGAATGTAAAACCATTTTTGCAAGCCTTTTCGATACCGATTCCGTTCAGATAAATGCCAAAGCTGCAGCACGCTATGTCAACAAAAATATGGCTATAGATTTTGAGTACCTGATGTTCCACGGTGACACTTCACAGTTCAACTTAAACGGCCACTATAATATCGGCGGCAGTATTTTCGGCAACGGAAACGTATACGCAAACGGTGGCGGCTGTACAATAACCGGAACAGTTTTTTCAGCTCAAAACGCTGATTATAACCAATACAGTGTAACTGTAAATCACCTTGAGGATTATGTAAAAGCTCAGCAAATGCCTGACTTTGATGCAACAATTATGGCTGTTGCTCCTGTTGCAACCGAAGGAATGTTTCAAAAATATTATGCTCCTGTAAACAAACTCAACTTTTATCTTAACCGTTATTCTGCAGGCGCAACAATAAACTCATCTGTATCAATTAACGGTAACACTTACTGCGCAGGCACTCTTTCAACAGGCTATTTTTCTGATGTACTTATTATATACGGTGATTTGTATGTTGAGGGCGATTTCAATCCGCAGTGTCCTGTTTATGTAAAGGGCAATATGTATTGCGGCGGAAATCTTACCACTACATGGGACAAATCATTTTCCGTCGGCGGCAATTTATATGTAGCCGGCAACACAACCTTCCAGGGCAACACACAGATTTACGGTAATTATTTTTATACCGGCGGCAACCTTACCCGCGGCTCAAACTACAGCCTGCTGTGCGATTGTGAAACCTATGCAGGCGGCAACATAAAACTCAACGGCCCCACAACCTTCAACGGTCCGGTTTATTGCCGAGGAATTTTTGATAAACAAGGCAGTGTACAAATGAGCGTAAAGGGTAATATGTATGTTTACGATACGCTAAAACTACAAAGCGGAGGCACTACCGTAAACGGCAATATTTACGTCTGGGGTAAAAAAGCAACAGACGAAGCTCCGGCAACCGATATTTCAGGTCCGTTCACGCTCAACGGAGACCTTTACAACAGAAAAGAAGAGCTGCTGCTTTCGGGACAGGGTGAATATAAAATAAAAGGTATTATATACAGCGGCGGCAAGCTTTCAACAAATCAAGGCTCAAGCGGCATTACATTGAGCGGCTGTATGATAGCTGAAGACGATATAAAAATCGGCGGCAGTACGCACACATACAACGAGGCAGGCGGAACGCTTTCTATCTATTCACGCAAAGGTGATATCACACTCTATTCTCAGCAGGGCGGATTCGATTTGTGGGGTATAATATATGCACCCAAAGGAAATGTCGCACTTGCTTCGGGTGATTTTGATATTCACGGCAGTATCATCGGCAATACTTTAACCTGCAACCCCGGCGGTTTGACTATGGGCAGTAATGACCGCGAGCTCCCCTTCTCCCAATCCGTAAAAGCCGCAGTGCTTATTGAGTAAAATCATAAAAAGGTAATAACAGAACTTTAAACCACTTCAGTCAATACCGATACCGGTAAAGATATGAAGTGGTTTTGTATTGCTTTTCACATCTCACTATACTATAATTGATTGTAATAACAGAGATATGGAAGCTTATTGATTACTATGCCTACAATTAACGAAGCTTTATTGAAATTAAAAGACTCAAAATTCAGGGCAGGATTTCACCTGTCCGAAAAAGAGAGAGAATATGTTGCCGATAAGGGTATGGACACCGTCAGAAAACACGCGCAGGATTTTATCCGCACGCGTCTTGCTCCTGCATATCCGCCAAACGACGGCAAACAGACTCCGATGCGAGGTCACCCTGTATTTGTTGCACAGCACGCCTGTGCCTGCTGCTGCAGAGGCTGCCTTGAAAAATGGTATAAAGTTCCTCAGGGCAAAGCCTTGTCCGAAATTCAGCAAGAAAAAATCGTGAATCTTCTTATGGCGTGGATAGCGGAAGAAACAAGAAACGAGGATTAATATGGTAAAAGAACTCATACATGACCCGATTTTGCTCAGCATCAAATCAGAGGTCGCAACAAAAGAAGATTTGCAGGCAGCACAGGATTTGCTCGATACTTTAACCGCTCATAAAGACGATTGTGTCGGTATGGCGGCGAATATGATTGGCGTGCATAAGCGTATTATAGCTTTTGATAACGACGGCACGTATATGGTTATGTTCAACCCCGAAATAATTAAAAAATCGGAACCCTACGATGCAGAAGAAGGTTGCCTTTCTCTGCTCGGCGGACCCCGAAAGTGCAAGCGGTATAAAACAATAAAAGTGCAGTGGCAGACAGCTGAATTCCAGACCCGTATAAAAACATTTACAGGCTTCCCTGCACAGATAATTCAACATGAAGTTGACCATTGTAACGGAGTATTGATATGATAGCTTATACATACAAAATGCGATTGTTACGGTTGTTGCGCTCTACGATAAACCGCAGAGCCTGCCTCTGCCCGATATGTACGGCAAGAATCTGATTTTCAAAACAGGCGGTGTTGACGGCTGCGACTGCGACGAAATCCTTTCGCTCATCGAGCAGGGCAAGATTGACACAACTCCGCTTATTACCCACCGCTTCGCACTCAAAGATATAGAAAAAGCCTACGAAATCTTTGAGAATAAGCTTGACGGTGTAATAAAAATAGCAATTACAGGTGTATAAAAAACACCGCAGTTGATACTTTTCGTACCGACTGCGGTGTTGCTATTTTAATAAATCATTTTTCAAAAGCAGCCATGGCATCTTTTATTGCATAAAATGCAGGCTTTGGATTTCCGTTGACATCTGTTATTCCCCATGCGGTTTCATAGGGGCAGTCCGACTGTCCGCAGTACCAGCATGCAGGTGAATCCCTCCAGCAAAAAACGAAAAATCCTGCAAGACAGTCTATCTTTTTCAAAGCAGGCAAAAGTTCTCTGTAAAACTCAGCCTGACCCTCCGGCGTATGGGTTATACCTGTGAGTGTTTCATCGAGAAAGCAGTAGAAATGCTTATACATAGCCTCGAAAACTGCATCGCCCCAAGTTGCAGGGTCGGGATACTCCTCATAAACATGATATTTCAGCTCCGCCGGAAGTTTTGCGACAAAATTCTCAATGTCTGCACGTGCTGCTTCTTCGGAATCATAGCCGTAACGTGCAAGAATTTCGGCACGCTGTGCATCACTTTTCGGCTCTCCTGCACTGACAAAACCGAATTCTGCCACAATGATCGGCTTTTTAGTTATACTGTTTACCTTGCGGACTGCGGAAACATAGTCGTGCAGCTCGCCGCCGTACCACGTGCCGTAGTAAAGGTCAACGCCAACAAAATCCATATACTGCAGATAAGGTTTCATAAGGTAGTGCAGCTCTTCCATAACACCTGCGGAGTTGTAACCAATTATCAGGTCGCCCTTGACTTCGCTGAGTGCCTCTGCCTGAATACCGATAAACTTTGCCGCCTGCTCCATTGTCAGCGGATATGTGAAGTTGGAAACACCCATCTCGTTTGTTATCTGTATTCCGCCTATAATATCACGCAGGTCATTGCAGAGAAAAACGGCAATTTCCTTTGTGCGCTCTGCATTTTCGTCAGCTGACGGATCGAAACCGCCTATGTCAAAATATGATCTCGGGTAAGGTGTGATTGCAAGAACCTTGATTCCACGGTCGGCGTATCCCTTTGCTCTTTCTTTGAACTGAGTATAAGAGGTGCTGATGCTTCCGTCTGCGTTGTACGGGTACGGAATATCAAAACGCACCCAACCAAGACCAAGCTCATCGATGCGCTCGTAATTTTCATCAGGATGGCAGACTCCGTAAATATATCCGCCCGTCTTTTCTTGAAGCAATTGAGTATCTTTATTTGTGCCGTTAAAGAAACCCGTTATTGATGTGAACAGCAAAGAAAATATAAGCAACACGGATTCAAACCATTGAACTATATTCATACGAAAACCTGCTTTCTGTTTGTTTAAGTTTATAGTAGCAAACCCGACCGAAAAAAGCAAGACAAAACTGTATCGTATAAACACATTACGTATGAAATAAATCGAGCACTTTCTTTTGGCTCTTCTCCGCCATCTGTTTAAACTCCCATGCACCGCCGAAGTTGCGGGTGACATAGGTTACGACGATATCGGATTTGGTGAGCATCCATTTATTGCGGTAGTTGATGGCGAAACGGCGGGGAACGGTTTCTATGCCTTCGGGGAGAATTGAGTGTTCGTCAGATTCATCGTTCTTGCTCGGCATATAGGCAAGGACAACGTAATATTTTATCGGGTAAATCTTTGACAAATCCTCAAACTGACGTCGTACCATAGCATCAAAATTGCCGTGGTTGCCGACATAAAACACAGTTGCATTTTTATTTTCAATCAAGTTTATCAGATTCAGTCGCAAGGCTGGCTCTATTTCTTTTGGGGTATCTCTGTGACCGAAGAAAGTTACGGTTGACATAATATCACTCCAAAACATATTACCCGTAATCGGGTAATTGTATTTTACAGGTGATATATTATAAAAGTCAACCCGTATTCGGGTAATAGTTGCAAGATTTGAAGTTATCATAACATTAACCCATAAATGGGTAATTGTTATGATGAGGTGCTTTCGATGGATTACTCTGAAATCTATGTAAAGCGTATCCGCAGCCTCTGTAAACAAAGAGGTATCGCAATAAATAAACTTGCAACAATGAGTGATGTCAAACAGTCAACACTTGATAACATTGTAAGAGGGTTAACAAAGAATCCCCGAGTAAAAACGCTTCATAAGATTGCTATAGCGTTTAATATGACTTTAGCCGAATTTCTGGATTTTGATGAACTGAATGATTACTCGTTTGATGACGATGAAGATGATTAAAGGGCAGACTTTACAGTCTGCCCTTAATCATTTATATTCTAAAAATCAGATATCGTATTTGTCTGCATCATACTTTGTGCAGGGGTAATTTGCTACGCCGTTTTCATCGGGGAAGGGTGAAAGATTATCGTTTTCATACTGCTTTCTCTCTTCTTCGTTTGAGAAATCGGGAATCTTATACTCTGCGCCGTTATGAAGACTGCTTCGCCAGCCGAGGATTGCTACCGCACTCATTGCGCAGGAACGGTAAGCGTTGAAATAAGGCTGTCTGCCTTCGAGAATACAGCTTAAGAATTCGTGAGCTACATAATAGTCACCGCCGGAATGGCCGCACTGGCTTGCCTTATCCTTATCAAAGGGGAAACCAACGGTTGAAACCTTTTCGGGCTCAACGCCTTCGGGTACTTCCCAATCGTTATATACAATTCGGATTTTTCCGCCGTCGCCTCTTACGGTTTCTGCACTACCCTTTGCACAAGCAAAACGGTACCAGTTGCCATGGCCGCCGAATTTTGCCCAGCCTGTAATTCTTGCAACTGCACCTCTGCTCATTGTACAGAGCATAATTGATGCAACATCTTTTATAGGCTCACCTTCACGCTCCTGACGCATTCCGTCAGTGTAAATGCTTCTTGCGTTAACGGAAACAGGAATATCGTTTGTAACTCTCATAAGAGGTGCAAACGAATGGCTCAGGTAGAAGCCGGAAGGCATCTGTGCACGCCAGTGAGTTGTTGTGGGTGTGTAGTGCACGTATTCCTCGTGACTCATCGGATGAACGTATTCACCCTCGCAGTAAAGAGCCTCGCCAAGAGTACCGCTCTGATAAATCTCCGTAAGCTTACTGATAACGGCAAAATATGCGTAGTTTTCTGCAAGCATATAAATCGCACCGCTCTTTTCGCTTGCACGGCAGATTTCAACACATTCAGCCATTGTAACTGCAGGCATTGTTTCACTTAAAACGTGAATACCCTTTTCAAGTGCCAAAACTGCATATTTTGCGTGCTGGTGGAAAAAGTTTGTAAGCACGACAGCATCCATTCCGCTTTCTATAAACTCATCAAAATCCTTATAAAACTTTGTTTCTTCACAGCAAAACGGCTTGATATTTTCATAAGTCGATTCATCGTAATCGCAAACTGCACTGATATATGCTTTATCGGTGAGAGTGAGACCCTGCGCAATTCCGCGACCTCTTCTTACACCGAAAACGCCTATTTTAAGTTTCTTATCCATAGCAAACGACCTCCGTCAAATAATTAATAATTTGATTTTATCACTATCTTAAGTCATAAACAATATTAAATATGAATATTAATCTATACTTTTTTCAAAAATTAACACTCATTTATATAATATAATCCGATTACTTCATATTGCATCGCATAATAATTTATCGAATTTATACACTTGTGCAACTGTGTTTTCAGATTATAATTCTACCGTTTCTTTATTGTCACCCCATATAATTTCAACCGTAACAGGCACATTGGATTTCACTGTTACATTCGGCTTTTCGTCGGGTGAGTTTCTCTCTTCACAGATAAGTGTCAGTTCACCGTCAGTACCAAACGGATACTTTTCGATTCCGTGTTTTTCAAGGCGATTTACATACCAGGTAATTTTACGGTTTGCCGCATCGGGCTTAATGCCGAAAACGTATTCAAACATAACCGAAATCGGAATAAGTCCCGTCCAGCCGACAAAATCGGGGATAGCAGGCTTACCCTGCCTGAACTTGCCTTCATCTTTTTCGGGTGCGTAATTTTCAAAAACCGTTCCCGTATCTTTAAACACGCTTACAGCTGCATCGAGATGTGTGCAGGCAATTTCATAGGCAAGGTCAGCTTTTCCGTAAGCATCAAGGCCTTTGAGAACCATATAGTTTGTCGGAGCCCATACGGAGCCGCACCAGTAGCCGCCTTTTTCGTTATATTCGGGGTGATCCTTTGAAAGTGTCGGCACTCTGTGCTCGGTTTTGAATTCAGCTTCGTTGTTGAGGTGAGCTATAAAGGCTTCTTTTCTGCTGTCGGGCACACATTTGGCAAGCAATGCCCAGAAAGCGCCTATATGCTTTACGCCGTTAAATGTATCATCATTTTTAAGGTCATAGTAAAACTGAGTTTTTTCGTCCCAGAGCTTTTCATTAATTACCTTAAAGAGGTGCTCGCTCTCCTGCTGAAGTTCGGGAATAAATTCCTCTCTGCCGAGTTCCTTTGCCATTTTTATGAGCAGGTTGCAGGCGTTAAGCTCCTGCATACAGGCATCCACCCACACCATATGGCCGTGGCTGTAGCAGACATGATATTTTTCGTCAAGTCTCGGACAGTTGTCCATTCCGCAGCCATAGCCCGAAGAGAAATAGGTACCGTCGCGCCATGTAAAATGCTCCTGCATCCACTGGTGATATGCCAGAAGGCAAGGGAATACTCTTGCCAACCTTTCCTTGTCGCCGAAATTAAGGTAATATTCCCATTCGCACCAGGTCATAACCTCAGGACCTGTTGACGCAGGGTCGTGGCGGGCAAAAATGTCGTTACCTGTCTCCTCTTCAATCTGGCGGCAGATAAATCCGTCCTTATGCTGATGAGAATAAAAATTATCAAAGGTCTTCTGGAATTTGAAAATTCTGTCGGCATATTTTCCGAACATAAGCATAAATGCAGAGTCCCACATAAAAATACAGCCGTTGAACGCAGCATCGATGTAATTTGTTATAAAGCCTGTACCCTCTTTAGGCTGATAGAGATTTTTAAAAGCAATCTCCCACACCTTCCAGTAGCAGTCAATATAATCCTTGTGGTTTTCCCATATCGGCTGCGGAAGCTTATCCTTTATCTCATCAAAAAGCGGAACAGGAGTTTTTTCAACCTCTGCACCTATAAAAGAATTTTCTTCCATCAAATCTTTATCGTCGTATGTAATCTCGTTGTTCTGCTTAAAGCTTATCATATTGCCACCTCATAAAATCAAGCCATTATATATCATAGATTATATCATAAATAAATAATGAAAAAAAGTGCGTTATCGGCAAAATGATATTTTAAATTATTGCAGTTAAGCTTATCCGTCACAAAACGCAAACCTTCTGTACAAACTGTTATCAACAAGATGAAAACAACTGCACCGAGGTGAACAGCAATCAAACAAACTCTTTTATTAATTCAGGAAGATTGCGAAGATCTGACAGAACCATTATCAATGCCTTGAAAATCCACTTTATTTTATTCAAAAACTTATTTGCAGCGGAATTATTGATTTGAAGTTCCTGTGTGTTTTCGGCAAAATCTGCTGTTTTTATAAACGTAAAATCACACTCTGCAGCGGAATGGTCCGATATCACTTTTCCGTTGTCATCACATACTTCAACATATCTGAAATCGCTTACAACAATATCAACACCGCCGCCCGATTTATACATAAATCTTTCAACAGAATCCCAGTTACCCCAGGCAGGAAGACCTGATATATGCCAATTGTAAAGATTAAAATAGTCACCGTTGTTGTGATATTCTATCCACGCATCCTTTAATCCGCACTGAAGATAAAGATTTTTGTAAAGTGCCCCGTCATCCTCGTGAACATGCATATAATTATTGAAGTCACCCGTTACTATTACAGGTCTGTCATTTTCAGCAGAGCGTGCCTGAATAAATTCGGCAAGCTGTTTAATTTGGCTTGTTCTTGCAGCGATTGAGCCCTCTCCTCCATAGGCATCGGCGTGCAAATTATAGAAATCAACATATATTCCGTTGCCGACGTCAATAACCGAATACACAAAGCCTTTAGGGGTAAGTGCATCGGAACCGTCTGAAAGAATTCCGCTGGCTTCGTTCCAGCTGACTCTGGTTTCATTATATACAGGCATATTTTTTGTAAAGATATTAAGTCCGTCACCGCCGGGAACACCACCGGTGTGGTTGGTTACATAATCAAAACCGCTTAAATTATTGATAAGATGCTTGTGATAGCCGAAATCCTCCTGAACAGCAACAATATCAAAATTATTATTTGAAAGATATCGTCCTGCAGCCCTCTGATTGGCAATCACATTTTCACCGTTTAACGCCGAAAAAGGAAGACCAGCAACATTGAAATTAACCGTTCTGACAGTATGTTTTTCGGATTTATCATAATCATAAAGCTTTATATCGAAGTATTCATTATATTCTTTTCCGTTGCAAATATAGGTGAGTCTCCAATAAATCTTGTCATAATTTCTGAAGCCCCCAACATCTTTGTCTTTTAATAAATCTCTGTATAATACGCCGTATTCATCTTGTTCCGCAATTGTTTCAATACGCTTAAATGTCACGGGTTGGCTGTAGTCGATATTGCCGTTTTCATCCTTGAGCCAATACGAAGGGTTTTCTGAATCATTAAGCGAAAATCCGCGCCAATCGGTTTCGCCGTCAAGAGAAACCTTACATTCAAATTTTGTTGTTCCTGCAGGAAACACAAATGTATATGAAAGGTCATTGAGTTCACGGGATACAGCGTAATCGCCCTGAACACTTTTTTCTTTGATATTATATGACAAATGGCTCGGAAACTCCATTTGATAAAGGGTTGATTTATAAAGGAACGGCGCAATTTCAACCTGAACACCGTTTTCGGTTTTAAAGCTTTCGGCGTACGCAACAACACTATTGGTAAAACAACCCAAAGTAATTACAAGCATTAAAATAAAACATAATATTTTTTTCACTACGCTTACCCCTGACTATTCATTATTTTTAATTCTATAATATCATATTCTACGCTGAAACTGTTAGCAAACTGTAAACATAATCCTAATTATGGTATTGTAAAGCATCATCTGTATGAAATAATATTGTTCTTCCAAATCCGTTTGCTTACCATTATCAGCTTCTATATCTTAACAGCCTGATAATCCACCCATACCTCGGAACTCATTGGTTGTATAAAAAGCGAATTCAGCGCATTTGCCGCAAATCGGTGCACGGATATTTTCCGTACACCGACTCTTTTTCAGCAACCGCAGTTTTTGTCAAAGGCGGGATTGCAAGCGTAGTAATTCTTACAGTCAAGCTTATCCGTAACAAAACGGAGTCCTTCACCAAATCTCTGGTAGTGGACGATTTCGCGTGCGCGGAGGAATTTGATAACATCATTTACATCGGGGTCATCGGAAAGACGAAGAATATTGTCGTAGGTCTTTCTCGCCTTCTGTTCTGCCGCAAGGTCTTCGCTAAGGTCAGCAATGACATCGCCCGTAGACTGAATCGTCGCAGCCGTCCACGGCTCACCGCTTGCCGCAACGGGATAAATACCTGTTGTATGGTCGACGAAATATTTGTCAAAGCCCTGACGCTTGATTTCTTCAACAGAAAGATTTCTCGTAAGCTGATAAACCAGCGTGCATACCATCTCTATATGAGAAAGCTCTTCCGTGCCGATATCGGTAAGAAGGCCTTTGAGTTCGCCGTAAGGCATTGCAAAGCGCTGGCTGAGATACCTCATTGAAGCGCCGAGCTCGCCGTCGGGTCCGCCAGACTGTAAAAAGTGAGAAAGCCGCTCATTTTGAGAATGGGCGGCTTAGCTTTTGCGGATTTTAGTATGTATTAGGGTTTTTAAGTGTTTATTTTTTCCCAGCCGTCGACTACAACTTCTTCGTTTTCGTCGAGGTGGGTAATGATTCTATATTCTCTGCCGCTGTCGCCACGGGCTGTGCCGTCGGCAAAGGCAAGTATTCTGTCTCCGTTAGACAGGACCGCTGTGTACATATATTGTTCTTTTGTGAATGAAATTTCGGTTAACATAATCTTTCTCTCCTTTTCGCTTATCGCAAAAGCCATAGTATTAATCACGACAAACCAAAAGAGGTATTATATATAAATGAAAAAAGCCCCGAAAAAATCGGGGCTTGGAGAATCAGAAAGTCAAGATATTTGAAACGTTGTCTATTTTCTGTACGGAGAAGAAATTCTTCTTCGCATAGTGAATACAGGTTACACGGTACTGATAACCTGAAGGTACGGTAATTACTTTCGCAAGATTGTACATAAACTGATTGATATACAAGTCTTCGTAAACGATATAGTCAGATCACGAAGAGCTACTGTTAGCCCTACGCTGAATTACAACCTCTTTAAATCCGCTCTTTACAACATCTGCTGTACCGGTTGTTTTGCCGGCAATATACATTTTATTACCGTCTTTGCTTATTGCAATCGAATAAAAATGTATTAAACCGGTTGCACGCTCATTTTCGTTTGCAGAAAGGTTGTTTGGATTCATTGCAAGAATTGCATTAAATTCTTCATCCGTCAGCTCTACATCATACCATTGTGGCAGCCCTTCCGGCTCTGCAGCAGAGATGTTAGGCACAAGCATTACAAATGCAAGACAAATAACAAATAACGAACGAAGAGTTTTTTTCATGGTTGAATCATCCTTTGTATTTTTTATTTTATTGACTCGGCAATCTTCATCGCCGTATCAAAATCCGCATTCAACCCTATCTCATACTCAGTGTTTTCGTCAAGATACTTGATATAAGATTTTTCATCATAACCAAATACCAATACATCCATTTCTTCAACCTTGATTTGCTTGAAGTATTTATGGTCACCAGGTATATTTCCGAGGCCGACACCCGGGAAATTCTCATCTTTATACTGTGTAATCCCTATGTTTCCGGAAATACCCATACTCTCATTACTGAAATCAACATAAATTGTTGTCATAAGGTCGTCTTCCTGTGAAACAACACTCTTGCTGTATTCATCACCGAGTAGCGCCTGAGGCAACACAAGCTGATCCAAGCTTTCAAGAATTAATGTATTTACAATATCGTCAGGGTTGTTATTTGCAGGTTCGGGAACGTTGTTTCTTAAATCGATTTTGAAGTGATCGTAATAAAAGGCTATAATTTTATCCGACGATTCACCGGGTATAAGCTTTGCGCCGACAGGAATTGCAACCAAGCCGAGCAACGCTATAATAGCTGCAACAAGAAGAATCTTGCCAGCTTTTATCTTCCGTTTTGCAGGTTTAGGTTTATTTGGGGCCTCATTGGGTACCGCATTACTTTCGAGCACTGCAACACACAAGTCAACCAGGTTTGTATTCATTTCTGCGGGAGTTTTTTCAAGCTCGGCATCCATGAGACTAATTATATCGCCTTTGGTAAATTTCATTTCTTTCTCCTCAAGTATTTCCTTGAGTTTAAGGGTATCAATTTTATCAAGCAAATCTGCCATGATGAACTCCTTCTATACTATTTATCGTAAAATTCAAAAAAGGTAACGCTTTTTTTGAAAAATTTTTAAATTTTCTTTTTTGCAATCTTTTTTATCTTGTTGAACAGCCTGTATTTGCGCTGCTTAACACTGTTTTCGCTCGTTGCGGTCAGCTCCGCAATCTCTTTATACGTTTTGTTTTCATGTATTATGTAATAAAGCAACTGCTTTTCGTCAGCAGTGAGTTTCTGCTTTAGTATGCCTTTCAGCTCTTCCAAGGTTTCTTCGTCGAATATTTCGTCTACCATATCATACTCGTACGGCAAATCTATTTGAGCATAATTAGCAACAAACGTTACTTTTGCTTTGTTTTTCTCGGTATATTTTTGCTTTATCAGATTATTGAGAGTAGCATACAGCCACGCCTGCGGATATTCCAGGTCGCCGTCCTGGTCAATCTTCTTACACAGGATAAGGAAAGTTTCGGAAAGCACTTCTTCCTTTTCCTCTTCTTCTCCTACCAATTTAAGATTACACACCTTACGCAGTTGCGGCTCATAAAGCTCCCACAGCTCAGCGCACAACTGCTTTTGCGATTCGTTCATACAATAACTCCTCGTTTCATTAATTTTACACTTTAAAGTAGTTATGTGTAATTATATACAATTCTGAAGAAAAATGCAAATTTTTGTTGCTTGGTGTCGATTATAAAGTTGTTTACTGTATCAATTTGTGAAAAATAAAGGTGTAAGTTTGTGCATAGTGACAAAATTCGACAAAGTAGCGTTACCTTTTTGAGGGTTGGATGATATATACTTACGCGAAACAATTATACTATCTGCTTCGCTAATACATAATTGTTGGAGGAAAATATGTCCAGTTTTGAAATTATCAGTTTAGTGTTTAGTGGCTTGAATTTGCTATCCATTTTCTTTTTTGTTGTGCAAATCGTTTTATCTAGAAAAGGTGAAAGCAACCATTATGAAGAACAGCGCAGAATAATGACGATAAACGTTATGCACCAATGGAGTTCAGGTTTAAAAAAAGAATTCAAATTAGCAGAAAAAATTGTACATGGATTTAATGAAAACAAATGTAAAGAGTTATATGATTATAAACCTATATCTGTTAATGAACAAACACATGATTTGTTATGCCAAATGTGTTCTTTGTCGAATGACACATGCACACACTGCAAAAAAGAAAACAACAACTATATAATTTCAGGAGTACCATTAACAGAGTTACGAGGAAATGTAACAAATTATCTTAATGCACTGGAAATAGTAGCAACGGCATGGCAACAAGGAATAGTAGATAAAGAAGTTCTGGAAACGCAATTTTCATACTTACATACACCTGGAAGCAAATCAGCTTTGCATAACTATAGGAAAGTAGCAGGTGGAGGCAACTCATTCCCCATGCTCGATAAGTTCTACCAACAGATTGAATCAAATCACACGTTAAATGTAACACCCAAAAAAACTCAAAAATAAAAATATGCCGTCTCCTATATAAAAGAGACGGCATATTTATTTTATCTATCTATCCTCATGTTAAATCACCAATTCTTTCTTTTATTTTATTATGTTATATAATAAGCTTTTTAGTTATTTTCATATTCATCACCTCCTTTATATCCTTCCATTATATATATTTTACTGACCATCAAAAAGTAACGCACAAAAGTTAAAAATTCACAAAAAATTAACATTTTTAAAAAGCCATCCGTATTTTTGAAAACGGGTAGCTTTTACTGTGTTTATCTATTCTGTTTTTTAATTCGGCTTATCGTATTTCATTGCTCTGTCGGAGTCGGAGACACCTTTGGTTGTCGGGTCGACTACGATGCCGAACTGTGCGAGCACTGCGACGAGTGCGAGGAAAAGATTCTGTACTGTGTCCTGCGTGATTGACGGCGCAATTCCCACAAGTGCAAGCACTGAATAAACAAAGGTTATCACTACGGGGATTGTCGCAATCCAGAACGAGGGCTGTTTGAGTCTTACCTTCCAATTGATTTTCATAATATCACTCCTTTAAATTACTTTAAAATAAAACTTACGAATGCTGTTGCGGCGGCACCGATGAGGGCAAATACGAGCTTGTCCCACATCGTACCGGGTCTGCTCTGCATCTGAATAACGCTTGCCTTCAGCTCGCCGAGGGTAACGAGTATGTTGTCGAGCTTGGTTGTGACCGTTGCAAGCTCCTCGTTAAATTGGTTTCTGCTCTTAAAAAGTGCCTCGATGTTTTCTTCTGCTTTCAGAAGGCGGTGCTCAATTTCTTCTATCGTCATTTCACTTCACACCCCCTGCGTAAGCAACAAAGCCTGCTTTGGTTGTGCCGGCGGCAGAGTATGTGACAAGGTAGCAGTTGTCGACTATTGCAACGCAGGTTGCTGATTCTCTCGCATCAAGTGAGCCGATGCTGTTCTTGCCTGCCTTGCAGTCTGCAACAGTCTGATAGACCTTTTCGGGTGTGCTGCCGTTCTTCCACGGTTTCGCCATAAAATCACCTTCTTTGTCGCTGAATTTCTCCCAGTTAATAACGCTGTTGGGATTGATGAGATTCTTGCCGTAACCCCAAGTTTTGGAGCTTTGCACTTCAATATGCAGATGAGCACCATAGCTATTGCCCGTGTTGCCCATTCTGCCGAGTATCTGACCGCTGACAATTCTGTCGCCGACCTTTACTGCAGGCTTATCCGCCATATGAGCGTAAAGAATACTGCGGTTGTCGTCGGTGCGGAATACAATGTGGTTGCCGTAGCTTGAACCGCAGGAATTGACACGGGTAATCATACCATCTGTGCAGGCAACAAGTATGCGGCCAGTGTCGCATACTCTGTCAACACCTGTGTGGTAGCCGAGCTTCCAATTGCCTTTCTTCTTGTACTCTGTTGTCTGTCGAGATATTGCCCTGAAAGGTGAACGATACATCATCCGAACATCACCTCAAGAATATGAATAAAATATGCTATGTAAAGTGGAAAAACTGTAAATAATGCGTGTATCATATTGTCACCTCACCTTCTGAATTTTTGTTTCGGGGAATAGCATAAAAGTCTCTCGGGTTTGCGACAAAATCATAATTAGCGGCACAAGTAGCCGTATATGTTGACGGTCTAAAGCCAAGAATAATTTTGCCTGTTTCTTCCCAAGTTTCCTCGTCATATTCAGGCATATCACAGTTATTATCGTGCAGAATGTAACCGTCGTTTGCTTTAACTGTGTACACTTTGAATACACCGTCAAGCAATTTTTTTTGCATTGTGGTATTTTCAATCAAAGTCGGATTTACATCTTCATAAGTTATAACCATTTTTAACACTCCTTTACATAGACCAACCGATACTGAATACATAATCAATCCAAGTCATACCGCCTGGAGCGGTGTCGCCGTCGGCTTCAAGTAACGATATCACTTCATTTGATAATGTTGCTGAATAGTAATATTCGTACTCAGTCCCCATATAGTTATATAAGCCTAACAGTATACTTTTAGCACTTTCCAGAGTTAAGGTTCTCACTTGACACACGAAATTGCATTTTATCGTTTCAGGTACAACCTTTAAATTTTCAAGCTGAGGATTCCAAGTACTCGCCTCTATACTATCTGCGGAGCTGAAGTCCAAAGTTTCAATTGTACGCAGTCTGCCGCTTCCTTGCAGCATGCCTGTCCAAGCAATCACGTTTTGAGTGTTTGAAAGATATACGCTATTCAGCGCTGCACAAGCACTAAAAGCTCTGTTCAGAGTTTTAAAGCTCTCACAATCCAAGGTAATAGAAGTGATAGTGCTTTTACCCCAAAAACTAACGCCTGTTATGTTATCTTTGAACCATTTTATGCCGTTTACCTTTTCGATAAGTCTTTCAACTTTACCTTTTAATGTCGCAAGGCTCATTCGTCAAGCACCCCCGATTCGTCAATCATTGCTTCGATTTCGTCAAGTGAGCCGTTGATTGCGGCTGTGACGTAGGTTTCCATTTTGTTTTGCGTTACTCCGAGCGGAATAATAATAGGGTCTTTGGGAACTGGTACGCCAAAACCACTTTCATCCGCCGAAAGATTGATTTTTATTTCACTGTCGGTTTTTTCAACGCTCGATATTACATCTCCGTCATTGACGTAGCGAAGTTTGAAACCTCTGTGCTTAAGTCTTGTCGAAGCGCTACCGCCACCGGGAATTATAGAGAAACCACCTTCGGGGGATTCATATTCATCAGCGTCACAATGAAGATTGTCAAGAGTCTTTTGGTTTTCGTGCGTGTGTATTTTGTCCGTCCAATCCTTTATTTTTGCCCAAATGCGCGCTAAAAGGTTGGGCCTGGAGTCTGCTTCTACTTCAACTCCGTTGATACTCTGCGTGATAAAACCGCTCACAACGGGAGATTTGGTGATAATTTGAGGCTCTGCGGTATCATATTCTGTTACGTAACCGACTATCTGAAAAGAAATCGCACCCTCTACCGTAAGCTGATTGGTCAAGAGGATGGAAAATGTGCTGTTTTCTTCGTTATAGGTACCTTCAATTGGTATCTTATCACCTGCGGCAGTACCGACTTCAGCTGTTAAAAAATCGCACTTCGCCAACTCTGGCGAAAGTGCGAAAATAATCTTTGTATTATTATGTTCACCAGATCTACCGACGTTACCAACAGTTGAGTCGGTGAAATCAACATTAATCGTTTTCAGCGGAAACTACCTCCTCGCTTATTCTGTTTTCTTCGCATACTGTGAGCAGATGAGCCACCGCCTGGCGTGCGCCGGCAACAGCGTTAAGGTTTGCTTTTGCCTGTTCAACAGCTTTTTCTGCCGCTTTCTGCTGCGTTTCAAGCTCTTTTGCGTATGCTTCAATATCTGTTTTGTTAAGCATTATTTTTTCACCTCTGTATCAAATTTGGTTGCAAGCTCCTGAATAGCTTTCCAAGCCAGAGCTATCATTGAATAAAGGTCTATGTGCTTACCGTCTGAGCTTATAACTTCTTCGGGTGTGTTGTAGCCGTCGCCGATAACAAGGCCGTATCGGGGGGGCAGTTCATTTTTTGATTCGTTGCGAAGTTCGGACTTGTAATTGTAAGAATAAATGCCTGATCCACAAACCTTTTCAAGCATATTTGATGCAGGCTTTATGTTGGTTTTAAGTGACATTTCAGAAGAGCCTTCAATTCTTTCCGCAACAATACCACCGCCCCAATACAACTTATCTGCACCTAACTCAAGTCGGCCTGATGTTTCGCTTCCCGCCTTTCCTTGCAAAACTACAAGTGCTTCGCCATCTGACGCGAAACAATCAAGTCTGCACATTATGGTTTCTTGATCGTCCAATAATTCTAATGCTGCTGTTGGTTTTGCACGACTCTCTTTTATTATTACATTATACCAACCTGCATAAAAATCAGAATGTGCAGTATGTGGCTCTACAGCCACACACCACTGTACAGCTCCTTTAGGAATTGCAATATTAGAAAACGTAAATCTGTCATGGTTTTTGCTTTCGTCCCAATAATTGACCAACACATAAGACTCTGATGAAATAAGTGGACCGTCTTCTTCGGTAGTATAAGCAAAATAATATTTTGTCCATCCGTATTTTCCTGCTGTGAATTCTATAAAAAGCTTTGTTATACCTGACGTATAACGAAGCCTTGAAAGTGGTATCAACTTTTTTTCGTTCATTATCACAACATCATATGTTCTTCCATCAATATTTTTTTTCGTCGTTGCCAAGTTATTTGAAGCATAATCTACGTTCTCGGTATAAGAAAGATATCCAACACCGGGTTTGAGCATTCCATACATATCGCCTGTATATCGTATGTGTCTGTAACCTTCAAACTGATTAGATGATGTTGTTATAATTCCGTTTGCATACAGATTATTTTCAAGTTCGATATCACCGTTATACAGAACCAAGTCTCCGATAATACCTATGCTTGTTGAGTTACCCAAAGATGCTGCGCCAATATTTATTGAAACAGTACCATTTTCATTTGACAGGGAAATATTATCAGATGTGATAGATGTAGTACCGACACCTTCATATTCCCACATTGAAATCGTGGAAAATGTTTTGCCGCTTGAGTTATCCACTTTAATTGAAGCTGTGGCATACTCATCAGCATCTGATGCAAAATCTTCATTACTGATTTTGAGCGTTGCTGTATCGGAACCGTTAGCGTTTTTAAACTTTACTTTGATATTACCTGTTACACCGAGAGAGCCGTTCTCATCCGTGCCGAAAATCATTTCTTCAGATTTGTCGAAAATCTGAATCATACCGTTGTAAATCTTAACACCTTCGGCAGAAATGCTCGTTACGTGCTCGATATCCAAATGATCAGGGTCGTAGAGATCTTCAAACTTGAGGTCGATTTTATCGCTCAATGCTTGTATCGTTGTTCTCATACCGTCGGCATCTTCAACGATGCCGCGTATCAAACCAGCCTGATAATCAACCTCGAGTGCAAGCTTTTTCATTTGTTTTTTTGTTGAGCCTGCAATAGTGAAATTGGTTTCACCTTGCGTCTGCGTAGCAGCACCGATGTTTGACCTTATTCGGGAATTGGAAGAGATGTTGAGGATAACAGTTTCAAACGTGCTGCCGTCTTTTTTCTCGACCGTTATAACATCACCGAGGTCGTATATGTAATCGTCAATGAAATCTGTTACGCTGAACGGGATAATTGACCTACCGATTATGTTCTGTGCAACGTCGGCGATTATATCTGCTCTTATTGCAGGTGTGCCGGCAGCGTTGGCAATAGCACCGTCGACAAAGGGGTTATCGTCAATGCGCCAATTTACAGCCGAATCCGTCGCACCTTCAGGGTAAACGATATCATCAGTATAAGTTGAGTGTCCGAGTGTAACAGCTGTTATTTCGCCGAATTTCGGTTCTTGAGATACTGTTTTATAGTACCATTTACTTACGGTCTTGCCGGTGCTTTCGGGCTTGAATATTCTCAAGCCGCCCTCACGTGATATAACTGCAAGACAGCCGCTCAATTCTGCAATGCGTGCGATAATCTCTCTGTCGCTTATACTTGCAGCTGAATTCGGTGCAGAGAGTAAAGTTTTGTTCGCAAACGGAAACGATGTCGTCTCGAGTTCGACACCGTGCCGCTCACATATATGTTGGACAAAATTCAGGATTGTGCACGGATAATCAATATCATTAACAAATGACGTATCGAAGCGAGATGAACGGTCAGTTCCTTTGAATTTGATTGTACGTTTTGTCAGCTCATTGGTGATGTTATCATCCGTGGCCGAGAAGATACCCATAGGTACCCACTCGGTTTCGCCGTCGATTTCAAAACCTCTGTATACGGTTATCTCCCTGCCATTGAGTGAAATATTGCTGTCACGATTGAGCAGCTCAAACTCACACGTTTTTGCCGGGAATACACCTATCAGCCGCTCAGCAGAATGACTGATTTTTGGAAATGACATAAGGGCGGTTTCACCCGTATAGGTTACGCCGCCCACTACTATTTTGGATTTAGGTCGCCTGACTATTGAGTCGGCAATATGTGCTGTGTATTTATCGGAAACATTGTTGTACATATTCCGCCTCCTCAATTTGGTATTGTCTGGATGAATCGCAGCTCAAAAGAATCACATACAAATTCGCCGTTTACCAGCATGTGTGCTTTGATTGCATCTGCTACAGGGTACATAGTCTTAGTAAGTCTTTCGCCCGCTCGCAGGTCATAAAAATTAACCGTACATTCGTCAAGTGCTCTGACAGCGAGAATCGTGCGAATTTCAGCCTCTGTTTTCCCTTTTTCAAAGCGTAGAGTAATTTTATCTCTTTCGGGCAAAACCTCGCGGAACATAACGTTTTCATCTGTTGCACCGCTTCCTGCACCGTCGGTCTGCGGATATTCCCAAGACATACCGTCAGCGACAAGCGTTATATTGCCGTTGATAACAACTTCATATTTTTGCATACGTTATACCTCCAATAAGATTTTACCCTCTTCGAGTTGAGCCTGATTAATCTGCTTGATGATTCGTCTGCCGTCAGGATAGTTGACAACAACCTCAATCATAAGTTTCACATCTCTGGCTATGTTCTTTGCCTTTTCTACTGCCTCGGTAATTTTGCTTTCAGGTGCGATAATCTCACCCTCTCGACGGTTATCACCGACGATTGCAAGCTGAGGGTTGTTTGCCCTTACCCATCCGCCTTCAGCAAGCATAGGTATCTGAGGAACGGTAGCTCGCCATGTTAACCAACTGAACGGTTTTATTTTCGCAATCTCAATCGAGGATATTTTATCGAGTACTGTATTAAGACCCTCGAAAGGTTTTTTAACCACAGTATTTATACCCTTAATCAGTGCGTTTACGACTGTTTTAAATGAGGTTACTATACCATCTTTGATACCGTCGAAAACCTTGCCGCCGGCAGAGAATACATTCTTTACAGCGGTCCAGGCGCTGGTGAAAGTAGTTTTAAAAAACGTAGATACGCTCGAAAACGTATTTTTTATGCCTGACCAAGCTTGAGAAGCGCCGTTTCTTAAAGAGGTCCAAGCGTTTGAGGCCGATAATGAAACGCTGGACCATAATCCGGTAAAAAAGCTGCGTATCGGTACAACAACATTATTGTTAAACCAATCTTTTGCTTTTTGCCAAGCTTCTTTTGTTTTTTCCCAAGCAGCAACTGCTGCCGCTTTAATTTCATCCCAGTGCTTCACGCATACTATAATGATTGCTACCAGTGCTGCTATAGCTGTTACAACCAATCCAACGGGATTGGCGTTCATTACTGCGTTTACTATTGCTTGTGCTGCCGCATATGTTTTAGTTGCAGCCGTTGCCGCAAATTGAACGGTTTTATATGCCGCCCACGCTGCTGTAACTATACCTATAGTGTATGCAATACCCTCAAGTATAGGCTTACCGTCGGTTTTTAACCATTCAAGTGCGTCGTTTACGGTATCCATCTGTTGGCTAAGACTCGACAGGTCTGCAGAAATTGCAGGAGCTAACCATTCAATAATATCGGCATACAATTCGGAAATATATCCAATTACTATAAGTATTATTTCAGCTATATTACCGGCTATATTTTTAAGTGAAACAAAAGCATCACGTCCGCCGTTTTCCCAAATTTGCTTAATAGATTTTGTAACTCGTTGTGCCGAATTTGAAATCTTTTCGAAGTGGCTTGCTATAGCATTGGCAAACGACTGCGTTTCTTTACTTATGCCTTCATAATCTACACCTGTATTGAATGTAGAATTTGAAGTGATGCCAGTGCTTAAAGCACCCGATCCTGCAGAAGAATTTGAGCCTGATGAAAGAACGTTGATTTCATCATAAGCGGCAAAGGCTCGCTTGATTTTTTTTGCTGCAGCTGTAGCTGCACTGCCTGTGTCAGCTATAGAATCAGCTGCAATAGATGCGGCATTACCCGTAGCCGTAATTGACGACACCGTTTCAGTTTTCTTACCGAAAAGTGAAGCAATAGCAGATGCCGCTTTATTTGCTGCCGTCATTATGCGGTTGAGCATCTGAAGCAACGGTGCAAGCACCTGAATAATTACTGCACCAAGTGTCGCCTTGAGTGAATCGAACTGAAGCTTCAGTATTTTCGTCTGGTTTGCCCACGAATTAGATGTACGGGAAAAGTCACCCTGTGCATCGGCTGTGACACTCATCAGGTAATTGTAACGCAACAGAGCCTGATTCGCCTGGGTCATGGAATTGTACGACTGCGTAATACCCTGCGAGAGTGCATACGCCTCAAGGTTAGCAACCGACATATTGATACCGAGCTGTCTCAAGGGCATTATTTCTCCTGATATGCCTGAACGAATTTTTTCAAAAGCTGTTTCTACATCAAGGTTGTAAAATGATGCTATATCGCCTGCAAGCTCAGTTAAAGACGTTGACATATCATAGGCAGAATCAGTACCTAATCCCATTGATTTAAACATCGCACCCATGGTACCAGAAAATTGCTTTGCGTGCAGCTCCGATACACCGAATGCTTTTGCAGTAGTTTTAGCCCATGCATTGATTTTCGGTGCAGAATCGCCGAATGTTACATCAACAACATTCTGCACCTCGGTAAGGTCCGAGCCAAGCTCAACACATTCCTTTGCAAAGGCTGTAACTACTTTAACAGAAAAGGCCGCCGCAACAGCTGCGCCGACCTTTTTCATTGCTCTACCCATAATGTTTTGGGCAGAGTTACCTGCTGATTTTACTTGTTTTGTGAAGGCGCCGCTGTTTGACAAGATATCAAACGACACGGCACCTACGTTAGTAGCTGATATTCCTGTCACCTCCCAGCAAGTGAGCTGAGAATCTGTTGCAGTTGATTGACAGACATTGTGGGCTTTGTTTCTTTGAGCATTTTTTGTGCTTTAAAAGCCTGCCAATCGGAACGGATGCGTTTCTCTGTCACGGTCATATTCGCAATCCGCTCACGGTCTGTTTCAGCTCTTATCTGCACTACTTCGCCCAAAGGAGTATCTGCCATAAGTCCGCCGAGGAGCTTGAGATACTCGCTCACAGAAATATCTTCCTGAAGGAGCCTGATACCGTATTGCTTGGCAAAGCTCGCAATAATCAGAGCTTCGTCAAACTCAGGGTCATACCAGGTCTCCGTACTTAGTTTTTTGCTGTTGCCTCTTTCTTCAGGGTCTCATAATCCTGACCTGTGATAGCCGCCATAACGTAGAAAGTAAGATTCTGGAAACCTTCAAACGTGATACCGCCTTCGGCTTCCATAATCTCTTTAAGCTGCTTCTTACCAAGGGCAAGCTCGAGAGCCGCCATATTGGTATCTTCAATGTTGGGGTCTGCCTGAACGGCCTGAATCTTATCCCACGTGCTTTTGCGGTCATCAACCGTGTAGATTTTATCACCGATTTTGAGTGACGGATGATTGTCGCCTGTAAGAATAGAGCCTTTTGTGTCAATAATTTTCATTTTTTATTCCTCCGTTATTTGTTTTTGTTATGCATTTTTAGGTTCGAAAGTAGGCTTGCCGTTTGAAACGCAGTCAAAGGTAAGGGGTGCTACATTGGTTGCGTCGCCGCCCATAAAGTCCTTAACCTGCAATACAACGGGTGCCGTAAAAACCGCACCGTCAGGGAAAGTAAGCCTCAGCTTTGAATCGCAATCCCTGCCGTTTGCAAGTGCTTTGCTTGCAATATAATCATTGCCGGCATCGCCGATATTACGCTTACCGCTGAACGATGCAACAAAGGACTTCGCAGTTGCGAGAGCTCTCTGCCAGCCATCTTCGGTAAGTGAATTCCAGGTTTCAACACCTGTTTCAATGGAAAGGCCCATGCTCTCCATATCCGCAACTGTTGCATAGGTTTCGGCTGCACCGCCTGACGTCTCGACTTCAATAGTGATATCGTAGACGGGGAAAACACCTGAAAAACTCAAAAAAATCACTCCTTGTTAATGTAAAAATCTAACTCAATGGAGTACTCGCACACACCTTTATCATCACTGCCCAAATCAACGGGATAGTCATAACGGGATATAACGAATACTCTCTTGTTTTCTATGACGAAGGTCTTTTCGTCAAAAAAGTCGTAAAGCTCCTGTGCTTTTTCAGCCGCCTTTATGGGGCTGTTGGTAAAACGCAGGAGCACTGTTACGGGGAGCCGCTCAAAGCTTTTGTTTGCCTTGCCGCCGAGAGCTGTAATTTTAGGGGCGGCATGCTTCGAATTATAGAAGCATACAGCCCTGTCACTGTCCTTATCGATACGACCGACGGATATGCTGTCCGTCCAACCGTATTCTGTCTGAAAAAAATCTCTTATTGCTTTAAGCACCGCTCAACCTCCCAGACTCTTACGCATAAACACCGCAAAAACCTTTTTGGCATAGTCCTTTTTCGTACCGTTGATATAAGGCTCAAACCAGCCCGCTCCTGCATTTGGATTATCACGAGTGCTGAATTTATACTCAGGATGGAAATACAGTCGCCTTGCATATGGCGTATCGGATACGACAAACACCTTGCCCGAATCAACCTCGGAATCATCAACAAAGGTCGAACGATTCTGAAGCTGACCCGTATCAAACGGCATTGTTTGCGACTGTTGCAAATCTGTTTTGACCGCATCAGCAGTCTTAATCAGTGCTTTACGTATATCAGACTCTATACGGTTAATATTTGCTGTGTTATACGTTACCTTTGGTGTCAGCTTCATATCAGCTTAAAGACGGTGTGATGCACCGTACCGTCGGGATTTTTAGGCCTTGCAGCTTCGTGTATATGCATTACACGCTTACCGATTTGCACGGTACCCGAAGATATTTCGGGCATATTCGGTGCAATATCGCCCTTGACGATGACCTGACCGCTCAGTATTACCTGCTTGCCGTCAGCGGTATAAACACGCTTTGTATGCTCTGACCACATACATTTTGTGCTTATCGGCTTCGCCTTTTCGGGCTCACCGTCTTTATTGAGACCTTTTACATCGAGAGTTATGGTGCAAGGTGTTACAAGCAGATGATCGGGGAACGGTAACTTTTTGACTTTTGTTGCCATTATAAAGCCCTCCTCATAAGTCCTGTTTGCTCAAGCAGTTTATATGCCAGCGTTGCCATACCGGCACGCTCTGCGGCGGTTTGTTTGCCGCTCACACTCACACTGATATCGAGTACGCTGTAACTTTCAATCTGCGGTTCACCGTCGGTATAACCGCCATATTCCTGAATGTAATCAGCTTGGACACACACGGCTTTTCTCACCTTATCTTTTTGAAATTCGGTGAGAGTGTCAAAACCGATACCTCTGATACGATTAAAAGTGACCTCGTCGACTTTCATCTCGGCGAGGTCAAGCAATTCTCTTATATCTTTGATGCAATCTTCATCAGGCTCACTGCTCTTGCGGTTGGCTATGTAGTAGTCAATATCGACGTACATAGCATCAGCCCTCTACATCAACATAGAGGCTGTCAATTTTGCCGGACTTGCCGTTGGGGAAGGTGAAAACGTCAGAAAGCTCACGCTCCTGGTAGAGGTAACCGTCACCTTCAGTATGTGCACCGGGATTGAAGTAATAAATACTTGAAATCTTGGGCACAAACTTTGTAGTAAGCGGAGAAGCGATAAGAACGTTGAGGTGCTTGGATGCTTCAACGCCGTCGCCTGCCTCTACAGGTACGAAGCCGCCGTCTTCGGAATCAAAGTTGAAGCTGTCATAGAACACTTCATCGTCGATAACCTCAAAAACAGGTACGCCGTCAACTTTTGCAACACGTGTCTCGATACCTGCACCGCCCTCGGCAATCTGAGTCATCTCGATTGTCTTGGAAATTTCGGCAGACATTTCGAGAAGATCCATAATCTCACTGCGGACATAGACGATAAGGGCACCCTTGGCTCTGTAGATACGAAGCTTACCTGCGGCAATCATAGCCTTGAGCTTTGAAAGCACGTTTGCTTTTGTCCACGAGCTGAGTGCACTTTCTGACCAGTAACCCTCCTGCTCTTTTGCAAGTGCGGCACACTTCGAGAAGAAAAGAGCGTTCTTTTCGGGTGTTGACTGTGTGCGTGTGAATACCTTGGCGATATTCTGAATGGATGCGGTTGCGTTGCTCTCGCTTACTTCTGCCTTATCGACAAGGAAGGAAATATCACGGTCATGCTTGAGGGTGAAAGCTACATCCGTCTGATTGATTGAACCTCTGTTCCAACCGCCGTTGCGGCTGTGGCTCTTAAAGCCGGTAGTGCTCATCTGTGTGAAGTGGAAGGTCTTACCATCCTCCATAAATTTCACGTTGTTGGTGATGAACGGAGAAATAAGACTCTCCTGCATAAAGATTTCAAGAAGCTCGGGCTCCCATCTTTCAGCATAGTTTACATTGTTAGGCATTTGTTTTTTCTCCTTACATATTAGTTGAATCTGTTCCAGCTCTTCTGCTTGGGCTTATCTGCCGGGGCAGGAGCTGTGTTTTGCTGACCGTCGCCGCCGATTGCAAAACCGACTGTTTTGCCGTCAGCCTTTTCGGCAAGTTCGGGCCATTCTTCAAACAGCTTTTTGACAGCTTCGGTAGCTTTATCACGGCTGAAATTGCCTTCGTCATCAAGACAATCCGCACGGTCGATAAGCTTGACCGCCCTTGCAACCTTCTCTGCTTTGACGTGCTGCGAGAGCATAATGTTCTCAAGCACAGAGTTTTCAAGGCTTGCTGTCAGCTCGGCAACTTTTGTATCATCCTGACCGACGGACTGACTTGCACCCTCTGCCGCTGCAGCTTCTGCGAGGATCTTCTTCGCCTTCTCTTTGTCGGTGATACCCAGCTCTTTGAGGAGCTTGTTTACTGCCTTTTCGCTGTTTTTCTTGCTGATGTTGTTCACATCGTCGTCTGTGTACTTCTTTTCAGGCTCGTTTGTGGGCGGTGTTGTGTTGGGCGGTGTTGTGTTGGGCGGTGTTGTACCGCCTTCGGTACCGTCTCCCGGTTCCTGAGCGTCAAGTACAGTTTCTTTGTTGTTTTCTGCCATTTTGTCTCCTTTTTACGGATAAGGTCATCCGCTCCCCGTTTATACGCACACGGGCAAACGTATTTTGATATGAAAAAAGACACCCTGCAAAATTGCAGAGTGTCTGAATTCAACTGTATAAAATTTATTCGGCTATAAAGCCCTCAAAATGAGTAGCAGCATTGCAATCGCTACACTTAAAAAACAAGGTTTTTCTTTGACCGTGATTCAATTCTTCAACTTCAATACTTTTGCTACTGCATTTAGGGCAAATTCCCTTTTCTTTATTCTTTTCATAAGATAACAGATTTTTCGTCCAATCCATTATAATTTGCCCTCCTTTCTAAGGCTTTCGACAAACGTATCTTCAGCTTCATAAGCCAGTTTTTCAAATGCACCAAGATTGTTTTGTACATATTCCGTACCGAATTCTTTAAATTGTTTTACATGCTGTAATTCATGATAAAGAGTTCTCAGCAAGGTTTCCTTATCTCTAAAAGCATTTGGAAAGAATGTAATACCACCAACAGATTCACTATCCGCTCTACCAGTATAAGCTAAACTCAATAATTCCTCATTGAAATCAATGTTTAAACTTATTCCTGTCAAATCAATATCGTATTCTTTTGCAAGCTCACGAATTCGCTTTTTGCTCATTCTTTCGACAAGTCCGGAAAAAGCACCTTTGTTGGCTCTTTTTCTTAACATTTGCTTCGGCTTTATTATATCACTTTTTTCAGATTTTGCAATATCTGAATTATTGATTTTATATTCATTCAGCTTGTTATCCTCTGTCTCGTAACCGTTGATATCCTCTAATTCGGGGTAGTATGTACCGAGGCCGTGACGGCAACGTGGATGATAGAGCCCTTGTGCCATTGCTTCACTGAGTAGCATATAATCGCCGTCTTCCTGTGTACCGCCCGAATAGACATCATCAATCAGCACTTTACCCTCAAACGGCTTGCAGAGGTCGCACGAGGTTGAATGGCGGGAAATTATGACAAGTGTTTCACCTATCGACTTACGGAACTCGCCCTCGCCGACCATATAAGCACGCTGATTTGCTGTACGCACCGCCATTGATGCATAATCGGCAATATTTACACGCCTGCCGTCCTTATACTCAATGCAATTGAGACCTTTTTTCTCAAATTCCTCAACAGCCTTTTTAACAGCCTGCTCTTCGGTATAAACACCGTTAGAGACAAACATACCTGCTTTGAAGATTGTCTGACGGTACTGGTCGTTCATCATACGCAGTACGGCAGAGTTGGCACGGGCAAGGTCGTTATTGAGGGCGTTAATCAGCCCTTGCACCTTCCTATCGTCGATATGGAAGAAGCTGTCCTTCATCACCTTTGCGGACTTATAGCCTTTTTTGAGTGCTTTACGGTAACGCCTGAGCTCGTGCTTTGAGCCCTGATTGAGCTCATCAATCATCTGCCGGCTCACTTCTTCGGGCAGGCCGCTCAGCTTTTTACCCATAATCCGCTCATTCTCACGCTGAAAACGCATAAGCTCCTTGAGCTTGATTGCCTGCCACTGCGGATATTTCAGCCCTGTAAGGGCTTCCTCTGCCTCGTGCAGACCGAGGTTGCGTTTCATTGAAGCGATAAGCTCAGCTTCCATTTCACGGTAAATATCGGCAATATAGCCGTCGAAATTCTCCATTATTCAGTCGCAAAGCCAAGCGGAGTTTTATTTACTGCAGGCTCTTCAACAACTTCGATGCCGCGTTCCTCTTTGATACGTCGCACCTCAGCTGCTTTCCAATTTTCATCCTTGCTGTCACCGTACAGTTCATCAACCTGGGTTTTGATTGACATAATGCCGTTTTGCGAAGCCTTACCGATTGTTTCAACCTGTGCCTCAAAGCTCGGGTTTGCATAACCGCCGAAAGAAACGTCAACATTGACATCCTTATATTCAACACCGTTTATCGCATCGCAGAACATAAGTGTTGTTTTAACAAGGGTTTCGAGCGTTGCTGTGAGCACGCTTACGATATTATCACGGGTGTAGAGCGTTGTTTTTTCCTTCTCTCGCTGAGCCTCTGCATTGTCAAGCTTTTTGACGTCGATGCCAAGCGTTGACGGAGAAATTATACCCTGCAGGCAAAGGTCGAGTACTGTACAGTAAGTCGAAAGCAGTGCCTCGTGTTGTATCTTACCCTGAGTAGTGGTTATCTTTTTGGTATCACCCTCAGCCATAGAATTTTCAATCTGAAAATAATCGTTGTCAAAATCGCTTCCTGCTAAGACTTCACCTGTTTCGTTGTCTCTGGGAAGCAGGTCAAGCGGAATATAAGTTTTAATCTGACCTTTGCGTACTGCCAACATCCATTGCGATACGATTTCGTCGAACGCATCAAAGTTGTCGTGCTTGCCGTCAAATATGCTCTTGCCCCTGCCCGGATGAACGACTGACGCTCTGAATCTCATAGGTACGGCAGGAATAAAATCGGAATGATTGTTAATTTCCCTATATGACTCAAAACCTGTAACAGATGTTATATCGTACTGCTGACCGTGCATATCCTCAAGACCGTAAGAAATACCACTACGGCGGTAATACTCTTTGAGAACATACATTTTACCACCCGACTCTTTTCGGGTTTTGAACACTATACCCTTAACTCTGCCGCGAGTATATTCATATTCAACACGGTCAGCCTCAAAAAACTCAATAATCGGATGCTTTGAAATGTTTTCATCATACGAAAGCTTGAAAACACCGTCTCCGAAAACAAGCACATCACGCACAGCAGCGGATACAAGCTTATCAAGATCGTTTTCAGTAGCTATAGCATCCCATTCACTCTGCCGCTCAGAGAGCTTTATATCGTTAAGGTCGCCGACACTTACATTAGTCAGCGTATCAACGATAAGACCGGGCAAGCCTGTATGTATTTTTCTTATTCGCATGCCTTTTGTCGGACTGCTCGCCCAGAAATGATTATTGCCGATGCTGTCGTTAATATTGCTATACAGATTATGCAGCTCATTTGCCTTGCCTCTATACCATATTCGATTGACAAAACACTCTGCATCGAAGCTGAGAAGCTGTTCGATATTGACCGACAGACCATGATTTACATCTATATCGAGAAAATCACGGATTTTCTGCTTTATTTTATCGCTCATTTTCATTTCCTGTCTCCTTTACCTATCTGCTTACGGTACGGTATCCACGCATACTGAGAAGAGTTAACCGTATGGTCGTTTGCATCCTCAGGCTCGTTATCCCTGCCCTCTTTCCACGAGTAGGCTTCGAGCTCCTTGATATGCTCACCGCACGTATCACAAACCAAATAATGCCCGGAATGAAGCCATCCGAGCATAAAGTTGATACGGTCAATTATTGCAACCTTTTTGTATGAATCGTTGAAGCTGTATACACAAGGATGATTACGCTTGTATTTATTCAGCTCTGTTATGGTCGCCTGGTCAGCCGAATCCACAAACACATTACGGGCTATGCCCCACTCCCTGCCGTTACGGTTGAGAAAATCAACAAAATTCACGGCTGTATCAGATGGAGCTATCGGAGTATCGAGAGAAGCGTTGTTATACACCTTTTCGTCAAGGTATATCACCTGCCGCTCAGCGGTTATGCCCATAAAGCTCATAGCAATTGTATCGGGCGATTTTGTCGAATAAGCCGTATCAAGTCCTGCAGTGAAGCTGACAAATTTCATCTTGTCGTCCTTCACCTTTTGCCGCAGCTCATCACGCTTTATAATGTGCTTGCTTCGGCTGAAATTCGGAAACACAAGGCCTGTTGCTCTTCCACGCAGACCAAGAATCTTGTTTTTATGCAACTTTGTACCGGGCGGAACATTCTCGATAATCTGTGCCCTTTTCTTGTCAGTAAGTGCTGCGTTATGGTCAAAGCTGAAATACCACCACACCCAGCCTGCTTTCGCATCTTCATCGAGCATACTGCGAAGCTCTGCAGGTGCGTCATTATCGTATTCGGGCAAAGGCCGTGCATGGTTTATGTATTCGGAATATATCGGCAATGACGGTGTATCGGGATTAAGAGTTGCCATAAGATAATCACAACGCATAGCAGCCTCACGCACATACTCCATATCAGCGATATTTATCTCATCAATGTAAAGGCAGCCATACTGACCGCCAAGAGCTTTTTTCCATCGGCTTTGGTTATCATAACCGAGGATATATATAATCTTCGTACCGTTCGGCGTACTGTATGCAATATGCGGCAATCTGTGTTCTCCCTTACCTGACGGATTGTATTCGACCAAATCGCCGAACACATCAAGGATTCCGCAATCTTTATTGATGATGTTTTTCTCAATCGTACCGGTATCAAGTCCGCTGAGAACATGGAGCTTTTTCGGGCTGGCAGCAACCTTGAGCATATATTTAATGACGCCGACAGTTGTTTTGCCTGCAAAGGTCGTGCCCTCGAGGAATTCAACTGCGGCGTCTGTGCGGAGGAATACCTTGTATTTATCACTGAGAATAATCTCTTCACTCATCGCTTCAACTGCTCCATTATGCTTTTAAGTTTACCGTCACCTTTTTTACCACCCGCAGGATTTTTGCCGGCAAGCTTTGCCTCAAGCTCTTTTTCGCGAAGTGCAATCATACGGTCGTCAATACCCATCTGATGCAAAGTTTGTATGCTTTTTGACATAGCAGACTGAATACGTGTCAACGCATCCTCTGCCTTGACTAAAGCCTCAAAATTGCCGTTTGTGCCCGGCTTTTCTGATTTAAATTTTTCTATATACATAAAGACACGCCGCTCACGGATCTTTTGCAGAGCCACTTCTTCAAGCAGCATATTCCGCTCACTGCGTTCCTGCTCGTTTTCAATGAACTCACGTTCTTCTTCGGTAAGAAAATCAAGCGAAATCGAGCTATAACCGCCGTGAGTCTGGCTGTTTGTATTGCCAATCGGTGCACCGCCACTGTTACCGACAGAATTGACATTTCCCTTCTGTCCGCCACGCTTCTTTGTCTCGGTTTCTTCCGTTCGGGTGTTCGGGTCGTCGGGACGCTCCCATTTGTAGGTGCTTTTCCATCGGCGGAGCGTTCCTTCTGGGATATCCAGCCTTTTAGATATTTTTTCATATGACAGCCCTTTTTGCCACAGCGTTTGGGCTTTAAACCTTTTTTCGTTAGGCTTGGACATTTTCACGACCTCTCTTTAGTGATTCGAGTTGTTTCGCAGCAAAAGCTGAAGGAAAGCTGCTTTTGTGTTTGCTACTTTCCTCAGTTTACACTTTATCACACATCTATCGGGAATGTCGGGAAAATTTATTTTTGGGCTTTCCAAAAACGGTCCATCTGCTTACGCTGTGTGGACCCGTCACCTGCAATATCGAGAGTTTCGCAGACATCCTCCCACGACAAACCCATAATGTAATGCAACCGAATAAGACTGCGGATGTTAGGATCTGCAACCTCATCAAGCCAGAGCTCAACAGCGGCTCTTTGCCGCTCAAGCTCCAGTTTCTTTTTATAGATCTTTGCTTTTGTCTGCTGCTGCAACCGCTTTATCTTGTCGACAGCTTTCGTATCTTCGGGTGCAACGCCGCTCACCTTAATCGTCATAGGCAGATACGGGAACTGCTCACTGCTGCCCTTTACTGTATCAGTCTGATGCAACTTCATTTCATCTTTTTCAAGCTTATCAAGATATTTTTCCAACACAGCGATTTCTGTTACACCTGCACGGTAACTCTCGAGCATATATTTTGTCACTTTCATCTGCATACCTCCTTAACATACATCATCAAGCCAATCATCGTAAGCACCGGGGTTAACAAGCGGTTCACCGGTACCGGCTTTAACCATTATCACACTTACATACCAATTGAGATTGAATTCGTTGAACTTCTTTACAAGCTTAACAAAACGGTAGCCTTTGAATTTCTTCTCCCAGAAGTCTTTATCATCAACACGCTCGCGTGCAATCCGCTCAACATATCTTTTTGTAACTCTGCCGTCTTTGGGCTCAAGCACAGTCGGTTGAGTAAGATTCTTCGAATATGCAAAGCTCTTACTTCCGCAGGGGTCCTTTGCTATATACTTGGCAGCCGCTTCGAATCCAAACTTCTCAGGCTGATAGCGGTTACAGTTGATACGGTACGGCCACATAGCCTCTACTGTCTCCGCATCAAGTCCGCCGCTCATAAACAAATGAAAGTGCCAATTGAGCTGACCTTTACGTGCTCCGCTCTTATACTCCTGACGCTCCATTACGTATATGTACTTAAAAGGCTCAGCGAGCTTGCTGACCTTGTGCCTGAGCTTGTCCAGGCGAACGGCAAGAAATTTACTCTCACTTTCTTTACAAACTTCTTCAAGCTCTGACAATTCAGCGCTGACCTTTTTCAGCTCGCTTTTTCTTTTGGTTTTGATTCGGCGTAGGTAGTTGACTATATCTTTACGTGCCTGCTCTTCAGTCTGAGGTGCCTGAAAGTCCTCGTATGTCGGATGCACGAAGAAATCAGTATTATCGAAATTTGCATTGACGAGGCGTACTATCTTCTTTTTTGCCTTTGCACGGTTGTATTTCTCCTGAGCTTCGGTTGAAGGCTTTGTTTTTGGTGCCCTTGTCGGCACACGGCGACCGTCATCGAATATCGGATAGTAATCCACCTCAAGCATTTTGCCGCTTATCGTCTTTTTGTTTCGGATTTTCATTGTTTCAGCCTCCCCAATCCGTTAACACCTGATTGAGCAAATCCAGCTCCATATCCTCGGGTGAGTTATAAAGTGTTGTCCTCATCCATTCGTGCGGATTTTGTACTCTATCTTTTTGGGCTCGGTATTTTTCTGCCACCCACTCTATCTCTGCACCAGTCAGCTTTTCATATACTGCCTGAACATCACCGGCGTATGTCGGCATTTTGTTTATGACAATATAGCACTCCGGCGGAATTATCATTACTTTAGCTATCACACCGCATATAGCACGGTAAAGCTTCAGCTTCTCTTGATCACGTGCAAGACACGTTATCTCAAACTTTTTTTCAAGCCCTGCGGCAATTTCACTCACTGACGGACGTACTGACCGATTCTTGTATGCATACTGCTTTGAATTCATTTCTTTTCTCCTTCTCTTTTTTCGTCGATGAAATACTATACAATACAAGGCCGCCAAGCGAGCCTGACTCGCCTTGTTTTTTTGCCGCAATACTGCGATAGATAATGTATTTATATATAAGGTATTATATAGTCCTCACGGCTCCGCCGCATTTGGCAGAGCCGCTCAATGAATTATTTCATATATCTCAAGTTGCTGATTATTACTAAAGCGATTAAAGTTACACAAATAATCAATGTAATTTGTACTGCCGGTGTCATGTCTTCTCATCTCCTTAATCGTATTGGGTAATATCACTGTTGGTTATCAGTTGTTTGGTTATGTAGGCTTGCCTCACAGAGTGCAGCGAAAGCATCCATTTCTTTTACAAAAGCTTCATCGATTACACGCATAGGAAAGATGATAGCTACAATAAGCAATCCCTGTTTAACCGCAAAGTACTTGTTACCGTTGTCGGTAATCCTCTCAAAGAAAAGTAAACCTTGGTCGGATATATCCGAAAGCGGTTTCAGGTATTCACCATTTATAAACTCAATACCTTGAGATGTTACAATAGGTTTCAGCCATTGTCCTTTGTAATTCAATTCCATAGGACCTTCAACAACCTGTTTTTCGTTCTTTGCTGCATCTGAAAAGTCAATTCCCTCCGGCAAAGCAGGATATCTTGAAATAACCATAGATGCCGCTTTTTTTATGTTGATATCATAAGCAAGGCAAATTGTCTCCTCTGTAAAATCAGGTAATTCAAACAGCGGATACACTGCACTACCATCGCTTAGCCACTGCCCGTCATCGCTGTCGTAAAGTCTGATAATGTTTCGCTTTTTACATATATCAACTGCTTTTTTTACTTTCATTTTGAATTACCTCCTTTTTAAACTCGCACTCCATTGCGCAAAAGCGGCAATCAAGTTGCTCACCGCTGCGCTCCATGTGCAGAATGTTTATTGTGCAGTTGACATTAGTAATTTCCCCAAGCATTGTCATACCTCTTATTAAAATCTTTTTGCATTGCTTTAAACTTCTGCCTTGTGTTTGACCACCGGCGGTGTTTCCACAGCCATCTGATGCAGAAGAGATAGTATTTAATCATTTGTTATCACTCCAATCTAAAGCCTGTCCGCACCATTGACAATGCGGAAAATGTTTATCATCACAAAATGTAACAACAGAATTGTGACAGTTCCGACAGCGGTAATGAGGAACACTGTGCAAATCTCCGTTTGGTTTTACAGGTATCTGCTTTTTCATAGCTTTTTCATAGTCGGATTTGTTTTTGAATGCCGGGCATTCTTTTTCGACACCCTCAGAATAAATGCCATCATCGTCTATATATTCGCCAATATGCCTGCCGCTGTCACAAACTTCAAAATGAAAACAATCTTTACAAGTCATTTTTCTTTCCTTTCCGTCTGCTTCATTTTGGCACCGCAATACGGACAAAACAAAGCATCTGCTTTTGAATATTTAAAACACTTATTACAGCTTTTTGGAGACGGTCTCCAATGAACAGTATCATCAGGCGCATTAACCTCAAGAAACTCGCACAGAGCTGGCAAACAATCATCACAAACCGAACACATTATTTTGGGTGAAGGTACGGAAGTGTGTCCATAAGCTAAATAAATCTTGTTCATATCTCTTTTTGGACTTCTTTTACCGCATACGGCACAACACTCCGTATAATATACATATTTCATTACCTTCACCTCTTTAGCTGTATCGGGTAATATCCGCACAGCACAAGCCGCTCAAAACTGAGCCTTTCATCGTGTGATATAGGCAGATGTTTCGGCTGACCTATCATTTCTTTGTAAGCTTCGTAATGCGGCTGTATTTCCGGATGATTAACCCTTATCTGATATCCGTATTTGTGAGGTTGAGTCGTGTAAATGGTGTTTTTCGCATTGTTGGTCTCATATAACGTCGGCTTGTACGGCTTTTTTGTCATCAGTACCGCCTCCGCTTTTACGTTTAAAAATCTCCGATGCCGCACGTGCATTCTCTGTGCGTTTTCTGTTGATTTTACATTTCATATTCCTTATTGCAGTTTCACTGCGCTTGAAATGTTCCGACAGCATTTTATCCGTCATTCCGTTAGCAACAAGATATAACAGCTGTACCATTTCCTCTATTGTCCAGGGCTTATATGGCTCGGACCGATGCTGAACAACGCGAGGACCGACGGGCTCTATACCGTTACGCTCAAGCACATCTCTTATTTCTTTCTCTGTACAGATGTTGAGTTGTGCAAGAATTCGAATCTGCTCTTTTGGATTAGCGGCATGACGGTACATATCGCATATATCCTTATCACTTTGCCATATTGCCACTGCCCTCACCTCTCTCTTTGGTGATTTTCTTGCCGCAGTTTTCACAGTATTTCACACTGCCGACAAATACGTAGCCGCAATTACAGCACTTATAAAACGGATGATTCAGCCAATCATCCACCCACTCACACTCGGTCGTACCGGGTGAGTGCTTTACTTTTTCAGCAATGTACATCGCTTTGTAAACTTCCCAACAGTTGAGCTCATCTACTCCGTTGTTTCGCATACCGCAGAAAGCATCGCAGCAGGGACAATTTGTATCACTGCCGATAACAAAGTGCTCACCGCATGCATAACCGATTTTAACCGTACGGTCACATTCGGGGCAGTAATTATCCTCTTTAAACTCTGTACGCATAACCGCATATGGCTTGTCCACATAGTTGCAATAGTCAAGCTCGAGCTGACAGCCTTTGCTGTCACTCATATTGTCTTGAAATACGACAATATCCGCACTGTCTATCATTGAGAGACAAATACGTGCATAGTCCGCACTGCTCATACCATGCGGAAGTGATGCAGGATTAATAACAACTGCATTCGGGTATACTGTCTTGAGCCATTTCATTACATTTGCAAACTGCAGTTTGTAAAACTTGTTACCGGTAATCTTACCGGCTATGTATACTTTGATAGGGTCGGTTATCATAAGGACTTCACCTCAAAATCTCTCGCAAAGGATTTAACAAGTGCCTTCATAGCTTCCTGCAGGTTGCTTCCGCAATCAGCATCTTTTGTAAAAATGTTGTCAAGCGTACTTCTGAGCTTCATCATCTCTTCCTGCACGTTTTTAAAATGCACTTTAAACTCTGCAATATCAGGGTTGCTCATCTGCAGCTGCTTCTGCAGGTCCGCTGCGGTCTGTTGTGCTTTCGCCGCTTCTCTTTCGGCGGCCTGCTTTGCGAGATTTGCCGCTTCAATTCTGTCGTTTGCTTCGGCAATCTTCTTTTCTATCTGTTCAGACGCTTCTGCTGCGGCCTTCGCTTCTGCTGCGGCCTTGAGTTTATCTGTCACTTCCTGCGGAATTTCAGGGTTTTCTTTTAATTCCTTGAGCTTTGCCTTCGCCTTTTTCTCGGCTTCTTTGGCTTTTTCATATTTCTCTTTGTAAGCAACAACATCTTTGCTCAGCGAATCCGCCTGTTCAGAAAGCTGCTGTGCACGCTGAAGCTGATACTCTGCCGCTTTTTCGGCATTTTCCTTTTCAGTCTGCAAACCTTCAGCAGCATCTGCTCTTGCAATTGCATCGTCACGCTCTTTAATGATTCTCTCAAGCTCTCGTGCAGAGATATCATTCACGTTGTTCTGTTCAACAAACTGCTCACGTTCATCCTCGGGGATAGCAAGCAGCTTGAGAGCCTTGGTATACGGCAAATTCATAATCGTTTGTGAATTTGAAACGAACAAACTTTCCTGACTGTCACCGTATTCTTCATAGAGCTTCATAAAATTGATAGCGGTTGACTGTGAATAGTTGACACGTTCTTTCAGCCAATTGCCCCATTCACCGTGTGGCAAAAGAGCCTTCGCTTCAGTCAGATATCCACCGATTTCAATGGCGTATTCAAGAGCAATACGCTGAGCCTGCTGTGTTTTGCGTATAATTTTATTGGCAAGTACCTCAACTTCGTCGTTATGCGACAGCTGCTGTACGGTCTGATTTACGAGTGCGTTTTCCATTCTTCTTGACATCCTTTCCGATTTTGTTGGTTTTCAAATATTCGATCCACTTCTTCTCAAAAGATTCAACTTCAGGTGTACGGGCACAATTTCTCAAGCCTCTGTTTTGGCGTACCCTATATGTTTTTTCATCAAGCTCAAGAGTAAAGAAAGGCTCATCCGGCTTGTCCGTATGACGAATAAAAAATATTGCCGTATTGCCTTGAGCGTGAGACTTAGCATATGTAGCAACGCAATGATGAAGTGTTTTACCTTCTTTTATAAGCTGCGATTCATCCGGACAGACAAATATCATAAGCCCGGTTTCTTCATCAGCAAAAGCAAAAGGTGTGAGTTTTTCTGCTCTCTTTGCAAATGCTTCAAGCAGCTCCTTTTGCCGCTCAAATTCTGCAAGCTCTACAAGTTGGTCGTGCTTTGCGATAAGATTTTGAGGATACCTTTCAATAGGTTCTCCCGTTTTCGCAGAGCGTGTTTGCGCCATATTCCAATAGTCGAGCAAAGTTTTTATTTCTATGCGGTTTGTAAAATCGGGATATTTTTTCTCTTGTTTTGCAATATAGTTGCATACTTTGACAAGCGATTCGCCGCTGTTCTGCACCTCTCCGTAACGTTGCCCTATTGTTTTTCGAATCAATGCTACATTATCCGGTGTAACACAGTGATCATATTCTCTGTATAAAACCAAGTCTTCAATCAGCGATAACGAAAGCTTATTTTTTATCGCTCCGAGATAGTCCTCTTTTGAAAGCTTCAACATTTCATGCGGTCTGGCTTTTTTGAAATCAAATGCAGTTACATTTGTACTTCCGCG
Organism: Clostridia bacterium; assembly: GCA_017516485.1. Classification (GTDB taxonomy): domain Bacteria; phylum Bacillota; class Clostridia; order Oscillospirales; family Acutalibacteraceae; genus UBA8612. The sequence continues at coordinate 130,636 of JAFXCH010000021.1, forward strand.
CCAGTTGCTGTAGTTATACCCTTTTGAGAGACTTGCAGCTTTTAACAGAGCTTCATTGACAAGGCTTGCATGTCCCTGCATTACAAGGTTTTCTATATTCGGGTGTTTTTGCCACAGTCGCAAATAGCTGACAAGTGATATTTCTTCCGTTTGTGCGAACAATTCCAGCTTGCTGTTCTCACACGACGTACCTATAATCACTTCTTCTCCGAAGGGTAACAGTGTCTCTTTTTTTACTCTACCAAGACAATCGTCAAATCTCTTGGTCTGCATCCAGCTGCTATATATCTGATAGCTGTTGAAATACCTCCGCTGACCCGAACAGCGAATCATCTTTTTACCGTCAGCAATGTAAGCTTCATTACGGTACCAATCGAAAGATATTTTTCCTTTTTTATCTGCCTCTTTGTAAATCTCCCAGGAAATAATACACACTTTGCTTTCGATATTTTTTACTTCCGTAAAGAGGGCTCTGCCAAGTGAATATGTATTGCGATACATATCTGAAATAGATATAACCCTTACGGGTGCACCACATTCAGGGCAGAGTGTATTGCTTCCGCTGCTTATATACTCATTGGTTCTTGTGTTAAAAAAGCCATATTTTGTGCGAGACCAATAACAGCTACCGCCACTCTTATAATCACAGTAAAAGGATCCTTTGCAGGCTGTGCAATGGCAATGCACAACTTTATTTTTCTGCTGAGTAAGCGGGTCATTTATGTAATCGACGCTCATAACAATTGCATTGGTTTCCGCCCAATACTTTTCCGCCATATCTAAAAGCTCTTCCGAAGGAGATGAAGGCAGAATCTCGGCATAATTTGTTTCCGGCATTTCCGCTCACCTCACATAAAATCTGCCAGATCAATAAGATCCGGCTGTTTTGCAGGTGTAGAGTCATCAGCGGTCGGAATACCGTAAAACTCACGGATAATTCCGTCGGCAACACCTGGAGGACAACAACCACTGTTACCGCTTTTATGATTCCGGGCATATTCCTCTATTTTCCGCTCGCACTTCTCAATTGACATATCCGGGTTGTCCAGGTCCGTACTGACAATATCAGCATTGTGTGCACTCTCGCGACATATTTCTTTGAGCTGCTCGCCGACATACCATACTGCGGTACCTTTCTTCCCCTGCTGTTGGGCTTCTATTTTGGAAATAGCATTATCTGTACTCATTTTTATTCCCTTCACCTTTCTTTGGATATGATTCTTCTTTATCCAATATTGCGAGAGCTTTTTCGATGCAGCAAACAGCTATGCCTATTTTGCACTTGCGGTACTTTATGTATATCATTGCAGCAATATAGCCTACACGGTCACAGAATCGATTGTAAACTTTTGCCACAGCAGCAACAAACTTATCGTTATTCCATAAAGGTATACCGCATAACACTATCAGTGAACACAGTAACAGCACGTTTGCGATTATATAGATTTTCAATTTTAAACGTCCTTTCTTTTTTACAGTCTTGCAAATTCATCCGGGTGATTTGAGTAATACTCCGAAAAAGCAGCAGCCATACGCTGCCCCCAAAGAATTGCAAGCCGTTCCTGTTCCTCGGGCGGCAACTCTTTCAGGTTCTCCACTCTTCCGTCCGGATACTCAACCATACAGGTGTATGTATACTGTTTTTTCGCCATTGCTCTCACCTCTTTACATTTGTACTTAAATGGTTGGTTGTCTTATGATTTTTACTTGGTCATTGGTGGATTGTGCTTTTGGTCGTTGGGGGGTGTTTTGTAATTTCACGAAATGTGCAATTTTTAGGTAAAAAATAAAGACTGTACTGTAGTCTTGTAATAATCGGCAAGTGCAATTTTAACATCGTCTCTCGGTATACGCTCACCACTTTCATACATAGATAGTGCTGATATGCTAATGCCCACCGCTTCAGCAACCACCTTAAGTTCGCGTTTACCTCTTAACTTACTCAAACGCTCACCAATTCTCTGAGGGTTCATTTTAAACACTGTTGCAGCCTCCTTTCAATCAAATTTCACATATCGTGCAATTTGATATTAGCACCAATTTCACGCCGTGTCAAGCATAATTTTACAATTTGTGAAAAAACTTTCTTGACATTTCACACAAAGTGAAATATAATGCAATTATAGAGGTGATTTTATGGGCTCATTTGGTAATGTTTTGCGCAGGCTTAGAAAACAAGACGGATTAACGCAAACCGAATTAGGTAAAGCTTTAGGTCTTTCGTACAGTACAATAAGTATGTATGAAAGAGGCGAAAGAGAGCCTGACTTTGAAACGCTTGAAGTCATTGCAGATTATTTTAATGTATCTATGGACTATCTTCACGCCAAAGAATCAAAAAAAGCTTTCGCTGATAATTATATTCCTGCAACCGCTATGCTTCCAATCTACGGATGTATTCCTGCAGGCCTTCCTGCTCTTGCAGAAGAGTGTATAGAGGGTTACATGCCAACATCCGTCCCCAATCCGGACGAATATTTTTATCTGAGAGTAAAAGGCAACAGTATGGTTGGTGCAGGTATCATTGATGGATGCAAAGTACTTATACATAAGCAAAGCACAGCTGATGACGGTCAGATCGTCGCATGCCGTGTCAATGGTGACGAAGCAACACTCAAACGCTTTAAACACCACGGCTCCGTTATTCTTCTCAAACCGGAGAACTCTGCTTACGACGAACGCATTGTACCTGCGGAAGATTTTGAAAACGGTTCCGCTCAAATTATCGGTGTAGTTAAACAAATTGTAATTGATATGTAATTTTTGCGTTACTTTTTTACACTTTTCGACATATATATAATGAGCCCTTTTATATCGGGCTGAATTTATCCGAGAAGGGATGTATTAACAATGGCAAAATGTAAAAGATGCGGCGGTGGCGGTCTTTTCCAAAAGCTTAACGCAAACGGACTTTGCAACGAATGTGAAGTCGCTGAAATGAGCCGACAAATCTCGGAGCTTTCTTCTCCTGAGTATCAAAATCTCGAATTACTCCGCAGTAAAATTGCGCAGGCACAGAATGAACTTGCCCAAGTGAACAAATTAGTAATGGACCAAAAGATGGAATACAACAGTGTTCATAGTGCTGTACAGCAGAAACGCAGTGAATTAATTGAGCTCGACGACGAAATACTCCTTCAATCATTCGGACTCTATAAGCCTAAATTTGATTTTGTAACTGTTGAAAAATATAAACTTGCACTCGACCAGGTCCGTGAGCAGCAAAAAGCAATGATTAAAAATCAGACCGCTGTTACAGGTGTACAAACCTGGCAGGTAAACGGCAGTGCCGCTCAAGGCAAGAAAATGGTTAACGATATGCAGAAGCTCTTACTCAGAGCTTTCAATACCGAATGTGATGAGCTTGTTGCCAAGGTAAAATATAGCAACCTCGAAGCAAGCGTGAAACGAATTCAAACCTCCTGCGATGCAATAAGCAAGCTCGGTAAAATAATGCAGATTTCCATATCCCCCGCTTATATGAATCTGAAAATACAGGAGATTTACATAGCCTTTGAATACGCTCAAGCAAAGCAAAAGGAAAAAGAAGAGCAAAAAGAACTTCGTGCACAAATGAGAGAAGAAGCTAAACTTCAAAAAGAGCTTGAAGCAGAGAGGCAAAAACTCATCAAAGAACAAACTCATTACGCTAATATGATTGCTAAACTCAAGGTACAATTATCCACTGACCCTGATAATACCGCCGCTCAAGCGAAACTCGCTGAATACGAGGTACAATATGCCGAAACTGAAAAAGGCATCGCCGATGTTGATTACCGTGCCGCCAACCAAAGAGCGGGATATGTTTATATTATTTCAAACATCGGATCATTCGGTGAAGGCGTATATAAAATCGGCATGACACGCCGCCTTGATCCTACTGAGAGAGTTGATGAACTTGGTGACGCTTCCGTTCCGTTTGATTTTGATATACATGCTATGATTTTTTCAGAAGATGCACCTGCTCTTGAAGCGTCCTTGCACAAAGCATTTGAAAATAAAAAGCTCAATTTGGTGAATCACCGCCGTGAGTTTTTCAAAGTAACTCTTGATGAAATCAAAGCAGAGGTTCGGAAAAGCCACGACAAAACCGTTGAATTTATTGACACGGCAGAAGCTGAACAATTCAGAGTAAGCCAAAAAATGAGAAATATCAACTAAAATAAAAAAGCTCCCCGGTGCTACCAACACCGGCGAGCGTAAAGCACAATCCGCCAACGACCAAGTAAAGCAGACTGCAATATTATTTTAGCACTCTGCTTAAGGTTTTGCAACCTTTTTTACAAGCAGGGTGATATTTTTTGCAAAAAATCGCCCTTACAGGAATAAATAATAGGGGTGATACTATGAAAACAGCTGCAGCTTACATCCGTGTATCTGATGAACGACAGGACGAATATTCTCCCGATTCTCAGCTCAAGCTCATAAACGAATACGCAAAAAAGAACGGTTACTATGTGCCGCAGGAGCTTGTATTCTACGATGACGGTATCTCAGCCAAGACTGCAAAAAAGCGACCCGAATTTAACCGTATGATCGCATTCGCAAAAGAAAAAAGCTCTCCGTTTGAAGCAATACTCGTCTGGAAGTTCAGTCGATTTGCACGCAACCAGGAAGAGAGCATTGTATACAAAAACATTCTCCGAAAAAAAGGAGTGCAGGTTATCAGCATATCTGAACCGATAATCGATTCCCCTTTTGGCGAACTCATTGAGCGTATCATTGAATGGATGGATGAATATTACCTTATCAACCTCTCTGCCGAGGTAAAAAGAGGTATGCTCGAAAAAGCAAGCCGAGGCGAAGCTATGTGTGCCCCTGCAATCGGCTACGACCTTGTCGGTAAGAAATACATACCAAACGAACAAGCTGTTCATGTGCGGCAAATATTCAACGACTACCTCAACGGTATGACTCTGCGGCAAATTGCTCAGAAGCACGCTGCTGCAGGTCTCAAGACACGTAGAGGCAATCCTATAGAATCCAGAGGCGTACAATACATATTATACAACCCTGTATATATCGGTAAAATCCGTTGGTCTACCGGTGATAAAACATTTGCCAAAAGTCGCAATTTCGACGACCCGAGTATTCTCACGGTAGACGGTGAGCATGAGCCGCTCATAGATATGGACACGTGGAATGCTGTACAGGAAAAGCTTCAAAAGAAAAAGCAAATGTACGGCAAGTATCAGCGACCGGACCAGCCCTGTGAATGGATGCTCAAAGGTATTATGAAATGCGGCACCTGTGGTGCTTCACTTGTCCGCTCACAAGAAAACTATATTCAGTGCCACCAATACAGTAAAGGCCGCGACTGCACTGTTTCTCATTGCATCAGCATAAAGAAGTTGGATGAAATCATAATCGAAGCTTTACAAGACTGCATCCGCACTTGCAATTTCAATATCGAGCAACGTGAAGAACCACACGATGTTATAGATTACACGGCTCTGATAAAGCGTGAGCAGGCAAAACTTGAAAGAGCAAAAGAAGCTTACCTCGCAGGCATTGATACAGTCGAAGAATACAAAGCCAATAAAAACGCTGTCACTAAGGCCATTGCCGCTATCGAAAAGCAACGTACCGAAAACACAGCGAAAAAGGTTGACCTTAAGGAGTTCTCTAAAAAGGTTGAAGAGGTGTTGCAAACAGTCACCTCCTCTACCGCCACAACTCAAGCGAAAAACGAAGCTCTCCGCTCAATTCTATCCAGGATTACCTTCCATAAACCACAGAATTCCTTCACTTTATTTTTTTACACTTGATTTATCACTTGTTACCATTCAGCCCGCCGAACTGAGTTATAATTACCTGTGCAAGCTTTGCGTTAGGTGTTGCAACCTTAACGGGATACTGGAGCTTTTTTTCGTACAAAAACATCAGCAATCACACCAGCCTTTCTCCCACGGCCACGGGTCTTTAAGCCATTCTACGCCCTGAGCATTTCTTGCCGAGAGCTTGCCGCAGGTTGACTCGTACTCTTCGCGGAGCATCATATATTTTTTGTAATACTTATTGTAAAGCCCTACCGCTGCAAGGTCGCCGGGATGTGTATCGAGATAAAGATGCAAATCCCAGAGTGCGAACTCGACCGCAGAAAGTTTTTTGAGAAGATCTGTTTTATTCATGACCTGCACCCTCTCATAAAGGGCTTATCAAGCACGACAAAAAGTGTGCCCTCGCAAAGTGCTTTCATCTCATCATAAACGGTAGTGTCGGTCTGCACCGGCACATACGACATTGCTACGCTGTAATTTTCGGGAAACGGCAGCTCGCTGTGGCGAAACTGTACTTCCTGCCGCTTGCACATTTCACAGTTCATGCTCTGTCTGTCGTTCATGCGCATAAAGCATTTCTCCTTTACAGTATACTCAAGCGGCCGCAAACAAACTGCCGCTCTTGTACATTCTATGCAGACAATAAAAAAGCTGTGAAAGCCCAGAAAAGGCTTCACAGCTTAATTTATTTGATTTTTTTAGGTCTGAATAACAGCTTATCAACCTGTGTAAGCAGTTTTGAAAACAGGAAGCTGATAACAAATGTTGCAACAAGCGATGCAATAACATAGATGTAAAGGTTGAAACTTTTAACGCCCAATTTGCCGAAAACAATCATCGGCACACGCATAAGGATATAAATTTCAAATGTATACTTGCCCATCCAGATAAGTGCTTTGTTTTTGACTGAAACCTTGAGAGAAGCGGCCACAAAAAGCAGAGCAAACATCAAAGCTTCTAAGATTCGCAAACCAACAAAAAGGTTTTGTCGGCGATGAGTATGCCACCAGCCGAGAGCCAGCACTACCACGATAACAGCCCAGATAACATTATTCTTTGTCAGCAAGCTCTCAATCTTATCTTTGAAAAGCGAATACCAGAGGCCTGCTACATAGCAAAGCACGGTGTCATACCACCAATATTCTTTTACGAAATACATAACAACGACATACGCTGCTGTAAGCGCGGTCACAACCGCTGCGGCAGCAATCTTGTTGTTTTTGAAAAGTGTAAAAGCAATCCACGTAATGATATACAGTGCAATAACGGCAAAAATATACCAGTTGCTGTTGCCGATGTTTTCCCAGCCGATAAACGAAAGCAGAGTACGGTCTACAGGATATTCTTTGCCGATAATCAGGTTGAGCACAAAGAATACAAATACGCCTGCCGCAAAATGAAGCCACGTTTTGAGCACTCGGTTAGTCGGGAATGATTTTATGTATGCGCTACCCTTTCGTTTTACGGATTCGCCGATTCCGTAGCCTGAATAGAACATAAACATTACAACAATCATCTGGCCGAGAATCTTAGATATTTTTCCGCCCCAAACATCTATTGTTTCGGTATAAGTATAATACTGCATCAAATGGCTTAAGAATACAAGCATTATAAAAATACCGCGCACGGCGTTTGTAGAATCCATTGAAAGATATTCTTTTGTATTGAACGATTTTATACTGATTTTAGCTCCGATAAGAGCCAGCACAAACAGTGCCGCGTATGCAATAATCAAAGTTTTTTCTCCTTAACACAAATCAATTAAACAGAGCCTTTATCTGCTCCATATTCTCCATAGCTACATCGTATCCGTATTTATAAATCCGCTCAAGTTTTTGCATATCACTCTCAAACGATGAAATCTGAACTTCTTCGCTCGGACGGAGAATTACAGCCTTACCCTCACGCTCAAGCTGATTGCAGAATTCAACCTCTTTGTTGTAGCGTATATGCCTTGTAAGAATCAGCTCGGCAATTTTCGGATACTTGCGCTTAAGAATTGCCGCCGCAACTTTATATGCCTTTGACTCGGTTTTAACATAGTCTTTGGTGCGTGTAAGCACAATAAGCATTTTTTCGTTACCGTCGTCAAGAGCTTTCTTTGCGGGTATCGAGTCAACAAGGCCGCCGTCATAATACTGCTTATCTTCATAGATTATTGGCGGAAAAACAATAGGCAGGGCACAGGTTGCCTGAAGCAGTTTAAAGCCGTTTACAGGGTCTTTTCTGTCCAGATATTCCATCTCGCCCGTTTTGGCATTTGTAACACCGACAACATATTTTGCAGGGTTAGAAAAGAAAGTATCATGGTCAAACGGTATAAGCTCCTGCGGTATTGTTTCGTAAATAAACTTTCTGCCGAAAATTGATTTATCTGTAAAAATATTTCTGAAGCCGACATATCGCTTATCGTTACGGTATTTCTGCAGAATCACAAGATTTCTGCCCGTCTGCTTTGAGAGATAAGAAACAGCATTTGAAATGCCGGCAGAAACACCGATAACGTATTCAAACTCAACTCCGCTGTCGAGCAGTGCATCCATTACTCCGCACGAAAAAGTCGGGCGGAAAGTACCGCCTTCAAGTACCAACGCAGGCATAAAATCAACCCCTGATATAATTAATGACTTAATATAAAAAGTTTAACATAAAAAAGAAAAAAAGTAAACAATACATTGTAATGTTAAGGTTGTATTACTACAAAGAAAAACTGCTCCATCTCTCTCAACAAGTCGTATGCAATGATTTCAATGCCGAGACCTGCAGATATTGACCGTAATAACACCTTATTTTTAATTATAAACAAGCTGTAAGATATAGCGTTGTGTAAAGTGTATACACTTTACACAACTTATTTCATCGCATATACAAATACAGATGAATTTAACGAAATCGCCAAAAAACGCCGCAAATCCGCAATATATAGTGGTGCACAAATAATTTCAACCGATTATCCGCCCGAAGATAATTTTACACCGAATAGCCACACAGTTACATTTGACAACGGCAAAACCGCAAGCAAAGTAAAGTGATACAGCTTTACACATATGCTGATTACTGCTGAAAAGCAGCAGTTTTTTTGTTGCCTGAATGTCCGCTTAATGGCACACAAACCCCATAAATTGTGGTATTTTGTAGCAAACGAGACTATTTTAACAAAATATTGTGTTTTTTTTGTATATAATACCATATTGACACTATATATATTGTGCCGTATAATGTGAGTACACGACATTTGCGGCACAATATATAGTGTGCCACTTTACAGAGATAAAAAAGCAACGAATAACGAAAATAAAAGAAAGTGAGACAATCGGTATGAGGATTATCAAAAGAAACGGTGCCGAAGAGAATTTCAACGAAGAAAAAATTCTCATCGCTATTACCAAAGCTAACGAATCCGTTGACGAAGACATCCGTATGACCGACCTGCAGATCAAACGAATCACAGAGTCGGTTGTTATTTCGTGCGAGGCACTCGGACGCGCACCCACAGTTGAAGAGATTCAGGACCTTGTTGAAAAGAAGATTATGGCTCACGGTGCATTTGAGGTAGCCAAGAACTACATCACCTACAGATACACCCGTTCACTTGTACGTAAGAGCAACACAACTGACGACAAGATTCTTTCTCTCATCGAGTGCAACAACGAAGAAGCAAAGCAGGAAAACTCCAACAAGAACCCCATAGTCAACTCCACACAGCGTGACTATATGGCAGGTGAAGTATCCAAGGATATTACCAACCGTATCCTCCTCCCCAAGGAGATTGTTGATGCACACAATGAGGGTATTATCCACTTCCACGATTCTGACTATTTTGCACAGCATATGCACAACTGCGACCTCGTCAACCTCGAGGATATGCTGCAGAACGGTACAGTAATCACAGGCACACTTATTGAGAGACCGCACAGCTTCTCAACAGCCTGCAACATCGCTACACAGATTATCGCTCAGGTTGCTTCAAACCAGTACGGCGGTCAGTCAATTTCGCTTACTCACCTCGCTCCCTTTGTTCAGGTTTCACGCGAGAAGATCCGCAAAGCAATCATCGAAGAGATGAAGGAAATCGATGTTGAACTCAGTGAAGAAAAGCTTGTTGAAATGACAGAAAAGCGTCTGCGTGACGAAATCAGCAGAGGTGTACAGACAATACAGTATCAGGTTGTAACACTTCTCACTACCAACGGACAGGCTCCCTTCGTCACCGTATTTATGTACCTTGGCGAAACAAAGAACGAGCAGGAGAAGAAGGACCTTGCCCTCATCATCGAAGAAGTACTGCTTCAGCGTTGCAAGGGTGTCAAGAACGAAAAAGGCATTTGGGTAACACCTGCATTCCCCAAGCTCATCTATGTGCTTGAAGAAGATAACATTCACGAGGATTCTCCCTACTGGTACCTCACTGAGCTTGCTGCAAAATGCACAGCAAAGCGTATGGTACCCGACTACATCTCCTAAGAGAAGATGCTTGAACTCAAGGTTGACAAAAACGGTGACGGCCACTGCTACACATGTATGGGTTGCCGCAGCTTCCTTACTCCCTATGTCGATGAAAACGGCAAGGCAAAATACTACGGCCGTTTCAACCAGGGTGTTGTTACAATCAACCTTGTTGATATCGCTCTTTCATCCGGAGGCGATAAAGAGAAATTCTGGAAGATTTTTGAAGAGCGACTTGAGCTTTGCCATCAGGCACTCCTCTGCCGCCACGAAAGACTTAAGGGCACACTTTCCGATGCCGCTCCCATTCTCTGGCAGCACGGTGCACTTGCAAGACTCGACAAGGGCGAGCCTATCGATAAGCTCCTCTTCGGCGGTTACTCAACAATCTCACTTGGCTATGCAGGCCTTTACGAGTGTGTTAAGTATATGACAGGCAAGAGCCACACAGACCCCGAGGCAACTCCCTTTGCACTTGAGGTTATGGACCTTATGAATGCCGCTTGTAAGGTATGGAAGGCAGAGCACAATATTGACTTCTCACTTTACGGCACACCGCTTGAGTCAACAACCTACAAGTTTGCTAAGTGTCTCCAGCGCCGTTTCGGTATCATTCCCGGCGTTACAGACAAGGGCTATATCACAAACAGCTACCACGTTCACGTAACGGAAGAGATTGATGCTTTCGAGAAACTTCGCTTCGAGGCACAGTTCCAGCATCTTTCACCCGGCGGTGCAATCAGCTATGTCGAGGTGCCCGATATGCAGAACAACATCGAGGCTGTTCTTCAGGTTATGAAGTTCATTTATGACAACATCATCTATGCCGAGCTCAATACAAAGTCCGACTACTGTCAGGAATGCGGCTTTGACGGCGAAATCGAAATTGTCGAGGAAGACGGCAAGCTCATCTGGAAATGCCCCAACTGCGGCAACACAGACCAGGATAAGATGAACGTTGCGCGCCGCACCTGCGGTTACATCGGCACACAGTACTGGAACCAGGGACGCACACAGGAAATCAAGGAAAGGGTGCTCCACCTGTAATATGTATTACGGACAGATTAAGAATTGCGACATTGCCGACGGCGAAGGGGTGCGTGTCACCCTCTTCGTGTCGGGTTGTACAAACAGATGCGAGGGTTGCTTTCAGCCGCAGACCTGGGATTTCTGCTACGGTCAGGAATTCACCGAAGACACCGAAGAGCAGATAATTAAAATGCTCGCACCCGACTATATCAACGGGCTTACCCTGCTTGGCGGTGAGCCGTTTGAGCCGGAAAACCAGCGTGCGTTGCTCCCGTTTGTAAAAAAGGTAAAAGAGACTTACCCCAACAAAAACATCTGGGCTTTCACAGGCTTTACTCTTGAACAGCTTCAGACTAAAGAGCCTCACCCGAGATGTGAGGCTACAGACGAGCTACTGAGCCTTATCGACATACTTGTCGACGGAAGATTTGAAAAGGATAAGAAAAACCTTATGCTCAAATTCCGTGGCTCCGAAAACCAGAGAATAATCGACCTGCCTAAAACATTGGCATCAGGCGAAATTACTCTTTGGGATAAGATTGATAAGAGATAATAAACAGCAGTAAAAAACTATGAGTTTTGAACAGGTCCAGTAAAAACGGACAATGAAAAAAAGAGCCCCCTATGGTAGAATTAAAGAAACTACCATAGGGGGATTTTGTATGCCAAGAGAATACAGACACATAAGTCAATATGAAAAAGAAATAGTAGCATTACGAAATGAAGGATTCACATTTAAAGAAATAGGGGAAAAATACGGTTTCACATTCAAACAACTACATAACTTTTTCACAAGATACAACAAAAAGCAAGAAATGCTTAAGGCAGGAATGGCATTAAAACGCAAAGGGCGCCCACCGAAAGAC
>JAFXCH010000022.1 GCA_017516485.1 Clostridia bacterium
ACGATACATTTAGTCTTCCTCCTTATTTTGTAACTTCGCCGACTGTGTATTCAGCAACGGGGATACCGTTTACGATATGGTCAGCAATAATTCTTGCAACTTTTTCTTCTGTAAGCTTTACATATGTAACCTTTTCCTTGCCGGGAACCATTACTTCAGCAATGGGTTCATACTGGCACATACCGATACAGCCTGTCTGTGTAACTGTAACGTTTGTAAGGTTACGCTTTTCGATTTCTTCTGAGAATTTGTTAAGAACGGGTCTTGCGCCTGCAGCGATACCGCAGGTAGCCATACCTACAACAATTCTTGTAATTTCTGATGAATCCTCGCGAACGGTCATCTTTGCCTTAGCAGCATCTCTGAGCGCCATAAGTTCTTCAAGGGTTTTCATAATGTATTACACCTCCGTGAGTTGTTTTGTGTTCTGATTGATATAATCTTTAATCCAATTTGCTATGCTCGGCTCGTTAAGTGGTACATCACCGAGAATCTCTTTGAGCTGACGGGTATCAAGGGTGAATTCCTTTTCATCGATTTTATATCTGTAAAGGAAATCCATATGAGTGTTCATGGTTATGAGAAGAACAATGCTTGAGCACATATCTCCCAGCGGAGTAAAGTCAAGATGGTCTGTTTTAAAGATTGCCTTAACCTTTGTGCCTACGCCGACTTCGCTTTCAATGTCAAAGCTTCCGCCTGTCATCTCTGCCGCCATTTTGAAAAGGGGTATTCCCATACCCACCTTTCTTGTGGTTCTTGTTGTAAAAAACGGGTCTTTTACACTTTTGACCTGCTCTTCTGTCATACCCTTGCCGTTATCGTAAATTCCGATAAACAGCTCTTTATTCCTTGTGCTTTCTATAACCTCTATCTCACAAAGAGCGGCGTTTGCCGCAACAGAGTTCTGAGCGATATCAAGCACATTAAGGGAAAGCTCTCTCATTAACGGTACTTATCAAGAATACCCTTAACGTCAGCTGCAGTAATCTTGCCGTATACGTCTTCGTTTACTGTAAGAACGGGAGCAAGACCGCAAGCACCGATGCAACGGCAAGCTGTAAGTGAGAATGTTCCGTCTTCTGTGCATTCTTCGGGGCCGATTCCAAGCTGAGCTGAGAGCTCGTCGAGAATTTCCTGAGCACCCTTTACGTAGCAAGCTGTACCGAGACATACAGAAATGTCATACTTACCCTTGGGTGAAAGTGCAAACTGTGCATAGAAGGTTGCAACACCGTACACCTTTTCAAGAGGTACTTTCATACCGTCAGCAATTTTCTGCTGAATTTCAAAGGGAAGGTATCCGTAAATTGCCTGAGCTTCCTGCATAACATGCATAAGCATACTTACATCACCTGTGCATTCTGCTATTACAGCGTCAAGCTTAGCAGCCTGCTCAGGAGTGTCCTGAAACGGGATTTTGCTGATTTTTTTAAGCATTGATTTTTATCCTCCTTTAGCGGATTATTAAAACAATTCTGACCTCTATACATACCGTAAAAGTGTATAGTTATCCACTGAATATAATAGCATATAAAAGAAAAAAAATCTACAAAAACTTGTAGATTTCGTTTGTGTTTTTGCTCTTTTTCACATTTCACCAAAAACAGTAGCTTTTTATTGGTATATATTAACTAATATAACGATATTCCTTTATCGATTTAACCGAAAAACGGGGTCGCTGTTTTGTGCAACCCCGATAACTATGTTAGCTCTTCTTCGTTTTGAAAGCATCCGTTGTTGAAAGAATGAGAATCTGGCTGGGCAGATAGAAAATCCAGGTTGCAACAGCAGCGTTTCTTATCATCTGCTCTGTCATAAATGACGGTTCCAAGCTCGTAATTCCTACACAGCAGTCGCAGCAGGCGAAGAGTGTAAGACCGATACAGAAGATAAGGTGTCTTTTTGAGGGCTTGAGAATCTGAAGCTCAAAGCCGTGCACAAAGTTTACACCGAAGCACCACGCGTAAAATACGGTAATGCCGATTTTCGGGTCAAGGAAATAAGCGACAAGTCCGCCGAGGATAACTGCAGGAACTGTTCTTTTGAGAATTTCGCCTACGAGGGGTTTTCCGCTGAGGAAGGAGAAACGTGTTGCATAGCAGACCTGCACAATTGCAAATATAGGCACACCCCAGAAGTATTCTCTGAGAATCTCGAGGCACACATCGGCTAAAACAGTAAAAATCAATGCCAGTGTTACTATTCGGTTATCTTTTTCTTTACCCGCCATAAAACCAAACGCACAAACAAGAACCATTGCCGCCACTTTAACATAGTTACTGCCGGGCACTTCCATAATATCCATTGCAACAAAGGTGCAGAAAAGCACTGCTTCAACGGCAAAAAAAGCGTAGGTTGCGATTTTTTTCATACTATCACCTCTGATTTTATATGCAGGCAGATTTTAGCACAAAATACGGTATTTGTCAAATAGGGAGTTTAGTGAAACCGGTGAGTTACGGGCGCCGACGATCCCGATTTTAAAATCGGGTTCAGTGCAAGAGGCGCTTCGCCTCTTGCACCGCTGAATTTCATTCAGCGGTCGGCGCCCCCGCTTCCCGGTTCCACTCAACAAAAAAGCTGCCACAAACGTGACAGCTTAATTTTTAAGTTTTAACTCAATTATGCAAGTTCAGCGAAGTACTTGATTGTACGAACCATCTGGCTTGTGTATGAGTTTTCGTTGTCGTACCAAGCAACAACCTGTACTTCGAAGAGATCGTCAGCAACCTTTGATACCATTGTCTGAGTAGCATCAAAGAGTGAACCGTACTTCATACCGATAACGTCTGAAGAAACGATGGGATCTTCGTTGTAGCCGAAGCTTTCTGAAGCAGCAGCCTTCATAGCAGCGTTGATACCGTCTACTGTTACGTCTGCGCCCTTAACAACAGCTGTAAGAATTGTTGTTGAACCTGTAGTAACGGGAACTCTCTGAGCTGAACCGATAAGCTTGCCGTTGAGTTCGGGAATTACAAGGCCGATAGCCTTAGCAGCACCTGTTGAGTTGGGAACGATGTTAGCAGCGCCAGCACGTGCTCTTCTCATGTCGCCCTTTCTGTGAGGACCGTCAAGGATCATCTGATCGCCTGTGTAAGCGTGGATTGTTGACATGATACCGCTCTGGATA
>JAFXCH010000023.1 GCA_017516485.1 Clostridia bacterium
GATGTACCGATGGAGATCGCGAGAGAGTCAACGCCTGTGCGGGTAACGAACTCCTCAACCTCATCGGGACGAGTGTAAGAGGAATGCTCAGCAACGACGTCGTCTTCAACGCCTGCGAGAACTCCGAGCTCACCTTCAACAACTACGCCGTGAGCGTGTGCGTACTCAACAACCTTCTTTGTGAGAGCAACGTTCTCTTCGTAGGGGAAATGAGAACCGTCGATCATAACTGATGTGAAGCCGCCGTCAATGCAGCTCTTACATGTTTCGAAATCGGGGCCATGGTCGAGGTGAAGTGCGATGGGAAGACCTGAAGTCTCGCTTGCAGCCTCGACAAGCTTTACGAGGTATGCGTGGTTAGCATACTTACGTGCGCCTGCGGAAACCTGAAGAATGAGGGGAGCGTTAAGCTTTTCGCCGGCCTGAACGATACCCTGGATGATTTCCATGTTGTTAACGTTGAATGCGCCGACAGCGTAGCCGCCCTTATAAGCGTCTTCAAACATCTTCTTTGTTGTTACAAGTGCCATGAGATTCACTCCTGTTTTTATAGTATTAAGTATTATGCATACAGTGTTATTATACACTAAACATTGTGTGCTGTCAAATATGATAAGTATAATTATTTACAGCCATATACAGTAAAAATATGTTGCATTTGAACAAAAACAAGTGGCGAAAAGGGTAGTAACAAAATGTGTTTTCGGGTGCGAAAAATTTTTTAGAATTTTTTTAAAAAAAGTGTTGACATTTGCAAATGCCTTTGCTATAATGTCACTTGTTCGAGCGAGAGTGGCGGAATCGGCAGACGCGCACGTTTGAGGGGCGTGTGGTAATCCCGTACGGGTTCAAGTCCCGTCTCTCGCACCAAAAAATAAAACGGATACCGTAAGGTGTCCGTTTTATTTTTTTATTCTGTTATGAAGACGGGACTTGAAGGACGAGCGGTACAGAGCAACAGTCCGGTGGACTGTTGTGACCGCGAGCGACCAAGCGCCCGCAGGCGCGCGAGTCAAGTCCCGTCTCTCGCACTAAAAAAAGCGACACCCAATTGGGTGTATTTTTTTATCTGAATTTCGGGAGTTGAAGTATAAAGTATTAGTTATATTTTGTTTTACCGAAATATATTATATCGGATTTTGGTTTTAGTATTGAAAAAATGCAAATAAATGTGGTATATTATTTATGCTACACAAACTGAATAATTAGAATAGAGGTATCATTTTTCTTTTATAGGGATAATTATACCCTTGTTTTGTCACAATTACTTTATGAGTTTGATAAAAATGCAGGCTCCACGAAGTAGTTGTGGTTTTGATACCCCCATTCTATTTCAGTTTGTGTAGCGACAATCGGAGTTTGCGTTTTTGGTGCGTCGGCTTCGGTTGGCGCACTTTTTTATTTTACAGAAAAAAAGGGAGGCTGAATCAGTTGTTTTGCTAAAAAACATCAGTTGAATTTTGTCGGAATTGCTCAATAAAAGTCTATTTACAAATTGTTCATAATGTGTTATGATTTAGTTAACAAATTGAAAGGAAGGTAATTTCAATGAAAAAGTTAAGCAAACTTACATCTGCTCTTCTTGCGTTGCTTATGATTATGTCTCTTTTTGCAGCTTGCGGCAAAGACGATGATAAAAAGGATGACGACGAGAAGGATAGCAAAAAAGACGAGGCTACAGTACAGGTAATTGAAGAGGATATCGAAGAGAACACTGAAGAATATACTACTGAAGCAGAAGAAACAGCTAAAGAGAATATCACTATAAAAGTTCCCGATATTACAAAAGTTCCTGCTACAAAGGCTCCTGCTACCAAAGCACCTGCTACTAAAGCACCTGTCACAAAAGCGCCTGCAACTAAAGCTCCTGTAACTCAGGCACCGACTGTTACCAAAGCACCTACAAGTAAGCCCGATACAACACAAAAAGAAGAGCCTAAACCTTCAAATGCGGATTTGCTTATAGGCACCTGGGAAACAACAATTGTAAGTGACGGTTTGCCTGTAACAATGCAGTTTAAGTTTGAAGCAAACGGCACTATGAAGATGGATTTCACCAAAGCAAGTTACGATAAGATGATTAAACATGCTGTAGATGCTGAGATGTCAAGCGTTACAGATGAAGAAATTATAGAAGCAGGTTTTGCAAACCGTAAAGAAGCAGAAGATTATCTTTATGCACTTATTGCAGAGGAAGCACCTTACGATCAGCTGAGAAGTATGCTTCAGAATTCGGGCACATGGAAGCTTAACGGTGATGATCTGACGGTTACTATTGACGGTGAAGCAGCAACTTCCAAGACAAATCTTTCAGAAGGTAAAACATCTTTTGAATTGAAAGATCCTACAGGTGAATCAATAACACTTACAAAAGTTTGATTTTAAAACATAATACTAAAGAAGAGGCTGTAAAATCTACAGCCTCTTCTTCTTTTCTTTATTTTATTGTAATTTTAAACAGCCTTGCACCGTGAGAATTTACCTTTGCGGAGAATATATCTTTGGTTACGGTGTATTCTTCGTGTGCCCACATATCGTGCACGCTGTAGTCTATACCGCCGATTGAAATATCGGTAATATCAAAGCTGATTTCTCTTATATCATCATCGGTGTTGAACAGTGCAACATACTTGCAGTTTTCACCCGTAGAAGTCCAGATGATTTCGCCTTTGCCGTCTGTTTCTTCACGCTTGAACTGTCTTGCACCCTTTGAGTTTTTGAGCATTTCAATTAACTCTCTGTTCTGAAGCAGTGAAAGAGTAAATTCATCGTTTTCTCTCATTTCGCCGCCCATCATAAGAGGTGAGCGGAAGATGCCCCAGAGGGTCATCATTGTTATCTGTTCATCGTGAGTAAACCTGGTATAACGGTTTCTGTACTGCGGCAGCTTTTCTGTGAGCTGAATTCTGCCGAGGGGCAGCATATCGCAGTCGGGCCATGCACCGGGCTGAACATACTCCTGCCATGCGTGGCAACGCTCAAACATTGCGTAAAGCTTGCTCCACTCATCCCAGAAATCACCTGTCATTCGCCACATATTTGCGTGTGCCGCAAGATGCTCGTGTTCCCATACTGGTGCAGGGCCGGGTGAAAGGCTGAGCACCATATCTCTTCCGCACTTGTCAATAGCTTTGCGGAGCATTTCTATTTCTCTTCTTGCGGAATACGGGTTGTCAGGATATATCTCGGTATTGGCGATATCGTCGCACTTTATGTAATCGACATCCCAAGAGGCATAAAGCTCGAAAAGTGAGTCGTAATATTCCTGCGCACCTTTTGCATCGGGGTCAACACCGTACATATCGGGATTCCAAAGGCAGACAGAAGTCGGCTTTGCAATATCTCTCGCAGTAACACCATCGCACTTGATTTTTGTGTTCTGATGTGCCGCCTGCCTCGGAATACCTCTCATAATATGTATGCCGAATTTGAGACCGAGAGAATGAATGTAGTCAGCAATCGGCTTGAAACCTTTGCCGCCTGCTGATGACGGAAAACGCTCAACCGACGGAATAAGGCGTGAGTATTCATCCATGCAAAGCGGAGCAAAATAGTGGTAATAGAAGCTGTCTGCTGTAGGCTCAGACCACTGAATATCACATACAACGTATTCCCAGCCGTAGTCTTTGAGATGCTCTGCCATATAGTCTGCGTTTGCAAGCAGCTGTTCTTCGTTTACAGCCGCACCGTAACAGTCCCAGCTGTTCCATCCCATAGGGGGAGTAAGTGCTGATTTTTTATGCATATTAAGTTACCTCTTATATCAATAGCTATCATTTACTGCAGTGCCTATCGCTCTGAGAAGTGAATCCTCATGGCTTGAGGGCAGGTCGCAGTTGTAGTGCCAAATCATAACTCCGCCAAAGCCGTTATCAATGGCGTACTGCGTTTTGTTTTCTATTACATCGGGTGTGTTGAACCAAAAGTCTTTGTTGATATCGTCGCAATGATACCAACCGTTTTCGTCAATGCCTTCATAACATCCGTTGTAGCCGTACCAGTATGTTGACATATCTGTCGGGCGTGAATAAAAAGGCAGACCGATATTCACCTTATCAAGCGGCATACCGTAGATTCCGACCGTAGCGGCAGCCTTGACCGTATCTTCGTAGGTTGCGTGCCTGCCCTGTGTGTCTACCATATCGTACAGCATAATTTCAAATGTGTCGATTGCAGCAACAGCAGCTGTATTAAACTTGATGTTCCAGTAGTTTCCTGCAACGCCGAGAGTGTATTCATCGCCGAGCTTTTTATCGAGAGATACAAGGAAAGCGTTGTAATGCTTCCATGCATTGTTAGAGAGAGGATATTCATAGTCGAAATGAACTCCGTCAAAATCGTATTTTTCGAGTACGGCTATAATATTATCCTCAAGCACACCGCTTGTGAAAGCTTTGTTGTGTTCGTTACTCTGTGCCTCCATCTGCTCTTCCCACACATCAGAATCCGTGATACCCCAGGGGCCGAGCAGGTTAAGAGTAATGTTCACATCTCTTGTGCCGATAGCCTTACGGAGATTACCGAGTGCTTTTTCAAGCTTTACTTCGTCGTATATAACTTCGCCCTTGCTGTTGAATGAAGCCATTTCAAACAGAATAGCATCTGTTACGATGTCGAAATCCTCCGGGTAAAGTGCACCTTCATCCTGAATGTATTCACCTCTGACATAAGTTGTCACCTTGAAATCGTCAACTTTTTTGGTGACAGTTAAATTGGTGATTCCGAGAAAGTTGGTTACAACAAGTATGAGCGAAGTGAAAAATGCGATAATTTGATCGAAAAAAACTGCCATATCAAACAGCACCTTCCTGTTTTGTTATGCCTGAAATGAAGTGTACATTCTTTCAAGCTCGTCGTAGTGAGCGTAAGCTTCTGATTGAGCAATGAGGCTTTTGGCGTCATTATAAGGCTTAGTCACTCTTGTATAAATCGATTCTTTTTTAAGATAGGAGCGGAGCTCTTGCTTGAGTCGGATACTGTCAAAGAAACCTTTTGTTTCTCTGTTTATTATCTCTTCTTTAACATCATTGTCCGGAGCTAATATGTTTTCTGCTCCGTATTTTCTGATAAGGGCAGCAGATTCTTTTTTAATACGTGCATTTTTTATAGCATCTGAACGTTTTTCTTTTTCTTCTGCAGTATTCTTAGGCAGCTTCTTTGCCGCTTTCATATCTGCTTTTGCGTCATTATAGAAATATCCGCAACCTCTTGCATAGTCAGCGTGGGCAGTTGCAAGTCTTGCTTTACCTGCATTGGTAGTGAATTTATTAAGATCCTGTACGATAATCTGTGATCGCTCAATTGCAAGGTTGGTTTCTTTGGCTTGCTTTTTAGCCGCCTTATCAGCAGATTTGCCTATGGCAACCTTTTCTTTACCGACGAGTGATTCGGCCTGATGGATAACTTCCATACACTCTTTAAGCTCTTCTTTTTCAAGCTTGCCGAGGGAATGATTTTCAAACATAGCACGTATTTTAAGTACATCGACATAAGCTTTATGCTTGTTTTCTGTCAGAGTGTAGAAGCAGAAGGGGAGAAGGTTGAGCAGTGCACCTAAAGCCGAGCAAAGTATAACTACTTCAAACAGATTGTTTCGTATGTTATCGTTGTATAGTACATCGTAATCGTCAAACAGACCCATTTTGTTGTATATTGTCGGATATACATAGCCTGTGAAGAATCCGATAACTGTGCCTATCATACCGAGAGGGCCGAAAAGTCCGTCGACTCTGACGCCTGTTTTCCACTGATGATAATCCCTCATATCTGCACTGATTTGATGTTGAACTATATTCCAAAATGTGTTGATAAATGTGTTGATATACCAGAGTATACAAACAACAATAAGATTTTTGTAGGTAAAATAAAGTATCAACAGCACGCCTATGTTGAGTGCGTTGGCTGTAATGAGCAGATTTCTCTTGCCCATCATCTTTATTGCGAGCGGTGCAAGCAGCATAGACCAGAGACCGGCGTTGCCGATGATTGTATTTGCAGTGCCGAGCAAATGCTCGTTAGCACCGCCGTTGCCGTAAATAAAAGACCAACCTAAAACAATGCCGTAGCCTGATTCGAGGAATACTACCCATGCTGCAACCTGAATAATCCAGTAATACTTATTCTTTGCAACCTCACGGATTGCATCGAGCATTCTTACGGGCTCAGGTTTTTTCTTGGGAAGTACCAGCCTTTCTTTTACTTTTCGGAAGAAGATAGTGCTTATTATCAGACCTGCAACCGTAAAGAAAGGATAAATAACACGGTAGGACCAGATGTTATTAAGACCCCATGTAAGACCTGCAATCGTAGGTACTACAAAACCGGTAATTGTCGGAGCAAGTGAGTATATAACCTGCGAAATACTCATTACGTTTGCACGCTCCTGAGCGTTCGGGGTTATAATCTGCTGAAAATACATATAGCTTTCATTGTAAAAGCAGAGGAAAACATTCATCAGCATGTACATAAACCAGACAACAACACATTTGGTTATGTACTGCATATTTTCGTACGGTAACCATACCATTATTGTGCTTACCAGAACTATCGGTAACCCCGTTTTTTTGATGAACGGCAGGAATTTGCCGCCCTTCATACGGTGGTTGTCGTAAAGCCAGCTGCGGAAAATACCGAGCGGTATACCTACAAGATTGGCGACAACCAGCATTGTCTGCAAATGTGAAGGATTGATGTTAAGGCTTGCACCAAGGACGAGATTGCTCGCATCAAGACCAATTGCGGATGCAAGCAGAATTGTCCAATAAACACCGAAGCCTGCACCACTGAGGCTTGCAACCTCTTTGTAAGGAATATAATTACCTTTTGCAGGCTCGTGCCAATAAGCTTTGGCTGTATTGATACCGTTTTTGATTTTTGCTATTACACTTGTTTTGTTTGAGTTTTCCATAATTGAAACCTCACAGTTTATATTTTGAAAAAGGCAGTTTCTGCAATTTTAAGCGAATGTTGTTACGAATAGGTTTATTTGTTAAGGTCGTGCTCCTTGATGAAAGAAATAACCTCGTCAACTGTAGTGAAAGCGAGGGCTACAACAGTATCTGCACCACCGTAGTAGATTGCGATTCTGCCTGTGTCAGCATCAGCAAGTGCGGCACAGGGGAATACAACATTAGGCACGTCGCCTACGCACTCGTAAAGCTCGTGCGGTGCAAGCAGAAAACTGTCTGCTCTGTGGAGTACCTTCCACGGCTCATCCTTGTCGAGGATTGCTGCACCCATTGCGTATGTAAAGCCGTTACAGCTTGTAAGCACACCGTGATAGAACATAAGCCAGCCCTCATCTGTTTCGATGGGTGTGGGGCCTGCGCCTACCTTTGTCATCTCCCAGTTTTTTTCCGGCTTCATTACAAATCTGTGCTTACCCCAATAGGTAAGGTCTTTGCTGTGGCTGAGAAAAATATCGCCGTATGGTGTGTGACCTCTGTCGCAGGGACGGATAAGGAGAAGGAATTCGTCGTTGACCTTTCGGGGGAAAAGCACACCGTTTCTTGCTACAGGGTAGCAGGCATCCTCGAGCTGAGTCCATTCTTTGAAATCGGTTGTGTAAGCTATACCGATTGTTGTGCCGTGAGGTGTGAGGTTAACCCATGAGAGGTAGTACTTGCCGTCGATAAGGCAGAGTCTGGGGTCATAACCTCTGAATATAACCTTTTCTTCAAGCTCCCAGTTGATTGCGTCTTTACTGTAGCCGACTACAAGTGTGTGGTCACGGCTCATAACGTCTACACGGAACACACCTGCAAATCCGTCGCCGTAGGGTACTACTGCAGAGTTGAAAATACTGTTAGCCATATAGAGATTATCGCGGGTGATTATTGGGTTGGCATCATAACGCCATACAGGATATCTGTAACCCTCAGGTTTTTCCTGCCAGGGTATGTTGGGTATTGCATCGCCGATAATTTTAGCCATAAATATTTCCTCCGCAAATAATGTTTGCTTTTATTGTATTTATAATATATTGACTTGTCAATACATTGGTTGACAATTTGCAATGTAAAGAGTATTATTGAGTTTATCTTATGAAAAGGTGGGAGCAAAGTGTTTAACAGAATTATTTCAATTATAATGTCAGCTTTTCTCAGTTTTTTTAATTGGGTAGGGGTGATATTCGGTATGGAAGATAATTACAGATTTGAGAATGTATCATACGGCACACATGAGAGACATACTCTTAATTTTTATATCCCGGCCGATAAGGACAGCGTAGGTCTTGTGCTTATGATTCACGGCGGTGCATGGATTGGCGGCGACAAAAACGATTATGCAGCCGAAATGGAAAGAGTCCTTGATATGGGCTATGCCGTTGCCTCTGTCAACTACCGCTATATCAGCGATGATGTTGATTTGATTGACGTTACCGACGATATTCAGCTTGCGGTAGCCAAAATCAAGAAGCTTAGCGAAAAACGCGGCGTTGAAATAAATAAAATGGTTGTTACCGGCGTCTCTGCAGGCGGACATCTTTCTATGCTCTATGCCTACTCCAGAGCGGATGTTTCGGCAATCAAACCCGTTGCCGTACTCAATTATTGCGGCCCGACAGACCTCAGCGATGATGCGTATTATTTTGATAATGGACTCGGTGACGGTGAGTATGTAGCTCAGGTGCTTTCGTGGGCTTGCGGATATAAGCATACTTTTGCAACCCGTGAAGAAGCAAAGGAAGCACTGTGGAATGTTTCTCCGCTCAAATATGTTGACGAAAACACAGTACCTACCGTTATAAATCACGGTGTGAAAGACAATATTGTTCCCTTCTCAAACGCAGTATCTCTTCGTGATAAATTCGATACAGTCGGTGTAACCTATGTATTAAACGCTTACCCCAATTCGGGTCACGGACTGAATGAAGATGCAGAGAATACAGATAAATCATACGAGCTGTACAGCGAATATCTCGAAACCTATCTCGGCTGATTTTTTCTTGACATATCAGCGATAATGTGTTTTAATGTAGTAAAGTGAATACTCGGAAATCTCTTCGGGGCAGGGTGAAATTCCCGATCGGCGGTAAAGTCCGCAAGCGTATTTAGCGTATGAATTGGTGCAACTCCAATACCGACAGTTAAAGTCTGGATGAAAGAAGATTGATTTTTCCGCCGCTATTATGCGACAGATTTTTCAGCATTTCATCAGCACCGAAAGTTTTCGGTGCTTTTATTTTTTGCGAGGTGTTGAAAATGAAGGATAAAAAGCTTATCAGAAAAACGGTTACGTTATCAATGCTTTGTGCACTTGCCTATGTTGCGGTTTTTCTCAGCCGTATGTTGCCGCCGATAGTACTGTTTTTGCAGTATGACCCGAAGGATGTCATAATTACTCTCGGAGGTTTTATCTTCGGCCCTCTTTCTTCAGCGATAATAAGCCTTGTCGTTTCTTGTGTTGAGGCTGTTACAGTAAGTGATACCGGACCTATAGGCTTGCTTATGAATATTATTTCCACCTGCACTTTTGCATGCACTGCTGCGGTGATTTATAAGAAAAAGCGTACTCTTTCGGGTGCGGTTATCGGCCTTATAGCAGGTTGCGTTTTTATGACTGCGGCTATGCTGTTGTGGAATTATGCGATAACACCTTTTTATATGAATATACCTCGTGAAACGGTAAAAGGAATGTTGATTCCTGCATTCCTGCCGTTTAATCTTATCAAAGGCGGACTTAATACAGCATTTACTTTACTTCTTTATAAGCCTGTTGTTACTGCACTTCGTAAGGCAAAACTAATAGAGCAGGCAAAAAATGACTCGGGTGCAAAGAAGTTGCCGAGTGTAGTGATTGCTGTTGTATCGGTACTGATTATAGTAAGTCTTATTGCAGTTATATTTATACTCAAAAAATAAAAATCAGCTGTCTCACTTAATGTTTTGTGAGACAGCTGAATTCTTTTTGCTTACGCTGTGAATTTGTCTATTATCTCAAAGAGCTGAGCAATGAGCTTGCTGAAGCCGTCTGTGATTACAGACATATCTGATCCTGTCAGCTTTGATATAATCTCTGCAAAATAATAGGGCAGATCACTGAAAATTGCAAAAATAGAAAGCATAAGTATTTCCTCCTTGTTCCTTTTTGTTTCATTATACACTATTTTATCAGCGCTATATTTCTGAATAGGAATTTTAACAAGACAATATTTTCTTGTTTTGAGATAATTCGGCAAATATTAATTGCTTTATCGGGCAGATTGATTTTTCTGTGTGTTTATGTTAGGATTAAGTATAATTTATATTTTAAGGGGATTACGCTATGGCTGTTTCGGTTACCGCAGAAAAAAGTAAGCTTCAGCTGAAAGCTGAAAAAGAAATAAAAAAATGGGAAAGGCACAAGAAAAGTCAGAGTAATAAACTTTATTTTGCATATATAGTTTTTATAATCACGCTTATCTATGCAACCGATGAGATTGCTTCGCAGATTGGTATGCTTATGAAGAGTGATATCGCTTCTGACCTTATGGCTAAATTCGGTGACAGCTCTGTAGGCAAGCTCGACCTTGTTTCGTCGCTTGCAATTCCTTTTCAGGCTATAGGTTTGCTCTACAGGCCTCTGGCAGACCGTTGGGGCAGAAAGAAATTTCTTATTATCAATACCTTTGGTATGAGCTTTGCTCTGTTTCTGATTTTCCTTTCAAACAACCTTGCAATTTACCTTATGGGTGCATGCCTGATTCAGTTCTTTATTCCGCACGATATGCATGTCGTTTATATTATGGAGTCCTCTCCGTCAAAACACAGAGCACGCGTGTATTCGGTTATCAAGTTTTTTGCAAATATGGGTGTTATGCTCGTTCCGCTTCTCAAACGCTGGCTTATTAATACATCGGGTGACAGCTATACATGGCGAATGGTTTACTTCGTGCCTGCAGTAATCGGCTTAGTTGTCAGCTTTATTGCTTTGCTCGGTGCTAAAGAAACTCCTGCATTTATTGAATCAAGACTCAACTACCTCAGTATGTCCGATGAGCAGAAGCGTGCTATTGCACAGAGTAAGAAGGCGGAAAATAAACAGGGTGGTCTTATTCCCGCACTTAAATTTGCCCTCTCACATAAGCAGCTTCGCTGGCTCTATATTGTTTCAGCTCTTGCAAACCTCGGATTCTATGCAAGTATAAATTACGAGCCTATCCTTAAATACGGCTATGAAGACAGCGGTATTGCTAACGCAGGTGATGTAGCCAATCTTGCTCTCGTCCTTTTCCCGATAGGCTCTGCAGTAGCGCAGGTGCTTATGGGTTTTGTTTCTGACTGGCTCGGCAGAAAATCTGCGGCTATAATCACCGCTTTCAACTGTCTTGTAGGTTTCCTCGGCTTCACTCTCGGTGCAAAATACGGGCTGAATCCGTATGTTATCGGTTTCCTCAGCGGTGTATTTGTAGGCAGCTATTATTCAGTCAACGATGTGCTTATTATGATGATTGGCGAGTCTTCACCGACCAATCTTCGTTCCTCTTCTATTTCTGCACAGTATATAGTTACTGCAATCGGATTCGGTATTTCACTGGGCGTCGGTACACTTTGTGCAAACCTTCTCGGCAACAGCCTTATCGGTATGGCAACACTCTGTATGCTTGTACCCGGCTTTGTTTCTGCTCTTGCTGTTATGTTTAAAAACGTCGGCGAAACAAAGGGTATTGATATGGATACCGTCACCGGCACGGAATGGGACTGACAGAATATATTAAAAAATCACCAGGGCTTTAGCTAAAGCTCCGGTGATTTTTATGTTGCTTATTATCAATCAAATATAACTGTGATTTCGTGTATCAGAGTTTCGAAGAAGTTTCTGATTAAGCGTATAATCATTTCAAAGATATTTTCAGGCTCGTATTCTGTTTCAACACCTGTGCCTGAGTAACAGCCGATATTTACGCTGTCGATTTTATTGCCGTAGAAGTCAACATCGGTGCCGGGTATTGTAACGCCTGCACCTATAAGCGGTGAGCCTGCAACAAGCTTAAAGCTTTCGGGGTCGGAGTAATCCGTGCCTGCAAAGCCGGGCTTGACATTTATTGCACCGAGGTCAATAAGCGGATTAATAACATTGTAGTAACAGTTGTTTTCAAATACATTTTTTCTTGAAGGGTCAACATCGTAAGCAATGGTTGCACCATCCATCGGAGCAATAATATTGTTTGCGATGTATGCATTGTAGAGGTTTTTGAACTGAAATTCGCCGCAATTAACTATAGTGTTGTTATAGAAGTTGAATTCGTGCTCGCCGCAGGAGCCGACAGCAGTTGTTGAGCGGCCGACATTGTCATTTACAGAGAGACAGTAGCGTACTGTGTTGCCGTGGTGACCGCTGTAGTTCGGGCAGTTGCACATAAATCGGATGTTATCGTGTGAATAGATATACTGGTATGTGCAGTTGTTTGTGTGTGAGTCGAAGTCTACAGCCATACCATCGCCGAAGTTTTTCTGACCTGCGATTTCGCAGTACTGAATTGTGCTGTTTTCACTGCCCCAGAACCACATTGCGGCTGTGAAATACTCAATCTCACCGTTTTCGTCAAGACCTTCACCCTGGCAGCAGTTTATGGCTCTGCAGTGTGTTACAAGTGCACCGTCACACATACCGACAACAACAGCCTCTGCATCCATCTCGTGAAAATAACAGCCCTTGATGAGCAGACCTGTGTTATATACAGGGTCGATATCCTCTTCTTTTTCGCACCACGGTGCCTGAGCATCATTCCATGAGCCCCAGATTATAAAACCATTACCGCAGTTGTAGACCTCGCAGTTTGTAATTGTCAGGTCGTTTACAGCGTAGCGTGATCTTGCAGGCAGACCCTTGACTATAACTGCGGCTCTTGCAGCGGCAGCACCGTTAGAGAAATTGTCACGGCTGTGTACCTTATAGTTCTGCATATCTTCAAAAAAGATATTGTCGATTGTGATGCCGACAGATGTCTGGTTGTATGTATCAATCCATATACCGCCGCCGTTAGGAGCTTTGATATGAAGGTCTGAAAGATTTAAGTATGAGCAGTCAAAAAGCCTGAATACGTCTGTGTTTTTGTTAGTGTAGAGCAGTGGCTTCTCACCTTCACCGTAGGATGAAATGACTATAGGGTTGTCTTTTGTACCGCTTGCGGTCAGTGTTACCTCGCACTCGTACTCGCCGCCTTTTCTGAAAAGGAAGTGCGTACCGGGACCTATGTGCAGGTCTTTGAGACCTGCAATTGATTTAACAGCTTCGGCTTCGGTTAAACCGCTGTTTGCATCGTTTCCGTCAATTGAGTCGATGTAATAGTAATTCTTGTCATCTTCCGCAAATGCAAAAATGCAAAGTGACGACATCAGGATTACTACCGCCATAATAAGGCTTGTGAGTTTGGTGGATTTTTTCATTTCATAACCTCCGGTTATTTCATTTTGTCAGCAAGGTATAAAGTGTTGGGGTGACGTTGAATTCAGCCATTGCCGCCTTAACTTCTGCCATTGCTTTTTCCTTTGATGCCTTCGAGCAGACCGGCTTGAGCGTTGCACGGATGAGTATGTTTTTGGGTGTGTGTGCAAAATCTATAAACTCGAGCAACTGTGTTTTGTATCCGCAGTATTCGAGCAGGTTACCTCGTATTGAGTCGGTCAGCAGAGCTGAAAATCTCTCCTGAATTATTCCGTAGCGTGTGAGCACTGCAAGATTGTCAGTCTTAATCTGACTGTTTAACTCGTGCTGACAGCAGGGGACGGAGAATATCATCTTCGCACCCCAGTTGATTGCGTTGTACAGTGCGTAGTCCGTTGCAGTGTCGCAGGCGTGCAGAGTTATAACCATATCAACATCAAACGGACACTTGTAGCCGTTTATGTCGCCAAGCTCAAAGTGTAGATTCTTATATCTGTATTTTTCTGCCGCCTTGTTGCACTTTTCAATAACGTCTTTTTTTAGGTCAAGACCGATTATATGTGCTTCAATTCCTTTTATTTCTGTCAGGTAGTAGTAGACGATAAACGTAAGATATGATTTGCCGCAGCCGAAATCGATTATATTCAGCTTTTTGTAATCGTGCTGTTTTACGGAGTCATCGATGATTTCGATAAGGCGGTTAATCTGCTTGTACTTGTCATACATAGCCTGCACAACCTTGCCTTCTTTTGTGAATATGCCCATGTCAACGAGTGGCTCAATAACCTTACCTTCGGGTAAAATATATTGCTTCTGTCTGTTGTGGGCAGAAGCAGACCGACAGGATGCAGGTGTTGCTGCTGTGCGTTTTTCTTTACAGCTGACCTTACCTTTTTTTGATACCATAAGCTGAAACTCTCTGTCGTCAGCCCAGGCGTTTAGTTGCAGATAACCGCTTTCCATTATCTCGGTACATCGGTCACAGATTTTATCAAAACTAATGTTTTCGTGAAAAACCTGCTTTTCGGTGTATTTTGCAATCTGATAATATTTCGGCAGCAGTTCAACCGTTATCTTTTTGTACTGTGCCTGCTTGTCTGCAGGCTTGCTGATAACGGCTTTTTTGATTTTACTGTTGAAAACTTTTTCGGTGAACGTTTTGATTTCAGACATTTTACACCTCCGATATCCTGATCTGCGGTGAGGCTGGTTGTTTGCATTTTTTAACATTTTAAACCCTGGTATATATATTGTCAAGAGCGGATACATTAAGAAAAACCGGATTACAGAATATGCTTTATTCTTATAAAATAAAATTAAAGTAACATATAATTGACACATTGCGTCGAATATGTTAAAATCGGACACAGTTTATAATGTTTATTAATGAGTAGGAGAATAGTATGCTTCCATCAGTAGTGCCATCTGTTAAAGAGCTGCTTAATGAAGGTGCCCGTAAATTCGGTGAGGCTACTTTTATAAAATATGTCAGAAACGGCAAGGTTGAAGAAAAAAGCTTTATTCAGATAAGGGATGACAGCGAGTGTGTATGCCGTATGATAAGGCATACTGCTGACAAAAGAATTCATATTGCCGTTATTGGCAAAACTTCATACGAGTATTTGGTTTTCTGTTCGGGTGTACTTTCCAGCGGTAATGTTTTTGTACCGTTCCCTCCCGAGATTTCTGTTATTGAGGCTGCCGACCTTTTTGAGCGTGCGGATATCGAGATGTTGCTTTATGAAGAGGCATTTGCCGATAAAGCAGAGGAACTTTTTAAGGCTTGTCCTCAGCTTAAAAACATCTGCTGCTTCTCTCAGGCTGGTGAAATTTACGAAACTTACTCTGCAAGCTCCGAGTTTGCAAGTCTCTCAGATGTTCAAGAGGATAAAGAGCAGTGCGCTATTATTATTTACACATCAGGCACAACAGGTGTAAAGAAAGGCGTAATGCTCTCGATGAATGCACTTGTAGGTAACATTATGTACCGTGAATACTGTACCGATATTTTTAATGAGGGTGTAGTTGCACTCTCGGTACTTCCGATGTGCCATACGTTCTGCTTCTCAGGCGATTATATCAAAAACCTCAAGGACGGTCTTCAGGTTTGCCTTAACGGTGAATTTAAAGATATAGCTGAAAACCTCAAGCGTTTCCAGCCCAAGGTTATACGAATTGTTCCGATGATTGCTCAGTCACTTCTCGGCAAAATCAAGATTCTTCTCAGAAGAAATCCGGACCTTACTCCCAGAGAGGCTGCAGAAGAGGTTTACGGCAAGAATATCAAGTGGCTCATTTCAGGCGGTGCATACCTTAACCCCGAGCTGGTTGATGAGTACGATAAGCTCGGTATTTTTCTGCGCCAGGGCTACGGTATGACAGAGGTAGGCTGCCGTGTTTCTGTGCCGGATGACGGTGTTGCTTACGAGTCTGTAGGCAGAATAATTGATATCTGCGAAGTCAGAACACAGAACGGCGAGATTCAGGTTAAAACACCTACAGCAATGATGGGTTACTATAAAATGCCCGAAGAAACAAAAGAGATGTTTACCGAAGACGGTTGGGTTAAAACCGGTGATATCGGTTATGTCACCGAAGATAATCAACTCTTTATAACAGGCCGAGTAAAGAACCTTATTATTCTCTCAAGCGGTGAAAACGTTTCTCCCGAAGCAATTGAGAGAAAGTTCAGCACTTATGATATTGTAGAAGAGGTGCTGGTCTACGGCGATGGCAATAAAATTGTTGCCGAATTTTATCCCAATGCAGATTATATACAGGCTAACAATATAGAAGATATCGAGGCAGAACTTGAAAAAATCGTTGATTCACTCAATGCAACAGCAAAGTCGGCTCATCTGATTTCTGAGATAAGAGTCCGTGACATTCCGTTTGAAAAGACGGGTCCCGGTAAAATAAAGCGATACGAAACAAAAATATAAGGAGTAAAGGTTATGATGAAAAAGGTAGCAGTAAAAGGTACAGTATACGATCTTATTCCTCCGCAGGAAATGATTCAGTTTATGCTCAAGTACAGCTTTTTCCACAAGCAGGTTACTCAGATTCCCGAATCAATAATCGTAGAAAAAGATATTGATTTCAAGCTGATGGAAAAGGCCTTCAACATTGAAATTGAGCGTAACGATTGCCTGCGTCTTCGATTCTTCAAAGAAGGCGGCAAAATCAAGCAGCATTTCATTCCGGAATACAAGCTCGAAAACATTCCCGTTCTTGAGTTCAAATCCGAGCAGGAGCGTATAGATACGCTTACTGCCGATGCAAGAAAGCCCATAAAGATGCTCAAGGACGAAACCTACCGCGTTAAGTTTTTCCGCACTCACGATAATCGTTGCGGTGTTTATATAAATATCCACCATCTCGTTATGGATAACGCTGCTGTTTTTACTTTCTTTGCAGACCTTTTTGCAATTTACGACCATCTCAAAGACGGCACAGCTATGCCCAAACCCCTGGGCAAATATGAGGATATTATCAAGAAAGAGCTTGCTTACGTAGCTGACCCCGAAAACTTAAAGCGGGAAGAAAAAGCATACCGTGAGTTTATGGACAAGCTCGGCGAGCCGCTTTATCTCGGCGTTGAGGGCCCCAAGTTTCTTGAAGCAGAGCGAGTTAAGAAGAAGGACCCGAGCATAAAGGCTCCATCTCTTTTCGACCCGATACACGATAAGGCTGAGCTTACAAAATACACCGTACCATACGATGACAGCCAAAAGATCTTTAAGTTTATGGAAGAAAACGGTGTAGGCGGCGAGTGCCTTGTTCAGCTCGCAATGCGTCTTCATGTTTCAAAGATAAATAACAGACACGATGATACATATTTCATCGTCCTCTGCCCCAGACGAAAGACTATCGCCGAAAAGCGTGCAGGCGGTACGCTTGCCGCTCCCCTTCCCCAGCGTGTTGTTCTGCCCGAAAATATAACATTCAGAGAAGCACTTGAGAAAATGGCTGAGGTTCAGTTCTGGGCATTCAAGCATATGGATTATCCTTATCTTGAGTACCGCAATCTTCAACGGGAAATGTACAACTATTCTGCTGCAGCAGCTGCATCAACAATGATGTTCTCATGGTTCCCGCTTGAAGCAGGCACTATGAATAACTGGGATTACGAGTTTGAGGGCTATTCGCTCGGCAGATATATTATGGTTCTTTATACTTTCGCTATGAAAGATTCACGCAGCGGTTGTCTCAAGCTTTCCTGTATGCACAGAACAAAATTTGTCAGTGTTGATGATATTGACGCTTTCCAGGAAGGCACGGCAAAAGCACTTAAGCTTGGTGTAGAAAATCCCGATATGACACTCGGTGAAATAATTGACAGAATATAATCAGGAAGGTGTAAAAGATGTTTGAAAGAATTAAAGATTTAATCTGCGGCTTTGTTGAGGTTGAGCCTGATGAAGTTACAGCAGAATCCAAGCTCACAGCAGACCTTGGTCTCTGCTCACTCGACCTTGCAATGCTCTCATCCGAAATCGAAAAGGAATTCGGCGTAAACATAACCGCAAAGACATTCGCAACCGTTAAAACAGTAGGCGGAATTGTTGAGTATATCGAAAACGAGAAGAAGTAAAAAGTTCTTAAAGATTAAGAAGCACGGAGTGTATCCGTGCTTCTTTTTTATATATCATCAATATTATATATTTCGCCCTCAAATCTGCCGTGAAGGTCTTTAGCTTTACATTGGTTAACCGCAAAAATCTTGTTCTCCGAATAAATAATCGCAATTTTTGTGTTTGGGTCAACATTTTCTATGAAATATTTTTTAGCTTTTTTGTAAAGCGGGTCTTTGATTTTAAGCACTTCGGGAATATGTACCGAGGATGAGCAGCAGAGCAAATCACAAAGTATTTTTTCACGCAGTATTTCTTTGTTGCACTTATCGCAAAAGTAGTTGTAGAGTTTTTCTGCGTAAACGGACAGCCTCATTTTGTTGCCGTTTACAGCGTTACCGAAACCGCAGAAAACATCAAATGGTGAAATGCCGACTTCGTTTGTCAGGTATTCAAGAGTGTACAGAAATCTGCCGCTGTTATACAGCCTGTCAACCGCATCTTCACAGCGTTTCAGAGTCTGTATTTCTTCCGCCGAAAGCCACGGTGTTGACGTTACTTCATAGGGCGGTTCATCATTGAATTCGCAGGGATATTTCTCGCTGTCCTCACGCATATCCGCACCGTGAAGCAGTTTCAGAAACCCGAGCTGCAGCATATGTGCACCGAGAGAATATGCGGTGTTGAAACTGCTTTTAAAACTCTCAAAGTTTTCGCCCGTAAGTCCTGCAATCAGGTCAATATGAATATGCATATTGTTAAAGCTTATGAGCTTTCTGATATTTTGTATCAGCTTTTCAGTATTGGTTTTACGGTTGATTTTTTTGAGTGTTTCTTCGTTGAAGGACTGCATACCTATTTCAAGCTGTACCGCACCCCGGGGCATTGAAGCAAGAATTTCAAGTGTGCTTTCTTTCAGAATATCGCCTGCGATTTCAAAATGGAAACATACACCCTTCGGTATTTCTTTGCCGTAATTTGCCTTGATGAACAGCAGTATTTCGTTGGCTCTATCAGCGTTTGCATTAAATGTGCGGTCAACAAATTTTACTGTCTGTGTGCCGCTTTGTGCGAGTCTGAGTATATCTTTTTTTACACTTTCCGTATCAAAGAAGCGAAGTGGAGAGCACCTTCCCGAAAGGCAGAAGGCACAGCGATAGGGGCATCCTCTTGAAGTTTCGATGTATGTAATTCTGCCGTTGAGTTTCTCGAAAAATTCCTCACAGTAAGGCGATGGGGGAGTGGCGGTGTATTCTTTTTCTGGTATGGATAGTATCTTACCGTTTTCTCTGTATGTAAGTCCTGAAACGGATGATAAATCAATATTTAAACTGTCGAGCAAATCAGGGAAAGTCCATTCACCCTCACCCGAAAGCACATAGTCGATAAAGCTGTATTTTTCAAGAATATCCTTCGGCCTGTATGCAACCTCGGGTCCGCCGAGAACAATCCTGCAGTTATGCTTTTCTTTTATAGCTTTGCAAATTTCAAGCGTTTTTGTAATATTCCATATATAACATGACAAAGCAACAATATCAGGATTTTCACTTATAATTGAGTCAGCAAAAGCGTTTGCGTCACCGTTTATTGTGCTTTCCATAACGGCAACGTCATATTCGCCCTTTGCAAATTCACGTACACCTGCAAGCAGACACCAGGGAGAAAGTGAAGCGTGAATATATTTTGAGTTAAGGCAAGCGATAATAACCTTCATACTGTTCTCCTTTCGTGTCGATAAGGAAATTATATATTAATTTTACATATAATTCAAGCGGTTAAAAACAGACCTTCTCAGGTACAAGTCATGAATTATAAAAAAATCTCCCGAAACCTTACGGTATCAGAAGATTTTGTTGCGAGTGTTCATAAGGGATTTACACAAAATATAAGTAAAATCGGCTTCAAACATAGTATTCTACACTCCTGCTGTTGCTTAATAGAGAAACATATGGAGGTACATAATGTCAAATATCATTGAAGATTTCTATTATGGCAACATCGAGCCGCAAGAAGTTAATTCGGAACTAACACCTAAACTCAAGAAGAAACTGAGTAACCTTGCCGAGAAAGAAGAACAACTTACTGCAAGGCTGACCGGTGAAGATAAGGAGCTGTTTCAAAACTACGTGAGTGCTTACATTGAATTTTCAACAACAAGTAATGCTGACAGCTTTATATCAGGCTTCAGGCTCGGAGCAAGATTTACATACGAAACATTTGTGGAAAAATAGTAATTTCGGTAGCGGCTACCGAAATTAAATCCGTACATTCGACTAACCTCCCGTTATAAGGTAAAATGAAATTACCCAATAACAGGAGGTTTTGTTATGGAAAGAAAGACAAAAATTAAATTTA
>JAFXCH010000024.1 GCA_017516485.1 Clostridia bacterium
ACGCACCTCTGGTGCACCAGTTGTCACGCCAGTGGCACAGCTGGGCAGCTATGTGCGGTTTGGATAAACGCTGAAAGCATCTAAGCGTGAAGCCATCTCCAAGATTAGATATCCCATAGCGTAAGCTAGTAAGACCCCTCATAGACTAAGAGGTTGATAGGCTGCATGTGTAAGCGTAGTGATACGTTCAGCTTGGCAGTACTAATAGGTCGAGGGCTTGAACCATTTTCTACTTGGTATTCAGGTTTTTCTAACAATCTCACATTCCACTATTTCGTTCCCTTTGTTCAGTTTTTAGGGTACAATGCCCAAAGACTTCGTTCATCAAGAACGGAGTCTTTTTTGTCTTTGTATCATCATTTTGCAGGGTCGATTCACGAATTGACCGAAATTTACCGATATATCGCTTTTACAACGGACAATTCGTGAATTGTCCCTAATACAGAGCAACACCCAAATCTTTATTATTTGTATTAACGCACGATAGAGCCGTAAGGTTTGTTTTACTTGAACTGGAAAAATTTGTGTGATATACTTTTATATATGAATTAGATAAATGCTTTCTTTGAAAGGGTTTTGCGTTATGAAAAACAAAATTTTATCATTTTTTATGGCTGTTGCAATTATTACCACTTCATTTGTAATTACCGCTGATAGAAGTTCGGCAGCAGAAGCTGAGGATAATGTAACGACTACTACAACATCAGCGGTAACAACCACTATGCCGACAACTACATCTTCCTATACCACGACAACTTTTTGGTCTGGCGAAACCACAACAAAGAGTGATGATTGTACTACAACCAAAGTTCACGATATTACCACTTCAAATGCAACAAGCGGAAGATGTGGTGATAACTTGTTTTGGGATTTTGATAATAGCACGGGTACACTCTTGATTACTGGATCAGGTGAAATGTATGAATATGAATACCGTTATTATATTCCTTGGTATTTGCATTCTTCGACGATAAAACAAGTTAGAATTATTAATGGCGTTACTAATATTTGTGATTATGCTTTTTATGGATGTGATTCATTAACAAATATCGTGATACCAGATTCTATTGTATCAATTGGTGCTAGTTCTTTTGAAAATAGCGGTGTTACAAGTATTGTTGTACCTAATAATGTGCAAATAATTGGCAATTCTGCTTTTAGGGATTGCTATTCTCTTGAATTTTTACAAATCGGTGATGGTGTGTCAAAAATTGATACATTTACTTTTTTGCAATGTTATTCATTAAGAAATGTTATTTTAGGCAAGAATGTAACTGTGATTGGTGAGTCTGCGTTTCAGGGGTGTGGAATTAATACATTGACCGTTAATGATAAACTAACTATGGTTAAGGATTCTGCTTTTGAATATTGTGATTCCTTGTCCGAGATTTTTTTCAACGGAAATCAATCACAATGGGGTAGTATTGTTGTATCTCAAAACAATACGTATTTTCAGAATGCAACGGTTTATTTAGCGGATGCAAAAACATCAGTGCTTAATGATGGGTTGAGTTGGAATTTTGATTCAGATACTGGTACTTTACAAATAGACGGAAATGGCGAAATAGATTGGACTGGCAGTGAACTTGCACCGTGGAATAATATTCGTCCACAGGTTTTAAAAGTAGTGATTAATGAGGGCATAACTTCTCTTGGAAATCTATCATTTAATAGTTTTATGCTTTTAAAAGAGGTTGTTTTGCCTTCAAGTATAACAACAATAGACGACTGGACGTTTGATAGTTGCACTTTTCTGTCAAGTGTATCAATTCCTGATACTGTACAAACAATAGGTGAGTTTGCATTTTGGGGTTGTATCAGTTTGGATAAAATTATTATTCCTGCAAGCGTTCAAACAATAGATAATTATGCATTTGCGAATTGCACCGCATTAACAGAACTAATTTTTGAAAATGGCGTTTTTGAAATTGGATGTTCTGCTTTTCAAGATTGTATATCTCTTGAAAGCATAACAATTCCCGAATCTGTAGTAAAAATCGGCTATGATGCTTTTTATAATTGTGCAAATCTTAAAAGCGTGATTTATAATGCGATTAATTGTACCTATGCAGGTGCTTCAGATGATGTATATTCCGCTTTTTACGGTTGCAATAAATTAACTGATGTAACAATCGGCGAAAAGGTTGAGTCAATTCCTGCTTGTTTCCTCAACAATTGCCGCAAGGTTAAGAAGATAGTTATACCTGACAGCGTAAAGACAATCGGACACCACGCATTTTGGTGGTGCACTAATTTGGCAGATATAACGATAGGTGATAATATTGAAAAAATAGGCGGGTGGGCTTTCGATTATACAGCTTATGCAAGTAATAAAGATAATTGGAATGATAATATTCTTTGTCTTGATTATTGCTTGATATGTGTTGGCGCAGGCGATATTGTAATTGATGACAGCATAACCGTCATTCAGGATAGCGTTTTTAAATATAGTTACTATAGTGACAGTCAGTATGTGACTTCTGTTGAACTGCCGTCGTGGATGACTGAAATTGATGACTATATGTTCGCAGAATGTTGGAATCTTCAATACATAGAACTTCCGGAAAATCTCAAAAAAATAGGTGCGTATGCATTTGCGGGCTGTAATAGTCTGGTATCTGTAAATATACCGGATTCCGTGGATGAAATTGGCGAAGCAGCATTTAGGGGTTGCTATAATCTCACTAGTGTTGAATTACCTGAAAACTTAGAAAGAATAGAAGAAGATACTTTTAGATATTGCGAAAGCTTGTACAAAATTTATATTCCTTCATCTGTAAAGAGTATCGATGAAACAGCATTTTTCGGTTGCTACTATATAGATATTCAGTGTGAAGAAGATTCTTATGCGAGTTATTATGCGGAATGCAACAGAATGAATGTGTCTCTCTTTATGAAAGAAGCTGGCGGTTATTGTATAATTAAAAATAGGGTGCTTACATATTTTTGTGGCGAGGGATTTGAAGGCTACGACAATTATGTTAATTTGGTTGTTCCGGCGAATGTTTCTGCTATAGGGTGTAATGCTTTTGAAAACCAAAGCAGAGTAGTAAGCGTTGAACTTCCCTTTAGCGTAACGATGATTTATTCTTCAGCGTTTGAAGGTTGTACGAATCTTAAACGTGTAATAATTCCATACACAGTTACGAGTATTGGCGAGAATGCTTTTAAAGACACCAATGCAAAAATAGTTTGCTACAACGGCTCTTACGCTCATAAGTATGCGAAAGAAAACGGCATTGATTTTGAACTGATTACCCTTAATTTCAGCACGGATAATCTTATGCTTACAAGCGGAGAAACTTATCTTGTTGCCGTTCAAGCGTCGCACGCTGTTGCTTGCGGTGTGCCTAATGTGTGGGAAAGCAGTAATAAAAACGTTGCAGAAATTGATTCCGATGGTAATATAACCGCAATAAATATTGGTTCGGCGGAAGTTTTTGCAGTTGCACCCAACGGCATTGTACTTGGCAAGTGTAAGGTAACTGTTTTGGTAGATGATGATATTGTTAAAATATCTGATACCGCTGTTAATTCAATCAACTTCGGTGATACGCTTGTTTTGACTCTTGGTGAAATCGAAATCCCCGAGGGCTACACGGTTGAGTGGTTTGTTGAGGGCGCAGGCGTTGCGACAAGTGTCAGCGAGGACGGCTTGGAGTGTCGTGTGACGTCAATTGCAAACGGTAACGCAGTAATCAGCGTAAGGTTGGTTGATGAAGACGGCGAAGCGTTATCCGATGCGGACGGTGAGGCAATTTCCGATGAAGTTATAATCACCTCGAAGGCAGGATTTTGGCAGAAGTTCGTTTCGTTCTTCAAAAATCTGTTCGGAATAAACAGAGTGATTTATTAAAAGCAACATTAAAAACACCGCCGTACGGACAAAATCCGCACGGCGGTGTTTTTGCAAATTTCGGCTTGTCGGCTCTTTATCAATATAAATTTCGTTATCGACCGTAGGGGACGGCGTCCTCGACGTCCCATTGTAAAAGAATATATCAATTCTACGTCGTGTTGTAGTTCCACACCCTCCCGACGTTGATATATCAGTCACGCAACGGGAGGGGATGGAACCCCTCCCCTACAATATCATTTTCACCTTGATATTTCTGCAAATCTTTCGGGACGTCGAGGACGCCGTCCCCCTACAAATTATAATTTCTCTATATATTATAAGTATTAATTACATCATTAATTGCCTGTTTATTGGTGGTTGTTACAAAATTTCTAAAATGACTTTACTTTAATGCGCTAATATGTTAAAATGTTATCACATTAAAAAACTCGAAAGGGTGTATAAACTTATGAAAAAATTACTTGCACTTCTTCTGGCACTTTCAATGGTATTCTGCTTCGCAGCTTGCGGCGGCAACGATGCCCCCGAGACAACAACTGACCCCGTTAACGGTGAAGTTACTGACGATGCAGGCGCAGAGAACAACGGCGAAACTAAATCAATCGTTGTAGGCTACACAATTTATGAGCCTATGAACTACCTTGACGAAAACAACGAGCTTATCGGCTTTGACACAGAGCTTGCAAAGGCTGTTTTCGGCAACCTCGGTTACGAAGTTATCTTCCAGGAAATCGAGTGGAGCAGCAAGTACACAGACCTTGATTCCGGCACTATCGACTGCGTATGGAACGGCTTTACTGCTAACACAGCTGATGATGACGGCGTTCTCCGCTCTGAGAAGGTTGACTTCTCCTACAACTATATGGAAAACCGCCAGGTAGTTGTTGTTAAGGCTGATTCCGGCATTGCTACAGCAGCAGACCTCAACGGCAAGTTTGGTGTTGCTGAAAGCGGCTCTGCAGGTGAGGCTTATGCAAAGGGCTTTGAAGGCACAGCTTTCAAGGGCTTCATCAAGCAGACAGAGTGCCTTACAGAAATCAAGGCAGGCACAGCAGATTTCGCAGTTGTTGACGCTCAGCTTGCAAAATCTTACGTAGGCAAGGGCGACTATGCTGACCTCGCTATCGTAGAAGCACTTTCCAGCGACGTTGAGTTCTACGCAATCGGCTTCAAGAAGGGCAGCGACCTCACAGCACAGGTTAACGCTCAGCTCGAAGCACTCGGCGCAGACGGCACAATCGCAACTCTCGCAGAAAAGTACGGCGTTGCTACAACAGCTATCACAGATTTCTCCGACCAGAAGTAATCTGATTTATCCCTTTTAAAGATATTAATTAACCGGAGTTAAAATATGTCCTTTTTAGAAGTCACGGCTTTTTTGTTCGACGGCTTTAAAATATCTTTGCTTATCTTTGCGGTGACGCTGCTTTGCGGCGCACCGCTTGGTTTGCCTATTGCCTTCTGTTCAATGAGCCGATTCAAAATCGTTAAAACAATTTCAAAGGTTATCGTCTGGATTGTCCGCGGTATTCCGCTGATGCTGCAGATTTTTATCATCTACTACGTGCCCGGACTGCTGTTTGATTATCAGCTTTTCGGAAAGATTGACCGCTTTATGTTCCTTGAATACGGCATTTCGGATGCCGGCCGAATTACGGCTGTTCTTATTGCGTTCGCTATCAACTATGCCTGCTATTTCTCTGAAATATACCGTGGCGGTATCGAAAGCATATCAAAGGGTCAGTATGAGGCGGGTTACGTACTCGGTCTTACAAAGTCGCAGATTTTCCGAAAGATTATCCTCAAGCAGGTTATTCAGCGCATCGTTCCCCCGATGTCAAACGAAATAATTACGCTTATCAAGGATACCGCACTTGCAAACTGTATTATGGTTTGCGAAATCATCAAGAACGCCAAGGAGCTTGCCGCAACAAAGGCGCTTATCTGGCCGCTGTTCTTTACAGGCGTGTTCTACCTTGTTTTCGTAGGTATTCTCACGGTTGTATTAAACAGAGTTGAAAAGAAACTCAGTTATTTCAGGAGTTAAGCTATGTCTATATTGGAAGTAAATAACATAAGAAAAAGCTTCGGCAAAACCGAGGTGCTCAAGGATATTAGCTTTACTCTCGAAAAGGGTGAGGTTCTGTCAATTATCGGCTCGTCGGGCAGCGGTAAGACTACTCTGCTCCGCTGTCTGAATTTCCTTGAAACGATTGACAACGGCAGTATTATCGTTGACGGTCAGGTGCTTTTCGACAGCGCAGATACCGTCAAAATGACCGATGAAAAGATAAGGGAAAACAGACTCAATTTCGGCCTCGTTTTTCAGAATTTCAATCTCTTTCCGCAGTACACCGTTCTGCAGAATCTGACCCTTGCACCTACCCTCCTTAAAAAGGGAACAGAGGCTGAAATAAAGCAGCAGGCACTCGAACTGCTGAAAAAGGTCGGGCTTGAGGAAAAGGTTGATTTCTATCCCTGCCAGCTTTCCGGCGGTCAGCAGCAGCGTGTTGCGATTGCACGTGCACTTGCGCTCAACCAGAAAATTCTTTTCTTCGATGAGCCTACCTCGGCGCTTGACCCCGAGCTTACCGTTGAGGTACTCAACGTTATAAAGGGTCTGCGTGATTCGGGCTGTACGATGGTTGTCGTAACGCATGAAATGGATTTCGCACGCAACGTTTCCGACAAGGTTATCTTTATGGCGGACGGCGTTATCGAGGAGGAGGGCACACCCGAAGAGGTGCTCGTCAACCCGAAATCCGAGCGCACAAAGGCCTTCCTCAACCACATAGGATAGGGTGGCGAGTTCGGATTATACTTGCACCTTAAGCACAATACACAAAAAAGTATACAATAATTTTAAGCACACTTACCCTCGCGTATCGCACAAAAACGGCGATATAAGGGCAAAGTGTGCTTTTTGGCTTTGTTCGGGTAAAAGATGATTATTTTGCGGTTTTGGAATAAAAAGACAAAAATAAAGTAAAAAACTTTACAAAACGGCTCAAAAAAGGCTTGACAAGCAGTAAAAAATACTGTAAAATACTTAATCACCATTAAAATGGAAATGTATCGGCTTAAATAAATTTAGTTAAAAATTTCTGTGCAAGATGCACAAAAAGCCGTCTGATTTTCGTTTAATTTTCTCCCCACGATTATTATATAAGAATGGAGTGATTTGCCTATGGCAAAAGCAGCCCAAATGGTCAAGCACGGCAAAATCGAAAGATTGAGCTACAGCAGGATCAACGAGGTTATGGAGATGCCCAACTTCATCGAAATCCAGAAGAACTCTTATCAGTGGTTCCTCGATAAGGGTCTTAAGGAGGTTTTCCGTGATATCGACACAATCACGGATTACACGGGCAATCTCGAACTGAGCTTTATCGATTTCCGTATGGACGATAAGCCCAAGTACACCATCAAGGAGTGTAAGGAGCGTGACGCAACTTACGCTGCACCTATGCGTGTCACAGCAAGACTCTACAACAAGGAAACCGGCGAAATCAAAGAGAACGAAGTCTTTATGGGCGATTTTCCGATTATGACGGAAAGCGGCACCTTCGTTATCAACGGTGCGGAGCGTGTTATCGTTTCACAGCTCGTCCGTTCCCCCGGTGTCTATTTTGACATTGACCACGACAAGGTAGGTAAGGAGCTTTACAAGGCTCAGATTATCCCCAACAGAGGTGCATGGCTCGAATTTGAAACCGACCAGAACGACCTCTACTACGTCCGTATCGACAAGAACAGAAAGATTTTCATCACGACCTTTATCCGTGCCCTCTTCTGCGGCACAGACCTCGGTCTCGGTACAAACGATGATATTATCGATATGTTCGGCGACGATATCAGACTCAACGCAACTCTCGAAAAGGACGAGAAGCAGAACGCTGAGGAGGCACTGCTTGAGGTTTACCGCAAGCTGCGTCCCGGTGAGCCCCCCACGCTTGAAACGGCTCAGTCACAGCTTGATGCTCTCTTCTTTGACCCCCACCGCTACGACATTTCCAGAGTAGGCCGCTACAAGTACAACAAGAAGCTTGCAATTTCCGCAAGAATTGCCGGCTACAACGCAGCCGAAATGATTATCAGCCCCGCAACGGGTGAAATCCTTGCCGAGGAAGGCGAGCTTATCACCAAGGAAAAGGCTTATGAGATTGAGCAGGCAGGTGTTGACAAGGTTTAC
Organism: Clostridia bacterium; assembly: GCA_017516485.1. Taxonomy (GTDB): domain Bacteria; phylum Bacillota; class Clostridia; order Oscillospirales; family Acutalibacteraceae; genus UBA8612. The sequence continues at coordinate 8,052 of JAFXCH010000024.1, forward strand.
ATCGACCTTGACGGTAAGAAGCTCTGCGTTATCTCCAACGCTATGGTTGATATTGCAGGCTACTTCCCGCAGTTCACAAAGGAGCAGTTTGAGGAAGCGGCAATCAACGAAAAGGTCTGCTTCAGACCCCTTAAGGCTCTTGTTGATGCAGCAGCAGAAAACAACTGGAGCGACGAGGAAATCCTTGAGCAGCTTCTTGCACACTGCGACGACCTTATCCCGAAGCACATCGTGCGTGAGGATATCTTCGCATCCATCAACTATCTCAACTGCCTTGCCAACGGTGTGGGCACGAAGGACGATATAGACCACCTCGGCAACAGACGTATCCGCTGTGTAGGTGAGCTTCTCCAGAACCAGTTCCGTATCGGTATGACCCGTATGGAAAGAGTAGTCCGTGAGCGTATGACAATTCAGGCTCAGGACGCAGATAAGATGACTCCTCAGGCTCTTATCAGCATCCGTCCCGTTGTTGCCGCCGTTAAGGAATTCTTCGGTTCTTCTCCGCTTTCACAGTTTATGGACCAGACCAACCCCCTCGGCGAGCTTACACATAAGCGCCGTCTTTCCGCTCTCGGCCCCGGCGGTCTTTCCCGTGACCGTGCAGGTTTCGAGGTCCGTGACGTTCACTACAGCCACTACGGTCGTATGTGCCCCATCGAGACTCCTGAAGGCCCGAACATCGGTCTTATCTCTTACCTTGCAACCTTTGCAAAAATCAACGAGTACGGCTTTATCGAGGCTCCCTACCGCAAGGTAGACAAGGAGACCGGTATTGTTTCCGACGAGGTTGTATATATGACGGCAGACGTCGAGGACGATTATATCGTAGCTCAGGCAAACGAGCCCCTCGATGAAAACAACCGCTTCAAGAACCCCAGAGTCAACGCACGTCACCGTGACGAGTTCCTCGACATTGAGACGAGCAGAATTGACTATATGGACGTTTCTCCCAAGATGGTTGTCTCCGTTGCTACGGCAATGATTCCCTTCCTTGAAAACGATGACGCCAACCGTGCACTTATGGGTTCAAACATGCAGAAGCAGGCTGTTCCGCTTCTCAAGACTGATGCTCCCATCGTTGCAACCGGTATGGAATACAAGGCTGCGGTTGACTCGGGCGTTGCCCTCATTGCCAAGAACGCAGGTACAGTTACCTACGTCAGCGCAGACAGAATTGAAATTCTCACAGATGCAGGTGAGGTTGATACCTACGAGCTTATCAAGTTCCAGCGCTCCAACCAGGGCACCTGCGTAAACCAGCGCCCGATTGTCAAGTCCGGTCAGCGTGTTGAAAAGAAAGAGGTTATCGCAGACGGTCCCGCAACCGCACTCGGCGAAATCAGCCTCGGTAAAAACGCTCTCATCGGCTTTATGACCTGGGAAGGCTACAACTACGAGGACGCTGTTCTCGTTAACGAAAAGCTTGTCAGAAATGACGTTTACACTTCAATCCATATTGAAAAATATGAGCTTGAAGCTCGTGATACAAAGCTCGGTCCGGAGGATATCACAAGAGATATTCCCAACGTCGGTGACGATGCACTCAAGGACCTCGACGAAGAGGGTATCATCCGCATCGGTGCCGAGGTTCACTCCGGCGATATTCTTGTCGGTAAGGTAACACCCAAGGGTGAAACAGAGCTTACCGCAGAAGAAAGACTTCTCCGTGCAATCTTCGGCGAGAAGGCAAGAGAGGTCCGTGACACATCTCTTCGTGTTCCCCACGGTGAATACGGTATCGTTGTTGACGTTGAAGTATTCACAAGAGAAAAC
>JAFXCH010000025.1 GCA_017516485.1 Clostridia bacterium
ATTAAAAACAAAACTGACTCCGCTTGAAAAACGAAGTCAGTATGTCGCTTAAAATTTAATATTCCCTACCATAGGGGGCTTTTTTGTACTGTCCGCACAATTTGGGGCAGTTCAGATAAACCGTACCTCTCATTTTTTATAAGTATATGATTACTGAGCCTCACAGCATGAGCAGGAAACGTAGTTTTCCTCGTCGTTTGCCTCAGCAGCCTTCTTTTCCTTAATCTTCTTAACTGCGAAATAAATACCTGCAACAACAGCTGCAACAGCTGCGATAATACCGATTATTTTAAGAATCTTCTTTGCCATTTATATATCCTCCTCAGAAATATTTGGAATAATAAAATTATAACTATATTTTGCGTTAAAGTCAAGACTTAAATGCAAAATATATAAAAATGCGGCCGACCTCTACCTCCCCCAAAAGCGAGAGACACAGGTCGGCCGCAGGGACTGCAAAGGCAGTCTGCGAGACCGATGCAAACGCATCGGCCTCGAATAAAGCTGCATTAGGGAGAGTTGATTAATCCTAACTGTGATTTTCGCAGGAGGATTTCTGCTCACCCATTGTTAAAATACTCGCAAATACAAAAGTATTTGCTGCGTTTTGCGCCTCGGTTGACCAAAAATCCTCTCTGAGAAAATTCTACGACCCAAAAGCCGAATATTTTCAGTTGATTTTTGGATGTTGAGGTTGAAGGAAGGCTGACGCCTTTCAAAACCGAAACGCCAAAAAGCGATGAAAAGACTCGCTTTTGGGCAAGTTCGGATTAATCAGCTCCCCCTTAAGCCTTGTTTGCCTTAACTGTAAGAGCAGACTTCTTTCTTGCGGCATTGTTCTTGTGGATAATGCCCTTTGCTGTAGCCTGGTCAATCTTCTTGATTGCAGCCTTTACAAGGACATCCTTATCTGCAGAATTAGCCTCGATTGCAGCGTTAGCCTTTTTGATTGCAGTCTTGAGTGCAGAGTTAGCAGACTTGTTACGAGCTGCCTTTGTCTTGTTAACAAGAACTCTCTTCTTTGCTGATTTGATGTTCGGCATTTGAGTACACCTCCTTTTTACTATCACACATCTATGTATATTATCATTTATTAAAGTAAAATGCAAGTTATTTTTTAAGAAAAGTTTAAAAATATTTAAATATCACATACTATTTGCGAAAGGAAGCGGAACTTATGGACTTACGAACGGATTTAGCCCTTGAACAGCACGAAATAAACGGCAAAAATGAGCCTTATGGAACTGAAAAAACAGAAACTACACACGGCAATGCCAGAATAACTCAAATAAAAATAACAAACGAAAACGGAGAAAAAGCATTAAAGCGAAAAATCGGCACATATATAACGGTTGAATTACCCGGATTTGGCAACAATGCCGATATCTTCGGCAACGGGATGCAGGCTGTTGCAACTGAGCTGAAAAAGTTACTGCCTTCAGAAGGACTTGTTCTTGTTGCAGGACTTGGCAACGAACAAATAACACCTGACGCACTGGGGCCAAAATGTGCATCTCTGATTTTTTCAACCAGACATATAGGCAAAGAACTTCAAGAATCGTTAGGTTTCGAAAATCTGCGACCCGTAGCGAGAATAGCTCCGGGTGTGCTCGGACAAAACGGAATCGAAACCGGAGAAATACTCGCGGGAATAATAAGACAGATATCCCCTGCTGCGGTTATAACTGTTGACGCACTTGCTTCTCGAAGGCTGTCGCGTCTCGGGTGTACGGTACAGATTTGTAACACGGGCATAACACCCGGCTCAGGTGTAGGCAACGCAAGAGCAGAAATAAGCCACGAAACAATGGGAGTGCCGGTAATCGCAATAGGTGTACCTACGGTTGTAGACGCCGCAACCCTTGCTTACGATTTAACGGGTCAGGAACAGAAGCTTGGAAAAAGCGGCGAAAAAATGATGGTAACTCCAAGGGAAATTGACCTTATAACAGAGCGTGCATCAAAGCTCGTTGCAACGGCGATAAACACTGCTTTACAGCCCAATATGAATCCTGAGGAGCTTTACACGCTGGTATCATAAACCGCACCTATGCAGACATATATATAAATATAATAATATGTCGGCGGAGGAATTACAATTGAAAAATAAATTTGATACAGTTTATGATATCTTTTCGATTATCACAGCGATAATCCTCATTGTTTCCCTGACAGTCGGAATAAAAAGCAATACCGTTACTCCTTTAATCGGACTTTTAAATCCAAACGGTGAAAAAACTGCCGCAACACAAGAATACTTCAATCTGCTTTTCTCTTCAAAAAATCAAGGCGGTAACAATGTGACATCAGTTGACCGTACCGTTTATGCATCAAATCCTCTGGACACACTGACAAGCACACCCGAAGACATCAAAAAGCTTATTGAAGCGGCAAAATTAGGTGCCGCGGATGATGTTGAGGACGGCAAAATAATCGAAAAGCAGTACGGCAAAAGCACCGTGACGACTTCGGTAGGTAATATTCTTGTCAGAAACAACACCGACACACAGCAAAAACTAAACCTGAGCCAGTTTCTTACAGCAAAGCCTGATTTAAAAATCAGTGACAAATCGCAGCCATCCGTACTGATTTTTCATACGCACACAACGGAAAGCTACGAAATGCTGGACAGAGGATGGTATGCTCAGGATTATGTAACGCGCAGTAATTCAGCTGACCGCAATATGGTAAGAGTCGGCACAGAGATAAAAAAGCAACTTGAAGCTGCAGGCTACACAGTAATACACGACACAGAAATTCATGATGTGAAATACACCGGTGCATACGACCATTCAAGAAAGAGCGTAGAGAAATACCTAAAGCAATATCCAAGCATAAAAATTGTGCTTGATATTCACCGCGATGCAATCGAAGAGAATAACGGCACAAGAATAAAGCCTGTTGCGACAATTCTCGGTAAAAAAGCGGCACAGATAATGATAATAACGGGATGTGAAGAGGGAAAGGTTACCGCATTCCCTAATTGGAAGAAAAACCTGACATTTGCACTTAACCTGCAAAGCGTTTGCGAAGAAATGTACCCGGGACTGATGCGCCCCGTATATTTCTGCCAACGCAAATACAATATGGACCTGTCGCCCAACAATCTGCTTGTAGAAATGGGCAGCTGTGCAAACACACTTGAAGAAGCGGCATATTCGGGCAGACTGCTCGGCAGCGCACTTGTTAAATTACTCAATTCAAACCAAGGATGAGAATATTGAAAGATACATTAAGATACTATTTTATTATTGTTTTTATACTTGCTCTTACTGTTTTTTCTGCCTGCGGAATACTGCTCACACAGGAAAAAGGAAGATATGCAGTATTTGGAGAAGAAGCAGAAACAATTCAGCTCAGTGCTGAAGAAATCGGCACTGAGCTGAGAAAGATGTTAGATTTTTAAATTATTTTTTCTTTTCCTCACGCTCGTGGATTACAAAGCGTGTCGGTGTACCTTCAAGGCCGAATACCTCACGAATCTGGTTATCAAGATAACGCTGATAGCTGTAGTGAAAAAGCTCTTTTTTATTGACAAAGCAGACAAACGTCGGCGGACGTGTTGAAGCCTGAGTCATATAGTAAATCTTGAGTCGCTTGCCCTTATCAGTCGGTGGCTGTACTCTTGCAGTTGCATCGGCAAGCACCTGATTGAGCTTACCTGTCTGGATACGCATTGCATTCTGACCGTCAACAAAATTGATAAGCTCAAAGAGTCTGTCAAGTCGCTGACCCGTTTTAGCTGAGATGAAAATAATCGGAGCGTATGACATAAACGAGAAATCGTTCATCAGCTTTTTACGGTAGGAATCCATCGTCTTGCCGTCTTTTTCTACTGCATCCCATTTATTTACGGCTATAATGCAAGCCTTGCCCATCTCGTGTGCTATACCTGCAACCTTTGAATCCTGCTCGGTAAAGCCTTCCTGAGCATCAATCATAATTACGCATACGGTTGCACGCTCAACAGCCATTTTTGCACGAAGCACAGAGTATTTTTCAATTGCATCGTCTACCCTGCTCTTACGTCTGAGACCGGCTGTATCAATAAGCACATATTTACCGAATTTATTTTCGATATGTGTATCGGTCGCATCACGTGTCGTACCTGCGATGTTTGATACAATCGCACGCTCTTCACCCGAAATCTTATTTACAAGGGACGATTTACCGACATTGGGCTTACCGATAATGGCAACCTTAATCGTATCGTCTTCCTCTTCCTGCTCTTCTTCCTCGGGGATATATGAGAGTACGGCATCAAGCAGATCGCCCGTACCGTGACCGTGAACCGAAGAAACCGCAATCGGGTCACCGAGACCAAGATTGTAAAACTCATAAAATTCAAGCGGAGGTTCACCAATCGAGTCGCACTTGTTTACACAAAGCACAACAGGCTTACCGCTCTTCTGAAGCATTGCGGCAACCTCTTCATCAGCTGCAACAACACCTGTACGCACATCGCAGACGAGGATTGTGACATCCGCACTGTCAATCGCAAGTTGTGCCTGACGGCGCATCTGCGAAAGAATAATATCATCTGAATACGGCTCAATACCGCCCGTATCAACAAGAATCATATTTCTGTTGACCCATTCACACTCGCCGAAGATTCTGTCACGTGTGACACCGGGTGTATCATCAACAATAGACAGCCTTTTACCGCAAAGTTTATTGAAAAGTGTCGATTTGCCGACGTTGGGTCTGCCGACAACGGCAACTATAGGTTTTGCCATATTATCACTCGCCTCCTAAAAATTTATCTAACAGCTCGTATCCGTCCGCAACACAAGATTTTACGGGTATACCAAGCTTTTCTGAAAGCTCCGTTACCGTAATATCATCGAGGAAAACTTCCTCACCGTCACGCAGAGCAGAATCGGGTATAATCAACTCGTCGCCAAGGTCTTTGCCCTCAAGTTGAGCGAGAATATCCTGACCCGTAAGCAGACCCGCTACGGTAACGCTTTCACCGAAGAAAATATTATTTATCTTAATTACATTTATTCTTAGTTTATCATACTTCTTTTCTGCCGAGAGTGCAAGTTTTTTTATAAGGGGATATGCCGCGGCACCCGTTACAGCAGTTATGCTTCTGCTGTCTGCAAGCTCATATTCACTGTCCTCAAGGGCAGATTTAAACTCATCCTCCAGAAGACGCCACATTCCCACACCGTTTTCAAGCTGAGGATACTCTCCGTAATAATCGGCATCGGGAATTTCCCGACCTGCGCAAAGATAAAACTCATCAGCGGCAAAAGCAATAGTTTCGCCTTTAAAAAATTTAAAATGAGCATTAAAATCGTCAACCGTATCAATAACTGCGGCTGCCGTTTTTTCATTATAAGCTTCAAGCGGATACAAACCCTCACGGTGCTTGGTAAGACCTACGGGCACGCAGGCTATACTCTGCACCGCAGGGTATAACTTACCAAGCTCACTCAGGCTGAATTCAAGCTCCTTGCCGTCGTTTATACCGGGACAAAGCACAAGCTGTGTGTTGAGCTTGATACCTGCATCCGCAAGGCGGTTGAGGTAACGCAGAGATGTGCCTGAATTCGGGTTTTTCATCATCTCAACACGAAGCTCAGGATTCATTGTGTGAACCGAAACATTCACAGGACTGATATGCATCTCGATAATACGGTCAATATCACGGTCGGTGAGATTTGTAAGAGTAATATAATTGCCGAAAAGGAAAGAAAGGCGCGAATCGTCATCCTTGAAATAAAGGCTCTCTCTCATACCCTTTGGCATCTGGTCTATAAAGCAGAATATGCACTTGTTTTTGCAGGAATGGTGCTTGTCCATAAGATAGGTTTCAAAGCATAACCCTAAATCGTCATACTCATCTTTTTTGATTTTAACAGTACGACGCTTACCTTTTTCGTTTTCAATCTCAAGCTTCAGTTTACATTCACTGCTGTAAAAGCGGTAATCAAGCACGTCGTTTATCTCGTGAGAGTTGACGGATATAAGTGTCTCACCGCCCGATATTTTTTTGTAGCATATTGAGCCTTTTTCAACTTCTTTAATTTTAACTGACACTTAACGTCACCTCCCTGAAAAATCACATAATCGAACATATATCAAGCAGATTATCAAAGCAATAATCTGCGTTTTTATCAAAGCCTTTGTGGACTAAAACCGTTGTCATACCTGCGTTTTTGCCGCCGATAATATCAGCAACGGGATTATCCCCTATCATAACAAAATCTTCATCGGGATAAAATGATTTTGCTATATCAAATATCTCTTTTCTCGGCTTATCGTAACCGACAAGACCGGAAACAACCAATCTGTCAAAATAATCTGTAATGCCGAGCGCATCCGTTATGCGCTGTAATTCGGGATAATTGTTGGAAAGAATTATATTGGTGTGAGCTTTTTCTTTTGCTTTTTCGAGCACAAAAACCGTATCGTCAAACAAATTGTAGTTTGACGGAAGCATTATTATCTCCCTCACCTTTTCACTTGCAGCCTTCGCCTGCTTTTCGTCTATGCCCAACGAAACAAAACTCCTGAAAAAATGAGCATTCATAAACTCCCACCATTTTTCACCGACCAGATCGGTAAAATCCTTTTCGGGAGTATGCCACGTGAATCCGCTTGCATTGCACCGTCTTATATCCTGAAAAGTGACACTGTGACTTGCAACCGTTTCATTAAGTGCACGAAAAACACTGCCGCTCCACAAATGATTGCAGTAGGCAAGCGTGCCGTCAAAATCCCAACAGAATATGCTCATTAAAATCCACCTTAAATTCAATGATTTTAAGAGTACAGTTTTTGCGTGATAAATTTTGAGTTATTCAAGGCGTGAGGACAAAAGAATACAAAGGTATTTCGAATCCGAAACAACGCAGAAGAACACAAAAATTAATAAGGTCGGTTTTTGCGTGATAAATTTTGCGTTATTCAAGGCGTGAGGACGAAGGAATACAAAGGTATTTCGAGTCCGAAACAACGCAGAAGAACACAAAATTTATCCGCAAAAACAAAAGCAAAAGGCAGGGAGGGTATAACAACAACCTCTCTGCCTTAAAGCCTAAAGCTTATGCCTCTGTTTCAACTACCTGTCTGCCATTGTAGTAACCACAATTAGCACACAGTCTGTGCGGTCTCTTGTACTCGCCGCACTTGGGGCACTTGACGAGCTCAGGTGCATTAAGCTTCCATACGCTGCTGCGTCTCTTGTCTCTTCTTGCCTTAGAGACTCTTCTCTTCGGAACTGCCATTTCGGAACCTCCTTGCTGGTGTGTAACTTCTACTCATCGTTATTATTCAACAGTTGCTGCAGTGCCGCAAGACGCGGGTCTATTGGTGCAGAACAGCTGCATGAGTCGTAATTAAGGTTTTTGCCGCAATACTGACAAACACCTTTGCAATCTTCCTTGCACAGATGCCTTGTCGGCAAGCCGAGCAAAATATCCTCCGTAACAAGCTCGTCAAGATTAAAACGAAGTGATTCGACAAGAATCAGCTCATCATTTTCTTCATCATTGAGCGAAGTGACCAGCACGTGGTCAACGGGGATTGAAAGATTTTTTTCTGTGTGCTGTGCGCAACGGTCACAAGGTGCGGAATAAGTAAAAGCAGTATCAGCAACGAGCTGAACTATGCCCGCCTTGTTGAAAACGCTGCCCTTGACCTTTACAGGTGTGGCAAAAGGATACAGAGTACAGACGTCGACATCGGACAAATCGAGATCGTAATCGAACTCCAGCTTTTCGCCTATGTTGTTAAAAATGGGTTCAAGCTCAATAAACACCTTTGTTGATACCTCCGTAAAGGATACACGAGCACCACGCCGAATAACACGCAAAGATTATTATATCGTTTCAGTTGCGCTTTGTCAAGAAAAAAATTTAATTTTTACAGTACTTCGCAAACCTCGAAGACCTTAGCAGGAATTTCTTCCTTATCGGCAGATACTGTAAAGATAACATCCTTACCTTCTTTAGCAGAAAGCTCTGCAACCTTGAGAAGGAAATCTGCAAGTTCGTCATAATTTCTGCCGCCGATACGGAGAGTAGCGTCAGCAAATACATCTGTAATGTCATGGTCACCTGCGAAAATACCGCAGATAAAGCCGTAGTATGCATCGTAACCGCTTACTTTATAGTCGTCAGCTGCTGTAAGTCTGCAGCGATGTGTAATATCATAAGTAAGAGCTGCCTCTTTTTCGATGCAGACAACATTACCGCTGGACTTCTCAACTGCTGAGTTGACAAGCTCAATAAGCTTCTTTGTTTTACCTGCACCTTTGTGACCGAGAATAAGTTTTACCATTTTAATCGCTCCTTTATATTATTATCTGCCTAATTTAGATTCCAGCTCTGCTTTCATGTCTTCATAACCGGGCTTACCGAGTAACGCAAACATGTTCTTCTTGTAGCTTTCTACACCGGGCTGGTCGAAGGGATTAACGCCAAGCACATAGCCTGAAATTGCACAGGCCTTTTCGAAGAAGTAGATGAGCTCACCGAGGTTATACTCATCCATCTGCTCAACCTCAAGCACAATGTTGGGAACATCACCGTCGGTATGTGCAAGGAGTGTGCCCTCAAAGGCCTTGCGGTTTACGAAGGAAACCGTCTTGCCTGCGAGGAAATTAAGGCCGTCGACATTTTCGGGGTCAACCTCAATGTTGACATCAGCCTTTACTTTATCGAAATAAACCACTGTTTCAAAGAGCATTCTCTCGCCTTCCTGTACATACTGGCCGAGTGAATGAAGATCAGTGGAATAAATCGCGGAAGAAGGATAGATGCCCTTGTTTTCTTTACCTTCGCTCTCACCGTAGAGCTGCTTGAGCCATTCGCACATAAGAGTGAAGGACGGCTCGTAGCCTACAAACATCTCAACCTTTTTACCTGCACGGTAAAGGAGGTTACGAATTGCAGCATATTTGTAGCAGTCGTTCTCAAGTGAGGGAACGGAGTACTTTTCTCTGGCATCTGCCGCACCCTGCATAAGTGCGTCAATATCTATACCTGCGGCTGCAATGGGAAGCAGACCGACAGCAGTAAGAACGGAGTAACGTCCGCCGACATCGTCAGGCACAACGAAGGTCTGATAACCCTCTTTGTCTGCATGGGACTTGAGTGTACCCTTTGCCTTGTCGGTTGTTACATATATACGCTTGGCTGCCTCTTCTTTGCCGTACTTCTTTTCAAGAAGCTCCTTAAACACACGGAAAGCAACGGCAGGCTCGGTAGTGGTACCGCTCTTTGAAATAACGTTCACCGAAAAATCTTTACCCTCAACAAGGCTCATAACCTCGGCAACGGAAGAAGAACTGATTGTGTTACCTGTGAAGAATATCTGAGGAGTATCCTTTGCAAGAAGGTTATAGTTTGAGGACTTGCAGAATTCAATAGCTGCACGTGCACCGAGATATGAGCCGCCTATACCGATAACAACAAGAGCCTGTGAATCGGACTTGATTTTGTCGGCTGCCTTTTTGATAACTTCAAACTCTGCCTTGTCGTAATTGACCGGAAGATCGACCCAACCGAGGAAATCGCTTCCCTTACCGGTGCCGTCGTGAAGCATTTTGTGTGCATTTACGATTTCTGCTTCGATTTTTGCGAGCTCGCAGGCTGAAGCTCTTTCGCCTGCATAGGAACTGTTTAACTTGATTGCCATAGACTTTGCTGTTTGCGGCACTTTGCGAATAATGCCGACTCTCCTTAAAAGTAAAATATTATTAATGATTATTTTAACCGAAATTCAATCTTATTGCAATACAAAAACGCTAATTTTTTTAACATTTTTAATATTTTTTTACGGTGTTTACACCTTATCTTTTGTCAAGCTTGCAAAAGAAGACAAAAACCGACGCAAAACCTCAAAAAAGTCAAGCTTTTTAATTTCTTCACTTGAAATTATCGGGCACTCTGCAACAGTTTCACCGTCAAGTTTAAGCATTAACGTGCCCACCCTTTCGCCTGCGGCAACCGGAGCTTGCACGTCTGTTGCAATCTGCACACTCTGTTCAATCTTATCTGCGCTGCCTTTTTTGAGTAGTAATGATTGCGGCGGCTTCACAGCAGGTCTGAATGACGATTTATATCCTCCGATAACCGTTACATCTGTAATCAGCGAAGCATCGGGCACGGGAGTCACGGTCTCATAATTTAAAAAGCCCCAGTTAAGCAGAGCTTTTGCCGCACCGAATCGGTCGTCACTCGTAGGGCTGCCCATAATTACAGCCACAAGGTGTGTACCGTTACGTTCAGCTGAAGCTGAAACACAACAGCCCGCTTTGGATGTTGTGCCCGTTTTAAGTCCCGTTGCACCGTCGTAAAAACGAATAAGTTTATTGGTATTCACAAGTTGTGTTGCCCCGTCACGAAGTGAATCCATCCAGACGGTTGTATATTTCCTTATAAGGTCGTGTTTAAGAAGTTCAACTGACATAAGAGCTATATCATAGGCTGTTGTAAGGTGCGTATCGCTCGTATCGTCGAGACCTGTACAGTTATCAAAATGAGTGTTTTTCATACCAAGCTCTGCAGCCCTGTTATTGAGCATTGCAACAAGAGCTTCTTCACTGCCTGCAATATGCTCACCGAGAGCTTCGCAGGCATCGTTTGCACTGTATATGGCAATAGCACGCAGCAACTCATCAACAGTCATCGTCTCGCCCTCTTTAAGCCATATCTGCGAGCCGCCTTTGGCCGCTGCAGTAGGGCTTGTTACGACGGTATCGTTGAGATTGAGGTTACCCGAATCAATCGACTCCATAGCCAGCAGAAGCGTCATAATTTTGGTAACGGATGCAGGATAAAGCCGTTCGTGTTCATTCATAGCCGCAAGCACCTGACCGCTTGAAGCATCAACAAGAATTGCAGATTTCGCATTCACCGTAACAGGAAAATCCGCAGTCTTCTCCTCTGCCGCCGCGGCTGAAACAGAAAAAGCACACACAAGACACAACAAAAATGAAATCACTTTCATCAGCTTACTGTTCAATTCATATCTCCCCTTTCATTCAAATTTATGAAAATCCGTAAAAATAAATTACAGTAATACGATATTGCGTAAACTTGAATTTTAGAGTATAATTAAATTTTAGCGACAGTAAAACAAAGGAGACAGCTATGAAAGCGGCTTTTTATACACTCGGCTGTAAAGTAAACCAATACGAAACTCAGGCTCTCAGCGAAGCTCTTATGCGTGAGGGTTTTCTGATTGTGCCCTCAAGCGAAGATGCTGACATATATATAATAAACTCCTGCACGGTTACGGCAGAAAGCGACAAAAAAACAAGGCAAGCTGTAAGGCGATTCAAAAGACTTCACCCCGACAGTGTTGTAGTACTTACAGGCTGTATGCCTCAGGCGTATCCGCAGATTGCAAGCGAACTTGACGCAGCAGATATCGTTGCAGGCAATAAAAACAATATAGACATCCCGAGAATGATAAAAGAATATTTAAACAATCACAACCGCAGTGTGGATATAATTCAGCACAGCACAGGTGATGAATTTGTACCGTGCAGTATCAGCAGCTTTGATGAAAGAACAAGAGCGGCAATCAAAATTGAAGACGGATGCAACCGCTTCTGCTCCTACTGTATAATTCCCTATGCACGAGGCAGAGTCCGCTCAAAACCGCTTGATGAAATAAAAAAAGAAGCTGCTTCACTTGCCGCAAACGGATACACCGAAATAGTGCTTGTCGGCATCAACCTTTCATCCTACGGCACAGATTGTTCACTTTCCCTTTCCGATGCTGTAGCGGCAGTATGTGAAACTCCCGGAATCCGTCGAGTAAGACTTGGCTCGCTTGAGCCTGACCACATGACGGATGAAATGATAAACGCTCTTAAAACTCAACCGAAGCTCTGTCCGCAGTTTCACATTTCACTTCAGAGCGGTTGTACGGAAACTCTGAAAAGAATGAACAGACATTACACCGCGGAAGAATATGAAAAAATCTGCAGCAAACTCCGTGAAAGTTTTACTGACTGCACGATTACAACCGATATTATGGTAGGTTTTGCAGGCGAAACCGAAGAAGAATTTGAAGAATCGCTCGCCTTTGCAAAAAAGATAAAATTTGAAAAGGTCCACGTATTCCCCTACTCACAGCGAAAAGGTACACGTGCGGCAGAATTCCCCAATCAGCTTGACCGAAAAACAAAAGAAGAGCGCGCACATAAAATGATTGCTCTCACAAATGAAATCCGAGCTGACTTTATGAAAGCACAAATCGGCAAAACTGTTGAGGTGCTTGCCGAAACAAAAGATGAAAACGGAGTGTGCACGGGCTACACCGCCAACTACACTCCTGTCAGAATTTTAAGCGGTGCCGAATGCGGTAATTATTACAAAACAAAAATCACAGCCGCCACTGATGACGACTGTGAAGGTATAATTGTATAAAACTTTATACGGAATATTCTCTGAGGAATTTGTTGTAGTTTGCATCGAATTCCTCAGAATCTTTTTTGAGGTTTCTTACAAACTTGTGCATATCAAATCTTGCGTGAGCTGTCTCAATTACGCAAGCTGCAATATTTGAACAGTGGTCGGAAACACGCTCAAGATTTGTAACAAGGTCATTGAAAACAAAACCTTGCTCAATAGTACACTCGTTTTTACGGAGTCGCTCAATATGACCGTGCTTCATATCCTCTTTAAGCACATCGATAACCTGCTCAAGCGGCTCAACGAGCTTTGCGCTTTCAAGGTCATTATTTACAAAAGCATTAACAGACAGCTCAAGAATACGTGTTGTGGCGGCAACGATATTCTGCATTTCTTTCTGTGCCGCACCTGAGAATGACATTTTCTTATCCTTAAGCTCTTCTGCAGACTCAAGAATATTAAGTGCGTGGTCACTCAGACGCTCAAGGTCACCTATAAGATGAAGCTGCATTGTAAGCTCACGGCTGTCCTCATCTGTGAGGTCACGCGCACTGAGTTTTACAAGGTAATCGCCTATTGTGTCTTCATAATTATCTGCTTTTTTCTCGCCTTTACGTATGCTCTCTGCCGTTTTCTCATTATAAGAATTAAGCATCTGCATAGCATCAAGCAGCGTTTGCTGACTAAGCTGAGCCATCTTGACTGTCACCTTGCGGCTCTGCTCAACAGCAACTGCAGGTGTGCTGAAAAGGCGTTCATCGAGCATCTTTGCTTTTTCGTTTTCGCCCTTATCCTTAACAGTAAGGTTAGCAAGCTTGACAAGAAGATTTGATGCCGGGAAGAGAATTGCAAGTGCAACAATCTTAAAGCCTGTATGAACAACGGCTATACCCAAAGGATTTGCTGCCTCGTTAAGAATCGGTATATTTACAAACGATGTTACACCGTAGAACACAGCAAGTAAAATAACCGTTGCTATTACGTTGAAATAAAGATGTATGAATGCGGCACGCTTTGCGTTTTTGTTAGCACCCGCACAAGAAATAATAGCACTGACACAGGTACCGATATTCTGACCCATGATAATCGGAACAGCGGTCATATAGTTGATACTGCCCGTAAGTGTAAGAGCCTGAAGAATACCGACAGAAGCGGACGAAGACTGAATAGCAGCGGTAACAACAGTACCCATAAGCATACCGAGCACAGGATTGCTGAACATAACAAGTGCATTTTTAAACCACTCAAGCTCTGTGAGCGGCTCAACAGCATCGGACATTATCTCCATACCAAACATAAGCACGGCAAAACCAAGCAGGATTATTCCGATATCCTTGCGCTTTGCTTTTTTGGAAAACATATTGAGAATAATACCGATAAGTGCAAGTATAGGTGTAAACGTCGCAGGCTTACACAATGAAATCCAGAAATTGTCACTTTCAATTCCGGTTAAACTGAGAATCCAGGAAGTTACCGACGTACCGAGGTTTGCACCCATAATAACGCCGACAGCCTGAGTAAGCTGCATAACACCCGAGTTGACAAAGCCGACAACCATAACTGTAGTTGCAGACGACGACTGAATAACAGCCGTTACTGCAAGGCCGAGCAAAAAGCCCTTGAATTTGTTTGAAGTAAGTTTACCCAGTATTGTTTTGAGCTGATTACCCGCACTTTTCTCGAGTGCATTGCCCATTACATTCATACCGTAAAGGAAGAACGCCAGACCGCCAAGAAGCGTGGCAACATCCATAAAGCTCATAAGGAAACCTCCCTGTTCGCCAAAATAAGACAATCTCTGTCCAATTGCGATTATAGTTAAGCTTTGTCAAATTATTATTCTTATAAAGAAAATAAAAGATTTTTTTTAAATTTTATATATTGTCTTTATTTTTGCCGAAAAATAAGGTATTATATGTTAATTAAAGATTATTATTGTAGGGGCGATTCACGAATCGCCCGCTAAAAACATTATTTACAGGAGCAGTCACTTATGTATTTTCACGAACCTACTTATGATTTAGATATACTCTGCAGACAGAATCTGCATATACATTCTTCTTTCTCGGGCTGTGCAAAGCCTGAAATGACACTGAACGATATTGTACGCACTGCCGAGCTTAACGGGCTTGAGATGATAGCAATTACCGACCATGTCCAGGCTGCCACTGAAGACGAATTCAGAGTAAGCCTTTCAATGCTCAAAGAGCAGGCTAAAACCATAGAGTCGCCTGTACGTGTGCTTATCGGTGCGGAGCTTTCAGCTTACGGTGTCAACAACTTCAATTACCCGAACAACGACATTGAGCTTGATTACAGACTCTGGGCACAGAATCACTACCACGTTTCAACATGGATTCAGCCCGAAGACACAAGCCCTGTCGGCTACAAAAACCACATTATCGAAACTCTCACAAACCTTATCAAATCCGACAGAGCAGACTGTATCGCCCACCCTTTCCACGACGAATACCTGACAAATTCAAAAAGGTTGAACGTAGGATTCGCAAAAGGCAGTGTCCCTTCCTGCTTCAGCGATAACGAAATCGGCGACTTACTGACACTCGGCAGAGAGCACGAAACAGCGTTTGAGCTCAACCTCAACGCAATGGCAGGCTACCCTGAATTCTGCAGAAGAATGTACAACATCGGCAAAGAGGTCGGCGTATACTTCAATATAGGCACAGACGCACACAGCCTTGACAGAATAGACACCAAACAGTTTATCGAGAGGACAAAGAACTTTCTTTTATGATAAAAAATATTATTTTTGATATGGGTAACGTATTGCTTGATTACAGCCCCGATGTGGCAATGCAGATGCTGAGTATAAACGAAAAAGCAAAGCCTGTTATTATGAAAGAGCTTTTCGGCGGTAACGAATGGGTACAGCTCGACCTCGGCAACATCAGCGTTGACAAAGCGTACGAGAGCATAAAGCAAAGAATTCCCGAAGAATATCATACAGATTTACGCAAGTGCATTGACGGCTGGGACGTGTGCATGGTGCCTGTTGAGGGTGCAAAGGTTTTCTGTGATTTTGTTAAATCAAAAGGTTTCGGAGTCTACGTTTTATCTAATGCACACAAAAGTTTTTACAGCTACTTTCCCCGTTATTTTGACCTTGATTTTTTTGACGGCGTTGTTGTTTCCGCAGACGTGCACACCGTAAAGCCCGATATAAAAATTTATAAACATCTGCTTGAAAAATACAGCTTAAAAGCCGAAGAATGTCTGTTTATTGATGACAGAGCAGACAATGTTGACGGTGCATTAAAATCAGGAATGAAAGCCGTTCAATTCAGAAATGATTTTGGAGATATAAAAAAGTCCATTGAAGTTTAGTCGCTTCAATGGGCTTAATTTATTTAATCAGCTCTTTTATTACCTCACCTGCGGCAATCAGGCCTGCGGCAGACGGCACAAACGAAACACTGCCCGGCACTGAACGCTTATCATCATTCTCCGGCTGAAAAAGAGGCTTTATCGGCTGCTCGGTTGAAAAAACAACCTTGAGCGAATTTATGCCGAGGTTTTTGAGTTCACGCCTCATAACACGGGCAAGCGGACAGCCGCTCGTCTTTTTGATATCGGTAACAGTCAGTGCAGTCGGGTCAAGCTTATTGCCCGTACCCATACAGCTGATAACGGGTATATTTTTTTCTTTCGCGGTTTTTATAATCAACAGCTTTGAGGTAACAGTATCGATTGCATCGATTATATAGTCGTAATCTTCAAAGCAGAAATCACCTGCAGTTTCAGCAGAATAAAAACAAGGGTAAACCGTAACCTTTACATCGGGGTTTATATCCGCAATACGCTCACGCATAATGTCAACCTTAAGTTTACCAACGGTGCTGTTTAATGCTACAAGCTGGCGGTTGATATTGGAAACGGAAACGGTATCGTTATCACAAATGCCAATGTGACCTACGCCCGCACGAGCAAGAGCCTCTGCCGCAAAAGAACCTACACCGCCTACACCGAAAAGCAGTACGGATGAATTCTTAAGTTTATCTACGCCGTTCTCACCTATCAGCATAGCTGTGCGCATATATCGTTCTTCCAAAATATCACCGCCTAAAAAGAATAATTAATTATATCATTAACGCCTCGCTTATGTCAATTTTATATTGACACACTGTTTTGACAAGTGTAAAATAAAAGCGGATTTCACAGAGGAAAAACAGATATTTCAAAGGAGAGCTGAAAATGAAAAAAGAGCTTCATGATTACGACGTATTCCCGAAGGTTTTCCCGAAAGACAAAGAGGTTGAAATCACAATCAAGCCCCTTGGTGCACACGCAGCATTCACAAAAGACGAATACTATATGGAAATTCTTCCGCTTACAACGGGTCCTCGTTGGGCATTCCCCGACACTTCACTTGCGACAGAGGAATTCAAAGTAAAACCCGACCCCGACGGTTGCATACGCATAAAGCACGTATTCAAAGGCGAGCAGGAGCACTATGTGCGTATTCTCAAGGATAATCTGAGAAAGGATTTTCAGTTTTCCGTTTACTCGGTAAGCGAAGACCTCGTTGGCAGATATCCTTTTGCCGGCGACCTTCATATGCATACTTTCCGTTCAGACGGCGGTCAGTCGCCTGCAGTTGTTGCCGCTAACTATCGCAGACACGGCTATGATTTCCTTGCAATAACAGACCATCGACGTTATTATCCTTCACTTGAAGCAATTGATGCATACAAGGATGTTGACATCGAATATACGCTCATCCCCGGCGAAGAGGTGCATATGCCTAAGGGAGATTCACACCATACCAATGATGTGCATATGGTAAACTTCGGCGGTAAATACAGCATCAACGCACTCACAACCGCAAACTCACACATCGAAGAAGTCGGCGATGACAAGAGCAAACGCAGTATTGACGGCAACTGCCCTGAAACAATGACAAAAGAAGAATTCTGGGATACTATTGATAAGTATGCCGAAACATTAGATATCCCCGAAGGTGTTGAGAGGTTCCCCTTTGCCTGCTGTACATGGATTACTGAACAGGTACGAAAAGCAGACGGCTTAAGCATTTTCGCTCACCCTTATTGGATTGCGGATGTTTTCCATGTACCGGATTCACTTACTGACGCATTGTTTGAGAAAAAAGCATTTGATGCATTTGAAGTACTCGGCGGTGAAAGCTACTTTGCACAAAACGGCTTCCAGACTATCTACTACTATGATCAGTGTGCAAAGGGTAACAAAGTACCTATCGTAGGCAGTACCGACAGCCACAGCAGTTTCAACAACCGTAACGCTTTTATCTGCTCTACAATCGTATTCGCACCCGAAAACACAAGAGAAAGCATCATCAGCTCAATCAAGGATTATTACAGTGTTGCAGTTGACACGATCAGTGCAGAATACCGTATGGTCGGCGATTTCAGACTTGTACGCTACGCAAGCTTCCTTTACGAAAACTTCTTCCCGCTTCACGATGAACTTTGCTACGAAGAAGGTCTGCTGATGAAGAGATACGCCACAGGCGAAGAGGACGCAGAAGCTCAGCTCAAGGCAATTCAGGGCAGAATGAAGAGACAGAGAGAGAAATACTTCGCATTTTAAAACAAACCCGGCCCTTTAAATCAACCCCGATTTGTACTACTCTACAAATCGGGGTTTTATTTATTATTAAAGTTGACTTTTTTATAATATAAAGGTAAAATAAGGGATGTTGTAATTTTGAAGTTACTTTTGGAGGTTTTGAAATGAAACTCGATAAACTCGTCGGCGAAAGATTTAAAGAAAAGCCGTCAGACTGTATAATCGAAAGCCACGCTCTCACCGTCAGAGGCGGCTACATCAAAAACGTTGCTAACGGCATCTACTCTTCATATATGCCCATGCGCAGAATCACAAAGAAGATTGAAAACATCATCCGTGAGGAGATGGACAAAATCGACGGTCAGGAAGTTCAGTTCCCCGTTGTTATGCCTGCTTCTCTTTGGGAAGAAAGCGGCAGATACGAGTCAATCGGCAGTGAGCTTCTCCGCTTCAGCGACAGAAACAAGAGCCCGATGGTACTCGGTATGACTCACGAAGAGGCAGCCGTTCACCTTGTTCGCGACTATGCAAACAGCTACAACAAGTATCCCTTTATGATATACCAGATTCAGACTAAATTCCGTGACGAGGGCAGACCCAGAGCAGGTCTTATCCGCGTACGTGAATTTACAATGAAGGATGCATACTCATTCCACACATCACAGGAAGACCTTGAGCAGTACTATGACCGCTGCTACGAAGCATACAACCGCATCTTTGCACGCTGCGGTATTCCTGAGGTTGTTACTGTCAAGTCCGACTCAGGTATGATGGGCGGCAGTGTTTCACACGAATATATGCTTCTCACAGCTGCAGGTGAAGACAGCATTGCAGTATGCAGTGAGTGTGATTTCAGAGCAAACATCGAAGCTGCACCCTGCATCGTTGAAAACGAAGCTGACACAGTACTTGAAGAGCTTGCACTCGTACACACACCCGATATGCACACAATCGAAGAAGTATGCGGTTTCCTCAACTCAACTGCTGAAAAATCCTGCAAGGCTGTTGTTTACCAGAGAAACGCTGACGACACATATATTGTTGCATTTGTCAGAGGCGACCTTGAGGTCAACGAGACAAAGCTCCGTAATACTGTCGGCTGTGAAATTCACCCTGCAGAGATTACAGATGGCTGCGGTATTATCGCAGGCTTCATCGGCCCTTACAATATGGACGAGCGTGTTACTGTTGTTATTGACGGCTCACTCAAGGGTACAACAAACCTCGTCTGCGGTGCAAACAAGCTCGACTACCACTACACAGGCTTCAACATTGAGCGTGACCTTGGTGAAGTTGAATACGCAGACGTTGCCGCTATTAAAGACGGTGGTATCTGCCCGCAGTGCGGCAAGCACAGCATAAACCTTTCAAGAGGCATCGAGGTTGGTAACATCTTCCAGCTCGGCACAAAATACACAAAGTCAATGGGTATGACTTACCTTGACAGCAACGGTCAGGAGCAGTACCCCATTATGGGTTGCTACGGTATCGGTGTAGGCAGACTTGCCGCAAGCGTATGTGAGGCATACCACGATAATTACGGTCCCATCTGGCCGATGTCAATTGCACCCTGGCAGGTACACCTCTGCTGTGTACGCTCCGACGACGTTGCAACAAAAGAATGTGCAGACAAGCTTTATGAAGAGCTTCAGGCTGCAGGTGTTGAGGTTATTTACGATGACCGTAAGGTAAGCGCCGGCTTTATGTTCTCCGATGCCGATCTTCTCGGTGTACCGCTTAGAATTATTGCAAGCCCGAGAAACCTTAAAGAAAACGTTTGCGAAATCGTAAGCAGAGATAAGACAATCAGCCAGAAAACAGAAATCGGCGAAGTTGTTGAAACAATCAAAAACCTCATCAGCGAAATGATGAAATAAACCTAATAAAAAATAAAAATCAGTGATTACCCTGCCAAAGGATAATCACTGATTTATTTTTATACTGTAGGTTCGGTAGGAACTATAGTCGGAGGTAATGTCGGAGGCTCTGTGAAAGCAGGCTCTGTAACCTCAGGCTCGGTTGAAGGTTCGGTTGAAGGCTCATCGGGTGTATCTGTACTGCCGGAATCGGTGGGAGATTCAGGTTCTGAACCTGTGATATCCTCAGTAGTAGCGGCAGGACCCCATACACGCAGAGTTACCTTTGTACCCTTCGGATACAACTGGCCGATAGCAACATTAGCAACAGACTGAACGGTGCCTTCGGTATGAGTACCGTCATTGTCGAGCTCTTCTTTTGAAACATCGAACTTGAGTTTCATAAGAGCCTCTGCCGCAGCCTCATAATCCATACCTATTATAGAAGGCGAAAGCTCAAACATCTCATCGCCCTTTGAAACAGTAAGCACAATTTTTACGCCTGCATTTACTTCGCTTCCTGCTTCAACGCTTTGTGAAATGATAATACCTGCTTCTATCTTATCACTGTAAGCTTCATTTTTCTCAAATCTGAAGTTATTTTTCCATGCGTTGTTATTGATTACCTCAATATAATTACGATTGGCGAAGTTCGGAACTTCAACCTTTTCTTCTCTTGTCTGCTCTTCTGCAACTTCGGTCTCTTCTTTATCATTACCGATATTAAGACCCATTTCATCGCCAAAAGCAATAAGCACAATAAGGAAAATAAGAAGACCCACTATTGCACTTATAAGTGCTGAACGGATAATTATCATCCTGTTCTTTGAAGTTTCGGTGTTATTTTTAGCCGGTTCAGCAGCATTTTGTGAAACAGGCTGATATTCAGATACAGGTGCAACCGGCGGTGCAGAATTCTGCGGTGTCTGGAACTCTGTACCTGATGCAGCAGCCGCAACGGGAGAAGCTGAAAGGTCAGCACGAAGCTGCTCAACAGTACGCGTGCGTTCCTCGGGCATTATTTGCAAAGCATTTATAAGGCCGTTTATTACATAAGCCGGAAGCTGTTCGGCAAATCTGCCCGGCACCATAAGCCTGTCGTTTGTAAGTCTGTCGGTTGCTTCGATAGGATCACTGCCGATAAGAGCACGGTAGAGTGTAGCAGCAAAAGCATAGATATCTGTAGCAGGTCCCTGCTTACCTTCAAAGCCGTACTGCTCGATTGCGGCATAGCCCGGGAAAAGCTGAGCTGCAAGGTCACTTTTTGCCGTACGAGCCTGCCATATGCTGAACCCGCCGATTCGCATCTTGCCGTCCTGACCAATCTGAAGAGTAAGCGGAGAGATACCGCGATGAATTATACCTGCGGTGTGAAGCATACCGAGCGTAGAAAGCACAGGCATAAACAGTGCCCTTGCCCTCTCCCACGTAATATAGCCTGTTTTAAGGCGAAGAAGATAGTCGCGCAGAGTTATGCTCTTTACATATTCACAAATAGCATATGCCGTTGAATTCTCTTCAATAACATCGTACACATTGACAAGTGCGGAAAGGCCGCCCATTCGGCTGAGTTTACGCCAAAGCTCAACAAAGTCTGCCATACACTCTCTGTAAGAAAGCTCGCAACCTGACATAACCGTAACTTCTTTGGTACCGATAGTTCTTGTTGCAAGTGTATCAGGCAAAAACTCGCGTATAGTTACGGGCTTTTTATCGTTTATATCCCATGCTATGTATGTAGCACCGTCACCGTTATACTCAAGCAGTTTACCTACAAGGTAACGGTTGGCAATAACCGTCCTTACAGCAAGATAAGGCGCCATCTGCATTGTTTCGACATGGAAGCCGCAATGAGGACACTGCTGCACCTCGCCGATTTCTTTCATACAGCCCATACACAGATGTTCACTGTTAATCATAAATCGCCACACGACACACGGCAAAGTTGCCGGGTCATCTTCCTTTCCTGAATAATCGATAAGAAATGAAAACATTTTTCAACATAAAGTTATAGTTATTGTATCATTTTTATTATAATTAGTCAAATATATATCAGTTACAAATTGTTACAAAACAAAAAACAGCGAAGTGTTTGCAAGAGCGTTACACTTCGCTGTATACACTTATAATTTGGAATAATACTCATCAACCGCAGCAAAAAGCCGTGTTGTGGCAGTTTCACGGTCACAACCTGCAAGCTGTGCCGCCGCCATTGTCTGATGACCGCCGCCGCCGAGAATTTCCATTATAACCTGAACATTTATCTCACCCAATGAACGGGCTGAAATATTCATTGTACCGTCCGTATCGAACATTACAAAAGATGCCTTTATTGAGTCTATGTTGAGCATTTCATCTGCCGCCTGTGCTGAGATAGTGCGTATGTCGGGTGAATTGATATCCGAATAAGCTATAGCACAGTCACGGTAAACCTCCGCACCGTCAATAACATCGTTACGAAGCTTGAAATTTTCCATCTTGTTCATAAACAAACGGCGAACTTTAACCGTATCCGCGCCCTTGCTTCGCAGGAATGCCGCCGCTTCAAAGGTACGCACGCCTGCTCTTAACGCAAAATTACGCGTATCAAGCATTATACCTGCAAGCAAAGCATTTGCTTCGCAGTCGGTAATCACAGGCTTGACAGGCATATACTGAAGAAGTTCAGACACCATTTCACCTGCTGAAGAAGCACTCGGGTCGTGCTGGAAAACTATACTGTTATTTATAAAGTCAACATTCTTTCGGTGATGATCGATAACAATAACGGTTTTTGCAAGACGATAAAGTTCAGCGCTTTCAAGCACCTCTGCCCTGTGAGTATCAACAATCACAAGCAGAGTATCCTTGGATATTATTTTTTCTGCCTCAGCCGCTGTTATAAACCCGTCAGGATACTTAACCTCCGCCATATCAATCAGCGACTTTGCAAGAGATTGCTTACGGTTGATAACGATATGTGACGGCTTACCCAGAGACCTTGCGGCACAAAGCATACCGATTGCAGAACCTACGCTGTCAAGGTCAGAAAATCTGTGACCCATTATTAAAATATCAGAGCTGTTTTCCATCAACTTCTGAATTGCAGAGGCAACTATACGTGTGCGTGCCTTACTGCGCTTTTCAATACCCTTTGACATACCGCCGAAGAAATCGTAGGAATCGTTTTTAAGTATTGCCGCCTGGTCACCGCCTCTGCCTATAGCCATATCGAGTGCCTGACGGGCATTTTTCTCACCCTCTCGCAAAGTAGTTCCGCTGCTGATACCGATTGAGAGAGTTATACCTACAACTTTATCGTCGTAACTGTAGGAACGGATTTCGTCAAGTATACTGAATTTACGCTCGGTCATTCCGATAAGATCGCGCTCTTCGCATATAACAAGAAATCTACCGTCGCCGAGTTTGCGGATAACGCAGCCGTATTCGGCAAGCCAGTTGTCAATCAACTGTTCTGCACCGCTTCGCATAG
Source organism: Clostridia bacterium (assembly GCA_017516485.1). Taxonomy (GTDB): domain Bacteria; phylum Bacillota; class Clostridia; order Oscillospirales; family Acutalibacteraceae; genus UBA8612. Next base: position 23,274 of record JAFXCH010000025.1, read on the forward strand.
CATTTGCATCACTGTCAGAATAGCCCTGCATAAGCTCATCTATATTATCGATACATATAAGCATAACGCTCGGACGCGAAAGTTTATACTCGTAATAAACCTTTCTCATCTGTGTTTCGTCGGAAAAAACCAAAGCATAGCAAGACTCATCGCGCAACTGCATCGGGAAAGGATATACCGAATAGGATCGGTCAGCTATATCTGTATAAAGCTTATCGTGAGTAGCTATATCCCTCACTTTATGATTACCCAGAAACTGTCCGACATCGTCACTTGAAAGCTTCACGCCATCGAGCACACGTGACTCAAACAGAGAATTGAACCACAGCACCTTACCCTCGGTTGTAGTTACAAGTACGGGCAGAGGAAAAGCAGACAGCTTGGCTGACTCTGAAAAGTCAAGCGCAGTGCTTACGGTTTTTACAAGCTCATGTGAACGGCTTATCGAAATCGCACTTGTGACAAAGCTGAGTGCTAACAACACAACAAACAGTGCAAGCTCAATCAAAGCAACGGTTTCATTATAAGAAAATGTAATCAGGCAGGTTATAAAGCAAACGGCAAAAACACACAGTATAACCAGATTGTTTTTCAGAAAACGCAACAATTTTTATACCTCCATAATAACGGGCACAATCATCGGACTCCTTCTTGTTTTTTCAAAAACAAAACGGGATATATCATCTCTGACTCTTGTTTTGGCTGCAAGAATATCCGACGGATTTCTGCCCAGACGCTCATCAAGCGTATTGTATGCAAGGCGCTTTGCCTGCTCAATAAGTTCTTCCGACTCTTTGACATAGACGAAGCCTCTTGTTATAACCTCAGGACCCGATACAATATATCCGGTATCAGCTTCAATGCAGGCTGTGATAATAATAATACCATCCTGCGAAAGATGCTTACGGTCACGAAGGACAATACTGCCGACATCGCCGACACCCGAGCCGTCAACATAAACCTTACCTGCAGGGACACTGCCTGCTACCCGGACAGAATCATCGCTCATTTCTACAAGCAAGCCGTTATCGGCAACGATTATATTCTTACGGTCAATACCCATTGACTCGGCAAGAATTCTGTGTTTCTGAAGGTGCTTCTGCTCACCGTGCACGGGAATAAAATACTTGGGTTTGACAAGGCTCATTATCATTTTGAGCTCTTCCTGACAGGCGTGACCCGAAACATGCACATCGTACATCTTCTCGTATATAACCTCTGCACCGAGCTTCATCAGCTCATTTACAACCTTACCGACTGTTTTTTCGTTGCCGGGAATAGGTGTTGCAGAGATAATTATATAATCCATTGGTCCGATTTCGACCTTGCGGTGGTCGGAAAAAGCCATACGGCTGAGTGCCGACATAGGCTCACCCTGACTGCCCGTTGTAATTATAACAAGCTTATCATCGGGATAACGCTTGATTGTATCGATACTGACAATGGTGCCTTCAGGCACGTCAATATAACCGAGCTCTTTAGCAACGGCAACCACATTTTCAAGGCTTCTGCCGGAAAGCACAACCTTTCTGCCCAGAGCAGCGGCACTGTTGATAATCTGCTGCACACGGTGGATATTGGATGCGAAGGTTGCAACGATAATTCTGCGGTTACCTGCGCTGTGGAAAAGACGGTCAAACGACTCGCCTACCTTACTTTCACTCTCGGTATAACCGGGACGCTCGGCATTGGTAGAATCGGACAGAAGGCACATTACGCCTTCTGTACCTATCTGGGCAAAGCGTGCAAGGTCGATAGGCTCACCGTCGATAGGTGTAGTATCTATCTTGAAGTCACCCATCTGCACAACAGTGCCGCCGTCACACCGTACGGCAAGCGCAACCGCATCGGGAATAGAGTGATTGACATGAATAAGTTCAACCTCAAATTCACCGAGTTTAATACGGTCACCCGGCTTTACTACATTCAGCTTTGCAGAAGAAAGGAGATTATGCTCCTTGAGTTTACCCTGAATAAGACCGATTGTAAGTTTAGTTGAATAAATCGGAATATTTACGGACTTGAGAAGATATGCAAGGCCGCCAATATGGTCCTCGTGACCATGAGTAACAACAACTCCCTTGATTTTGTCGATATTCTTTTCTACATAAGAGAAATCCGGCAAAACAAGATCAACACCGGGAAGGTCCGCATCAGGAAAAGCAAGTCCGCAATCGACAAGGAGCATACTCTCGCCGTATTCGTAGAGAGTCATATTCTTACCAACTTCGTTAAGTCCGCCGAGAAAAGCGATACGAATAGGCTTTTTGGGAGCCTTTTTCTGTTGCTTTTGCTTATGGCGCTGAGCCTTCTGCTGCTTTGCAGGACGCTGGTGCTGAGGCTCTGCTGCAGCACTGCGTTTAGGAGGAATGCGTGAATAACGCGAAAATTTTGAAGCCTTATTCTGCTTCTTTTTTTCATTGGCAGACTTATCGCTGCCGTAATGTTTATCTGACATAAAAATACGGTTGTGTGGCTTAAAAGATAATAAAAGCATAAGCCGACGGCAAACGTCAGCCTTCGAACTGATTGAATTCTGATTTTAAATCAGCCACAAAAATTCCTTTCTTTAAAATTTTATTTATATATGCTCTGTCTAACGCCCAAGACAGAAAAATCCAAATTATTCCGTTTAAATTATATATTATAATAAATTAAAAGTCAAGTTGAGAGAAGTTTGTAAACATCTGCCGCAATTTCTTCGGCGATTTCGCTGTTTGCGGCAAGTATCTCCATACACACCTTTTGCGAATTTCTGTAAGGAGTAAAAAGTATTTCTCCCTGCTTCATACGCATATATATCCCACCCGAATCATCGGATATAAGTTCATCACAAACTATAGAATCGGCAAATTGCGTCAGTCCATCGGCAACAAAAATACTTTTACGTTTATGAGAAACAGCAGGTAACAAGCTGTAAAGTGCAGACAATCCCATCCCCTGCTCTGCCATATTATTCAATATCTCCGCAACAAGAAAAAGGCCGTCATTCTGCCACGGCTCATTACCGCCGTCAAAGCTTCGTTCAAGTTTTACGCCGTACTTTTCAGCAAGCTCATCGAGAAACCTCGGTGCAGAAAAAGGCACACAGATTTCACGCTTTTTCTTTATCGCACAAGCAGCGCAAATGTTAAGCAAATCATCGTTGGTAATCACCCTGCCGCTCTCATCGCAAGCACTTACGCAAAAGCCCGATTCACTGACACAAAAACGGGGTTTTGCACCCTTATAGCCACCCAGAAGATTAAGCACGGAATTCAAAGTGTTTTTTATATTTTTATTTCGGCTTTCAAAAGCAACACTGATATCTTCAAGACTTTGCGGCACTCCGACAAGTGCACGAAGATAAGAATCGGTCGGATTGATTGCAATTACAGACCCGCCCCTTTTTTTCTCTGTTCCCGACGAAAAGATAAGCGAAGACATCACTTCCTCTTCGTGAACGGAAAGAGGTTTGCCGAGTGAATTATAGACGCTGATAAGTTTTTCGCCACCGACAAAGAAAGCACCCGAAAGCGAAAAACGGTCAATAAGAAACGACACGGACGATTCATTCATACAGCCAAAAACAACGGCAGATGCACCTGCAGATTTCACACCCTTTGCAAGGTTTGACACAGTTGCTGCAGAGCATTCAGAATCGTCGTGCAGAAAGCCGATTTTATTGCCGAGTGTACCTACAGCCGCTGTGCCGAGTGCTTCACCCGTCTTTTTATTCAAAGGCTTATTTAAAACACAAAAAGATTTCATAATCTATCCTCCGATAAATTCGATATGTATGCAAACCGATTATTGACAGGTTAATATAAAATTATCCGTTATGAGGTTGTAAGAAACTAAAAAAGATGATAAAATACAAAACAGCAATAAAAACTCACGGACGGTAATTATATATGAGCAACGAAATGAAAAAAGTAGAAATATTCGCAGACGGTGCCTGCTCCGGCAACCCCGGACCCGGCGGATGGGGCACAATACTGCGTTGCAACGGTATAGAAAAAGAACTCTCCGGCGGTGAAGCAGACACTACAAACAACAGAATGGAAATTACCGCAGTACTTGAAGGTCTGCGAGCACTCAAATATGCCTGCAATGTTACGGTAACGACAGACTCACAGTATGTGTACAACTCCGTTACAAAAGGCTGGGCTGAAGGCTGGAGAAAAAACGGTTGGATAAAAAAAGACAAAAAGCCGGCACTTAATGCCGACCTTTGGGAAGAGCTTTTAAATGAAATTGCAAAGCACGAAGTCAATTTCATATGGATAAAGGGTCACAACGGACACAGCGAAAACGAGCGCTGTGATGCACTCGCAGTCGCACAGTCCGAAAGATATAAAAACATCAGAGAATAATACAGATAAGTCCGCTGCAGCCTTCATTTATAACCTTTTCTATTGTTTCCTGCAGCTTCATACGAGCATCGACAGGCATTCTGCCGAGTTTATTTCGGAGTCCTTCGTTGACAAGCTCGTTGAGTGACTTGCCGAATATATTGGACTCCCATATTTTAAGCGGGTCTTCCTCAAACTCTTTGAGAAGATATTCAACAAGCTCTTCACTCTGCGACTCGGAACCTACAATCGGAGCAACCTCGGTTGTGATATTTGCGCGCATCATATGAACCGACGGTGCAGAGGCACGCAGCCTTATGCCATATTTACCGCCCTGCTTCATAATTTCAGGCTCGGCAAGCGTCAATTCCTCGGTTGTCGGCATTACGATACCGTAGCCTGTAGCTTCAACTTCATCGAGTGCATTTTTCAGCCTCATATACGCTTTTTTAATATTATTAAGTTCGAGCAGCTCATCCATAAGAGCCTGCTCGTTCTTTATTTTTGTGCCCGTCACCTCACTGAGAATATCAAAAAACAGTGAAGGCTCTGCAACCGCTGATATAGCCGCTGACCCATCAGACAAATCCATTGATGAAACTTTGGCGGCGGTAATATACTCACACTCACATATATCGGAGGCAAACTGCGGCACGTCACGCACACGCTTAAGTCCTGATGCGGCATTTGTAACGGCAGAAGTAATTGCAGACCTTACGGGGTGATTATCGTCAAGACTCATCATCCAGCAAGGCAGATTAACTCCGACTTCTTTGAGCGGAAACTCAAAGAGCACCTGACGAAGAATTTCTTTTATCTGCTCCTCTGTCAGCGTCTTGCAGTTGACAGCAAGCACAGGCACTGAATAATCGGCAATCATATCCGAAACCAGATTTTTTGTTGCCACACTCTCGGGAGAAACACTGTTGACAAGCACAACAAAAGGCTTACCGAGTGCTTTAAGCTCGTCGATAACTCTTTTTTCAGCTTCTAAATAATCTGCTCTGTCAATTTCACCTATTGAACCGTCTGTTGTAACTACCAAACCTATTGTTGAATGTTCATCTATAACCTTCTTTGTGCCGAGTTCTGCAGCCATATTGAAAGGAATTTCCTTGTCGTACCACGGAGTTTTGACCATTCTCGGCTGCTCATTTTCGATATAGCCGAGAGCACCCGGCACAATATATCCGACGCAGTCAATCATACGTACTTTAAGACCTATTCCGCCGCCGAGTGTTATTTCAACAGCTTCTTCAGGAATAAACTTCGGCTCTGTAGTCATTATTGTTCTGCCTGCAGCTGATTGCGGCAGTTCATCGGTAGCACGCTCACGCTTTGCCGAATCGTCGATATTAGGTATAACAAGCTCATCCATAAAACGCTTGATAAAAGTTGATTTACCCGTTCTTACGGGACCTACAACGCCGATATATATATCGCCCTGAGTTCTGGCGGCAATATCGCTGTAAATATTTTTATGTTCCATTTCAATCAATCCTCCTTATATAATCAGCATTGTTTTTTGCTCGAGCACATCGGCTTTTACATTGTTGCGACGGCGAATTGTTTCCTCGGAAGTATTGTACTTTTTCGCAATATCCCATAACTTTTCGCCGTTTTCAGCGAAATAGACGGTAACAGCAAAATTCGAACCGCTCTTTTCGGTATTTTCAAGCTCTTTGACATCCATAACAGCCATTAAATCTTCCGTTTCAAAAATACAACCGTTCGCTTTAAGCTGCACCTTGGCATTAAGGTTTGAGCCTCTGCCGATTAAAGAAACACCGCAGGGCTGTACACTTGTATTACCGACAAGCTTGCCTTTAACTTTCGGAAAATCTTTATTGAAGCGATAATCGTTCTGCCGGCGTGCAAAAGCAGGACTTCCCTGAGAATCGATATACAGCACACATAATGTAAGAGTACCGCTCAGTTCAACAGAACCGTTATCACTGCTGCTGACACAAGTTGCGCTTTCGCACCACGAATCGATTATTTCACTCACTTCATTACCCGAAAAATCGGGCTGAAAAGTGACAAGAAAAGTCTCGTCAAGCGTACCTGCAAAGCGATTTGATTTAACAGAAGAAGCACTTACTTCAAGTTCTCTTTTCACAGAATAGACATCTTCTACGCAAGCACAGTTGAGCGGTTTATAACCGCAAACCTCCGCTTGCACTGCAACAGCCGCATCGAGCTTTGTCGGCTCATTACCGTCATCGGTCCTAAGTTTTATATCTATAGACGATGTCTCCGCCTTTACATCACATATACACGAATCGTCAACGCCGTCAAGCTCGATTATCTGACTAATCGGCATAGAATGTTCAGCTTTTTTAACACTCGAATCTTCACAACACATAGTAACGCAAAGCTGGAGTTCACCTTTAACAAGAAGTTTATTGCTGACAGCTTTTATTTCATTAATAATCGGTACGGCTGAAGAACGGATTATACCTTTTATCGGCGAATCCGAATCAGACAACGTTATTAACTCGCTCATTTCAAAAAGCTTGGTTGCACAGCCTGCTGCACTGCAACCTTGAAAAGGTATCAATTTCTGATGCACACCGTCGCCGTTTACTGACGAAATAAAATTTTTACTCTCACAGCACATAACCGAAAACAGCACAGACACACAGCCGTGCACATCGACTCTTCTCGGACTTACGGCACGGCAATTCACATAGCTGACCTTTGCTTTTGCCGAAACATTACATTCGGGAGTAAGTGAACTCATCTCGACATATTTACTCAAAGGATAGTTCTGCTCAAAGCAGGCAAGTTTGCCGTCTGCACTCACGTAAAGCAGACGTATTACCGCATTTCCGTCAGCGGTAATACGGTTACCTGTTACATTGACGGAATTTATGCCCGGCTCAATATTACAGCAGAGTATGCTTTTTATGTCGGGACAGTAATCAGGTAAAGTCAGGTCACCGTCTACACCTTGCTCTGCTTTTGCTTCACGCACAATCCGACAGTCACAAAGCTGCTGTTTATCAACATTAAAATCCATTTATTTTACCTCGCCTTCAAAAGTTTCTATACAATCTATATTCAAGCCCTGTCCGATTTAGTACAAAAAAGAAAGAGCAGTTTCACCGTAAGCGAAACTGCTCTGTTTAAATATTATACTTTTATGAAAAAAGACTGCCGCCCTGAGAATCAATACCGACAATAAGCGGAAAATCGCAAAACTCCAGACGCTTAACGCTTTCACAACCAAGATCTTCAAAAGCAATAACTTCACACGAGGTGATGCATTGAGCCGCAAGGGCACCTGCACCGCCTATAGCACAAAGATAAACCGCTTTATTGCGAACCAAAGCATCGACAACCTCTCTGTTACGCGGTCCTTTACCAATCATAGCAACAAGTCCGTTATCAAGCAACAACGGAGCGTAAGGATCCATACGCGAAGAGGTAGTCGGGCCACAACTACCTATCGGAAGACCGGGGGGTGCAGGAGTAGGACCTGCATAATAGATTGATGCACCGTCAAGCTCAAAAGGCAAAGGCTGATTATCCGCCATCATCGCAACAATACGCTTGTGTGCGGCATCACGCGCCGTATAAACAGTACCGCTAAGCAACACTCTGTCTCCGCATTTAAGCTGCGGAGCATATTCCTTAAGCTGAGAAGAAGTTACCCTGTACTCTGCCACGGTTACTCCTCCTTGCCGAGGTACTTAAGAAGGATTTTATCAATCTCATTAAATATACTTTCAGAATCGATCTCTTCTTCCGATTTCATAACAGAGGATGCAGAACAAGCCTCTTCATAAACGGCAAGTTTACGTTCGAGGTCGTTTATACGTTCATCCTTACGCTTATTCTCGGCACGAAGAGTCTGAATCATAGTCATAAGCTCCTCAATATATGCAATTACATCTTTGCGGTTAAAACCGCCCAGAGCCGACTTTTTGAAAGACCTTTCCTCAACCATGGTTTGTTCTCCTCTTACTTTTTGAGAGCAACTGCTGCCTTAGCCTTGGCAACGATATTATCTGCTGTAAGACCGTAAATCTTAAGCATTTCTACCGCAGGACCTGATGCACCGTATTCATCCTCAACACCGACGCGCAGTACGGGTACGGGGCACTCTTCACAGACTACATCTGCAACAGCTGAGCCGAGACCGCCGATAACGCTGTGCTCTTCTGCAGTGACGATAACTCCTGTTTCCTTAGCAGCCTTGATAACGATATCCTTATCGATAGGCTTGATTGTAGCCATATTGATAACTCTTGCATTAATACCGTCGGCAGCAAGTGTCTCTGCTGCAATAAGAGCCTCATTTACCATAAGACCTGTAGCGATGATTGTAACGTCTGTACCTGCCTTAAGCTCAACGCCCTTACCGATTTCGAACTTGTAGTCGTCACCGAAAAGTCTGGGTGTTGCAAGTCTGCCGAAACGAAGATAAACAGGGCCGTCAATCTCCGCTGCAGCAAGCACAGCAAGTCTTGCTTCAACATCGTCAGCAGGGTTGATAACAATCATACCGGGGATTGTACGCATAAGTGCTATATCCTCACAGCACTGGTGGCTTGCACCGTCCTCACCTACGGAGATACCTGCGTGAGTTGCACCGATTTTGACATTGAGATGAGTATAGCCGATTGAGTTTCTGATCTGCTCAAAAGCTCTGCCTGCAGCAAACATTGCAAACGAGCTTGCAAAAACAGTATAGCCTGTTGTAGCAAGACCTGCTGCAACACCCATCATATTACACTCTGCAATACCTGTATCAAAGAATCTGTCGGGGAATTCTTTTTTGAAAGCAATTGTCTTTGTAGCCTTTGCAAGGTCTGCATCAAGAACAACTACTTTGTCGTTTTTCTGACCAAGCTCAACGAGTGCTTTACCGTAAGCATCGCGAGTTGCTGTCTTAATTACGTCTGCCATAATATCACCATACAGTGCAATAAATGCACCGTTACCTTTCTTTATAAATCAAAAGCGTACCGATTACATCTGCTCAAGCTTTGCAAGCTCTTCATCAAGCTCTGCAAGTGCCTTCTCGTACTGTTCCTGATTGGGAGCTGTACCGTGCCAGTCGCAATTATCTTCCATAAAGGAAACACCCTTGCCCTTCAATGTCTTTGCAATAATTGCTGTGGGCTTGCCGACAAAGCTTCTTGCAGCATTGAATGCTGCGTCAATTTCATCAAAATTATCACCGCAGATTTCAATTACATTCCAGCCGAAAGACTTGAACTTTTCAGGAATCGGATAAGGTGAGTTAACGTGTGAAACCGTACCGTCAATCTGCAGGTTGTTGTTATCGATAACAGCTACAAGGTTGTCAAGGCCCTTAGCGGAAGCATACATTGCTGCCTCCCAGACCTGACCTTCCTGAATTTCGCCGTCACCAAGCACTGCATAAACTCTGAACTCGGCACCGCTGAGCTTTGCGCCCAGAGCCATACCGCAAGCTGCGGAAATACCCTGACCGAGTGAACCTGTGCTCATATCAACACCGGGGGTAAGCTTCATACTGGGATGACCCTGGAGCATTGAGCCGGGCTTACGGAGCATCTTGAGCTCTTCAAACGGGAAGAAACCTTTGAGTGCAAGAGCGGCATAGAGAGCAGGTGCAGTATGTCCCTTTGAAAGAACAAGTCTGTCGCGGCCCTCCCATTTTGGATTCTTGGGGTCAACGTTCATCTCTGAAAAATAGAGATATGTCATAACATCGGCAATAGAAAGAGAGCCACCGGGATGACCCGACTTTGCGTTATAAACGCCCTCAATAATACCGTGTCTGACTTTGTTTGCTTTGATCTTCAACTGCTTTTTAGCTGCTGCGTCCAAAACAGTCACCTCCGAAAAATTTATTTTTAATTTATTGTAACCAATATAATTACATACTTTTTGATACCTTTGCCAAAAAATCGGTAAAGTAATCGGGAAGCTCGGCAGAAAGCTCAATATATCTTCCATCCTGCGGATGCTCAAAGCCGATAAGGCCTGCATGCAGGCACTGACCACCGAGAGAAACACCGTTTGCAGGGCCGTAAACATCGTCACCTGCTACGGGATGACCTATATGAGCCATATGCACTCTTATCTGATGAGTTCTTCCTGTTTCAAGTTTTACCCTGACAAAAGAGAATTTTTTATAGGTTTCAAGCACTTCATAGTGCGTAACCGCATTACGTGAGTGAACAGATGTAACACACATCTTTTTACGGTCGTTGGGATTGCGGCCTATAGGAGCATCAATTGTGCCTGTCGGCTCTTTGAAGCTGCCGTGAACAACGGCACGGTACTCTCTTGTAAAGCTGTGAGCCTGAATCTGCGAAGCAAGGCTCATATGAGCCTCATCGGTTTTGGCTACAATCAGCAAACCGCTTGTATTCTTATCGATTCTATGCACTATACCCGGGCGTATAACGCCGTTGATACCCGACAAACTGCCTTTACAGTGATGTAGCAAAGCGTTTACCAACGTACCGTCGGGATTGCCGGGTGCGGGGTGTACAACCATACCGCGAGGCTTGTTTACAACAAGCAGGCTCTCGTCCTCATAGCGGATATCAAGAGGTATATCCTGCGGCTGAGCCTCAAGCTCGCGAAGCTCGGGAGCAAGCACCAGCACTTCGTCACCCTGAACAGCACAGTAACTCTTTTTTTTGAGCTTACCGTTTACCGTAACACCGCCGTCATCAAAAACTTTTTGAACAAAATTGCGTGAAAGCTCTGGAGCCATAGTGCAAATCAGCTTATCGAGACGCTCACCTTCGTCAGCAGACTCAACGGTAAAGCAAAAGACCCGCTTATTCTCCATCGGTTTTTGACCTGCCTTTTTTGAAATCGCGGAAAATATCCCAAAGAAGATATCCTACGAGAATAAACTCGCCTACGGTTATAAAGCAATCCGCAAAATTGAAAACGGGAAAATCAACAAACAGTGCCTCAATATAATCTACAACAAATTGAAGACGTATTCTGTCGATAAGATTACCGAGACCGCCGCCCATTATCATAACAACACTTGCAACAAGCACCTTTGACTTGAGTTTTCGTGCAATCAGAATATAAAATCCGACTGCCATTACAAATGCCGAAAACACTGCAAGCAACACCGTTTTACCTTCAAAAAGGCTGAACGCTGCACCTGTATTTTCAACATATCTGAACTGCAGAAAATTATCAATAACCGTAAAGACCTGACCGCTGACAAGTGAAGAATCAAGTACAGCAAGCTTTATAAGCTGATCAGCCACAGCAATAGCTATGACCAAAGCACAGCATATAACAGACGACATTTATTTTCCCCCGTTATTTTTTCTTGAAAAAGCCTCTGAAGAACGACTCAGCATCGCTGTCTTCTTCGCCTTCATCGTCATCGATATCATCAACTACTTCGTAAACCGTACCTGTTTTAGATACGTTAGCTGATTCGCCGGAATCAAATCCCTCTATCGTAAAATTATCAAACTCTTCTTCGTCACCAAGCTCTTCTGCAAAGCTGAATCCCATTGTGTCTTCATCTTCTGCTTCTTCGTCTTCGATTTCTTCGAAGTCTTCTTCGTCCTCTACTTCTTCGAATTCTTCTTCGTCCTCTACTTCTTCGAATTCTTCTTCGTCTTCTACTTCTTCGAGCTCTTCTTCGTCTTCGATTTCTTCGAGCTCTTCTTCGTCTTCTACTTCTTCGAGCTCTTCTTCGTCTTCTACTTCTTCGAATTCTTCTTCGTCTTCGATTTCTTCGAGCTCTTCTTCGTCTTCGACTTCTTCGAGCTCTTCTTCGTCTTCGACTTCTTCGAGTTCTTCTTCGTCTTCAATTTCTTCGAAGTCTTCTTCGTCTTCGATTTCTTCGAGTTCTTCTTCGTCTTCGATTTCTTCGAACTCTTCTTCGACTTCTGCCGCAGCATACACCGCCTGAGCTACATCGTCATACTCAACTTCCTCTGCAGTCTCTTCTGCAATTTCTTCGGTTGCTTCTTCAACAAGTTCAGCTTCCGGAGTTTCTGCCTTGAGTGCAGCAACCTGCTCTGCTGCAAGCTCGGGAAGTTTTTTAATAAGCTCAATATGCTCAGCGTAAGCGACAAGAAGTGATGAACGGAAATCGTTAGCTTCAAGCTTGAGTAAATCAATAAGCTTCTGCTGCTCTGCCTGCTCGAGTGCATTCTGAGCGTTTATTTCAGCTGCACGCTGCTCTGCTGCAGCAACCGTCTCTGCTGCTTTTCTGTCTGCTGCAGCAACTTTTTCGTTGTAGTAGTTGTCAGCCTTAAGCATCTTATCGCGTGAAGCAACATCAGCCTTTGTAATCTGCTCGGAAGCTATAGACTCTGCATCAGTGAGAGTTTTCTCAGCCTGAACAGATGCTGATTCAACAGTCTGCTTTGCAACGGCTTCAGCCTCAGAAATCATTGCATCTGATTTTGTCTGAGCATCTGTAAGAAGCTCATCTGCTCTGAGCTGAGCCTCGGAAAGGGTCTGTTCAGCAACAGCTGTTGCTGACTCAAGCTTCTCGTTTGCAGCCGTTTCTGCCTCTGCCGTAATGGAGGCAGACATCTTCTGAGCTGTGAGAAGTGCTGCGCTGATGTTATTTTCTTCCTTCTGATATGCCTCTACTTTTTCGGTAAGAGCGGCAATTCGTCTGATATATTCATTTTTCTCCTGATTAATGCTTTCAAAGGCACTTGCTATCTCGCCGATAAACTCGTCAACATCGATTGAGCGGTATGTACCTCTGCCGGCTGAAGGGAAATTGTGAGCTCTGATTTCTGCAGGTGTCATTATTTATATCCTCCTTAAGTGTGATACTTAGATTGAGTAATATCCGTTTTTAATGTTTTCCAGAACATCGCCTGAAAAATCGTAATTGTGCGGAAGAATGATAAAAGTTTTATTGGAAACACAGCTGATTTTACCGTCATTGGCAAACACAACACCGCTGAGGAAGTCAATCATTCTGCGGACATCGGAGTCGCTCATCTGATCAAGATTGAGCAGAACAAGGCGCTGCTTGTTTACATGCCTTGCAATATCCTTAACCGTTTCCGAATCAAACATTGAGGGCTTTGCAAGAATAACCTTTGCATTACCTGATCTGGATCTTGAATTGAAATCGACTACATTATCGGAAGCTGCACTGCGACGGGGACGCTCGTCATAATAACTATCGTCATCGTTATCGTCGTAATCGGGCTCTGCCTGACGCTTGGTTGTGCGACCGCGGAATGCATCGAAAATACTCTTCTTGGGAGTCAAAGAACTGCTCTGCTGAACAGGCTCATCATTCTCCGGTTCATCATCCTGTGAATAATTGTAATCAAGGCTGTCGGCATCATCATAATAATCGCCTTCGCTGTAGCTGATATATTTGCTGAAAGAATCTGTAATCTTACTCATTTGCTGTAACCTCCGTAATTTTATTAATATATGCGCTTGCCGAAAATTGATGAACCTACACGGACAAGCGTAGAACCTTCAAGAACTGCTTCGCAGTAGTCTGAAGACATACCCATCGACAATACACTCATATTTATATTATCTAATTTTTTATCGCGAATGTCAACAAACAAACGCCTCATTTTTGAAAAAAACATACGTGCTTCATCACTATTTTCACAAACCGGCGGTATTGCCATCAAACCTTGCAGTCTGATTCCCTTTATTTCTGCTAACTGAGCAATTGTTTCCTCTGCAGAATCCCACTCAATACCGCTTTTTGAATCTTCGCCGCCTACATTGATTTCAGCAAGAATATCGGTAGTTATGCCTGCCGCAAGCGAACGTTTCGCAATTTCGTTTGCAAGTCTTATACTGTCAACAGACTGAATCATACTGACCTCACCTACAATCTGCCTTACCTTATTGGTCTGCAGATGTCCGATAAGATGCGCTTCGCAATTACGCAGAAACGGCTTTTTGCCGAGATATTCCTGAACTTTATTTTCGCCGATAAGATTTATTCCGCAGTCGATAGCGTGGTTTATATACTCAGGCTCAACGGTTTTTGTAACCGCCATAAGCGTTATATCATCCGCACTCCTTCCGCTTTGTTCTGCCGCTTTGGCAATACGCTCACGTATAACAGAGAGATTGTATTCAATATCGGCAAAACGCATTGCATCAACTGATTGTTTTTCCGTCATACAAATCCTTCCCCTTTACTATTATTTCGTCATACTGCTCAACCTCATTTTCAGGCAAAGCAGCCAGTGCTTCTTCTTTTTGCTCCGGCGTCATATCAGATGTATCGGGCGGCACAGGGTCTGCGGTAATTACATAATCTTCCGTCGTCAGCACAATATTTATTTCTCTGAAATTAACAAGAGAAGCGCGAAGAATGTACACGCCCTTTACTCCGTTAACTTCACGCACTGCGCTGCCGGGAATCTTATAACCCTTGATTGTTTTGAAAACAAGCTCAACATCCTCAAGGCGCATATTTGCAAGCTCTTCGTTCATTGTCTTGCACTTGAGCACAACTGCGGCTTTTTTAGCTCCGCTGACATTGACGGCGGCAACCTCCGCTTTAAGGTCTTCTGTAGCGGCATAAGGAAAATCTATGGTTATTTTCGAGCCTACGGAGAGATTTGAAATCTGCTTAACATCGAGAACACAGACAATATACCAATCAAATCCCGTAACAAGCTTACCCATTACATTTTCCGGTACTGATTTAGGCGATGCTTCGAAAAGCTTTTCTGCATTTTCAGGAGTAATTGTCTTTACATCAGTACTGCTGCACAAACTTTCGTAGCCGTCAACCGCACTTATATAGTACCCTGAACCGTCTGCAAGAATTTCTTTATAAGAAATAGGCTTTGCTTCAAGCTCGGCAAGCTCTGTCCGCAGGCCGCTGATGATATTATTGAAATCGACTTTTTCGCCGAGTACAAGGTGCTTTTTGATAACCGAATCTCTGAACTGTGCATAACCATCCTGAAGTGCATCAAGTTCACCTGAAACTATACCGTCAACAACATTTGAAACAGAATCGTTAATCTGCATATCGACGGTTTTTATATCAATTGAAGATGACGGAGAAACCGCATCAAGCTTCTCGTAACGCTCAATCTCTGCTTTAAGGGTATTGATACGGGTATAATTTGCGGCATCACTGTCACTGCCGAATGCAATCGCAACCGTATTACCGTTAGAGACCTTTTTACCGTCCTCGGCAACAGGCACAACCGTACCGCTGGCGGAATTCTGAATATACTTTTCGTCCCTTACAAAATAACCCTTGGTGAAAATGCTTTCGTTTACGGTTTGTTCAACAGCTGTAAAAGTCGAAACTTTTTCCACGCTTGAGCTGTAAACCTGATAGATAATATAGAAAATAAAAATCAAAGCAAGCAGAGTAGACACAATACGTGTTATCAACGACTTGTTATCGTTATAAAATCCTCTTACATTCGTCTTTACCCTGTCGGTAAAGTCAGGGTTAAGGGATACAGGTACCTTCTTAGGCAAATTCACACTCCCCTTTCTTTAAAAAATCATCGCACAAATTAAATGCGATATCTGCAAGCTCGTCAAAGCTTGCATAATCATCAATATAAAGCCAGTTTACACGCTCATCACGGCGAAGCCACGTAAGCTGACGCTTTGCGTAACGACGGGTCTGCATACGCAGATTGTCTAGCGCCTCATCAAGTGACATTTCACCACTGAAATAAGGCATAAGCTCCTTATGACCTATAGCCTGTGCGGCTGTACCTTTATCGTTTCCAATACAACAGTGTGCCTCTTCGACAAGACCGTTCTGAGCCATTATACCGACACGGCTGTTGATACGCTCGTAAAGAAACTCTCTGTCACGGGCATTGAGACCTATAATCAGAGGATTATAATGTGAACCGCCCTGACGCGAAAGTTTTGTCTGTTCTGTAATAGTAACACCGGTCTGATAATAAAGCTCGAGTGCACGCACAATACGCTTGGAATCGTTGATATGAAGCCTTGCGGCAGATTCAGGGTCTACAGCAGCAAGCTCTTTAATCAGAGTCTCTGCTCCCTCTTCTTCAAGCCTTTTGTTGAGCTTTGAACGAAGCTCAAGGTCAGTTTCTTCCTCGGTAAAGCTTATGTTATCAACAAGTGAATTTATATAAAGACCTGTGCCGCCGACAAGAATCGGCTGTTTGCCGCGTGAAACGATATCGGCAATACAGGTATTTGCCGCCTGACAGTAAGCAGCTACACTGTAACGCTCACCCTGCGGCAGAAATTTTATCATATGGTGCGGTACACCCTGCATTTCATCCTCGGTCGGCATTGCCGAAGCAACATCCATACCCTGATAAATCTGCATTGAATCGGCTGAAACGACCTCACCGTCAAGCCTTTTGGCAAGCTCAACACCGAGTGAAGTTTTACCCGAAGCTGTAGGACCCGCAACAACTATAAGCGGAATTTTTTTATTCATAACAAAACGACCTCAAACTCTGCCAAACAGTTTCTCTATATCACGTTTTGTGAATCCTGCAAGGACAGGTCTGCCATGCGGACAGTAGCGGATATCGGGCATTGAAAGCACACGCTCGGCAAACTGCTGCAACTCATACTCAGTTGTGACATCACCTGCTTTGACTGCTGCGCGGCAAGCGGCAGAGTGGAAAATCCAATCGAGCTTTTCGGTAGTTACATCGCGTATATTCTCGGCAAGATATCCTGCGATTTCGGTAAGCTGTGCTGCAATATCCGCACCCTCAAGAATAACGGGATACTCGCTTACAATTACCGTACCGTCGCCGAAATCCTCAACAGAAAAGCCCGAATCGGCAAGCAGGTCTATATCAGCTATAACCGCAGCATATTCCTCACGGCTTAGGTGCACGGGAATCGGGCTGAGAAGCATCTGTGACGGGATATTTTTATTCTGTGCTTTGAGCTGTTCATATATGATGCGTTCGTGTGCGGCGTGCTTATCGATAAGCAACAGCTCGTTACCGTATTCGACAAGAATATAGGTAGAAAAAAGCTCACCTACAGCTCTTACCTGTGGCTTTTCTTCATCTGTGATTTCAATTTCCGGAGTCATCTGCTGTACTTCAACCTTAACTTCAACGGGTTGAGGTTTGACAGACGGAGTATAGCCTCCGAGAAGGTCAGGCTCTGACTCGTCAACAGCACTGTAATCATCCGAAACGGACTCAACTACAACAGTGCGCGGAGCAGGCTCTTCGTAAATAACGGGAGCTGACTTTTGAAAAACATTTTCTTCGGCAACAGGCTTCGATGAAGTCTGCTCTTGTGCAGGTATATAAGAAACATTTTTTACAAATGTTTTTTCGGGTTGAGGAGCAACGGATACGCCCTGCTGAAAACGAAGCTGCTTTGCAGGCTCAACTGCAGCAAAAAGCTGCTTTTGAACACGCTGATTTATAATTTTTGAAGCATCCTGAGTCGGTGTTTTATCGCCCTGCTCAAGTGCGGATTTTACTGCATAATAGACTGCGGAGAAAACCTCTTTTTCGTTGGCAAAACGCACCTCTGTTTTTGCAGGGTGAACATTTACATCAACAAAATTGTACGGCATTGTAAGGTTGAGCACACAGGATGGGAATTTACCGACCATAACAGAGCCTTTGAAGGCTTCTTCAAGGGCGGCACAAGCAGTCTTGGTGCGTACCATTCTGCCGTTTACATAAAAGAGCTGCATATTGCGGTTGGCCCTTGCATTAAGCGGCTTTGAAACGTAGCCCTCAACCTTTACGGTAGAGTTTGAACCGCTGACGGGAATAAGGCTGTCAGCAAAATCCTTACCGTAGACAGCGTAGACAGCACTTATAAGCTTACCGTCACCCGATGAGCAGAGGGTCTGCTTACCGTCGCGGATAAAGCGTACAGCTATTTCAGGATGAGAAACAGCAAGTCTGTCTGCAACTGCGGCAACAGAATTAGCCTCGGTAACATCTTTTTTGAGGAATTTCATTCTTGCAGGCACATTGTAGAAAATATCACGAACTACGATTGTTGTGCCGACGGGACAGCCTGCATCGTCAATACTGATAAACTGACCGCCTTCGACAACTGCGTGAGTGCCCGTCTCCTCTTCTGCGGTGCGAGTAAACATTTCAACACGGCTGACAGCCGCAATAGAAGCAAGTGCTTCGCCGCGGAAGCCGAGAGTTGCAACACAGTCAAGGTCATCCGACACTGTAATTTTACTCGTAGCATGACCCGTAAAAGCGTTACGCACATCTTCACGGGCAATACCGCAACCGTTATCTGTAATACGGATATACTTAATTCCGCCTGCTTTTATTTCGAGCGTAATGGAGTCAGCCCCTGCGTCAACAGAGTTTTCGAGCAACTCTTTTACGGCAGAAGAAGGTCTTTCGACAACCTCACCCGCCGCTATAAGCTCGTATATTTCTCTGGGTAACACGTTAATTTTAGGCATTGACTTCACCGCTTTTTATTTAAGTTTCTTTTGCTTTCTGTACAAATTTGTAGAGGACACTCATAGCTTCAATCGGTGTGAGTGTATTTATATCAAGGGTTTTCAGCTCATCGACAATCTCGCTTCCTGCATTTGAAGCAAAGGAAAGCTGCATATCGTTATCATCAACAGAGCTGAAATAGTTGGGAGCAGAGGCAGACCTCGGCTCGTCGGATTCTAACTGCGACAGCACCTGACGGGCACGCTTGACAACATTGTCGGGCACGCCTGCAAGCTTGGCAACATCGATACCGTAGCTGCCGTCCGCACAGCCTCTGACAATACGGCGAAGAAAAGTTATATCGTCGCCGCGTTTCTTGACGGATATATTGTAATTCTTAACTCCGTCAACTGTATTTTCGAGCTCAGTAAGCTCGTGATAATGGGTTGCAAAAAGAGTTTTTGCACCGAGCTTTTTCTTATCGGCGGCGTATTCGAGCACGGCACGCGCGATACTCATACCGTCGTAAGTAGAAGTACCTCGACCTATCTCGTCGAAGATAATAAGGCTTTTGGAAGTTGCATTTTTGAGAATTGAAGCAACCTCACTCATTTCAACCATAAAGGTTGACTGACCGCCCGAAAGGTCATCGGAAGCACCGACACGGGTAAACACACTGTCAACAATCGGGATAACCGCACTGCGTGCAGGCACAAATGAGCCTGCCTGCGCCATAATGACGATAATTGCAATCTGGCGCATATAGGTCGATTTACCTGCCATATTGGGACCTGTGATAATGGCGCATCTGTTACCCTCGCAGTCAAGCTCGGTATCGTTGGGCACGAAGGGTAAACCACCAAGCATTTTTTCGACAACGGGATGTCTGCCATCGGTAATTTTGAGAGTTGAAGAATCAGTTATTTCGGGTCTTACATAGCCGTTTTCAAGTGCGGAAGCTGCAAATGAACGCAGGACATCAAGCCTTGCAACAGCATTTGCCGTACGCTGGATTCTGCCGAGCTGTGCGGCAGTTTTATTACGCACCTGAGAGAAAATTTCGTACTCGAGCTGGACAATTCTGCCCTGTGCGCCGAGCACCTTTGCCTCGAGCTCCTTGAGCTCCTGAGTTATGTAACGCTCGCAGTTGGCAAGAGTCTGCTTGCGGATATAGTCTTCTGGTACAAGCTCCTTGAAAGAGTTTGAAACCTCTATATAGTAGCCGAATACTCGGTTATAGCCAATTTTAAGTTTTTTGATGCCTGTCCTGTCCTGCTCACGCTGCTGGATATTTGCAAGGAAACCCTTACCGTCGTTGACTATTGCACGAAGCTCGTCAAGCTCAGCATTAAAACCGTCTCTTACCATTCCGCCTTCACGCACGGTAAATGGAGGTTCATCAACAATAGCGGTATTAATAAGTGAAGATATATCCTCAAGCGTATCAATGCTTGTACGGATTTCGGTGAGCAGTGCACTGCGGCACCCTGAAATATTTGCCTTTACTTCAGGCAATCTGTCTATTGCGGCACTGAGAGCGCGAAGCTCCTTTGCATTTGCTGTGCCGTATGAAATACGGGTAATAAGGCGCTCAATATCGTTGATACCCGAAAGAGATGCGGCAATATTACCGCAGAGCATGGCATCCTGAGTCAGTTCATCAACAGCATTGTGTCTGCCGATTATCTTGGCAGGATTGGTAAGCGGTCTGTCGAGCCACTCTCTGATTTCACGCTTGCCCATTGCGGTACAGGTCTTGTCCAGAGTCCAGAGAAGTGAACCGCGTTTATCGTTTGAACGCATTGTACGCGTAAGCTCAAGGCTGCGTCTTGCCGCAAGGTCAAGCTTCATAAAACCGCTCTCACTGTAATAATCGAGCGAACGGATATTTGAAAGCTCGGTACGCTGTACTTCGCGAAGATATTTGAGGCATATACCTGCACTCATAATACTCTGTGCACTGATACCGTGTGCAACATCATCGGGGATATTACAGCCGAACTGCGAGCAGATTGCCGCACTTGCTTCGTTCAGCAAGCAGTAATCTTCCTCGAATGTTTCAACAAGTGCAGAGCATTTGTCGTTAATAAATGCCTTGACAGCTTTGAGCGATGACGCTTCACGGTTGAAAATAATTTCACTGGGCATAAAGCGTGCAAGCTCATTTATAATTTTGTTTTCACACATTTTGCCGTCGATATCGGTCAGGTGCATTGCACCTGTTGAAACATCGGCAAAGCAAACACCTGCCGCACCGTCACGGAAGAAGATGCTGCAAAGGAAATTGTTCTGTGTTTCATCGAGCATATTACTCTCGATAACAGTACCCGGGGTAACAATACGCACAACATCGCGGCGCACGATACCCTTGGCTGTTGCAGGGTCCTCCATCTGCTCACAGATGGCGACCTTGTAACCCTTTGCAATAAGACGTGCAAGATATGAATCGACACTGTGGAAAGGCACACCGCACATAGGTGCACGCTCCTCAAGGCCGCAGTCACGCCCCGTAAGGACGAGCTCCAGCTCTCTTGAAACAGTTTTCGCATCTTCAAAAAACATCTCATAGAAATCGCCGAGTCGGAACATAAGAATTGTATCCTCATAGTTCTTCTTGATTTCGAGATATTGCCTCATCATCGGTGATAATTCAGCCATTTGCACGCCTCCGCAAAAGTAGTAGTCTGATAGAACAAATTCAATTCCGGAATAAAGTTTATTCCAAGCTTTTTGATTCCTGTTCGGATTGGTGTGTGTGATTTGCTGATTGATTTCAAAGCAGATTGAAGACGTAAGCACAGGTAATACTTTGTGTATTACCGAGCATTACGGCGAAAATATGCGAAGAAAGCAACGGCAAGGCACATACACTTAAATCCGATAAAGGGATCAACAATTAGTGGCAATCGCTGTTGCAAGATGAGCAGTTACCGCCACAGCTGTGCTCCTGAGGAGGCTCGCATGTTTCGGGATCCTCACCCTTGATGCACTCTGTGAGGATAGCTACGATGTAGTTCATCATTTCGTCGATATCCATTCTTGCCTTCTCGTAGTTGATCATATTCTGGTTGTTGAGAACCTTCTCACGAAGACCCATAAATTCCTCTTCGTATGCCTGGAGCTTCTGCTCGTTAGCATCCTCTTTGGAAGCCTCGTGCTGATAGCTCATGTGTGTAAGCTGCATTCTGCCGATAAGCTCGTTAAGCTCGTCGTCCTTCTCGTTTACTTCTCTTGCGGCAACAAACTTGGCATATCTTTCGTCTGCCTGTATTGCCTTACCGAGTTCTCTTGTGAGTTTGATGATGTCCATTTTTTCTTCTCCTAAACATGAAAAATTGATTATTTATAAAATCCCTGACTGTGGGTTTTTACCTTGAAATTTCACCGGATAAAATCCAGTTGCGTGCAGCAGTTACTTTGACCTGACAGAAACTGCCGACAAGTGATTCATCACCGGGGAAGTCTATCATAACACTGCCGTCTGTTCTGCCTGAAAGGATACCGCCTTTATATTCTTCCGCAAGCACACGGTAGGTTTCGCCGAGCATTTTTTGACAACGCTTTGAAGCGATATTCTCCTGTGCCGATGTAAGCTCACGGAACCATTTACCCTTTTCTTCACGGCTTACAGGGTCAGGCATTGAAGCTGCCTTTGTACCCTCACGGGGTGAATAGATAAATGTATAAAGCGAAGTAAAACCAACCTCTTCAATAAGCGAAAGAGTATCGCGGAATTCCTCATAAGTTTCACCGGGGAAGCCGACAATTATGTCACTTGTAAGACTAATATCGGGCATTACCTTACGGGCGTAAGCGATAAGTGAAAGATATTTTTCCCTTGTATAACCTCTGTTCATTTCCCCCAGCACACGGTCGTTACCGCTCTGACAAGGCAGATGGAGATGCTTGCTAACCTTTTCGCATTCTGCCATAGCATCGAGAAGCTCGAAGGTACAGTCTTTCGGATGAGAGGTCATAAAGCGGATTCTGAAGTCACCCTCTATTGCGTTGATTTCCCGCAGAAGCTGAGCAAAGCTCATTTCATCACTGCCGCGATTGTATGAATTAACATTCTGACCCAGAAGCGTAATATCCTTACAGCCCGATGCGATAAGCCCGCGTGCTTCAGCAAGCACTTCTTCGCTCTTTCTGCTTCTCTCTCTGCCTCTTACATAGGGCACAATACAATAGCTGCAGAAATTGTTGCAGCCGTACATTATCGGAAGCCAGCCTTTGAATGTGCCGTCACGGCTGACAGGCATACCCTCGGCAATATATCCTTCTGTATCAAACACGTCAAACACACGCTTGCCGCTACGAAGCACTTTATAAAGCAGCTCAGGCAGACGGTGATGCGAATGAGTACCGAAAACAAGGTTGACATAAGGATAGCTCTTTTTTATTTTTTGCCATACGTGCTCCTGCTGCATCATACAGCCGCAAAGCACAATTATCATATCGGGATTTTTTGCTTTCAACGGCTTGAGTGCACCGACATTACCGAAAACTCTGTCGTGTGCGTGCTCACGGATTGCACAAGTATTATAAAGCACAAGGTCTGCACGCTCGATATCCTCGGTAAAGCTGTATCCGATAAGACGAAGCCAGCCCTTAAGACGCTCACTGTCAGACACATTACCCTGACAGCCGAATGTATGAACATAGGCAAGTTTTTTACCATTACCCATTCGTGCATCAAGCACGGATTTTGCCATAGCGGCATACTCACGCTGTTTTTTTATATCGTCAAAAGGCACGTCAAACCGACGCAAATCCTGCAGTGACAAGCGATTACCTCCAAAAGGGACATAAAACCCTATTATAGTTTTTATATTATACTATAAAATACTTAACAATACAAGTAAATTTATTTGATTTTTTATTATTTTTTTATTTAAAAAACATAGATTTTTGGAAGAGAAAGTGATATAATTTTTAAGAAAAATTTTTCCGTAACGGAGGTTATAAATAATGAAACAGCTCAACATCGGCATCATCGGTGCAGGCCGTATCGGCAAGCTCCATGCACAGTCAATCTGCTACAATGTACCCACAGCAAAAGTACTCGGCATCACAGACGTGTACAAAGAGCATCTCCCTGCTCTTTGCGAAGAACTCGGCATTGAAAAAATCTACGACAGCTACGTAGAAATGCTTGAAGATAAAGATATCGATGCTGTCCTCGTTTGCTCCTCCACCGATACTCATGCAGATATAGCAATTGCAGCCGCCAAAGCAGGTAAGCACGTATTCTGCGAAAAGCCCGTTGACCTTACACCTGAAAAGGTACAAGCTGTTATTGATACAGTAAAAGAGACAGGCGTTAAACTTCAGGTAGGTTTTAATCGCCGCTTCGACCATAATTTCGCAACAATCAAGAATATGATTAATAACGGTAAGGTCGGCGACGTTGAAGTTATCAAAATCACATCCCGCGACCCCGAGCCGCCCTCAGCAGAGTACGCTGCAGTTTCAGGCGGTATGTTCGTTGATATGACAATCCACGATTTTGATATGGCTCGATTCATGGCAGGCAGCCCCATTACAGAGGTTTATGCAAACGCAACTTGTCTTGTTGATCCCGCAATCGGCGAAGCCGGCGATGTTGACACTGCTGTTATTTCACTCAAATTTGAAAACGGTGCAATAGGCGTTATTGACAACTGCCGACGTGCAGCATACGGCTATGACCAGAGAGTTGAAGTATTCGGCAGCAAAGGTGCAGCTTGCGCTTCTAACGACACACCCTCAAACGTTGTACTTATGGACGAAAACGGCTGCACAGGCGAAAAGCCGCTCTACTTCTTCCTTGAAAGATACATGCAGTCGTTCCGCGACGAAATGCTTCAGTTTGTTGATGCAGTGCTCAACGACAAAGAAGTACCCGCAAACGTTGATGACGGACTTGCAGCTATCGTTGTAGCACTTGCCGCAAAGAAGAGCGTTGCAGAAGGCAGACCCGTTAAGGTTTCCGAAATCTATTAATTGATAAAGGATTGATATATAATGAAACTGACAATGGCACAGGCTCTTGTCAAATTCCTCGACAACCAGTATGTCAGCTTTGACGGTGAGGAAACAAAATTTGTCAAGGGCATTTTCGGTATATTCGGTCACGGCTGTGTAGTAGGTATCGGCCAGGCACTCGAGCAGGGCGGCCATGACCTTACATACTATCAGGGTCACAACGAGCAAGGTATGGCTCACGCCGCTATTGCATTCGCAAAACAGAGTGACAGAAGGCAGATTATTGCCTGCACATCCTCTATCGGCCCCGGTGCACTCAATATGGTTACCGCTTGCGGCACTGCAACTGCTAACCGTATTCCCTTGCTTGTACTTCCGGGTGATACATTCGCCTGCCGTCAGCCCGATCCCGTACTTCAGCAGATTGAACAGCCCACAAGCTACGCTACAACAGCTAACGATGCTTTCAAAGCTGTTTGTAAGTATTGGGACAGGATCGAGCGCCCCGAGCAGCTTATGACAGCATGTCTCAATGCAATGCGCGTGCTCACAGACTGGGCAGAGACAGGTGCAGTTTGCCTTGCAATGCCTCAGGACGTTGAGGGCGAGGCTTACGACTACCCTGAATATTTCTTCCAGAAGAGAGTATGGTACCTTGACCGCAGACCTGCAACACGCAGAGAGATTGATGCGGCCGCAGAGCTTATAGATAACGCAAAGAAGCCGCTTATGATTGTAGGCGGCGGTGTCACCTACTCAGGTGCATGGCAGGCTGCTCAGTACTTTGCAGAGCGTTTCAATATTCCTATTGGCGAAACTCAGGCAGGTAAAGGTCAGATTCCGTGGGATTGCCCGCTCAATCTCAGCGGTATCGGTGTAACAGGCGGTGCAGCCGCAAACGCTATTGCAAAGCAGGCTGACCTTATTATTGCAATCGGCACAAGGCTTACCGACTTCACAACCTGCTCAAAATGGGGATTTAATCCCGATGCAAAAATACTCAGCATCAACGTCAGCTCATTTGACGCATTCAAGATGGATGCTGTTTCCGTTATAGCAGATGCAAAGATGGCACTGCTTGACCTTTCTGCGGCACTTTCACAGAAGTATTACCGCAGCGGTTGGGCTGATGAATTTGCCGAAGCAAAGGCAGCATATGTTGCTGAAATGGATGCCTGCTACAGTGCAGAGCTCAAGGAAGGTCTTTCACAGACAAGAGCACTCGGCGAAATCAATAAGCGCATTGCACCCGATGCAATCGCACTCGGCTCATCAGGCAGCCTTCCCGGCTGTATGCAGAGACTCTGGAGATGCACTCAGCCCAAGACCTACCATATGGAATACGGCTTTTCCTGTATGGGCTACGAAATCTGCGGCGCACTCGGCGCAAAGCTTGCCGCACCTGACAAAGAAGTATACGCAATGGTTGGCGACGGCAGCTTCCTTATGCTTCACAGCGAGCTTTACACATCAATTCAGGAAGGTGTTAAAATCAACGTAATGCTGTTTGACAACACCGGCTGGGGCTGTATTGAAAACCTGCAGAATTCTCAAGGCACTGACACATTCGGCACACGCTTTACGGCACGCAACCCGATTACGGGTCTGCTTGACGGTGAGATTGTACCAATTGACTTTGCAAAGTGTGCAGAGGGTTACGGCTGTAAGACATACACAGCAACTAATATTGACGAGCTTATTTACGCTATTGAAGACTCCAAGAAGCAAACAGTATCGACACTTATCGATATCAAGGTTGCACACGGCAGTATGAGCCACGGCTACGACAGCTGGTGGCGTGTAGGCGTTGCTGAGGTTTCAACAAGTGAAAAGGTACAGGCAGCTTACGAAGATATGGCAGAAAACATTGCCAAGGCAAGAGAATATTAATTGAAAGGATAATGCAAAATGCTTAACAAAGATAAAGTTTCACTTGCGATTGCTCCTATAGCATGGACAAACGATGATCTGCCCGACCTCGGTGCAGAAAACACCTTTGAGCAGTGTGTCAGCGAAATGGCACTCAGCGGCTTCAAGGGCAGCGAAATCGGCAACAAATACCCGAAGGACGTTGAAACACTCAAGCACAAGCTCGATGTCAGAGGTCTTCGTATCTGTAATGCATGGTTCTCCTCCCTCCTTCTCTCCGAAGGTTACGAAGCTACAATCGAAGCATTCATCAAGCACAGAGATTTCCTGCACGCACTCGGTGCAAAGGTAATAGGTGCATCCGAGCAGGGCAACAGCATTCAGGGTAAGCCCGTCAGTATTTTCGGTGAGAAGCCCGTTTACACTGACGAGGAGTGGGAGCTTATTGCAAAAGGCTTCAACGAAATGGGCAGACTTGCAAAAGAAAAGGGTATGTATTTTACAGTACACCACCACATGGGTACAGGCGTACAGACAGAGGCTGAAATTGACAAGCTTATGGAAATCACAGACCCTGACCTCGTATACCTTCTTTACGATACAGGTCACCTTTCATTCTCGGGTGAAGACGCAATCGGCGTACTCAAAAAGTACGTCAACAGAGTTAAGCACGTTCACCTCAAGAGTATCCGTCAGAGCGTCATTGACGAAGCTAAGGAAAAAGGCTACAGCTTCCTTGACGCAGTACGTGCAGGCTCATTCACAGTGCCCGGCGACGGCGACTTTGATTTCACACCCGTATTCGATATTCTTGCCGAGGCGGATTACGAAGGCTGGGTTGTTGTTGAGGCTGAGCAGGACCCTGCAAAGGCTAACCCCTACGAGTACGCTTGCATTGCAAGAAAGTATATTGCTGAAAAGACAGGTCTTTAAAAATATCAACAAATCCGCGAGAACATACATATGATATATGTATTTGCTGCGTTTTTGCCCACTCGAAGTACCTTTTGTACTCCTTCGGAGCAAACAACGCAGCATCTCATCGGATTTCTCGGTATTTTGTTTTACGATGTTTTATCCCCTTTTCGAAAGGTTGATTTAAATGTTTTTATTTGATACACATGTACATACCGCAGAATCAAGTACTTGCGGCGAAATACCCGCAAAGGAAATGGTTGAATACTACAGGCAAAACGGCTATGACGGCATAATCATAACCGACCACTTCAAGCCCTTCGGCGATGACAGACGCTACGGTCAGCTTGACTGGGAAGGCAGAGTCAACGGCCAGTGGCTCGGCTACGAGCTTGCAAAAGAATGCGAAACCGACGACTTCACCGTGCTCAAGGGTGTAGAAATCCGCTTCAAGGACGACGAAAACGATTACCTTGTATTTGGCACAGACAAGCAGTTTTACCTCGACCACCCCGAGATAACCGAAACAAGCCTTGAGCATTTCAGAAAGGTTATAAATGAGTACGAAGATATACTGCTCTTTCAGGCTCATCCCTTCCGCAACGGTATGCAAATTGTTAACCCCTACCTTCTTGACGGAATTGAGGTGTACAACGGCAACGCAAGCCACAACTCGCGCAACAGCATAGCTTACGAATGGGCAAAGCTTCACGGCAGAATGATGCTTTCGGGCACAGATAACCACGAGCCCTTCCGCTCAACACCCGGCGGCGTTTATTTTGAAGAGAGACCGACCGACGAAAAACAGCTTGTGCAGATGATAAAGGCACAGAAATATAAGCTTAAACTTCCCGGAGGCATAATCAAATGATATTTCCGCTTAAAATGAAAGAAAACCGTGTTTGGCGACTCTACTACGGCGGTAAGCTGATAGATAAGATGAGAGGCTACTCTTACGGCGACGGTGAGGACGGCAACTTCCCCGAAGACTGGCTGGCAAGCGTAGTTGTTGCCGACAATCCCGACAGAGCCGACAAGCCCGAAAAAGAGGGACTCAGCAAAATCGAGACCGAAGACGGCGGTGAGCTTTATCTCAAGGATTTGATAGACTCTGACCCCGAGACATATCTCGGTGAAAAGCATATCGAGAAATTCGGTGTCAATTTCGGCGTGCTTACAAAATACCTTGATTCTGCAGAGCGTCTTCCGATTCAGGTACACCCCACCAAGGATGCGGCAAAAAGACTTTTCAACTCCGACTACGGCAAGACCGAGTCGTGGTATATTCTCGACAGCCGTGTTATTGACGGTGAAGAGCCTTACATTCTGCTCGGCTTCAAAAAGCCCGTTACTGCAGAAAAGTGGAAAGAGCTTTTTGACAAGCAGGATATGGCAACGATGCAGGAATATATGCACAAGATTATTGTTAAGCCTGGTGATGTATACCTGATTACAGGCGGCACACCCCACGCAATAGGCTCTGGTTGTATGCTGCTTGAGGTACAGGAGCCGACCGACTACACAATCAGCGTTGAAAAGTGCGATATGCGCGGCAACCTTATGCCCGACCACCTCTGCCATATGGGTCTCGGCTTTGAGAAGATGTTTGAATGCTTCGCATACGAAGACGTGACTAAAGACGAGCTTCTTAACAGATACGCTCTCACTTCTAACACGCTTGAAGAAGGTGACGGATTCAGAAAAGAGAGTCTTATCACCTACCGCGACACAACCTGCTTTGCACTTAACAGAATCATCGTTGAGAAAGCCTATGAGCGTAAAAGCAGCGGCAGAGCCTGCTGTATTGCGATAACAAAAGGCAGCGGCGTGTTCAAGGCAGACGGCAAGGTGCTCGAAGTAAAAGCAGGCGACTGCCTGTTTGAGCCTGCAAAAACAGTCGACTACATAATAGAAGCAAGCGAAACACTTAAAGTGCTCGAGTGTATGCCGCCGGAAATGTAACACAATAAAAAACCGCCTTGTTGAGGCGGTTTTTTATTGTTTAAGATGCTATATATTTGGGGCTGTTAATCAAAATCCATTCATAAAGGTAAGGGTTTTTCCACTCCGTACCGTCATCAAAAGTAACAGCGCTTACAATACACTTATACTGTTCACATTCGGCACTGAAGAAAAGATCGGAAGTAAAACCCGACTGTTCATCGGGGGATAAATTTACAGTACCGCTAACTGTTCTGCTGTTTTTGCAATAATTGTTATAAGACGATGTGCTTATTGCATATCCGTTAGCATCATATTCCAGCACCATAAAATCTGCCTTGGAAATTGTTTTACCGGAAATGTTTTTGATTTCAAAATCAAAATCATCACTGCTTGAGTACGAATTATCATTATATTTTTCTGTCGAGACAATTGTAAGATATGGTGCTGTTTCTGCCTTCTTTGCCTCTTCTGCCATTGCGGCAATTTCAGCATTGTATTCCTCAACAGAGAAGTTACCCCTGGTTATTGCCCAGATTTCAGCATCGGGGTTACTCCATTTTTCGCCACTGTCAAATGTTATTGAGCTTATTACGCCCTTTACATAAGCTGTTGACGATTCCCAAGCACTTACAGCATCTTTTTCACCGGCAAGCATATTGGCAGAGCTTATTTTCTGCCTCGAATATCCGTTGTCTATCGATAAACCATTGGCATCGTATTTGCGATAGATAATCTCAAAATCAATTATTGTCTTACCCGAAATATTCTCAACGACAAAATATGCGCTATCGTCATAAACAAAAGATGTTGCTATATCAAGATACGGATTATCCTGTAAATCTGTTACTTCATTTGCCAGAGCTGATACATTTTTCTTGTAAGCATCAATATCAAAAGTATTTTTCGGAGTCTTTTCATATCGGTTCTTAAGTTCCCATGTGTCATCCTCACCAAAGGTAACCGACGTAATCATAATATCAACATACACACTGTCCGAATCGAAAACGTATCCCTCTACACATTGCTTTTTACCCGGAGCAATATTAACGGCATCCGAGCAAGTATGGGTATACGAATCGCCTATTACCTCACCATCGGAATCATAAGACGCATAAGCATAATCAAAACCTTTTACCGGTTTATCAAAATTGTTTTCAACAACAAAATAGAGGTGGTCGCCTTTGAGCATAGCTGCTTTGACAGTCAGAACATTACTCTCTTTTTCAGTTGTTTCAGCATTGACTTCTTTAACCGATTCATCCTTTTTGCTTTCTTTACCACAGGATGCTAAAGAAACGCAAACCGCAAAAGCACACAGTAATGCGATTAATTTTTTCACGTCATAACCTCCGTTTATTATATTTGTTACCACAATACAACAATTCTACTCAAAAATCAAGGCTTAAGCATTGTAGATTGCTGCCATATCCTCTTCTTCGAAGTTATTTGCTTTGCACTTAACCGATACACCGTTGAGAAAACCTATGAGCGTAAAAACAGCGGCAGAGCCTGCTGTATTGCAATAACCAAGGGCAGCGGCGTATTCAAGGCAGACGGCAAGGTGCTCGAAGTAAAAGCGGGCGACTGCTTATTTGAGCCTGCAAAAACAGTGGACTACATAATAGAGGCAAGCGAAACACTTGAAGTGTTAGAATGTATGCCCCCGGCATAATGCCGGTTATAATACCTTTAAATTTGATAAACAAATTTAAAGGTATAAAACGAGATAAGCAGCAAAAAAAACGGTCACCCGTGTAGGTGACCGTTTTTATTGTATTAAGATTCTTCGCTACGCTCAGAATGACAAAGCCTACAGCTTACCAATCCATGGACAAATAATATGGACTGTACTCACTATAACCGATATTAGCCGAATACATATATCTGACAGTTAACGAATTTTCATTGTAAGCAAAAGCTAAAACATTATAATATCCTTCTTTCGCTTCTTCCGCTTCGTTGCCTATATAATAACAAATTATCCAGTTGCCTTTTTTCACAGTTTCAACTGCACTACTTTGCTTCAGCTTAACTTCTTCTAAAAACTCTTTACGCGGCAGCTGCCATTGAGCAAATATATCCGAAACATCATCCAGCGATTCCATATTATGATAATAATATACGGTTGACGGTTTGTATTTATCTTTAAATAATCCGTTATACATAACTTGTGATTCAGGTATTTCAGACGGAAAAACTTTCAGAATTTCTTCTTTCTCAACCGACCCGTAATAACTGCCGAGCGACATATAATCATTAGGGTCAGTAGTATATTCCTGAGTATGCATAGCAAGCATTAAAGCTAAAGACGAACCTCCCATAGCTGCGAAAACGGCAAAAGTATTGATACTAAACAGTATTCTTGACAAATGTTTTCTTATTCTCTGCTTCTTTTCAGATACAAATTTCGGTCTGTTTATAAGCAGCATCACAAGTGACAAAACAATTATGATAAACCATCCGCTGAAAAGATGTATATACATCATAATTGTTTCAAAATCAAAGACAAGGTTTTTATGCCCCACACACCGCAGCAAAATAAGAGTTGTCATAATTATAAGAGGTGCAATAATTCCGATTATAGCAATCGCTATATAATCCTCCCTGCGGCGTTTTTCTGCTTTCGGAAGCTGCAAATCTTCTTTGGGCACCTGTTTATTTTCTGCGGCTGAAGATAACTGTAAACAAAGGCTTTCCATTGTGATTTTCGTGTCTAAAGGAATATTTTTAAGCTGCTCCAAAACAAGCGTATCACTTTCGATATTCTCCTGCTTTTGCTGTATGAACGCTTCTATTATTGTCTTTGCATTTTCACCGCCCTGAGATATCTCTTTTATATCAGGTATCGAAAATCCGATTTTACGAAGCAGAGCAATATTCTTAAGCCGGTCAATATCCGACTGCGAAAATTCTATGTTTTTTCTTCCGCTGTAGTTTTCCTCGATATCGGGTGCTATCAACCCGTTATCGATATACAATCGCACGGCACGGTCCGTAAGCCCTGTCTGAGCCAGAACTTCCTTCATTTTCATAAGGCTTCAAGCCTCCTTTCGTGCCGATTATACCGATTTACCTAAGGTAAATGTCAAGCAAAAATTAAAATAATTATCACTTATATAACTCTGCCATATCCTCTTCTTCGAAGTTATTTGCTTTGCGGTAGAGGAAGGCGGATTTTTCCTGCTCGTGTTTTACAATCTTTATTTCACCGTCAACAAAGCTGACGCAGACATCGTTATCAATACCCATTCCGTCGGGGCCGTTGAGCTTTTTGATTTCGTCCTTGAAACGGTGCCAATACTCGGACTCAAAGTGAGGACAGTTGCAATAAGGCAGAAGACCTACGCAGTCGATAAACGCGAATTCGCCGCCCTCGAGGCAATCGTCCCAGCCCATATCAAACCAACACATAGCACCTGAGCTTAAGCCCGAAAGGATAATCCCCTTCTCATATGCTTCACGGAAAATCTGAGTTGCACCCGTTTTATTCCACGTATCCATAAGGAATTTGAGGTTGCCGCCGTCGACATAAACAATATCACTGCCGAGAATTTTCTCTCTTATTTCGTCATATGCAAGGCTTTCATCGGTAAGGTAAAGTCCCTCACCCGTACAGCCGTATTTTGCAAAGGCATCGATAAAGGTTTGTGTATCATCGTGAGAATCGAAGCTCGCAGTAGGAAGAAAAAGCATCTTCGGATGCTCCTTATCACAAAGCGAACAGATATGCTCAATCATAGTCCAGATTTCACCGTATTCAAAGCTTCCGCCGCCTATTGCCACAATCTTACCCATTTATATTTCTCCTTTATATTATTTCACCTCGGCTCCCTCTGATTAGGGAGAGATTTCTTAACATATAAATCTACATATTCACATACACCGTTGAAATTACGGTCAATATCCAAATTGCAAATTCTTATTACTTTTAAATTCATACTTGCCAACTCGTCGGTACGAATTTTATCTTTTTCAGCTTGCTCTACAGTATAATGTCCACCGCCGTCAAGCTCAACAACCAGCCTTGCCTTAGCACAGTAAAAATCCACTATATAATTGCCGATTGCCTTCTGTCGCTGAAAGCGTACAGGATAATTTCGCAGAAATTGATACCATAGTTTTCTTTCCCACGGAGTCATATTTTTTCTTAAAGATTTTGCAAGAGGGATGTTGGATTTATTGTAATCTTTCATTTTTCTCTCCCTCCGTCAAAACCTATGGTTTTGCCACCTCCCTCGTCAGAGGGAGGTTTGTTTAGTGCATCTTAAATATATCATTTTAGCAAAAATTTTTCAAGTCAAATCATAGCCACCAATCATATATCACTGTTAATCTGTCCAAGCTCCCTCTGACGAGGGAGCTGTCAGCAAAGCTGACTGAGGGAGAGACAATAACCATTATCACCTGATAAAATACATATGAATATATAAAGCAAACAAAACCTATACTAACCTTAACCAAAACGAAAAGGAGAAGTGAAATGGAACTCAAGAATTCAAAGACGATGAACAATTTACTTGCCGCATTTGCAGGCGAAAGTCAGGCACACACAAAGTATTTATACTACGCGGCAAAGGCTAAAGAAAACGGATTTGAGCAGATTGCGGCAATATTTGAAGAGACGGCAAAAAACGAAAAAGAGCACGCTGAGATATGGTTCAAGCTGATCAACGGCGGCAAGATGCCCGAAACTCTTAACAACCTCACAGATGCCGCCGCGGGCGAAAACTACGAATGGACGGATATGTACGCAGGTTTTGCCAAGACCGCAAGAGAAGAAGGATTTGAGCAGATTGCATTCCTGTTTGAAAGCGTAGCAAAGATTGAAAAAGAGCACGAAGAGAGATACCGCAAGCTGATTGGCAACATCAACGACGGACTTGTATTCAGCCGTGACGGCGACACAATATGGCAATGCCGTAACTGTGGGCATATTTTTATCGGCAAATCTGCTCCCGGAGTCTGTCCGGTATGTTCACACGAAAAAGCATATTTCCAGATAAAGCCCGAAAACTATTAAAAAATAAAGCTGTAACTTTTTAAGTTACAGCTCAGACTGTCGATAAAGTCGCCGAGAACACGCACAAGAAAAAACAAGGAACTTTTTCAATACAAAACAAGAAAAAATCAGGAGGATTAATAAGCAAATCTTCCTGATTTTCGTTTTTATTGTATTAAATATTGTGCGTTTGCCGTGTTTTCGCCCTCTCGCGGTACCTTTGTACAGCTTCAGGGCAAAGAACACGGCATCTCGTCATCTTTCTCGAAGTCTGACAGCTTGCTTTTATTTAAGATTTGAATAAATTGACTGAGTAACAGAAAGCATCTCAACATAGAGGTTTTCTATCTCTTCAATAAGTTTAATCTGTGTACGGCAGCGGTCAAGATTATGTTCAGGACGGCTGATTCTAAAATAAACATCACCGTTGAGATAATCGGTAAGGAAACGAATACCGCACTCAAGTGTCATCAGCTTACATGAGAAAGGCAGATAATAAACCTCGGTTTCTGTCAGGCTGTCACCTGCAGCGGAAAGGTAACCTTCTGTATAACTTCTGTAAAAGTCCATATTGAATTTAACCTTTGAAAGATCTTTTTCATCCTCTGCGGCTGTGTTACCTGCAAAACGGAGACTGTCGCCAAAATCGTAAAGAGAAAGGCCCGGCATAACAGTATCAAGGTCGATAACACAAATACCTTCACCTGTCTTCTTATCAAAAAGAACATTATTGAGCTTGGTATCGTTATGGGTTACTCTTATTGGAAGCTCGCCTTTTTCGAGCAGGTCAAGCAGCACAGAGCAATCCTTCTTACGATTGACAAAAAACTCAATTTCCTTCTGAACACCTGATGCTCTGCCGACCTTATCAGCCTTTACAGCCGCCTCAAAATCGGCATAACGTGAAACGGTGTTGTGGAAATTGGGAATAGTTTCGGCAAGAGTTTCTGCAGGATAATCTGCAAGCAACTTCTGGAAATTGCCGAAAGCCTTACCTGCTTTACGACAGATTTCGGTGTTATCGGGGAAGTTATAGCTTGTAGTATTGATTATGTAATTAATTACACGCCAATATCTGCCATCTTTATCAAGATAATAAGGCTTACCGTCGTTAGTATAATAAACTTTTATTGACTCGCGCTTAGGATTACCGCCTGCCTCTTTTACCTTTTTACGAACGAAATCAGTTACACCGACATAGTTTGCCATAAGCACATCGGGATCTTTGAATACGGCAGTATTTATCTGCTGAAGAATATAGCACTTTTCTGTACCGTCGTTATCAAAGCGAAGCAGATAAGTATTGTTTATATGGCCGTTATTAAGCGTAGTAAAATCGTAGTATTCACCCTTGAAGGTATAATTAGCTCTGATTTCATCAAGATTAAAAAGATTGGTTATCATAGTATTTTCCTTTCGTGTGACTGTTTAAATCACTTGTTTTTGAAAAATATTTTGCCAAAATACTCGGGTCGATGATAGTCGGGATTCGGTGTATCTACAGGAAAAAGAGATGCATAATGAGGCGACGGAGTAAGGTCACCGCATTTATAGCAGTTTGCTCTGATATATTCGGTATTTGCAACAGAAAAATTCCTGCCGAAAACATCGGATATAAGCTGCTCGGGAATAAACAGCTCAGCTTTCCAGCCGCACTCGGAAATCTTTGCTTTTACTTTTGGCTCCAAAGACGAAAGCTCACGCAGAAACACTCTGTCATTCCTGCCGCAACCGACAGCACAAAGGTACGCACCGTTGGGGTTGATTTCAAAGTTTATGTACCTGTCATCATCAACAAAAGGCCTGAAGAAAAACTCCACACAGCTATCGTTCCAGACAGGCTCATCTCTGCCGGTAAAAACGGCTTTGGGTGAAGGTTCATCAGCCTCAAAGCACACTAAAACACCTGCCTGCGAAACTCCGCAAACAGCT
Source organism: Clostridia bacterium (assembly GCA_017516485.1). Taxonomy (GTDB): domain Bacteria; phylum Bacillota; class Clostridia; order Oscillospirales; family Acutalibacteraceae; genus UBA8612. Next base: position 59,588 of record JAFXCH010000025.1, read on the forward strand.
ACTCTGCAGCTGTAAAAAGCAGGATATTCATCTTGCCAGAGATGACAGCCTAAAGCCGAAAAATCAAGCTCTGCCGTTTCGGGATATAAAGAGTAGATATATGCTTCTTTCATATATTGAGCGCCTCTTCGGGAGACGGAGTATGCGGGCACTCGATTGAAGGCTGACGGTAAAGCGGAGCAGCCCAATAAACAGCATTACTGATAATGCGCTGTACCTCGGGAATAAAGTATGTAGGATTGCTCTCGTGACCGGGCTGGAAATAGAACACCTTGCCGAGGCCTTTGTTCCAGCAACAACCTGAACGGAAAACCTCGCCACCCTTGAACCAGCCGAGGAAAACGAGTTCGTCGGGAGTCGGGATATCGAAACGCTCACCGTACATTTCCTCTTCGGGAATTTCAAAATAATCGCCTATACCCTGTGCAATCGGATGAGACGGCATAATGTTCCATACACGCTCGCGGTCGCCCTCACGCCAGCAGAGTGAACAGGTTGTGCCCATAAGTCTGCGGAAGGGCTTGGAAAAATGAGCAGAATGAAGAGCAATAAAGCCCATACCGCACATTACCTGATTGTAAACCATTTCAGAAATTTCATCGGGTACTTTTTCGTGTGCACAGTGACCCCACCAGATAAGAACATCCGTATCACGGAGCACTTCCTCTGTAATATCGTTTACGGTGCTGAGTGTTACGGTTTTAACCTCAATATTTTCGTCTGCACCAAGGAAATCTGCAATACAGCCGTGAATACCTTTGGGATATACCGCGGCAATGCTTTCATCCTCAAGCTCGTGTACATATTCGTTATAAACAGTTACTTTTATCATAACACAAACACCTTTCTGTTATTTTACCTTATTCTGTATTTTACTTTATATTTGCGAATTAGTCAATAAGTAATATAATTAAAAAGAGGCAGGCTATGCCTCTTTTCTGTTTATTTCGGCAGCTGAGTAAGAGGCTTGAATACATAGCCCTGAGCCAGTGCATAGTCGATAATATCACCGAGTGCCGCCGCATTGTCTGCAGAAACGGAGTGGAGCAGAATTATCGCACCGGGATGAAGCCTTGCAGTTACGGTGTTGAAAGCGTAATCCTTGCCTTTCTGTGCGGAAGTATCCCAATCGGAATAGGCAAGCGACCAGAAAACGCTCTTGTAGCCGAGTGACTGGACAAGGTCGAGTGCACTGTCGCTGTAAGCACCCTCGGGGAAGCGGAAATAAGGTGAAGAATAGCCGTAATACTTACGCAGATGATTCTCGACCGACTGTATCTCTTCAGTCATTTTTGTGCGGTCAATTTTGCTGAAATTCGGGTGATTATCGGAGTGGTTACCGACAATGTGACCCTCTTTTATCATACGGGTAATAAGGTCGGGCTTTGCCTTGATATGGTCAAGCGTACAGAAAAACGCCGCACTGACATTCTTCTCTTTGAGCACATCGAGCACATCGTAGGTGTAGCCGTTTTCATAGCCGCAGTCAAAGGTAAGATAGAGCACTTTTTCGGTAGATTTCGAATCATAAGTTACGGCATTATAGCCCTTACTGTCAAAATATTTCTGCGAATCAATGCTTATCTGATGAGGCTTTGAATTCTTGGCAACGCCAAAGCTGTGGTTGATAACCGACGTTGAAAGCCCCCTGCTGTTTGTCGGGTCATTTACACTGAAGGTTACGGGAGGCAAAGGCATATAGCCCGTATACGTGCCTGCTGAAGGGTCAGGTGCACCCGTAATATTTTCTGCTCTGAAGCTCGGATTTGTATAAGTCGGTCGGGGCTTTGTAACCTGAGGCTTTGCAGTAGTCGGCGGCACAGTTGCAGGCGGAACAGTTGTTGCTGTAGTAGGTGCAACTGTTACGGCTGTCGGTTTATTTACCCCTGCCGTTGTGCCGACACTTTCGCCCTTTGTCTGTGCCTGAGTTTCACCGGCACCTTCGGTACCGAAAAGCAGATCTTTATTAAGTGCAAATACGCCGACAGCAATAGTCAGCAAAAGCACACAAGTGACTATAAGTGAATACTTTTTCATATAGCTTTTCTCCTTATATGTTAGCGGCAATACGTGCCGCTTATCGGTATTATACTACAATTTTTTCAATAATGCCACAAATTTCTCAGCAAAGGAAATTATTTCATAAAATCCTGAACACAGTCCATGACCGATCCGAAAGTTTTCATAGCTTTCATGGCATTTTTTCTGGTCTGCTTCTTAAGAGATGGGCTCATCATTGCCGAACCTATTGCGGCAACTGCACCGCCCGCAATCATACCCAGAGCAACCTTTGACGCTGTTGATTTCATTTTTATCACCTCACAAAACTTTAAGAATTGATATTATTTTTAGCTTTTTGATGCGATAAAAACGGGTGAAGTTAATGGAAGAAAAGCTTGATATAACCTATAGCTTTGTGATATACTTTTGCAAACAGCAATGAATATGGTTTTGAAAGTAATATTTCCGCCACAGCTTCGTTGAAAATCCTTGCAATAGCCTCGTATTCCTTCAGATTTTCGCCTTGCTGTGACAAAAATCTTCTCTTTCAAAACTGCTTCGCATCTGAAATCCAATATCTTATGTGCAGTCGGGTATTTCTTCTCTGCAGGCATACTGCCGTATGGCAAAGAGAAAAATGCTCGAATGTGCGTGAGATATTGCATTTCAGACATATTGGATTGCTGTTTACAAAAGTATAATATTTTGGTAATTTTTTAAAAACGGTGATGAAAATGGAAAGAATAAACCGTGTACTTGCAATTCATGATATTTCAGGCTTCGGTAAATGCTCATTAACAGTAGCACTGCCCGTAATTTCAGCCTGCGGTATTGAAACAACAGTTATGCCTACAGCCGTGCTGTCCACTCATACGGGTGGTTTTACCGGTTACACCTGGCGTGACCTGACAAGTGATATGCAACCTATGGCAGACCATTGGAAAAGCATAAATATCGGATTTGATGCAATATATTCAGGCTATCTCGGCTCGTTTGAGCAGATTGAAATTGTCAAGAGCATAGTCAAAGATTTCAAAGAAGAAAACAGCTTCTTTCTCTGTGACCCTGCAATGGCTGACCACGGCAAAATGTATGCTCTTTTCGATATGAATTTTGCCAAGAAAATGGCTGAGCTGTGCTCGCTTGCGGATATCATAGTCCCCAACTTTACCGAAGCTGCATTTATGACCGGAGAAGAGTATAAAGAAGGACCTTACACAAAAGAATATGTTGAAGATATGCTTGTTAAGCTTGCCGCACTCGGCCCGAAAAAGATTGTGCTGACAGGCGTGTATTTTGACAGTGATAACCTCGGCTGTGCCTGCTATGATAACGGCAACATCGAATACATTATGATGCCCAGACTTGAGGGTGTTTATCACGGCACAGGCGATGTTTTTGCAAGCTCGCTCTGCGGTGCACTGATGTGCAGAAAAAGCTTAAAAAAAGCAACTGAAATTGCCGCAAAATTCACCTGCGGATGTATTGAGCGCACGCTTAAATATACACCCGATGTGCGTTACGGAGTAGCGTTTGAGGGTGAGCTGCCAAAGCTAATAAAGGAGCTCGGACTCTATGAATAAAAAGACTCTCAACATAGTGCTCATAGAGCCCGAAATACCGCAGAATACAGGCAACATAGCACGCACCTGTGCGGCTACCGGTGCAAGACTTCACCTTGTAGAGCCAATGGGTTTCAAGGTGGATGACAAGAAATTAAAGCGTGCGGGACTCGATTACTGGCATCTGCTCGACATTACATATTACAAGGATACGGCTGACTTTTTTGAAAAGAATAAAGACGGAAATTTCTTTTATTTTTCAACCAAAGCCACACACCGTCATACCGATATCACCTACCCGGACAACACTTACCTCGTATTCGGCAAAGAGACGAAGGGACTGCCCGAAGAATTGCTCAAGGCAAACCCCGAAAAATGCGTAAGAATACCGATGATAAATGACTCGGCGGCACGAAGCCTCAACCTTTCAAACTCCGCCGCAATAGGCGTATACGAAGTACTCCGACAATGGGATTACCCCGAATTGTTATGCGAGGGTAAGCTGACAAAATACGAATGGTAAATTCAATTCGGAATTAGGAATTCGCAATTCGGAATTAGATTTTCCATAAACCGCTCCATCCAAAGCTCCCTCTGATGAGGGAGCTGGATTTTGTGAAGCAAAAGACTGAGGGAGAGAATTTAAGATAATAAAGAATAGAGGATAATCTCATGAACAAAAATGCCGCTATAAACTTTATTTTACATAACGCACGTCCTCTTGAGTTGGCTATTTACAAATATTTATTTGAAAACGGCTCAAACCAAGCTGTTGTTGATGAACTATCAAAATTTCAGAATTCCGATGGCGGTTTCGGTAATGCCCTTGAGCCTGATTTCTTCAATCCCAATTCAAGTCCTATCGCAACAAACGATGCAATAATCACTCTTTGCCGTGTTAAAGCACTTAACAGAGATTCCGACATTGTAAAAGGAATAGTCAGATATCTGGAATCCCACGATTCTTTTGATGAAGATAAAAAGCGTTGGTTATTTGCGATAGACAGTAATAGAGATTATCCGCACGCGATATGGTGGGAGAAAAAAGGTGACGGTATCAGCGGATTTAATCCGTCAATATCGTTGGCGGCATTTTTGATTTGCTACAGTAATCGCGCTTCTCTTTATGAAGAAATCATAAAAGAAGGTTTTGAGTATCTTGAAAATGACGAAGAAGTCAGCGGCGATTCTTTAAAATGTTTTCTGCTGACATACGAGCTTTTGAAAACCAACGGTATCATCGATATAATTGATTTGGAACATTTCAAAGATTTGTTGTGTAAAGCTATTGATAATTCCATATGCAAAGATATTGAAAAATACGGTATTGAATATGTACCGATGCCATCCGACTTTTTCTCCGGTACTTATTCGGAATTTATTACACCTGAAACAAAAACTCTGATAGCTGCAGAAAAAGATGTTTTAGGTAAACTGCAAATGGAGGACGGAGGATTTGATATTACTTGGAAATGGTATACTCCGTACCCTGAATTTGAACAGGCAAGAGCTTGGTGGCGTCCTCGAATTACTGTTGAAAAGCTTCTTTTTAACGAGGTACAGATATGAAAACCGACATATTAAAACAAAACGAAAACAGTTGGAATGCATTAGCTGAAGATTTCTTCGGTGTAACTGCTTTGCCTGTACTCGGGTGTTCAATTCCGACAGAAGATGAACTGCACCTTTTCCCCGACCTTAACGGCAAGGCTGTATTTGAAATGGGTTGTGGTAGCGGTCATTCGCTCAAATGGTGTGCAGAACACGGTGCAAAAGAGCTTTTCGGTCTTGATTTATCCAAAGAACAGCTTAAAGCCGCAAATAAACTTCTCAATGAAAACGGATATTCTTGTACTCTTTTTCATCAACCAATGGAAGATAATACAAACATTCCGCAGAATTATTTTGATGTTGTTTATTCAATATACGCAATCGGTTGGACTATCGACCTTGAGAAAACAATAAAGAATGCTGCATCTTATCTGAAACAAGGCGGCATATATATTTTCTCTTGGGACCATCCGCTTCTGCATTGTGTTGATTTGGAAAGCGTTGCGATTTCGGGTGGCAACAGAACCGCCAAAACCGAAGAACGCATTGTTTTCAGCGGCAACTATCTTGAAGAAGACTATTATACTTTCGAGAAATACAGCAATCCTCTTACTCTGCAAAACCGTAAACTTTCAACATACATAAACACCCTTGCTGATGCAGGCTTTGCAGTTGAAAGAGTTATTGAAGAAACAAGTAAAACCGTTCTTGAAAAATCAAAGGACTTCAGTTCAGGCTATTATGCCGATTTCAAAGCAAAGCATTTTCCGTTATCTATTGTAATCAAAGCAAGAAAGCTTTAACTTTCTTATAAAACTTCACACAAAAAGGCTGTCTTATTTCGCAATAAGACAGCCTTTTTATCATATTTTATTTTGCGTTAAACATAATTATAAACGCTTTTTCGCCTTCGGGGAGGGTGAGTTTAATTCCGTTACTCATAAGTTCTTTACCCGTCATTTCAAACACGGTTTCCGGTGAATCGTAATCGTACACGCTGTAAACAGCATCGGAAATAAGACCGTTGAGCTTTACGGTATATTCACTATCCTTTACATCTGCACGTTTATAAACAAGTGCCATACCGTCGGTTGCATCGTATGAAGAATACTGCATTGCAAGCATTCTGTCGGAAAAATATCCGCCTGACGAAAGAGGATAGTAATGCTCATTCATCATTGAACGTTGCTCGATATATTCACCGTAATGCTCACCATGGACAGTGCCGAAGGTTTCAAGGCCGAGCGGCATTATACTCGAGCGTGCGGCATACTCCGACTCGCTATAAAACAGCGTGCCAGTAAGAGGAAGCCAGAAAGAAAGACCGTAGGTCTGCGACTGTGTTGCCTCAAGAATATCCTCATGAGGGTTGCAGTTGTAGTCACTGCGCCATACCGGCACACTGCGGCGTGCCATTTCAAGGTCAAGCCTTCTGCCGCCTGAAGCACAGTTATCTATTATGAGTCCGTCAACATTTTCGGTAAGGCCATCAAGATACCTGTAAAGGTTGGTAACATAGTGATTTTCGGTTATGCCTTTTCTGCCGTCATAGTATTCTTTATCACCCTGTGCCCAGTAAACATCGGGTGAAAAGTTGAAATCCTGCCTGTAAACAGAAATTTTATTATCGACAAGGAAGTCGGAAATGTATTCAGTCAAGTAATCAGCAGCATCATCTTCCGCAAGGTTCCACATCAGGTTGTCTTCATCCTCAACCTCAATAAGCCAATTCTTATTTTCTGAACCTTTTTTATAGAAAAGAGAATCTCTGCATACACGCTCGGGCTCAAACCACAGAACAAGTCCGCAGCCCTTTGAAGCGGCGTACTCCGAAACCTCAACAATGCCGCCCGGGAATCTGTCGGGATTAGCCACCCATGAGCCTACAGAATCGTGCCAGCCCTCGTTATACTTATACCAGCCTGCATCCATCCAGAAACAGTCAATTTTGCTGTATGTTTCCTCACCGAAGCCGTCAGCACCGGCAAAAAGCTCCTCAGCAGTCTGAGTGTGCATAGGCCCCGAAAACTCAAGCATAGTCAATGTATCAGGAATATTTTCGGGATAAACACAGTTGCTAACCCAGCTTCTGAAAGTGTTGAAGCCCTTGAGCGGATTTGAGCCGCTGTAAAAGCTGAGCGAAACCAAAGGTGACCTCACCTCTTCGTTTGCCAAAAGATATGCTTTGAATTTTTCCTGTTTAGCCTTTACTGATACTTCTCCTATACCCTGACTTATATCGGCCTGCCACAAGCCCGTCCAGCCGACAGCAAATACGACACCGCCGTCTTCACCGCTGATGTTGAAATAAGGTAAATACTCATCGGTAGATCTGCCGTCATAGCTTGTAAACTTACTCGGAAAAGCAGTAAGCTTTTTCTGCATCAATGCAAAATCAAAAGGCTCATCACAACTGCCCTTTGAATAATAAAGCTGTGCATTTTCAGCTTTCACGCTTGTATTAACGGCATAGAAATCGCTGATAACAGGTGAATTTTCATCACCCGTATTCTTTATACGAACAGTCCATTCACAAGTTGCGTTTTCCTCGTAAATTGTTGCTTCAACAGTCGCCGTAATTGCACTTGACTTATGAGAAAGAGTTATAAAAGTTGTTTTGCCGCCTTTATAGAAAGCACCTGTTTCGCTTTCTGCTCCTACCGATATATCCCAATCCTCAATATTTTTACCAAGTGATTTTCCGCCGACTTTAAAGTCATAGGGCAAAATTTTTGTATCGCCCTGCATACGGATATTTTCATCAAACCAGCTTCTGCAAAGACGGATTTCGTCCTCGCTGATTCTGTTTTCATCGGCACTAATACTCTCGAAAGTGATATCGCTGTTATATTTGTTCTCCGGCAGCCTTTCGATCTGCAAGAAAAGGTCACTGAAAAATGAAGAAACAAGCATAAAAAACGCCATCAGAAACTTAAACATAACAATCTCCTTATGCTGTTATTATCACATATCTTTTGCGATGATATCCTCATAGGTTTCGCGTCTTACGACAACTCTTGACTGACCGCCGCTTACCATAACAACGGGAGGCTTCGGAATACGGTTGTAATTTGATGACATCGAATAGTTATAAGCACCGGTTGAAAGCACAGCCATTATATCGCCCGGCTCAACCTGCTGAACAAGAGCATCCTCCTGAATAAGGTCGCCGCTCTCACAGCATCTGCCTGCAAGAGTTATCTTGAAATCCTTGGGCTTATCTGCCTTGTTTGCACAGACAAGCTCGTAGGTTGACTGGTAGAGAATGTATCTCGGGTTGTCGCCCATACCGCCATCGATTGAAACGTAAGTTCTTATATCGGGAATAGTCTTGACTGCACCGACAGTATAGAGAGTTATTCCTGCACTGCCTGCAACGGAACGACCCGGCTCGATAACAATAAACGGCTGCTTTACGCCCTTTTTGACGCACTCTGCTTTGAGCACACCTGCAACCTTAGCCATATACTCGCTGTAAGCAAGCGGATTATCGTCGCTTGAATACTTGATACCGAAGCCGCCGCCAAGGTCAAGCTCCTCAACCTCAACGCCTGTTTCAGCTTTTATATCAGCCATAAAGCCAATCATAACCTCTGCTGCACGCTCAAAGGGCTCAACATCAAAAATCTGTGAACCGATATGGCAGTGAACACCCTTGAAGTCGATGTTTTCGGCAGCAATCGCAGCCTTTATACCGTCCATAGCCTCACCTGTTTCAAGAGCAAAGCCGAACTTGCTGTCAATCTGACCCGTCATAATAAACGAATGAGTATGAGCATCGATACCGGGCTTGATTCGAAGCAGGACACCTACTGTCTTACCCTGCTTTTTAGCGGCTTTGCTGAGGTTTTCAAGCTCGTAGATATTGTCTACAACAACTCTGCCGACACCTGCTTTTACAGCCTCATCAAGCTCGGCAAGAGTTTTATTGTTGCCGTGGAAGTATATCTTCTCTGAAGGGAAACCAACGCTGAGTGCAGTATAAAGCTCACCGCCCGAAACAACGTCAAGACCCATTTTTTCTTCATTGACAATCTTACACATAGCCTTACAGTTAAAAGCTTTTGAAGCATAGATAGCAAGGCCGTTACCGTCATAATTATCCTCAATGGATTTTACGTAAGCACGGCAGTTAGCCCTTATCTGATCCTCGTCCACAACATAGCACGGTGTGCCGTACTTTGCGGCAAGGTCGACGGTATCAATACCGCCGATTGTAAGGTTACCTTTTTCATTTACCGATAAACAATCTGAAACAAACATTTTTATTCACCCTGACTTTAACAAACTTTCTCAATCTCTGCTTTGACAGCCTCAATGCCGTCACCCTTGACAGAGGAGCAAGGAATTTTAACTATATCCGAATACTCCGCAAGCTCGGTTTCAAGTGCCTCGAGCCTTGCGTTAAACTCTGTTTTATTGAGCTTATCACACTTTGTGAGTGCAATAATAAACGGATATCCCATTTCACGAAGGAATGAGAGCATAGTCATATCGTCTGCAGTAGGCTTATGACGCATATCGATAAGCTGTACTACAAGACGAATATCACGCTCTGTTTTGAAATAGCCCTCCATAAGCTCTGCCCAGCGGCGTTTTTCGCCGGGGGCAGCCTTTGCATAACCGTAACCCGGAAGGTCAACAAACCTTACATCACCTACAGAGTAAAAGTTTACTGTAATAGTTTTGCCGGGTACTGAGCTTACACGTGCAAGTGACTTGCGGTTGAATATTTTATTTAGAATCGACGATTTGCCGACGTTTGAACGACCTGCAAAAGCAATCTCTGCTTTGGTTGATTTAGGGATTTGTCTGAGAGTACCGAATGCAGCCTCAAACTGTACGCTGTTATAATTCATATTTTCACCCCGTCACTGTGCATAATCGTGCACGGATACGCCCTTTTCTTCAATAGGTGCTTTGACTTTTTTACGTTTACCTTCGCCGCCCGGCATTCTGACAAGTGCTGTTTCAAGCACCTTCATAACATCGCCGACAGGCACAAATTCAACATTTTCTTTGACTATTGTTTCGACCTCATCAAGGTCTGAAATATTACGCTGAGGTATTATGACCTGTTTTGCACCTGCAAGGTAAGCCGCCATAGATTTTTCTTTGAGTCCGCCTATGGGAAGCACTCTGCCTCGGAGGGTAACCTCACCTGTCATTGCAACGCTTGATTTAACTGCAATACCTGTAAGTGCGGAAACAAGAGCGGTTGTGATTGTTATACCTGCCGACGGACCGTCCTTAGGTACGGCACCCTCAGGGAAATGCAGATGAATATCCTTGTTTTTATAGAAGTCGGGCTCAATTCCGAGCTGCAAAGCACGGCTGCGGATAAAGCTGACCGCAGCATGTGCAGACTCCTTCATAACATCACCGAGTGAGCCTGTAAGCTCAAGTTTGCCCGTACCGTCGAGCACTGCGGCTTCAACATCGAGCATTTCACCGCCTACAGCAGTCCACGCAAGACCTCTTGCAACACCGACCTCATCCTTGACAAACTTATCCTCACGGCGGTATTTGCGTGTACCGAGCACGGTTTCAAGGTCGGCAGGCTTTACACTGAAGCACTTGGCACCGTCAGCAACGGCAACAGCACCCTTGCGGCAGACGGAAGCCAGCTCCCTTTCAAGCTTACGCACACCCGCTTCACGGGTATAACCGTCAATAATTTCACGCAGAGCTGCATCGCTCACACGAAGTGTACGTCCGTTTAGTCCGTGACGCTTTGCCTGCTTTGGAAGCAGATGTTTCTTTGCGATATTGAATTTTTCCTGTGCAGTATAGCTGCCCAGCTCAATTATTTCCATTCTGTCCTTAAGCGGACCGGGAATTGTATCGCGGTCATTTGCTGTTGTAATAAACAAAACCTTGCTCAAGTCAAACGGAAGTTCAATATAATGGTCGCGGAACGTGTCGTTCTGCTCACCGTCGAGCACTTCGAGCAGAGCAGATGAGGGGTCGCCCTTATAGTCTGCACCGAGCTTGTCTATTTCATCAAGCAGGATAAGCGGATTACAGCTTCCCGCATAAGTGATTGCGTTGATTATTCTGCCGGGCATCGCACCGATATAGGTCTTTCTGTGACCTCTGATTTCAGCCTCATCCCTTACACCGCCGAGTGAAACACGGGCATATTTTCTACCCATAGCCTGAGCTACAGAGCGTGCAATAGAGGTTTTACCCACACCGGGTGGACCTACAAGGCAGATAATCTGACCCTTTATATCGGGCGAAAGCTTGCGCACAGCAAGCATCTCTATCATTCTGTTTTTAACTTTTTCGAGTCCGTAATGGTCATCATCAAGCACTTTTCTCGCCTTCTGCAGGTCAAACGAATCTTCGGTATAAACTCCCCATGGGAGAGCAATACAGGTTTCGAGATAAGTGCGTATAACCATAGCTTCGGGAGAGGACTTGTTGGTTTTATCAAGCCTTGAACACTCCTGAAGCAGCTTTTTGCGTACATCGTCGCTGACATTGAGTGCCTCAATCTGCTCACGGAAAATTGCGGCTTCATCAGCCTCTTCGCCGTCAAGCTCAACAGAAATCGCCCTCATCTGCTCACGAAGATAGTATTCACGTTGATTCTGGTCAATCTGTTCCTGAACTTTGTCCTGAATATCCTCTTCAATCTTGAGAATCTGAGCTTCACTGCGGAGAATTGCACAGAGCTTTTCCATACGGCGCAAAGGATTCAGCTCGCAAAGTATAATCTGCTTCTTTGCGGCATCAATAGCCGTATTGCTTGCAATAAAGTCTGCAAGTACACCGGGTTCCTCCTGCGCAAGTACATCAAGAATAAAATCAGTAGGCATATTCGGGACAAAAAGCGAATACTCCTGAAAATCATCCTTACAGACACGTACAAGTGCCTGGGCATATTCCTTATCTTCTGATTTGATACGCGTTGTTGTGCGTTGCTGAACAAGTGCAACAAGGTGAGGTGCTGTGCGCTGAAACTCAACTACACTGCCTCGGCTGATACCTTCAACAGCAACACGAAGATTCTCGCTGTTGGGAGAGCTTAAAATCTGCTGAACATCACAGATAACGCCCATCGGATAAAATTCTTCCGGGCTGGTCGGCTGCTCCGTGCGAAGGTCACGCTGCATTACAAGAAAAACCTCGCGGTTGCCTGCCATAGCTGCTTTAAGTGCAGAAATAGACTGCTTGCGGCTGACCTCAAAGTGCAACTGCATATCAGGGAACACAGCCATACCACGGATGGCGACTGTGGGTATTGAACGTAAAATTAAATCTCTTGCCATTTTTTTGTTTCCTTTCGTTTTCATACAGCAAATATACCCGTATGTAAAACTTCTCTAATAGTTCGTTATTTTAACATAAAGAATTTTTTAAGTCAACTGTAATATCTGGTTATCAAAAAAAACATCCGTCAAGTGTGAGTAAAGTGTAACAACTTTACAAATCTACTATTTTTTCATCTTTTGATAAATTTTTGAAAACTCACTTATAAATGGCTTTACATAGCGGTTTTGTCAAGCAATAGCTATAACATAAAATCTATAGTTCTGCTTCGTTGTAAAGTAATATATCTTTACAGGTTGCTTTTCGCAATAAAAATCCGCTCTGCAGTTACAGAGCGGAAAACGGTTATATTTTCTTGAGTCTTTCGTATTCTTCCTCAGCTATTTCAATAATTCCGCCGTGTTTGAAGCCGTACGGAAAGCTGAAAGCTTCGTCTGAACGGACAAAATCGTTGGCACCGGGCTTTGATGCAACAAACGGCACATAACCCATTTTTTCTTTTTCACAGCCGAAGAAATCTATCATCAGACACCACCTGCCGTCGGGAAGTGTAAGCGTTGTAGGAGCTTCATAAGCGCCGGGTGACTCGAGATTTGACATAAGTTTTTCAAAGCTTTCATCGTGCTCAAAAGGACCGTAAAGATTGTCGGAAACCGAATGCATATTCATAGGCGGTCTGTCGGAATTTTTGTAAAAGAGATGATATTTGCCGTCTGCTTTTACGATATGAGAGTCAAGTATTTCGTTATCCTTTGTAAAATACAGCTTCGGCTCGGAAAAAGTTTCAAAATCTTTTGTCGTACAACAGTAAATCGACATATGGGTGAAATTATCCTCTGCTACGGTTGAGCCCCAATGAATAAGATACTCTTCATTTTCTTCATCAAAGAAGATTTCCGGAGCCCACAGACAGCCGAAATCGTTTCTGCCAAAGTATATCAGCTTCTGCTCTGAAAAATTTACGAGGTCATCCGTACGCCACATCGAAAGGTATTTACTGCCCGTACTGTTGACCTTTTTCCAGTCCACCCAATAGTTTTCGTCCATAATGTTTGCAATACAAAGATCAGTTGTAAGAATCACAAAGCCGCCTGTATGCAAACGGATAATCTCTATATCACGGCAGCCACAGGTACCCATTGTGCTTGTAAGCACCGGCTCGCCGCCATTAACCTGCTCCCAATTAAAGCCGTCTTTACTGACAGAAAAATATACCTGCTCACCGTCAGGAGTAACTTTCTCTTTAAAATGAGTAAACAGATAAGGCATAATCAACTTTCTCCTTATTTTAGTCTTTAATTAAATTCTAACAAATGAAAAAAAGAAAAGCAAGATATTATCGTCTATTGACTTGCAAAAAATATAATATTATACTTTAAACAACAAATCTGTAATACAAGGACTGATGAAAATGTTTGATTACCCCGAATTTGACAGTAACGGTATCCTTACACTGTGTGAGATGAACGGAATAAACGCCGAAATGATGATGACAATCCGAGTAAAAAGATTTAAAGAAAATGAAACTTTTGAAGTATATGACGAAGATTGCGAAACCGCATTTTTGATTCAGCGCGGCAACGCAGAAATCTCATGGAACAACAGATCAGAAAAAATGAACCGCCGTGACCCGTTTGAGAAGAACCCTTACTGCCTGCACGTACCGAGAAAAACAAAGGTAAGCATAACAGCCGCAGAGGGGACGGAAATACTTATACAGCAGACTGATAATGAGCGTGATTTCCAGCCTGTTTTCTACACTCCCGATATGTGCCTTTATCAGGAATTCGGCAAGGGTCAGTGGGGAGGAACAGGTCATAGAATCTGCTCCACACTTTTCGACTACGACAATGCACCGTACTCAAATATGGTGCTTGGTGAAGTGTTCAACCAGCCCGGCAAATGGTCCAGCTATCCTCCTCACCATCATCCGCAACCCGAGGTTTACTACTATCAGTTTGATAAACCTCAGGGCTTCGGTGCCTGCTTCATAGGCGACAACGTATTTAAGAGCACACACGGTTCAGTCGCTTGTATAACCGACGGTAACGACCATCAGCAGGTAGTAGCCCCGGGCTACGAGATGGGCTATGTATGGATGATTCGTCACCTTGAAAATGACCCGTGGTATAAGACAACACGTTTCTACGCACCCGAGCATGAATGGTTGACAAGGGAGAACTGATGATGAAGAATTGTGATATCCACATCCGCGACCCATTTATTCTTGTACACGACAGCAAGTATTATATGTACGGCACAAGAGGCAAAAACTTTGGTCAGGGTACAGGCGGTGTTGATGTTTACATTGGCACTGACCTTGAAAACTGGTCTGACCCCATACCCGTTTTTGACAGCATAAAATACGGCCTCAACAAGCAGGCTAACTGGGCACCCGAGGTACATAAATTCGGTGACAAGTATTATATGCTCGCAACATTTATGAAGCCCGACGGATTAAGAGGAACATACATCCTTATAAGCGACAGTCCCGAAGGCGAATTTGTACCGCTCACAGGCAAGGCCATAACACCCGAAGGCTGGGAATGCCTTGACGGCACACTTTATATTGAAGGCGGCATCCCCTACTGCGTATTCTGTCACGAGCACACACAGATTTATGACGGCACAATTAATTATATGCAGCTGTCATCCGACCTCAGAGAAGCTGTCAGCGAGCCATTTGAAATATTCAAGGCAAGCTCTTTCAACGGCAAAAACGCAACACCGGAAAAACACAACGTAACTGACGGACCGTTTATATATAAGAAGACTGACGGCAAACTGATAATGATTTGGTCTACACATATCAATGGTAACTATGCTCAGTGTGTTGCAACTTCTGATAACGGCAAGATAAGCGGCAACTGGTCACATCTGCCCCCACTTTTCGATAACGACGGCGGACACGGAATGATATTCAAAAGCCTTGAAGGAAAACTTATGCTCTCACTCCACAGACCTAACGGTCAGCCCAATGAACGCCCTGCATTTTTTGAAATAAAAGAAACCGAAAATTCACTTGAAATATTATAACAGCATAAAGAAAAAGCTCACTATCTTTTCGGATAGTGAGCTTTCTTAATTATAAACTATTATAATCAGCCGATAACTCTGACTCTGTATACACCGTCTACAGCAGCAAGCTTATCTGCACAGTCGCCTGTCATATCAGCTACTGTATAGGAAACGCCCTTGCGTGAAGCAGTATTTACGTTAGCTGTGTTACCCTCCATAGCGGCAACAACGTCAGCAAAAGCAGACTCTGCGTGAATTACGCAGACTCTCTTCCCTGCGGGAGCTGCAAGACGCATTGCAGGTACGTTAACGGAATTTACAATCTCACCCTTTTCAAGGTAAGCCTTGATTTCGTCTGCTGCCATAACTGCACAGTTATCCTCTGACTCGGGAGTAGATGCACCGAGGTGAGGCATTGCAACAACACCGTCAACACCAATCTGATCGTCAGTCGGGAAATCTGTTACGTAAGCTGCACACTTGCCGCTTGCGAGTGCCTCGATAACAGAAGCGTTATCAACAAGCTCACCACGTGCAAAGTTGAGGATGCGTACGCAATCCTTCATCTTTGCAAATGTATCAGCGTTAATCATACCCTTTGTGCTGTCATTGCAGGGAAGGTGGAGAGAAACATAATCGGATACTGCATAAACCTCATCAAGGCTTGAAGCAACCTTAACCTCGGGAGCGAGTGCTGCTGCAGCCGCATCGCTGAGGAATGCATCGTAGCCGATAACGTCCATACCGAGTGCAACAGCTGCGTTGGCAACCTTTGCACCGATTGCACCAAGGCCGATAACGCCAAGTGTCTTGCCGAGAATTTCGGGGCCGACAAACTGTGACTTGCCTTTTTCGACAAGCTTGGAAACATTTGCACCCTCGCCCTTAAGAGTCTTGCACCAGTCGATAGCTGCAGGAATTCTTCTGGAAGAGAGGAAAAGACCGCAGAGGACAAGCTCTTTAACAGCGTTAGCATTTGCACCGGGTGTGTTAAAAACAACGATACCCTTTTCTGTGCACTTATCAAGCGGAATATTGTTGACACCTGCACCTGCGCGTGCAACAGCAAGTGTTGCAGGGTCAAACTCCATATCGTGCATTGCTGCGGAACGTACCATAATAGCATCGGGAGACTGAATATCGTCAGCAACCTTATAGTTGTCGCCGAGTCTGTCTGTACCGCAGGCTGCAATTTTGTTGAGAGTAAGAATATTAAACATTTATATCACCCTTATGAATTGTTTTTCTCAAATTCTGCCATGAACTCAACGAGCTTCTCAACACCCTCGTAAGGCATTGCGTTGTAGATAGAAGCACGCATACCACCAACTGAACGGTGACCCTTAAGGTTTACAAGACCTGCTGCTGTAGCTTCCTTGACAAACTTTGCATCAAGCTCATCACTGCCTGTAACGAAAGTAACGTTCATCATTGAACGGTCTTCTTTCTTGACACCGTTCTTGAAGAGCTTGCTGGAGTCAAGGTAATCGTAAAGAAGCTTTGCCTTTGCAGCGTTGCGCTCCTTCATAGCCTCAAGACCGCCGATGCTCTTGATCCACTCAAGAACAAGCTTACAGATATAGATTGAGTAGCAGGGAGGTGTGTTGTACATTGAATCGTTGTCCGCCATCTCTTTGTAGTTGAGCATTGCGGGTGTGTAATCACGTGCGTTGCCGAGAAGATCCTCGCGTACGATAACTACAGTAAGACCTGCAGGGCCGATATTCTTCTGTGCACCGCCGTAGATAAGACCGAACTTTGTAACGTCCATCGGCTCTGAAAGGAAGCAGGATGAAACGTCAGCAAACAGCGGAACATCGCCTGTATCGGGAATGTACTTGTAGGTTGTGCCGTAGATTGTGTTGTTGAAGCAAACATAGACATAATCTGCCTCAGGGTCGAAATCGGACTTTTCGAGACGGGGAATATATGAAAATGTATCTTCTTTTGAGCTTGCGACTACGCGTACGTCGCCATACTTGCAAGCCTCTTTGTATGCCTTGGTTGAGAACTGACCTGTGAGAACATAGTCAGCCTTTTTGTTGCCGTTCATGAAGTTGAGGGGAATAGCTGCGAACTGTGTTGATGCACCGCCCTGGAGGAAGAGGACTTTGTAGTTTTCCGGTACACCGAGAACTTCACGGAAAAGAGACTCTGTCTCTGCAGCGATTTCCATGAATACCTTGGAGCGATGTGACATCTCCATTACTGACTGACCGCTGCCCTTGTAGTCAAGCATTTCGGCTGCAGCTCTGTTGAGAACCGATTCCGGAAGCATTGAAGGACCTGCGGAAAAATTATAGACTCTTGCCATTGAATATACCTCCTGATAATGGGTCATTTTATATATGCAATCATTATATGCACGCAAAAAACACAATGTCAAGAAAATATTGAAGAAATAGCAAAATCAACAAAAATCTGAGTTTTAACCCCCAAAAACTGCAAACAATTATATGTTGAAAATCTTCTCAAATTAGTATAGAATATACAAGAAAGGCTTATAGCCTTAATTTGTCAAAAATGAATTAACCATATATCACGAAAGGATGTACAGAAAATGAGCAGTGCACTTAACAAAAAGACCGTTGAAGATATTCAGGTCAGCGGCAAAAGAGTTCTCGTACGTTGCGATTTCAACGTTCCGCTTAAGGACGGCGTTATCACAAGCGATAAGAGAATCGTTTCCTCACTCCCCACAATCAAGTACCTTCTTGACAACAACGCAAAGGTTATACTTTGCTCTCACCTCGGCAGACCCAAGGGTGAAGTTGTTCCTGAGTTCTCCCTTGCTCCCGTAGCAGCACGTCTTTCCGAGCTCCTCGGCAAAGAAGTAAAGATGGCAACAGACGTTGTCGGCGAGAGTGCAAAGGCTCTTGCAGCTTCTCTTAACGACGGCGACGTAATGCTTCTTGAAAACGTACGTTACGAGAAGGGCGAAACAAAGAATGATCCTGAACTCAGCAAGGCATTCGCTTCTCTTGCTGACATTTTCGTAAACGATGCTTTCGGCTCAGCTCACAGAGCTCACTCCTCCACAACAGGTGTAGCAGACTACATTCCTGCTGTCTGCGGTTACCTCATCCAGAAGGAAATCGCTTTCATCGGCGGTGCTCTTGAGAATCCTCAGCGTCCCTTCGTTGCAATCCTCGGCGGTGCTAAGGTTTCCGACAAGATCGGCGTTATCACAAACCTCCTCGACAAGGTTGACACACTTATCGTCGGCGGCGGTATGGCATACACATTCATGAAATACCTCGGCCACAACATCGGCACATCTCTCCTCGAGGCTGACAAGGTTGAGCTTGC
>JAFXCH010000026.1 GCA_017516485.1 Clostridia bacterium
CTGTCTTTCTGTAAACGATAATATAACTTCAAACGGTTCCGGAAACGGTAACGAAACAGCAGAGCACGATTTCAAGTTTTACAACAATACCATTGTCAACGGCAGCACGTATAACTTCTATATGTATGATGATGCCGTGATTAAAAACAACATATTCATCCTCGAACCCGGTTACCTTATAAAGTTTAACCGAAAATACGATTATGATATGTCAAACAACTGCTATTGGGGCGTTACAAAGCCCATAAATGACAAAAACTCCTTCATCGCCTTGCCACAGTTTGCAGGTGAGGATTTAACAGATAAGAACAGCTTTATACTCAAAGCCTGCTCTCCATGCATCGGTGCAGGTGTTCAGGTTGAAGAAAATATGGGTGAACATGACTTCTTCGGTAATTCTCTTGACAGTACGCATAATATCGGCTGTTACGAGGGTGACGGTGTTGAGGGTGAAAAGGAGAGCCCGACAATCTGCGATATCCTCGTCAGTATGTTCATTGCAATATCCCGCCTGATTTCCGATTTGTTTGACTGATAAAAAGAAATGATAAAAGCTTGCATTTTTTACGATGCAAGCTTTTGTTTTATTTCTGAACATCTGCCTCTTTGCAGAGCTTTTCAATCATATCATCATATTTCTTTGAAATTGCTGCTTTGCGTGCAGCGGCATAATTATCCTCTTGTGTGCCGAAATTTTCAAGGCAAGCATTGATTTCTTCTTCCGTCGGTGCAAGCTCCTTTTCACCGAGAATGTTTTTAAGTTCCATAACTCCCGTATCAATATAGTAAGTGTAAAAGGTATCCATTTCAATTGTTTTTAAACCAATTGCTCCGCTTTTATCCTGACTGTTAAAATTTTCTGCCCTTTGGCGTAAACCAGCGAATGAAATGTCATCATAAATTCCGTTTTCTCTGCAAAGAACAAGTTGAATTTTAGCTTTTACACACTCACTGATGGCTCTGTCTTCAAGATCTTTTTCCGGTGTTATTCCGTTAAAATCCTTCTGCCAGAAATCCTCGTCAACCTTGGCGTCGAACTCAGAAATATAATAATTTATAACATCTGCCCTTAGGCGAGCTTTGAAATAGTTAAACTCCTCCTGTGTCACCGTTTCACCGTTGACAACAGCTACCGTTGTGACTGCTTCGTCCTTGGCACACGAACACAAGAATAATAAAAAAACTGAAATTAAAATCAAAATGGTGCGGACTGTTTTCATAGACACACCTCCTACCGAAATTATATATTACCGCTCCGATAATTGTCAACAACGATGAATAAAGAAACAATCTCATTTTATTAAAAGTTTTTAATGCATAATGTGCCTTCTTGTATAAATTGTTTCCTATAACATCAATAGATTCTCGCATCTATTTTGATTTACTATAATAAACTACTCCGGAATATTTTCCGTCTTTGTTTAATCTTCTGTTTGCAATATATCCGTCCTTTTTGAATCCTGCTTTTTCCATAACTCTGAATGATTGCACATTAAGCTCATTGCAGGAACATTCAACCAAGTAATAACCACGGTTATTTAGCAAATGGTCTGCAACTGCTTTTAATGCTTCAGCAGCATAACCATTGCCCCAATAGTTATATCGTACTGTATATCCTACATTGCAATAATTGTGTTTCTTAACAACGGTATTAACATCTATATTACCGACAACTTCGCCCGTGGATTTCAATTCCATAACCCACTTTTCGTATTTATTCTCGTCAGCTTCGCTTATCCATTTTCTGATACATTCCAACTCTTCATCTTTTGTCAAAGCAGGATATTTGATATATTTTGCTAATCTTTCATCAGTTATGATTTCATAGATAGCATCGATATCACTTTCTTTGTATCGTCTTAAAATAAGTCTGTCTGTTTCAATTCTTGGGCTTAGCATTATAATCTTTCTCCAAATCAATTTAATTGTCGAAATTTTTGATATATTATACCACCAACAGAGAGGAAGCACAATAGTACAAATTACCAGACGGAAACGTTGTGAACAGAACGAAACAGCTGGGAAATTGATGCTCGATTTGAGCATCAAAGTGGGGGTTAGCGAACCGTAGATCGCATAAAAAGAAAAAGCAAAAACCCGCAAGAATCAAGGATTCATGCGGATTTTTTGCTTGGCAGGGGCAGAAGGACTTGACTCGCGCGCCTGCGGGCGCTTGGTCGCTCGCGGTCACAACAGTCCACCGGACTGTTGCTCTGTACCGCTCGTCCTTCAAGTCCTTCTTTAGCATATTACAATAAAAAACAAAACGGACACCTTGCGGTATCCGTTTCATTTTTTATGGCAGGGGCAGAAGGACTTGAACCCTCGGCACGCGGTTTTGGAGACCGCTGCTCTACCAACTGAGCTATACCCCTATATTAAATTGGTGGGCCATCAGGGACTCGAACCCCGGACCGACCGGTTATGAGCCGGTTGCTCTAACCAACTGAGCTAATGGCCCTTGGCTGAATTTCAACAGCTTTTGTAGTATATCAAATATATTTGAGTTTGTCAACATTTTTTTTAAAACTACTGATTTTTTAATTTTTATATGCTATAATTTAGCCGGAAAAGGGGAGAGGCCAATGCGAGTAATGACGTTTAATATTCAGCATGCTCTTGATTACAAAAGACAAGTTATTGATTATGACTTCTTCATAAAAGCAATTGCTGAGCAAAATCCGGATTTTTGCGGACTCAACGAAGTAAGGGGCAAGGGCTGGATGAAAGGCTACACTAACCAGACTAAAAAAATAGCTGACGGTCTGGGTTACAACGGATATTTCGGCAAAGCTGTTAACCTTGATTTTGGGAACCCCTTCGGCAATGCTTTGCTCAGCCGATATTCTTTTAAATCGATTGAAACAATAGCTATACCCGATCCGCCGAAAACCGAAAATGGTTACTACGAAACACGTTGTGTTATAAAGGCTGTTTTTGAGCTTGAAGGCAAGGATGTAATGATTTTGGTTACACATATGGGGCTTATGCTTGGTGAGAGACTGAATGCAATCAAGGTTGTATGCGATATTCTTGACAGCACGGATATGCCCGTTATTCTTATGGGTGATTTCAATAATACGCCTGATGCAGAGGAGTTTAGGCCTATTTATGAGCGTTTGACAGACACTGACAGGACAGGGGATTACACATTCCCGTCCGATAAGCCGGTTAAGAAAATCGATTATATTTTTTACCGAGGTCTTGAATGCACAAAGGTTGAAACAGTTAACAAGGTTGTGTCCGACCATCTGCCGATAGTTGCTGAATTTAATGTAATATAATATATATTAACTATTGCAAGTTTTGCCTATTTATGGTATCATATATTGAATTTTGATTTGTGAAAGGAATTTTGCAAAATGCTTAACACAGAAAAAACAATGGAAAAGCTTGTTGCTCTTTGCAAGGGCAGAGGTTTTGTTTACGCAGGTAGTGAAATCTACGGCGGTCTTGCAAACACATGGGACTACGGCCCTCTCGGTGTTGAACTGAAGACAAATATCAAAAACGCTTGGCGCAAAAAATTTATTCAGGAGAATCCTTACAACGTAGGTCTTGACAGCGCAATTCTTATGAATCCGCAGACATGGGTTGCATCGGGTCACCTTGGTGGTTTCTCTGACCCTCTTATGGATTGCCGCGAGTGTAAGACACGCCACAGGGCAGACAATCTCATCGAGGATTTTGACGGCACAAATGTTGCAGGTTGGTCAAATGAGCAGATGATGGAATATATCAAGGAGAAGGCTATTGCTTGTCCTTCATGCGGTAAACATAATTTCACTGATATCCGTCAGTTCAACCTTATGTTCAAAACATTCCAGGGTGTTACCGAGGACAGCAAGAACGAGCTTTACCTTCGTCCTGAAACTGCACAGGGTATTTTTGTAAACTTTGCAAACATCCAGAGAACAACAAGAAAGAAAGTTCCTTTCGGCGTTGCTCAGATTGGTAAATCATTCCGTAACGAAATCACACCCGGTAACTTCATTTTCCGTGTTCGTGAGTTTGAGCAGATGGAGCTTGAGTTCTTCTGTAAGCCCGGCACTGACCTTGAGTGGTTTGAGTACTGGCGCGGTTTCTGCCGTGATTGGCTGTACTCTCTCGGCATCAAGCCCGAAAACCTTCGCCTTCGTGACCACGACCCCGAGGAGCTTTGCTTCTACTCCAAGGCAACAACAGACTTTGAGTACCTCTTTCCGTTTGGCTGGGGTGAACTCTGGGGCGTTGCAGACAGAACAGACTATGACCTCACACAGCACATAAATACATCAGGCAAGGGTCTTGACTATTTCGATCCCGAAACAAATGAAAGATATATTCCCTATGTTATCGAGCCTTCACTTGGCGTTGAAAGACTTTTCCTTACAATCATCACAGAGGCTTATGATGAAGAGGTTGTTGACTCAGAAAAGAATGACGTAAGAGTTGTTCTTCGTCTTCATCCTACACTTGCTCCATTTAAGGCAGCTGTTCTTCCTCTTTCAAAGAAGCTCGGCGAGCAGGCACAGGAAGTATACGCAAAGCTTTCCAAGAAGTTTATGGTTGACTATGATGATGCAGGTTCAATCGGTAAGCGTTACCGCAGACAGGATGAAATCGGTACACCCGTATGTATCACATATGACTTCGAATCCCTCGAAGATGGCTGCGTAACAGTACGTGACCGTGACACAATGGAGCAGAAGAGAATCAAGATTGATGAGCTTGATGCATATATCGAGACTCTTATCGAATTCTGATTTTAATGTAATATAATAAAGAAACACGCACCGTTAGCGGTGCGTGTTTCTTTATTATGTGATATCGAAATTTCAGATTAAAAAAATCCCTCCGGTAAACGGAGGGATTTTTTTATTAAAGCGATGCTTGGATTATTTTGAAGAACCCTTGAAAAGAATCTTGATGCCTTCGATATTAGCTTTTGTAAGAGCTACAAAGTTATCCCAGAAGCTCTTTAAGTAAACCTTGAAGAACCAAACAAAGAGGTTGTACTCTGTTGTTGTGTCAGGAAGTTTATCGGCGTCAACATTGTACTGTACAAAGTTTGCCATCTCTTCTTCTTTGTTGTTGTTGGTGAGAGAATGCCAGTTGAACTTGATTTTTGCATTGAGCTTTACCTTGTCCCATACAACAATCTTGTCAGCGTCTTCCTCAGAACCTGTGAAGAAAATCTGAATGCTTCTTGATATACCGTAAAGTGCCTGAAGATTGAACTTCTCTACAGCGCTGCCGATAACAACTCTCTCAATGTTTGAGCAGTATGCAAAAGCATAGTAGCCGATCTCTTTTACTGTGTCGGGAACACGGATACCTGTTACGTTTGTGCAGGAATAGAATGCATATGCATCGATTTTTGTAACGGTCTTTCCGTCGAGCTTGGAGGGGATGATGGCTTCGCCGTCAAAGCTTTCAGCTGTGTAATCGTAGATGATAGCGATTTCGCCGTCTGCAATCTCTCTGTAGAGATACTGGCTGTCGGATTTTGATACTACATAGTTGCGGCCGTTGACATATTTCCATGTGTTGCCGTCATCGTCTGTGTATGTGTTTTCTTCACCGGACCATTTCTTTTCTTCAGTAGCAGTGTCTATAGCGTGCTGCTCGAGAACGTATGCTGATCCGTTGGGGAGTAATTCTTCTGTTTTTTCACCTTCAGCTGCAATTGCGGGTACGGTGAGGCACATCATTGTAGCAATTACAAGCAAGATGGAAATAATCTTTTTTGTTGCGTTCACTGTTATTTCCTCCGTTTAATCAGTTTACAGTATTGGTTAGTGTTTTTTTATGCTTCGGGAGCGGGTTCAACGGGCTCCTCTTCGGGCGGTTTGATACCGATCTTTTCAACAAATGCAAGGAGGTCTTCGTCGCCGATCATAACGAATACATCGTAAAGAACAAGTTCACCGACGATAACAAGAGGAAGGAGACCTGCAAGTGCTACAAGGAGACCGCTTACCATACCGAAGAAGTCCATAATTTTTGTGAAGAAATCCTTTACAGGATTGATGAAATCTTCTTCCATATCTGTAAGACGCTCAAACGGAACAAGAGTTTCCATTGACTTTACAAGAGCTACTGTGTAGTTGTCGATAGTACCCTGGTGGTCAGCATATGTTGTGAAGAGAGTTCTGTCGAGAGACTTAGCTGCTTCAAGCTGCTTAACGAAATCTTCCCAAGCTGCACCTGCACCGACCATTTCTTCCTCTGTGTAGAAGTTTTCAGCGCTGTATGAGTTTGCTTTTTCAATAGCTGCATCAAGTGCTGAGAAATCAGAGGATATAATCTCAGCCTTTGCGTAGATTGCCTTGAGCTCTGCTGTTGCTGCGTCGATTTCATCCTGATGTGTGATATCAAGGTTGAGAGCAACGTAATTATTCTCTGCTGCAAGTGCGTTAGCTTCAGCAATAAGCTCTGCTGCATTTGAATATCTGGAGGGAGAAAGGTTCTTGATATCGTTAAGAGCCTTTGACCAAGCAGCTGTGCTTGCTCTCATAAGGGGAACACGTGCGATAAGGTCTTTGATTTCAGCTGTTGCTGCATCAACATCAGCCTGCTTGTCGATTGTGTAACCGCTGATGGGAGTAGATGTACGGTCCTCATAGTTGTTGAGCAAAACACGGATAACATTGTTGAAGTTGTCACCGATTTCGTTTGCTGAAGCATTGAGGTTGTAGAGTTTAGCTGTGAGTGTTTCTGTAATCTGAACAGGCTCGTTAGCGAGGATTACTCTGAGTTCAGCAAGAGCCTCGAGGTATGCTGCTGTATCAGCGGGCTTGTACTTGAGGTTTGCAATAGCGTCGAGGATAGCTGCTGCAGCCTCATCAACCTTAGCCTGCTCAAGCTTTGTGCAAGCGCTTACATCAACTGCAAGAGCTGCATCGAGGTCTGTTGTGTCGAAAAGGTCTCTGTCAAGTTTTGCTGCTTCAGCAACAGCTTCGTCGTATGCTGTGAAGTCAGCGGGCTGGACCTTAACACCTGTGAGTGAAAGCTGTGCTGCAGAACCTACGGGGATTGTGTAAACACCGTCAGTTGCTGTAAGAGCTTCTGTACCGAGAGCTACTGAAAGCTCATCTGCTGCGTAGTTTTCTTCGTCAACAACTACCTTGAAGGAAGTTGCGGATGTTGTTGCGTAGTATGTAACAACCATATCGTTTACTGTGTAGCTTACGCCGTCAACAGCGGGGAACTGAGCATAGCTGCCTGCCTTGAGAGTGATAACTGCACGGTAGCCTGTTGTTTTGAGAGCACCGCCGACATTTGAAATATCACCGGATTTTGAAACAATAGCAACAACAGCGTCTGTTGCCTTGTCAGCTCTTGCGCTTGCAAGATAATAAGCTGTAGCGGTACCGTTGTAGTAAGCTATGCCGAGAGACTTTGCCATTTCTACATCAGGAACTACTACGTTAGCTGAAAGCGTAGCACCGGTAACCTTTGCTTTAGCTGTTGCATCCCAGTAATCGTAAGTGATTGTTGTGGGAGTAATAGCTGCCTTCTCTGCTTCAGAGAATGTTGCGTAGAAGTCTGTGTTGAGTGTTGTGTAAAGAGAGCTTGTTGCAAAGTTCATGGGAGCCTTTGCGTTGAAAGCTGCCTTTGCGAGTACGTCTGTTGAGATGAGGACAAGGTCGCCGTCAGCTTCTTTTGTGACGATGTCCCATGAGATGCCGCCAAAGACGATAGTATCTTTTGCTGCTGTTTCATCTGCTGCGACAGTGAAGGGGATTGCTGTAAGCACCATAGCTACTGCGATAACGACAGCAAGCAGACGCTTAAAGGATTTGGATTTCTGCATTTTCTTTTCCTCCTAAAAAGATTGTAGGATTTTTTTGCAAATGTAATTATATCATATAAGGATAAATTTGTCCCTATGTAATATCTAACAAAAAAACGATATAAAAAATGGTTTAGTTGTATAAAAATATAGATTTTATATTATATAAAATCTTTTTCAGTAAAATTACGGTAACAACAGTTAAGAATGTTTTCCCACCACTGCTTGTTATCGATGTACCACTGAATTGTCATCTTGATACCGTCATCAAATTTTGTCTGCGGAGACCAACCAAGCTCGTTGCCGATTTTTGTCGGGTCGATAGCGTAGCGTCTGTCATGACCGGGTCTGTCTTTGACATAAGTGATAAGGTCGTCGGTTTTGCCGAGTGCCGAGATGATAGTCTTTACAACCTCAATGTTTGCTCTTTCGTTGTGACCGCCGATGTTGTAAACCTCACCGATTGTGCCGTTGTCGAGAATCATTGCGATTGCACGGCAGTGGTCTTCGACATAAAGCCAGTCGCGAACATTGAGACCTTCACCGTATACCGGCAGAGGTTTGTCGTGACTTGCGTTTGCAATCATAAGCGGAATCAGCTTTTCGGGGAACTGATACGGGCCGTAGTTGTTGGAACAACGTGAAATTGTGACAGGTGTACCGAATGTTCTGTGATATGCGAGTACAAGCAGATCGGCTGAAGCTTTACTTGCCGAGTAGGGTGAGGATGTGTGAATCGGAGTGTCCTCAGTAAACATAAGGTCAGGTCTGTCAAGCGGCAGGTCGCCGTAAACCTCGTCGGTTGAAACCTGATGGAATCGCGGAACATTGTATTTGTTGCAAGCGTCGAGAAGCACCTGAGTGCCGAGAATATTTGTCTTGAGGAATACCTCGGGTTCTTCGATTGAGCGGTCAACGTGAGACTCTGCGGCAAAGTTTACAACCGCATCAAAGCTCTCTTTTTCAAACAGCTCATAGATAAAAGCACGGTCTGTGATATCGCCCTTGACAAATTTGAACTTGTCCGACTTAAAAGCATCTTTGAGTGTCTCAAGGTTACCGGCATAGGTAAGTGCATCAAGACATACAAGCTGAGTTTCGGGATAATTCTCGAGCATATAGTAGACAAAGTTGCCGCCGATGAAGCCGGCACCGCCTGTTATAAGAATTTTATTCATAACAAAAGCACCTTTCTGCATAATTACAGATATTATAACAAACATTTATTTTAAAATCAACTAAAACTATTGCAAGAAAGCTGATATAAGGATAAAATATTGTTATTAAATATCGGGAGGATTGTAAAATGGCAAGAATTGAGCCGATAGATTATAAAAAAATGAGCGCTGAAGCAAAATATGCTCACGATGAATATATGAAAAAATCAAAGGTTAACAATATGAAACTGACCTTGCTTCACAATGTCAGTGCGTTTAATGTTATGAACGGGTTTCATACTTTGTGTGATGAGGCGAAGAATTTTTTGCCCGAGCTTGATGTTAATCTTTTCTGTTATGCAATCTCTTTTGAGAACGACTGTATGGCTTGTTCTGCGGTGTTCAAGGCTTTTCTTGATGAACAAGGTGTTGATTTTGATACTCTGATTATGACTCCCGTTCAGCAGGCGCTTGTTTCATTCGGCAGAAATGTTGCGGATAATCCTCATGAGGTGTTTGATGACCAGTTTGATGAACTCAGAGAGTTATTTAACGATGAACAGCTTGTTGTAATAACTTCACTTGCCGCAATGATGGTGGCTTCCAATATATTCAACACGGTATTTGATATAGAAATATAAAAACAACGCTCTCCTGCTTTTATCGGGAGAGCGTTGTGATTTTAAAAGTTGCTTTCAACAAGTCTTGAACAGCATTCGGGTGAGTAAATCCATCGGCTGATATGCTTTGTGTCAGTGTAATACTGCGGTTTATCCGGCGGATACTCTGCGTGGAATGCATCAACTATTATAAGTTTAACTTTCATTCTTTCGGGTATCAGACTTTTGATATATACGGTTGCGTGTTGTCCTGCGGATACATCGGGTACAGGCTCTGCAAGTCCTGCGAGGTTTGGTGCAAGCTCAACAAAAACACCGTATTTCTCAACCGAGCGGATAATACCGGGTACAGTTTGCCCGGGTCTGAAATTCTGCGCATTCTGCTCCCATGTGCCGAGCAGCTCTTTGTGTGAAAGTGTTATTTTGCCGTCGGGTGCAATATCCTTAACTATTGCTTTTATATCATCGCCTGTGGAAAAACGTACATTGGGGTGCGGTATTCGTGAAACAGAAATTGCATCAATCGGCATAAGTGCTATAAGTCCCGCACCTATGTCGGCAAATGCGCCGAAGCCTTCTATATGAGTGATTTTTGCATCAATTACATCACCGGGTGAAAGTTGAGAAATGTATTCGTTGTAACAGTCCTGCTGGATTTCCCGTCTGCTGAGTATTGCTGTCTTTTCGCCGTATCCGTCTTCTTCGAACCCTATAATCCTGAAAACTACAGGTTTGTTTACTCTGGATATCAGTGCTATGTCGCGTACACTGCCGTCTTCAATTCCGATTGCACCTTCGTTTCGCGGTATTATGCCCCTTATCGCTCCGAGGTCGAGGTGCAGATTATGCTCGTTGTCACACAGTAGTACTCTGGCTTCAAGCGTTGTTTTTTTAGTGTAGGCTTGCATAATCGAGGTGATATCAGCAAGTGCCGCGCGATTTTCAGGTGTTGATATCAGTTTGCCTTCCGGTTTATATCTTCTCATTTACTGTGCGACGCTTAATGTTGCGCCGCTCCCTCCCTTGCTGGTTTTTTGCCGTTGATTTATATATATGCGTTTTCTCGTTTTACATTCCCTCGGTGATTGATATTTTTGCATATATATGTTATAATATCCCAATAACTGTTTAAAATGAGGTGGTATGCGTGGACGTAAGACTCGGCGATGTTCTTTATATGAAAAAGCAACATCCTTGCGGTACTGCAACCTTTGAAGTGCTTCGCATAGGTATGGATTTTCGCCTGAAGTGTACGGGTTGCGGCAGAGAAGTGATGATACCGCGCTCAAAGGCAGAAAAGAATATAAGAAAAATCGAAAGAAAAGATGAAGGTTAATTTATGCTTGATAAGCTTGCACAGGTAGAACAAAGATTTGAAGAAATAAATGAAAAGCTCTGTCAGCCGGACGTTGTTTCTGATATGGAGCTTTATAAGAAGTATATGCAGGAGATAAAGCATCTTACTCCCGTTGTTGAAAAATTCCGTGAGCATAAAAAGGCACTTGCCGATATTGATGGTGCAACGGAAATGCTCAATGATGTTTCCCTTGAGGCTGAACTACGTGAAATGGCTGCCGAAGAGCTTGAGGTTGCGAAGGAGCAGGCTGAGATAACTCAGCAGGAGCTGAAAGTGTTGCTTCTTCCGCGTGACCCGAATGATGATAAGAATGTTATTGTCGAAATCAGAGGCGGTGCTGGCGGCGATGAGGCTTCGCTGTTTGCTAATTCTCTTTATCGAATGTACTCAATGTATGCACAGACAATGGGCTGGGGCAGTGAAATTCTTTCTGCCAATGAAACAGAGGTTGGCGGATTCAAAGAAATCAGCTTTATGATAAGCGGTGAGGGTGCATTCTCACGCTTTAAGTTTGAGAGCGGTGTGCACCGTGTGCAGCGTGTGCCCGAAACCGAAAGTCAGGGCAGAATCCATACGTCTACCGTTACCGTTGCCGTACTTCCCGAGGCGGAAGAAGTTGATATACAGATAAACCCTGCAGATTTGCAGATTGATACGTTCCGCTCGAGCGGTGCGGGCGGTCAGCATATCAATAAGACTGAGTCGGCAATACGTATCACACATTTGCCTACGGGTACGGTTGTCGAGTGTCAGGATGAACGCAGCCAGCACAAAAACCGCGACAAAGCTATGCGTATCCTCCGCTCAAGAATTCTTGAGGCAGAGCGTGAAAAGCAGGCGAGCGAGATTGCGGGTGAGCGCCGCTCACAGGTAGGTACAGGCGACAGAAGCGAAAGAATCCGCACCTATAACTATCCTCAGGGCAGACTTACCGACCACAGAATAGGTCTTACACTCTATAAACTTGAAGCAATTCTAAACGGCAGCCTTGATGAGCTTATTGATGCACTTATAACTGCAGATACTGCAGAAAAACTTCGTGCACAGGAATAATAACCGAAAGAAGATTAATAATGGCAGAAACAAAACTATTTAAATATAATGAATCCGATTTACGGATGCTTGATGAAATAGGCAGTATACTTCGTGACGGCGGTATTGTCGGTATCCCGACAGAAACCGTTTACGGTCTTGCGGCCAATGCATTCGACGGTTCTGCAGTTGCGAAAATATTCAGGGCTAAAGGCAGACCGCAGGATAATCCGCTGATTGTTCATATCAGCGAGATTTCACAGCTTGATAAGGTTGTATCTTCAGTGCCTGCAGGTGCTTATGAGCTTGCAGAGAAATTCTGGCCGGGTCCGCTTTCTATAATTATGCCGAAGGGTGAAAGAATACCCGATGAAGTAAGCTGCGGCCTTGAAACAGTTGCGGTGCGTATGCCTTCTCATCCTGCTGCACGTGCGATAATATCTGCTGCAGGTGTGCCGCTTGCCGCTCCGTCTGCCAATCTTTCGGGCAGCCCGAGTCCTACTACTGCACAGCATGTTATAGATGATATGTGGGGTAGGGCAGACGCTATTGTCGATGGTGGCATGTGTGATGTTGGTGTTGAGTCTACTGTTGTTTCACTTGTTGGCGATAAACCGAGGCTTCTCCGTCCCGGCGGTATTTCACTTGAACAGCTTGAAAGCGTGCTCGGTGAGGTTGAGGTTGACCGTGCAGTGCTCGCTGAACTTGAGCCGGGTCAGAAGGCGGCTTCACCCGGAATGAAATATAAGCATTATTCACCCAAAGCCAGGGTAATAATAGTAAAGGGCAGCTTTGAAAATTACAAGCGTTTTGTGAGCAATAAAAAAGGCTGTGCCGCTTTGTGCTTTGACGGTGAGGGCAGTAAGCTTGATATTCCTTTTATCGAAATCGGCAGAGAGCACGACAGTCAGACTCAGGCTCATCTGATTTTTGATGCACTGCGAAAGCTTGACGAAATGGGGGTGCAGACTGCTTATGCACGCTGTCCTGATACCGACGGTGTAGGTCTTGCTGTTATCAACCGACTGCTTCGTGCGGCAGCGTTTACCGTGCTCGATGTTGACGGTGCTATGATGATAGGCTTCACTGGTCCGACGGGTGCAGGTAAATCGACCGTTGCAAAATTGATTTGTGAAAAATATGGCTTTGCACATATTGATTGCGACGAAATTGCAAGAGAAATTATGTCACCGGGCTCGCCGATACTTATGCAGTTGGCACAGGCTTTCGGTGAGGATATTATCAATGATGACGGCAGTCTGGACAGAGCTCTTTTAGCATCCCGTGCATTTGCTTCAAAGGAGCAGACACTGCTTCTCAACAGCATAACGCATCCCGTTATAACTTCAATAGCTATTGCAAAGGTTAATTCCTTTACACTTGAAGGCAAAATGGCTGTGCTGCTGGATGCAGCAGCTGTTTTTGAAAGTAAAATCGACAAGTTGTGCACCTTTACAGTAGCTGTAACAGCTCCTGAAGACGTGAGAAAAGAGCGTATAATCCGTCGTGACGGAATAACCGAAGAAAAGGCTGAAGAAAGAATAAATGCACAGCTTAGTGAAAACGAATATGAGCAGAAAGCGGATATTATAATCCGCAACCATCTGCCTTATAGTATTGAAAAAGAAATTGGAAAAATTATTGAAGCATATAAGGAGAGAAAACAATGAGCAAGAATGAAGAACTCAGAGAAAAACTTTTTTACGAACCCAAGCATGGTTGTAAAGTTATGGATGAAGCTGAGATAAAAGCGGCTGACGATTTTGCGGAAGGCTATAAGAAATTTATGGCTGAGTGCAAAATTGAGCGTGAGGTTGTTGAATATGTGGTTTCGCTCGCAACCGCAAACGGTTATGTGCCTTTTGACAGCAAGGCAACCTACAAAGCAGGCGATAAGGTTATCTACAATAACAGAGGCAAGGCAGTTATTCTTGCCGTTATCGGAACAAAACCTGTTGAAGAGGGTGTGCGTATTGCCGCTGCTCATATTGATTCTCCTCGTCTTGACCTCAAGCCCAATCCGCTTTATGAGGATGCTGAGCTTGCACTTTTAAAAACACATTACTACGGCGGCATCAAAAAATATCAGTGGACTGCTATTCCGCTGGCACTTCACGGTGTTGTAATCAAGGCTGACGGTACAGCCGTAAAAGTCAATATCGGTGAAGATGCAGGCGACCCCAAATTTGTTGTTACTGATCTTCTTCCTCATCTTGCCGCAGAGCAGATGAAGCGTTCGCTTGCTGAAGGTATCAAGGGTGAAGAACTTAATATTCTTGTCGGCAGCAGACCCCTCAAGGATGATGAGGGCGGCGACAGCGTAAAGCTGAATATAATGAACATTCTTTATGAAAAGTACGGCATTATTGAGTCCGATTTCCTCAGTGCAGAGCTTGAGGTTGTACCGGCGTTTGGTGCAGATGACATAGGCCTTGACAGAAGTCTTATCGGTGCATACGGTCACGATGACAGAGTATGTGCATATCCTTCAGTTATGGCGATACTTGATGCAGGTGTGCCTGAATATACTGCACTTACAGTGCTTGCGGATAAAGAAGAAACAGGATCCGAGGGTAACACAGGTCTTGATTCTGCTTATATGGCTTATTTTATCAGCGACCTTGCACGTATGCAGGGAGGTGTAGGCAGTATTGCAATGAGCAACAGCCAGTGTCTTTCAGCCGATGTAAACGCTGCATTTGACCCGACATTCGCAGGTGTGCTTGAGAAAAGAAACGCTGCCTTTGCAAATAAGGGTATTGTTGTTACAAAGTACACAGGTTCAAGAGGTAAGAGCGGCACATCGGACGCAAGTGCTGAGTTTATGGGTAAAATCCGTAAGCTCTTCAACGAAAATGGTGTTGTATGGCAGGTCGGTGAACTCGGCAAGGTTGACGAGGGCGGCGGAGGCACAGTTGCAAAGTATGTTGCTTACCACAATATCGATGTTGTAGATGTCGGTGTGCCCGTACTTTCAATGCACGCACCTTACGAGGTCGTCTCAAAGATTGACCTCTATATGGCATATAAAGGATTTTTAACATTCTTCACAAAGTGAGAATTTTATGACAACTGAGCTTGACAGAGAAAAGCGCTTGCGAAAAAAGGCGATGAGTCTGCCGCTTCGTCCCGGAGTCTATCTGATGAAGGATAAAAGCGGCACGATCATCTATGTCGGCAAGGCAAAAGCACTCAAAAACAGAGTCAGCAGCTATTTCGGCTCACATACAAACCACACTACAAAGGTTATACGTATGGTTGAGCATGTGCAGGATTTTGACTATATAGTGACAGACAGTGAGTTTGAAGCACTTGTGCTCGAATGCAGTCTTATCAAACAGCACAGCCCGAAGTACAACATTCTTCTCAAAGATGACAAGGGCTATCACTATGTTAAAATCACGAAGGGTGATTGGCCGAGAATAGATGCGGCAATGCAGCTGGTGGATGACGGGTCTGAATATATCGGGCCGTACACCGGCTCTTTTGCCGTGCGTCAGACTGTTGATGAGGTTAAAAAAATCTTCCGTCTTCCTCAGTGTACAAAGAGTTTTCCCGTAACGCACAGACAGAGACCGTGCCTGAATTTCCATATTTCGCAGTGCTCTGCACCATGTGCAGGTAAGATATCGCAGACTGACTACAAGCGCAGTGTTGAGCAGGCTGTCGAATTCCTGAAGGGTGGCTCTGCAGAAACTGTGAAGCGTATGCAGGCTGAAATGGAGCAGGCGGCGGAAAATCTCGATTTTGAAAAGGCTGCGGTTTTGCGTGACAGAATAAACGCCATAACAAAATTCGGCGAAAAGCAGAAGGTTGTCAGTGCCGATGTTGCCGAGCAGGATGTTTTTGCACTTGCACAGTCGCAGGATAAGGCTTGCCTTGCAGTGCTTCGTTTCTTTGCCGGCAGGCTTTGCGATACAGAACATTTTATTATCGATGCCCCCGAGGATGATGCAGTTGCGAGATATGAACTGATTATGGGTTACTATTCAATGCGTGAGCGTATACCGCCGCGTATTCTTATTGACTCTTTGCCGCAGGATGCCGAACTGATTGCACAGTGGCTCAGTGAAAAACTCGGCAAAAAAGTCAGTTTTGTAATTCCGCAACGCGGCGGTCAGTTGAAGTTGCTTGAGATGTGTCGCTCAAATGCAAGCGAAAAGCTCGCTTTGAGTCTTGGCAGAAAGGGTAAAGATACGGCTGCACTTGATGAGCTGGCAAGGCTTCTCGGTTTGGCATCACCTCCGGAATATATCGAGTCTTACGATATTTCGCATACCGCAGGTACGGATAATGTTGCAGGTATGATAGTGTTCAAAAACGGTCAGCCTTATAAGCAGGCGTACAAGCGGTTTAAAATCAAAGGCTTTGAGGGTCAGGACGACTGTGCTTCAATGGCAGAGGTGCTTGAACGCAGATTTACGCACTATTTTGAAGAAAACGCAAAGCCTGAGGGCGAAAAGCGTGACGAAGGGTTTGCGAAGTTGCCCGATCTGATTTTGCTTGACGGTGCAGAAATGCAGGTCAATGCTGTAAGAGCAGTCTTTCTGCGAATGGGTGTTGATGTACCTCTTTACGGTATGGTCAAGGATTCGAGTCACCGCACAAGAGCAATAACTGGTGAAGGCGGCGAAATATCGATTAACTCAAAACGCAGTGCATTTACTCTTGTTTCAAGAATTCAGGAGGAAGTTCACCGCTTTGCAATCGAGTATCACCGTAAACGAAGAAGTGCCGGTATTTCGACAACTCTTACACAGATTGAGGGAGTAGGGCAGAAGCGTGCGGCAGCCTTACTGAAGCACTTCAAATCTGTGAATGCAATAAAAGAAGCCGGCTTTGATGAACTTTGCGGTGTAAAAGGCGTTGACAAACGCTCCGCTCAGGCGGTTTTTGACTATTTTCATCCCGATAAAGGGTGATTTTATATTAAAAAACTTGACAAATTCAAAAGAATAAAAGATAATAATAGAGTATAATGTTGTTCAGTGTAAGTTTTGCTGAGCAATCAGATTTTGTTTTGATAGGAGTATTATGAGAGTTATTACAGGCTCCGCAAGGGGCAGAGTACTTGCTACACTTGAGGGCGGCGATGTAGTACGCCCGACAACCGATAAGGTTAAAGAGGCTATGTTCAGCATAATTCAGTTCGATATTGAGGGCAGAAGAGTGCTTGATCTTTTTGCAGGCTGCGGTCAGCTTGGTATCGAGGCACTTAGCCGCGGCGCAGAGAAATGTACTTTTGTCGATGCCGATTCAAAGGCTGTTGCTGTTATCAAGAGTAACCTTGAGCATACAAAGCTTATCGATTCAGCTGCCGTTGCACAGATGGATGCTTTTTCATTCCTGCGTATGTCACCGGACGTTTTTGACGTTGTTTTGCTCGACCCTCCGTACGGAACCGGTCTGCTTCAGAAAGCACTGGCTTCTCTTGACAACAAAATGGCTCAGGGTTCACTTATTGTCTGTGAGTTTTCTGCAGGTGAAGAATTGCCCGAAACAGCAGGCGGTCTGACACTTTTCAAACGTTACAAATACGGCAAAACAGAGCTTGCCGTTTACAGATAAAGATTCCAGAAAGGATGTAAATATATGAGAGTTGAAGATTTACTTGAAAAGATTGAGGAGTTACTCGATAACGGTCAGAAGGTAGCTTTCTCATCAAAAATTACTGTTGATGTTGATGCTGTCCGCAACTGTGTTGACGAAATCCGTGCAAATATGCCCGAAGAGGTGCGTCAGGCACGCAACATTGTACGCGATCGTAATAAGCTCATTGACGATGCAACTCAGCAGGCTGAGACAACACTCAGTAAAGCAACTGAGAGAGCACAGGAAACTATCAACAAGGCAAATGCCAAGGCTAAGGAGCACATCCTTTCTTCTGAAGAGATTGCAAGAACAAACGTAGCACAGGCAGAAGAAAGAGCAACCCTCACAATTGCAAATGCTGAAGCAAAGGCACAGCAGATGGTTGAGGAAAGCGAAATTACAGCACGTGCAAAGCAGTACTGCGACGAAATGTTCAGAAAGGCACAGGCACAGGCTGAAGCTACAATTGCGAATGCAAACGCAACTGCTGCCGAAACAATTGAAACAGCTAACCAGCAGGCAACAGCCGCAAAGGAGCAGGCTTCAAAGTGGGCAAACGACATATGCGCATCTGCCGCAAACTTTGTTGAGAACATAATCGGCCAGACTGAGCGTTCACTTGCAAACAGCCTCGGTAGTGTCCGTCAGGCAAAGGAAAATATTCATAACGCAATCGGAAACCGCGAATAATAGGTGATATAGTTTGAAAACTTCACAGTTTGTTGCTATGCTGCTGGCAGTTTTTATTGCCGTTGCGGCGATAGTTGCGATTGCTTTTACTCGTCTGTCTGTTTCGGATGATGCGATAGAGTTTAAAGAAGCAGAGGAGATTTATTCGCAGGTCAAAGAGCAGGAGAAAGCACCTGAGTTTTCGGTCGTTAATATGCTTGCAGTCGGCGATAACCTTATTCACAAGCCGATTTATCAGCAGGCTCAGGCAAGGACATCCGACGGCAGTTATGATTTTATGCCGGTTTATCAGAACCTTGCCGGAATTGTTTCCGGTGCGGATATTGCCGTAATAAATCAGGAAACTATGATGGCAGGAAGTTTCGATGTTTCAACCTATCCCTGCTTTAATACACCTACGGTTATGGCGAGTCAGCTGGCTTCGCTCGGCTTTGATGTGCTAACTATTGCCAACAACCATATGCTCGATAAGCAGAGCAAGGGTCTTATCGAAACGCTCGACCTTATCAATGCGACTCCGGGTCTTACTTGTGCAGGTGCTTTTCACGGCAGTGACGAGTACACTCAGATTAAACCCGTTACGGTAAACGGTATAAGCTTTGTTTTCCTTTCATATACCGAGCATACAAACGGTATTACCATTCCCGAGGAAAAAGAGAGTTATATCGTATATCTTGATGAGCTTGACGTTGTTGAGAAACAGGTTAAGTATGCTGAGTCGGTAGCTGATGTTGTAGTTGTTTCAATGCACGCAGGTATTGAGTATTCTGACGATGAAAACGATGTTCAGCGTAACTTTGCGCAGAATGTTGTCAATTGGGGTGCTGATATCGTAATAGGTACACATCCTCATACACTTCAGCCGGTCGAATATCTCACAAATGCCGATGGCAAGGAAGTACCTGTGCTCTATTCTCTCGGCAATTTTGTTTCCGCACAGGATAAAGTGAGGCGTCTTATAGGCGGCATGGCAAATATTACCTTTACCAAAAATAGTTCTACCGGTGAGGTTACCGTCAGTAAGCCGCAGCTTGATATTGTAATCACTCATTACGGTTCAGGCTTCTCAGGTATAAAGCTTTACAGGCTTGCCGATTATACCGATTCGCTTGCATCCTCACACGGTAACAGCGATATGTCAATTGATTATATCTATAAGCATATACGTAAGGTTATCGGTGACGAATATCTTATAGATGAATATAAAAGTAAATAAAGAATAATGCCCACCTGATTTGCATATATTTCAGTAATACAATAAATAAGTGCATTGAGGTGGGTTTATGTTTGTTGTTTCGGTCAAAAAATCAGCAATAAAAACAGGTGCGCTGGGCGTGCTGCTTGTTGTATGTGCCGTGTTTGGGGTTTATGCCGCGGGCAGAAGCGTATCAGCTACAGTTGAGTCGGCTAAGAGCGGGTTCGATTATAAAGCGGCAGATTCTTCGGGTAGGCTTAAATTTCTCTCTCAGTTTGGTTGGGAAGTTGAACAAGACCCCGTAGAAGTTCGTGAGATTATAATTCCCGCCGAGTTTGATGCGGCTTACGAGCATTATAATGAACTCCAGCAAGAACACGGGCTTGACTTGTCAAAATATTGCGGCAAACGTGCGAAACGGTGGACGTACGAAGTTAAGAATTACCCGGGGTACGAAGGTTCGGACCTTGTACAAGCAAACATTTTCGTGCTGGACGGTGTGGTTATCGGCGGTGATATATGTTCGCTTGAAACAAACGGATTTATGCAAAGCTTTATATATCCTCAGAAGGAGAAAATATCGGATAATGTCACAGCAAAGACTTGACAAAATAATAGCTTCACAGGGAAAATACAGCCGCAGTGATGTGAAAAAACTGGCACGTAACGGAGATATAACCGTAAACGGCAAGTCTGTTTCCGATTGCGGAATGAAGGTCGACCCTGAAAAAGACAGTATAACCGTCTGCGGTGAAAGTTTCGGTTACAGCAGATTTATATATATAATGCTCAATAAACCTGAAGGTGTGGTCAGTGCAAGCCGCTCCCCCGGTGAAAAAACGGTTGTTGACCTTGTGCCCGAAGAGCTTTACCGCGATGGACTTTTTCCTGCAGGAAGGCTTGATAAGGACACTACGGGCTTTGTGCTGATAACGGATGACGGAGCTTTTGCTCATGATATTCTTTCACCAAAGAAGCACATTGAAAAAACTTATATCGCTCAGCTTGACCGACCGATAGGTGAAGCTGAGCTTGATGAATTTCGTAGTGGAATAACCCTTGGTGACGGATATGAATGCTTACCTGCGAGTATCAGTGTTTTGAGTGATGACGGCTTGATCGTAGAAATAAAACTCAGAGAAGGCAAATACCATCAGATAAAGCGTATGGCGGCTGCCTGCGGTTCTCATGTAAATAAACTTCACCGCGTATCAATGGGCGGTCTTGAGCTTGACGGTTCACTTAACCCCGGTGAATGCAGGTTGCTTGATGATACTGAGTTGGCAAAGATAAAAGAAGTGTAAAGTTTTCGGAGAGATAAAAATATGAATACTTATTTTAATGAAATAACATCAAAGCCCGTCAATACCGTTGACGGTAAAATTTTATATAAAATACCAGCAGGTGCAATTTGCGGTAACGGTGATCTTGGTGTTGTTTTTGATAATGGTGATAAAGGACTTGTTATCCATATTTCAAAGTGCGATTTCTGGAAGTTCGCTCCCGGTGTACATAGGGATGGCGGTATCAAAACTGTAGGTAATCTGCTTATTAATGATGTAAATTTATCTTCTTATAATATAAAGCAATACTTTGATAAAGGTTTGCTTGAGTGTAAGTTCGGTGACATTGAAATTGAGTTTTTTGTTGCACCCGAGAACCTTATATATTTCGAGATAAAAACACCTGTTTCTGCGGAATTTCCGCGTGTTGATATCGAAACGCCGTCTACCTGCGATTCTGTTAACTTTGTATCGGAGACAGACGGTGTTAAGTGCTTTGTGCGTAAGTTTGAGGGTGAAAATCTTCAGTGCGATTCTGCAGTAGCCGTATGCTGTAAAGAAATTTCTTCTTATGAGGAAAACGGATTCAAGTGTGTACGCTATTGCGTTTCTGTTGTTACCAATTTTGATAATAGTGAGTATGAAGTCAAAGCAGCGGATATGCTCGTAAACTGTGATTATGATGCTGATAAGTTAAGAACACAAGAAAAATGGCAGGAATTTTTCTCAGCTTCAAAGGTTACTCTTGAGGATAAAGTAATTGAAAGTTACTACAATTCGAGCCTTTATCACCTTGCAGGATGTATGGGTAACAGGGAGTTTCCGCCCGGATTGTTCGGCAATTTCATAACCGATGATTTCTTCCCCTGGGCAGGAGATTATCATATGAATTATAATTATGAAGCTCCTTATTACTGTGTTTTCACTTCAAACCATCCCGAGCTTTTTGACGGCTATATGGCTCCTGTTAATGATATGAAGGGAGAGGCAAAAAGGTTTGCAAAACTGTTCGGCTGTAATGGTTATGCGTTTCCCGTAAGCTTCGGGCCGAAAGCTCTTGATGTGTATTCAATGGCTGAGTGTAAAGAGCACGGTGTACTTTTCCTCGGTCAGAAGAGCCATGCCGCCTATGCTTGCGTAATTCCGATAATGCACTGGTTTTCGACCTACGATAAGGAATATGCTCGTGAAAATTATTACGATTTTGTGCTCAATACTGCCGCTTTCTGGGAAGATTACCTTGTAAAGCAAAATGGCAGATATGTAATCAAAGGCGATGCTGCACACGAAATACCTTACTATCGTGGTGAAAAGTTCAGAAGTCTGACTCATTTCGGTCAGATTAACACAGTTAATGCAATCAATTCTCTCGGCCTTGTAAAGCTGCTGTTTAAAGCGGTTTACGATATGGCGAAGGAAATTGGTCTCAACGAAGAAAAATATGCTCTCTGGGAAGATATAAATAAGAATCTGAGCGATTTCCCGACATTTATAAAGAAGGGTAAAAAATGCTTCCGCTATTCAAAGTTCGGTATACGCTGGAGAGATGAAAACACGGTCGGCCTACAGCATATTTATCCTGCTTCTCAAATCGGTTTTTCTTCAGACGAGAAGTTGCTTAAAATTGCACGCAATACATATTTTATGAATGACAGGCGTCTTGACGATAACGGCTCTAATTCATATCTTCCTGCAGGTGCAAGAATAGGTGTTGACCCTGCTTTTATTATTGAAGGTATTCATCAGAATATAAAAGAGTTTGCTATGCCTAACAGACTTTTCCGTCACCACGGCGGCGGTATCGAACACCTGACTATGGTGCCTGCAACCATCAATGAAATGCTTATGCAGAGCTACGAAGGTGTTATCAGACTCTTCCCTTGTTGGGATAAAAAGTCAGATGCTTCGTTTGAAAATCTGCGTGCTGACGGTGCTTTCCTTGTGTCTGCGGAGAACAAAGGCGGCAAGCTGACTGTGCTTAAAATCAAGAGCCTCAAGGGCAGAGTGTGTAATGTTGATTGCCCCGATGTCAAGCGTATTGTACGTGAGTCAGACGGTGCTGAAATTGCGTTTGCAAGAGTAGGGGGTACCGTTACATTCGAAACAACGGCAGATGAGTCATACGTTCTGATATAAGCCGGATTGCTTGGGATAAATCAGATTAAAATACAGAAAATTTCTAAAACAGCAATTATCCTATGCGGATTTTTGCTGTTTTGTTGTTTTGGTAACATTTATTTGTAAAAATATACAAAAACTTGTAATTTTATTGATTATTTACATTAAATAAACTCTTTACATCTCAGAATAAAAGTGATAATATATTGACGGTGCATTTTAAAGCATTGCTATTTAAATACAGGAGGAATATAAAACATGGCTAGAAAAATGAAAACCATGGACGGTAACAACGCTGCGGCTTATGTGTCCTATGCGTTTACGGAAGTTGCCGGTATCTACCCGATCACACCTTCCAGCCCCATGGCAGACTATGTTGACCAGTGGTCAGCACAGGGTCTCAAGAACATCTTCGGAACAACAGTAAAGGTTGCAGAAATGCAGTCTGAGGCAGGTGCAGCAGGTACCGTTCACGGTTCACTCGCAGCAGGTGCTCTCACAACTACCTACACTGCTTCCCAGGGTCTTCTTCTTATGATCCCCAATATGTACAAAATCGCAGGTGAGCTTCTTCCTTCAGTTTTCCACGTATCAGCTCGTTGCGTAGCTTCACATGCTCTTAACATCTTCGGCGACCATTCCGACGTCTACGCTTGCCGTCAGACAGGTTTCGCAATGCTTGCTGAGACAAATACTCAGGAAGTTATGGACCTTGGTGCAGTAGCTCACTTGGCTACCATCAAGAGCTCCGTTCCCTTCATCAACTTCTTCGATGACTTCAGAACCTCTC
>JAFXCH010000027.1 GCA_017516485.1 Clostridia bacterium
ACAACAATCCTTGTTGCTGTTGTTAAGGGTAAGGACATCACAGTTGACGGCATCAACGCTGCTATGAAGGCTGCTGCTAACGATTCCTTCGGTTACAACGAGGAGCCGATCGTTTCTTCTGACGTTATCGGTATGCGTTACGGCTCACTCTTCGATGCAACTCAGACAATGGTTGCTAAGATTGATGACGACACATATCAGGTACAGGTTGTTTCTTGGTACGACAACGAGAACTCCTACACAAGCCAGATGGTTCGTACAATCAAGTACTTCGCAGAGCTTTAATCTAAATATTTCTTGCAACAAATGGCACTGTTCTGCTGAACAGTGCCATTTTCTTTTACAAATATTATGTTGAAATGTTAAAAATAAAATGTTATTATAAGCACATAATTAAGTTTTGTGAGGTACGGCAATGAATAAAAAGGCAATTAAAAGCATAATAGCCTTTATAAAAATGCTTAAGGCACCGGCGCAGATGATACCTTATATCGTCTCGTTGGTTATTACTTTTATCCGCCGACAAACTGATGGAGATAAGGCGGCGCTTATCAGTATTGAGCAGCAGGGCTTTGTGTGCCGTAAAAGTCTTGCAATAGCAGGCGGATGCGGTTCACCGGCTGTTGCTGCACGTGCAGACGGCAGTGTTGATATTGTTTTTGCTTGCAGCCGTACTGTTAACGGTGCGGTTATATATTCGCTCTGCCATTGTCACAGCAGTAATCCTCTTATGATTTCTTCAGAGGACCGCCGCTTCATTTATGATTCACCCATGCAGATAGGTAATGTTACCGCAACATCTACACCTTACGGTGTGCTTATAAGCTGGCGTACAAAGCTCGCTTCAAAGCTTCATGTGCCTTCACGTAACGAAAGTGCTGTTACGAATAGTCTGAAAGCTAAAAATGCTGAGCTGTTTGCGACACTCTCCGACGAAGAAAAAGAAGGCGGCACATACTATGCATTTCTGCCTTCTGAAGATAACGGTTTGGTTAACTTCAAAAAAGCACCTTGTGAGCTTACTCAGGGTGCGGTTATGCTGTCAGACAATGAGTTTTTGTGGATGGGTAATCTGAACGGTACTGCTGTTGCATATAAAAGCACCGATAAGTGTAACACCTTTACAAAAATCGGCAGCGTGCCTGCCATCCCCGGTGGCAGACTTGTTTCTCAGGTCAGCTGTGCAAAGATTAAAAACGGCAGACTTATCTGTATATTCTCATCAATGGGCGAGCTGTTTATTTCATATTCCGACGATATGGGTATGCGCTGGAGCTTACCGCATATGCTCAATGTAAAAGGTGTTTCTCCGAATATCTGTATGAGAGCAGACGGTATAATGGCACTCAGCTACGTACAGCCTGATAAAAAGGTTTCAATACGCACTATGCTCAGTATTGATGGGCAGTACAATTGGCTTGAGGAGCGCGCTCTGGTTATTTCTACGGCGGATA
The DNA here is from genome assembly GCA_017516485.1 of Clostridia bacterium. Taxonomy (GTDB): domain Bacteria; phylum Bacillota; class Clostridia; order Oscillospirales; family Acutalibacteraceae; genus UBA8612. The sequence goes on from JAFXCH010000027.1 coordinate 1,455, forward strand.
ATTGCCGCAGACCGTATACTGTTGACCTCGGTGGCAAATTCTATACAGTAAGCCGTCAGCGTTTTGCAGGTGAGAAGGAATCGAGCATTGTGTTTACCCAATGGAAACCTCACCCCGATGATGAAAAAGCAATAAATGAGAAAACTGAAAAGAAAAATGGAAAGTGAATCCATAATGCTGACAGGTGCGGTAGTTATAGTTGAGAATAGCTTAATATCACTTGGCTATAAAGTGATATAGCTTTACAGTTTGGGTAACTATTATGATGTCAGTCTGAAAGAAGTAAGGCGGAATTTGAGTATCTGCCTATGTAACTGAGTGATATAAAGAGTTTTATAATGTTGACTAAATAAATATACCTATAAAAATTCAAATCCCTATGTCAGTGAAATTTGACATAGGGATTTTTCTATGATGATTTAAAACCAGAAGAATCCGAGAAGAATGATTCTTATTATCCATTGCCACCAGGAGTAATAAACTTCAACCTCAAGCTGTACGCTGTATTCTTCGTATGTTACGGTCACTGTTTGCAAACCTGTTATATTGCTGTCAAAACCACTTGCCGTCATAAGCGATGTGTCATCAATAACTTTTACTGTACCATCGGGCTCGGTTATTGTAATTTCAATTCCGCTTAAATCCACAGCGGATGATTTATAAATATATTTTGTTTTGTCAGGCAGCTTGGTTATTTCAGCAGATGCGGCAGGCAGAAGAATTTCAAACTCGCTGAATCGGCTTACTTCAAAAATTATATAGCCGTTTTCAACTTTCAACGTTCCGTCCGCAGATGAGAGCTTTTCTCTGCCACCGTCAGTGAAATGATGATAAATAACAACGTCGGTTCTTTCTTTATAATCGTCGGGTAAAGGCATTTTTACGGTGACGGTAAAACCGTCGTTGGGTTGAACGACGTTACCGTTTTCACTTACTGTTTTGATATTGTATATACCTATCTGCTTGTAAGTGTTACCTTCTACCATATAAATTCCGCCGGGTTCTCTGCCGCTTGTTATTTCGCTTACTTCAAGCGTTACTTCTTCGTTGAAGCAATCCTGCGAGTATATTGCGGTAACATTGTAAGTATCTGAAGCGGCGACCTTATATTCACGGGTGACTGTTTCGGTACAGCCTTCATTTTGGCAAAATGCAGTTTCACCAAGACCGTTTTCATCAGGCACAAAGTCATTGAAATTGTGCCCTTTTGCCGGATGTTCAGTATCTTCGACAGAGTTTGTTGTTCCGCAACCGTTGGCGATACAAACGGCGGTTTTCGTGCCGTTATTTTCACAATCCGCATCGTTGTTGTATATATATTCTCCCCATTCGTGCTTATGATTTCTGATATTGGTTTCACCGCAGGAGCATTCTGCGGTCTCAGTGCATTTATCCGGGTTTACAATATAATCTTCAAAGCAGTGCTCGTGCAGTTGGGTATTTGTATATCTGCAACCACCAAAAACACATTCTGCTGTTAATTCAGTATCTGAAGTGAGCTTATATTCGCCCCATATATGTTCTGTATGGAATCTTCTCAGCTGAGCAAAACCTTTGTTTGTATTATCACCGTCGCCGATAAATTTTTCTGAGCCGTCTGAATAACGCATTTTTAAAGTAGCTTCACTGAATGCTGATATGCCGAGATCTTTGCCTTCCCATACCGCATAATTATAACCGTCGTCATATAGCGAATCCCGATACATATCGTACATAAGGTCGATAATACCGTCCGAGTCTGCTTCAGATACGTCGTTACCTACAAAAAAGCAACCGTTCATTGCAAAGATGTTTGATGTGTTATAAGAGCCGCAGAATTTCCCGCTGTAGCTTGCGGTTACCGTACCTGCCGTATAGCAATAGTTTATTGTGTTGTCTTCGTCAATAGGGTATATCCCGCCTGCAAAGCCGCCGGCGTAGTTGTTACCCGCAATATTACCTGTGTTGTAGCAATATGATATTCGGCATTTATCAATATATCCTATAAGACCGCCGGTTGTTTTGCCGCCGGCAATATCACCTTGGTTACAACATTCTTCAATCGTACAGTTCGAAGCTTTTCCTATAACGCCTCCGATACAGCTGTTTGCAGAGCCTTCAACTGTTGAAAGATTTCTGCAACCGATGATTTCACAGGTTTCGGCATAGCCTATTACTCCGCCTGTATATGTGCTGTTGGCTGTTACCGAGCATTCGATACTGCAGTTTTCAATTTTTGAATTTATTGCTTTTGCACACAAAAAGGCTGTTGCTTCACCTGCTTCGTTGTTAGCGGATACGCTTTTGCCCGAAACAGTTATATTACGGATTTCTGCACCGTCACATAGAGCAAAAATCCCTGTGAGATTAGCTTGCTCAGTGTTAATTTCAACGTTGGTTAAGGAATGTCCCAAACCGTCGAATGTACCGCAGAAGGTTTCAATAGGCTGCATTTTGTATCCGTTATCAGAATGGATTTCAATATCGTTTATAAGTGCGAATGAAACGTCGGCTGTATCTTGTGTGCAAATTTCTGTGAAGATTTTCCACTCATCAAAATTACTGATAGTGTAAAGCTTGCCTTTTTCAAGGCTTACGGCTTCGGAGAGCGGAACAGCATTTAATCTTAAATGTTGTTCGTCGGGCAAAGTGTTTGTTTCGTTACAGCCTTCTTTGGTACAATGTGCTGTTTTGGTGCCGTCAACGTCGTTAGCGGCATCGTTATTATAAACGTACTCTCCCCATGTGTGATAATGTGATCTTCTTTCTATACCATCACAAGCATAATATATGCATTGGCGACTTTCAGAGCTATTATACATTTCCCATTCACCGTAATCACAGCTCGGGACGCCTATGCCATCATAGTGAAGTCCGAAAGGAACAGGGAATTCACCGCTTTTACCGGCAAAATATATTCCGAAATAACCCCATTCCATAGATATTCTTCAAGCTGTGCAAAAATATCAGCGTGTAAAACATCCACAAAATTTGTCGTTTTCATCTCTTCTTCGGTGTAAGTTTTAAAGATGTTTTCTTCATCTTTTTCGCCCATATAATAGCACTGATTAACGCCTGCGGTGTCACCTGTAAAGCTGTGGCAAAAACCGGCATTGTTATTTGTCTCGACAGCTGCGTAACTTATATTCAGTGTTCTCAGAATGTCATAACCGTCATCAAAATAGTAAAGATCTATTGACGAAGCGAACTGACCTGCGTTTTCGTCGGCACAGTTAACTGTACCTATTGCGGCACAATGCTCAAACAAAGTGTCATCACCTGTGATTTTTCCTGCGAATCCACCTGCTGTACTGCTTGCAGTGATATGTGAGTTGCTCATAGTGCCGCTGACTTCACATACAGACATATATCCTGCAAATCCGCCAACTATAGAATTGCCTTTAACATATCCTTCAGCATAACAATCCCTTATCGATGTTCCCAACATTGAACCCGCATATAAGCCGACCTTATCGTCTTCGCATATAACAATACCTTCGACTGAACAATTGCTTATATATCCTGAATTGGAAAAGGTATCTGCAAGAATACCTTTAGATGTTACAAAAGAGTTCTTTATGCTGAGATTAGTTATAGTAGGTTGAAAGTAAGTTCCGAAAAGGCTGTTGAGATAAAGGCCGCTTATTGTGTGACCGTCGCCTAAAAATGTGCCTTTGAATCCTTTACTGCTTTTGTTGCCGATTGACTCTAAAACAATAAGGTCTGTACATTCTTCAACAGGTTTGTTGTTATAAAGTGGTTCTCCTGATTCGGAAAGTGAAAATTCACCGCTGTTCACAACAATGTCATTTGTGAGCCAAAAGCTGGCACCCTCGCATTTGTTGCCGTCTTCGTTGACGATTTTTACAAGTGCTTTTAAATCGTCAACGGTGCTTATGTAGTATTTCTGTCCGCTTTTTATTACCGTGTCTTCGGGCAGGGTGCTTTGCACGGTATCCGTGTCATCATTTGCAAAAGCAGTTGGGACAGAGATGAAGAGTATCACCAAGCATAATAATAAAGATAATATTTTCTTCATATTAAAACCTCCTTTTATAACGGTTGTGTTTAAAGCAATGCTTCAAATGTGTAAGTTTTACCTTCTTGGGCGGCGGTGTCAATGCCGTCACCGTAGATTCCTGCCATAGCTTCATAGCCGTTTTGACTTACAATGGTAATAAGATAGTCCCACGTGAGGGCTGTACCTGCTTCGACGTTTATAGTTAAGGTGTCAACAACGTTATCGTCAAAATCGAGAATATCAATGATAAGTGTTGCAGGTGCCTGCGTGACTTTTTCAGTGGTTTGAGGCTCAGCTGTAGTTGTTTCTGTCGGCTTTTCGGTTGAGGGTACAGCAGTTGTCGGTGCAGTGGTCGTAACAGCAGTAGTTGAAGGTAGAGTTGTGGTTGGCAGGTGTGTTGTCTGCGGTACTGTAGACGAAGTAACAGGTCGGGTTGTACTGTCTGTCGGTTTTGTGTTGCTTTGAGTAATTGAGTCGATAATATTTAATATAGGTATTTGTGATGCTGTTTCAACAGTTGTTTCTGTGGTATATGTTTCGCTATAAAGTATATTATCTGAAAGCTGTGCAGACGTGGTTACATATTCGGTGTAAGCCTGTGTCGGCTGGTCTTGTTGAACGATGTTTTTTATTACGCTTACCGTGCCGACTGTTGAGCCTCCGACAAGTGTTGCGGCTACGGTACCTGCAACAATTTTTTGTGTAACAGACATTGTTGCAAGCTTTGCGGCAACACCCGTGCTTGCAGTGGCTGTTGAACTGCTTACGGTAGATACGGAACTGCTGAGTGCAGTCATAACAGATGAAGAAGCTGTGCTTGCTGAAAAGGCGGCACATACGGTGAGGGAAGACCTGTTTAGTGCCCAAACAATAACTCCTATAGGTGCGGCAGTGTAGATAGCAGTTTTGCCGAGCTTTTCAAAGCTTGACTTAATATCTTTTCTGGCACTGAAAAGTCTGTGTTTAACTGTACCGGTGGGAACGTTGAGAATTTCGGCAATTTCATTTATATTCATCTGTGCGTAATATTTCATAATTACGCAAGCACGTTTTTCTGCTGTGAGTTCATCAATAGCGGTCATAACCTGTGCACACAACTCATCTTTGTCAGCTTTTTCTTCGGGGTAAAACTCCGTGCTTTCTTCGAGAATGTAATCATACTCCTCGTTGTCGATGCTTTCAAAAAACACTTTGTTATTCCTCCTGAGCAGATCTTTGCTTTTGTTAATCGCAATCTGATAAAACCAACTTGTAAAATTTCGTTCAGGATCTATTTCATCAATTTTCTCAAGCATTTTTACGTAACTTTCTTGTAATATATCCTCGGCATCTTGCTCGTTTTGTACTATTTTAAGTATGAAAAAATATGTATGTCCGCTTGTAAGCTTGTATAGCTCATTGAAGGCTTTTTTGTCACCTTTTTTTATCTTGCATATCAGCTTTTTTATTTTTTCATTTTGTTGCACGATAGGTCACCGCAATTCAGAAATAATTGATATCGGTATTATAATAACACTTTTTTATTGTGAATTAAATGTTTGTGTTCAATAATTATACGTTTTAAATGACCGTTTGGTTTGATTTTTAGATAAAAAATAAAATATCCTGTCTTCAGTTAAGAAAACAGGATATTATCACGTTTATTTTTCTATTGCTGCAGGGGCTGCGAATGCGTCGCGGATTTTTTTGAAGTTCTCTTCTGTGAACTTCATTGAGCGGTCATAGTAGTAGATACCGTTCTGCTCCTGCTCGATGTTTGTGAGCTGTGTGTAGCAGTATGCACAGCACTGGTCGCAGTCAAGAATTGCCTTTGTAAGGCCGCATATACGCTCGACTGCTTCGTCCTCTGTCTTGGGAGTCTGGCCGTAGCCCCAGCCTGCTTCACCGGGTGCCCACCATGTGCCGCCGTACTCGCTGACGAAGTAAGGTTGACCGCCGTAACTCTGACGATGCGGATGCGGCTCGTGTACCTTACCTGCGGCAAGGTCGTTTACAGCCATCATAGCTGTGAACTTTTCAACGTCCTGCTCGTATTCGTGTATATCGTATATATCTGTTAAAACGTGGAAGTTACCGCTTGTATCGATACAGGGACGTGTATTGTCAGCTGCCTTTGTAATAAGGTAGATGTTTTTGAGTACATCGTCATACTGCTGTCTGCCATTCATATCCCATGTTTCGTTGAAGGGACACCAACCTACTATTGCAGGGTGGCTGTAGTCGCGGTCAATTTCTTCGAGCCACTGCGGAGCAAACTGTGCAAGCGAATAGGGCTCAGTGTGGTTTGTGCCCCAGTTAGCATATTCGCCCCATACGATGTAGCCGAGACGGTCACAGTGATAGAGAAATCTCTGCTCAAATACCTTCTGGTGAAGTCTTGCACCGTTGAAGCCTGCGGCAAGTGAAAGCTCAATATCCTTAACAAGTGCTTCGTCTGTAGGTGCGGTGTAGATACCGTCGGGGTAGAAGCCCTGGTCAAGTACAAGTCGCTGGAATACAACCTTACCGTTGATGCAGATTGCGTTTTTGTTGAGTGATACTGTACGCAGACCGAAGTAGCCGTTTGCTGTATCGATTATTCTGCCGCCCTTTACAAGCTCGTACTTGAGGTCATAAAGTCTGCCGTTGCCAACTTCCCAAAGATGCGCTTCATTGAGTGCCATTGATACGTTTACGGTGTTGCACATAACGTCTGCAACTGCTGTGCCAACCTCTTCACCGTCGTAGTATGCTGTAAGCTGAAGCTCCATATCAGTTATATCACCGACAACAGAGATGTCGCAGTTGATGATACCCGAAAGGTCAGCAGTTCTGATTTTTGAGTTTGAGATATACGTGTCGGCAACCTGCTCAATCCATACGGTCTGCCAGATGCCTGTTGTTCTTGTGTAGTCACAGCCATGCGAGTAAAACTCTTCGCTCTGCTTGCCGCGTGGCTGTGTGCTTGGAAGAAGGCGGTCAACAGCGTTTACAACGACTGTATTTTCGCCGTCAACCACAGCCTTTGTGATATCGTAAACAAAACCTGTATAGCCACCTATATGTGTGGGGAATTCCACACCGTTTACCCATACTGTTGTTTCGTAGTCGCAGGCTTCAAAGTGAAGAAGAGTTCTGCCTTCGCCTTTTATGAGATTGAACTTGCGTCTGTACCAAACGCTGTTCATAAAGTCTTTGTAACATATGCCTGAAAGCTCACTTTCGGGGCAGAAGGGGACAATTATTTTCTTGGTGAATTCTGCATCGGCCTCGTACATTTTGCGTGCCTTGCCGCTTACACCGAAGTCAAATTCAAATTCCCATTCGCCATTGAGATTTATGTAACTCTCACGGACAAATTGAGGACGGGGATATTCTGAACGGGGTATGTTATTCATATTTATACTCTCCTGATTTATTTTTTTGTTTTAGCAGCAAGCAGGCTGTTTTTCTCATCCCAGAGAGACTGTGATAGGTCAACATAATACTTGTGCGGATTTTCAAATCGTTTTACTTCGTCCCAGAGTGTATCAACCTGTTGCTTACAGAAGTCACGTGTTGTTTTGAGGTCGGGGCAATCGTATACGCGTTTGCCGTTTTCGAAAATCTTTGTACGAAGCTTTTTTGCCGTATAGTTTGTAACGGTCTTGCGTTTCCATGTGTATACGGGATCAAACAACTCATAAGGCTTTGAGTCATCAATAACCTCATTGTTGAGTGTGATTACATCGGCAAGAGCCTTGCCTGTTTCGTTGTCGTAAAGTCGCCACAAATCTTTAAAGCAAGGTGTGGTGATTTTTTCAACATTCTCGCTGATTTTGATTTTCGGTATGAATTTTCCGTCGCGCTCGATTGCAACAAGCTTATAAACACCGCCGAAAACGGGTGCGGAAGAAGCTGTGATGAGTCGCTCACCTACGCCGAATGAATCGACTTTGGCACCCTGAATGAGCATATCGCGTATGATGTTTTCATCAAGAGAGTTTGATGCAACTATTGCACAGTCTTCAAAACCTGCCTCGTCAAGCATCTTGCGCATTTTTTTGGAAAGGTAGGTAATATCGCCGCTGTCGATTCTTACACCCTTGGGACGGAAGCCTCTCGGAAGCACTTCGCGCTTAAATGCTTCAATTGCGTTGGGAATTCCGCTTTCGAGTACGTTGTATGTGTCAATAAGCAGTGTACAGTTGTCGGGGTATTCGCGTGCATAAGTGCAGAATGCTTCAAGCTCGGTGTCAAACATCTGTACCCAGCTGTGAGCCATTGTGCCGAGTGCGGGTATATCAAAATCACGTTCACTCATCGCACAGGCTGTGCCTACACAGCCGCCGATATATGCTGCTCTTGCACCGTAAATAGCACCGTCGAAGCCTTGCGCACGGCGTGAGCCGAATTCCATAACAGCTCGTCCGTCAGCTGCGCGTACAATACGGTTTGCTTTAGTTGCAATAAGGCTCTGGTGGTTGATACAGAGCAATACCATTGTTTCGATAAGCTGTGCCTCAATAACAGGACCTTTTACCGTAATGATAGGCTCGCCGGGGAATATAGGTGTGCCTTCCGGTACAGCCCATACATCGCAGGAAAATTTAAAATTCTTGAGGTATTCGAGGAATTCTTCGTTGAATCCTTTTCTTCGAAGCATTTCAATATCGTTATCGTTAAATACCAGTGATTCAAGATATTCGATAAGCTGTTGTACACCTGCCATTATGGCAAAGCCGCCACCGTCAGGCACACGGCGGAAAAACATATCGAATACAGCTTCAGTGTTACCCATATCGTTGTTGAAGTAACCCTTAGCCATTGTCAGCTCATAGAAGTCCATAAGCGCAGTTAGGTTTCTGCCTCGCTCACCGTCACGTTTGAATGTCATTTTATAACACCCCATTTTAAAAACAATAATTTTTTTAATTATAGCACAAATATATAAATTTACAACTGTTTTATAAATAATACATTGTGTATACTCGAATACTGTTTGCGGAGAATAAGTTATATTTCCTGTATAAAAATTTAACATTAAAATCAATTGACTTTTGTTCGAATAGTGATATAATTATGCTGAAATCAAAAATATATAACATTTTGAAAAGTATTAATTCGTATTTATATACGAAATGTATATATCGGAAGGGGTTTTATAAATGAGAATCAGAAAGCAGTCTCTTGGCGACAGAAATATTGTCGGTGCAAGAATTGAACAGCATCGTAAGGCTATCGGCCTCAAGCAGAAGGATCTGCTTACGCAGCTTCAGATTAACGGTGTCGACCTTAATGCTTCGGGTCTTTCCAAACTTGAGGGTCAGCTTCGTTATGTAACCGATTTTGAGCTTGTTGCTATTGCCAAAGTTCTTGGCGTCAGCATCAATTGGCTTTGCGGTCTTGAGGACGAAGAATAATTACATACCCAATTTAAAAAATCAAGAGGTAATGCGGAGCTTTCCGTATTACCTCTCTTTTTATGCTGTTATTATAGGCTGAATCTGCTCACCTCTGAGAGCTGATTCAATTGCTTTTAGAGTAAGCGAAAAATCTGCTACAACAGAACGCGGTTTTGCGGTTGAGTTATCTTGTCGCATAGGTAGAAAATAAAAGTTTTTAAAATTGAGCAGATATCCGATATTTTTGGCAGAATTTCCGAGTGCATCGTTTGTTGATACGGCAAGCAGAACGGGTCTGGCGTTGCGTATGTGTGACTTGCAGGCCATTGTTACGGCGGTGTCGGTTATGCCGCAGGCAAGTTTGGCAAGCGTGTTGCCTGTACAAGGCTCAACAATCAGAATATCAAACATTCTTTTCGGCCCTATGGGTTCGGCATCTGTTATGGTATGAATGATGTTGTTTTGACAGATATCTGCAATGCGTTTGTTTATTTCGTCTGCTTTTCCGAAGCGTGTGTCAGTTGAGTAAGCTGTTTGCGACATAATCGGCGTTACTTCAGCACCTTGTGCTCTAAGTAGCGTTATTTGCTCAATTGCTTTGTCGAAGGTGCAGAATGAGCCGCACATCGCAAAGCCGATTTTAATGTTGTTCATTTAAGGCTCACCTCTCCCTTTTCTATGCCAAGTATGGTTTTGGCTATTGCTTCACCTGCACTGCGAGGTGAGATTCTGCCGGGCAGTGACGGTGCTTTTTTTGCAGTTATTCCGTACTTTTCCGCGGCTTCAAAATCTGTTCCGTAGGGTGCAGATGCAATATCGAGAATAAAGCAATCTTTTTTCAGCCTGCATATAACTTTTTCATCTATCACAAGGGCAGGTACAGTGTTGATTACGAAGTCCAAACCATCTGGAATTTTATCAGCGTCGTAAAGTGGTATAACTTTACAATTGTGAGCTGCAGCTACTATTCGATCTCTTTCTGAGCGTGCTGCAACTACTACTTCACTGCCGAATGAATGCAGTAGTTTACAAATGGCTGAAGATGCCTTTCCATAGCCTGTTACAAGGGATTTTGAGCCTTGCAGATTGATTTTACTGTTGCCGATAAGTTCATAGATTACGCCCTCTGCAGTTGATACCGAGTTGAGTATTGTGAGTACTTCGGATTTGTAATAATCGTAAAGCGTTACACCTTTACAAGTAATTCTTTGAGCTATTTCGTTATTTACCATTCCTGCCATTACGGTCATACCTTTTTTGAGCAGAAAAATCAGTTCTTCAATGCTTATAAGTCCGTTTTTAGGGTTGGAATTTATGTGCTTTCCGTCACGGGTCATAGGCAAGGGAAGAACAATAATATCTGCTTTTGATATTTCTTTTTTCAGATTTTCATAAGTGTAAGCGTAACTTACCGTGTTGACTTGATTTTTTATATATTCGGCGGCAAATATCTGACGTTCGTCACCGCCGACAAAAAGGTAGTTTTTCATTTTACCGCCTCCGTTTTTGTCGAAAAATATTATATAAAATAAATTGCCCTAAACCATAATATGTGCTATAATAATTAGTTGTGAAACTGATATTACCGTGAGGTGACTACTTTTGAAAACTATTGATCAGCTTTTGAAAGAAATAAAGCGAGTTCATTTTATAGGTATCGGCGGCAGCGGTATGTGTCCGCTTGCTGAAATCCTCCACGCTCAGGGCTATGAGATATCGGGCTCTGATGTTAACGATAGCGAAACTTTAGCCAGAGTACGTGCGCTCGGAATTCCTGTATCAATGCCGCAGAAAGCAGAGAATATCGAGGGTGCCGAGATGATTGTCTACACAGCAGCACTTCTGCCCGATAATCCCGAGCTGTGTGCGGCAAAGGCTTCGGGTATACCGACGTTTGAGCGCTCCAAGCTCTTCGGTGCAATCACAAGGCTTTACAATAACGCTGTGTGCGTGTGCGGTACTCACGGCAAAACTACCGTAACCTCAATGCTTACCCATATTATGATTAAAACAGGGCTTGACCCGAGTGCTGTTATAGGTGGCAGACTTCCTCTTACCGGCTCAAACGGCAGGGTAGGTGAGACTGAAAACATAGTATGCGAAGCTTGCGAGTTTGTTGACACATTCCTCGACCTTTCACCCGATGTTGCAGTAATTCTCAATATCGACGAGGACCATATGGATTATTTTAAGACTATGGATAATCTCATTGCTTCGTTCACAAAATTCTGTAATCTTACAACGCGTACGCTCGTAATCAACAAGTCTGACCCTGAGGTTATGAAAGCTGTCGAAAATGCCGATAAAAAGAATATTGTTACATACGGCAATACTCCCGATTGTGATTTTTATCCCGAAAATATCAGTTACACACGCGGTGCATATGCTAAGTTTGATATATGCCATAAGGGCGAAAATATCTGTACGGTACAGCTTGCAGTGCCGGGTGAGCACAATGTGCTCAATACGCTTTCTGCTGTTGCTGCAGCATGGGTCAGCGGTGTCGATATAAAAGACTGTGCTGCTGCAGTCGAAAGCTTCGGCGGCGCAGGCAGACGCTTTGAGAAGATCGGCGAGTGGAACGGTATCACTCTTGTTGATGACTACGCTCATCATCCCAAGGAGCTTGAGGTTACTCTCAAAGCCGCCAAAGAGATGCAGTACAGAAAGGTATGGGCGGTACATCAGCCGTTTACTTACACCCGTACATCACTTCTTATGGATGATTTTGCCCGTGTGCTCAGCCTTGCAGATGAGGTTGTTATGACCGAAATTATGGGCTCACGCGAAGTGAATACACTTGGTGTCTATACTTCACAGCTTGCCGAGAAAATCCCCGGCAGCGTGTGGTTTAATACCTTTGATGAAGTTGCCCGCTATGTAGTAGATAACGCCGAGAGCGGTGATCTTGTAATTACCCTCGGCTGTGGCGATATATACAAAGCAGGTAAAATAATGATTAAGCTCTGGGAAGCAAAATAAGAAAGGAATTTAAAAGAATTGATTCAGGCAATTAATGTTACACTTCAATACGGTGGCAGAACCCTTTTTCAGGGTGCTGACCTTACTTTTACACGCGGCAACTGCTACGGCATCATCGGTGCAAACGGTGCAGGCAAGTCCACGTTTCTCAAAATTCTCTCCGGTGAAATCGAGCCCAACAAGGGTGAGGTTGTAATCACTCCCGGTGAGCGTCTTTCAATACTCAGGCAGGATCACTTTGCGTTTGATGATTGCGATGTTATCCGTACGGTTCTGCTCGGTAACCCGAAGCTTGTCGAAATTATTGACGAAAAAGAGGCTCTCTACTGTAAAGAAGAGTTTACCGAAGAAGACGGTATGAGAATCAGCGAGCTTGAGGAAACCTTTGCCGAAATGGACGGCTGGAGTGCCGAGAGCGATGCGGAAATTCTTCTCAACGGTCTTGGTGTTACAAATGAGTACCACTACGAGCAGATGAAGAATCTGCCCGGTGATATAAAGGTCAAAGTTCTTCTTGCACAGGCTCTTTTCGGTCAGCCCGATATCCTGCTTATGGATGAGCCTACCAACCATCTTGATGTTGATGCTATCCATTGGCTTGAGGAATTCCTTATCGACCTGCACAGTACCGTAATAGTCGTATCGCATGACAGACACTTCCTCAATAAGGTTTGTACACATACTGTTGATATCGACTTCGGCAGAATTACAATGAGCGTAGGTAACTACGATTTCTGGTATGAATACACACAGATGGCTCAGCGTCAGCTTCGTGAGCAGAACAAGAAAGCTGAAGCAAAGATTAAAGAGTTGCAGGATTTTATTGCGCGATTCAGTGCGAATGCTTCCAAATCAAAGCAGGCTACAAGCCGTAAAAAGCTGCTTGATAATATCAACATTGCGGAAATTCCCGTATCTTCACGCCGTTTCCCGTTTGTTTCTTTCAAGCCTGACAGAGAGGTCGGTAACGAGCTGCTTACCGTCAGCAACATCAGTAAGACTATTGACGGTAAAAAGGTTCTCGACAATGTTTCATTTACAATTCTTCCGCGTGAAAAGGTTGCCCTTATAGGTAGCGATACGCTTGCAAAAACAACTCTGCTTCAGATTCTTGCAGAGGAAATTGAGCCTGATGAGGGCACAATCAAGTGGGGTGTCACAACTTCTCGCTCATATTTCCCGAGCGATAACAGCGAGTATTTTGACGGTGTAGAGGATAGTCTTACAGATTGGATTCGCCGCTATTCTGACCTTGTGTTTGAAACTGATGTCAGAGGCTGGCTTGGCAGAATGATGTTCTCCGGCGAAGAGGCAACCAAGAAGGCAAAGGTGCTTTCCGGTGGTGAAAGAGTACGCTGTATGCTCTGTAAGATGATGCTCAGCGGTGCTAACGTGCTCCTTCTCGATGAACCTACAAACCACCTTGACCTTGAGTCAATCGCTTCACTCAACGAGGGTCTTATAAAATTCCCCGAGAGTGTTATTTTCACTTCACACGACCATCAGTTTATCCAGACTATTGCAGACAGACTGATTGATGTTACACCCGGCAGCTTCTTCGATAAGAAAATCACTTATGATGAATACCTCGAAGAGCTTGCAGAGCAGAAGCAGAACTGATAAAAAGCCCGTGATTTATTCACGGGCTTTTTATATGAATGCAGGGCAAAGGCTTGACTCTGCTGCAACTCAATATAGAAAAATCCGATGATTATTCGTACGAATAATCATCGGATTTATTATTTAAGCTTATTTAACTTATTTGTCGAGGCTTCTTGTGCATACTGTTACGTTCTTGAATACGTCCTCAAATCTGTTGAGTGCTTCATCAATAATATCGTCTGTATCAGCAAGAGATGTGTAGAGACGGCTGCCTGCAAGAGTGACGATACCGTGTGCCATGTAAGCAGCGCCCATTTCTTCCATAGCAACCTTGCGGCGAAGCATTTCGGGCTTTGCCTTGAGGAGGGGAAGAACAGAGCCGAGAAGGTTCATTGAGCTGAAGTCGTAGCTCATTGCACCTGTGCACTCGAGGTGAACGATTGAGCCCTGGTTGTATACAACGTAGGGAAGAGAATACTTGTCAACAAGCTGCTGGAGACCTGTTGTAAGTCTGTCGCCTGCCTGGCCTGCCTTTACGCAAGCGTCAGTCTTCTCGATTTCCTGAATTGCGCAGTAGCCTGCATAGGATGAAAGCGGGTTAGCTGCGAGTGTACCGCCGACGTATGCACGCTTCATCATTGTGCCGACGCCTGCTGCCATACCGCTGACGAATTCCTTCTTACCGCCGACACCGCCTGCTGACGGATAACCGCCTGCAACAACCTTACCGAAGATTGTAAGGTCCGGAACAACGTCGAAGTAGCCCTGAGCACCGCCGAGACCTACGCGGAAGCCTGTAACAACTTCGTCGAAGATGAAGAGACAGCCATACTTATTGCAAAGCTCACGAACACCCTTGTTGTAGTCCTTATCAATCGGACGAGTACCGCTTTCGGGACCTACGGGCTCTACGATGACAGCTGCTGTGCCGCCGCGCATCTTGTTGAGCTTGAGCATTTTTTCGAGCATATCGAGGTCATTGGGTCTGACTTCGTCTGTTGTGCTGTATGAACCGCTGGGGATACCGTGAGACTCAAGGAACTGACGGCTGCCCGGAATTTTAAGACCGTAAACCATCTGATCGGACCAACCGTGGTATGCACCGCCGACCTTGATAATTCTCTTTGCCTTTGTTGCGTTACGTGCTACACGGATTGCAGCCATAACGGATTCTGTACCTGAGCCGAGCATACGGAACATCTCGACGTTGGGCATATGCTTGTTGATTTCCTTAGCGAGAAGAAGCTCACCCTCGTGGAAAAGACCTGTTACGGGGCCGCATGTGTTGAGAAGTTCCATAACCTTCTCGCGAACAGGTTCATAGTTGGAACCGAGGATTGTCGGACCGCCTGCCTGGAGGAAGTCAATGTACTGGTTACCGTCAAGGTCGTAGAGGTATGCACCCTCTGCCTTTGTAACGCAGATGGGGAAGGGATAGTTGAAGGCGAGGTTATGCTGAACGCCGCCGGGGATATACTTCTTTGCCTCTGTTGTGATTTCCTTGGACTTTGCACACTTTGTCTCAAAGTGCTCAAGTACTCTCTTCAGCTCTTCGTCTGAAACGCTGTAGATGGGCTGAGATGTGAGTTTGGCAAGCTTGTCGTAAATAGTTTTTGCGTCCTGCCAGTTGCTGATTGCGTAACCGTTGCTCATTGTTGTTCCTCCTGATTCTTAAATAATTTAATTAATTTTTGTATTTTATCGTTAGTTTCGGTCGGATCTTCAAAAGGTTCATTGTTCATGAACTTCTGGAAGATAAGACCGAAATAAGCACCGAAAATAAAAGCAGAAATGTCTTTTGAGCTGAAAGTCTTGAGCATACCTTCGTATTTTTTGCCGCGCTCAATTTCCGTACGGAGCAGATGATCAACTCTTGCTACAGCACTTTCGCCCGGAGAAAGAATACTCCTCATAAAAAGCTCGCCCATAAGGTAGGGGTAAGCGTATGTGTCAGAGCTGAGCTGACGGAATACCGCCGCAACACTCGGCTCAGCCTCGTCCGCTTCGATTGCAGAAAAAATATCGTTGATTTCCTCTGCGGCAATTTCAGTCAGCAGGCTGTCAAGCGAATCGAAATGAGAGAAGAAGGTAGAGCGCGAAACATCGGCATTTTCGGCAATCTGCTCGATTGTTACATTGTTTATGCCGTGTTGCTCAAACAGCACCTTTGCGCTGTGCATTATTGTACGGTGGGTCTGTTCTTTTTTGCGTGAACGTCTTGCCTGTTCCATTACACACCCTCCGTTTACTGGTATAACTGAGTTTAAATTAATTATATAGCATTATATAACTTTTGTAAAGTGTTTTTTGTACTGGAGTACAAAAATAGATTAAAGTTTATAATTTGTTTATTTCTATGCTTTATTTTTATCAAAAATATGTTCTTCTCCAGTGGAAAAGATATTGCTGAGCTATACCTTTAACTCCGTTTGCACATTCCGGAAATCCGTTCGGATACATTTCGGCCATAATACGCTTTACCCATACGTCAATCGGAAATGCGTCGACTTTATAAAAACCGTAGAGCAGAGTGCATTCTGCAACCTTTGCACCTACACCGCATATTTTTTGCAATTCTTCTCTGCCGAATTCAATTGGCGAATTCTTTATTTTATCAAAATCTACTTCGCCGTTTGAAACCTTACGTGCCGCGTCAATAATATATTTGGCTCTGAAGCCTGCTCTTAACGGTGCGAGGTCTTCGGGTTCGAGTTTTGCCAGTGTTGCTGCGTCAGGGAATGTAAAGCCGCCTTCAATCTCGTTTCCGAAGTTTTCACAGAGTCGCTCAATAATACCTTTAATACGGGGTATATTGTTGTTCTGCGATATTATGAATGAGCAGAGGGCTTCCCACGGCTCCTGCTTTAATATGTGAATACCGGGACAGCGGGTGACAGCCTTGCCGAGGTTTTCGTCAGCGGAAAGATTCTGACAGATAGCTGTATAGTCGGTTTCGATATCAAAATAGTCTTTCCATAATGTATCGAAATCTTCGGAAGATGTAAACAATAATATTTCGTCATTTGTTTGCTTTGCCTTGAGGTATTTGCCGCCGACTATGCCGTGCCATACTTCGTTTTCGTCTTTTTTCCAGCGGAAAGCCTGACCGCAATCTGCACTGAGTCCGAGGTCAAATGAGCCGAAATCCTTTAGTGTTATAAAACCGTCGTTTTTGATAATCTCCATTTTTAATTCTCCAAAACAAGATAAATACCATTTTAATTATAGAGTCTTAATGTGTATATATTATGGCGAAAAAGAAAAAAATAAAGTAAAGTTATTGGGATGTTGTAAAGAACTGATAACTTACTGTAATTTAACAAAATGTAAAGAAAAAGCCTTTTAACGACAAATCTTGGTGGAAAACTCACGCAGATAAGCGATTTTTCACATTTTCCACACGGTTTTCCACATCGAACAAATGATTTCCACTATACAGCTTGTAAATGTTGAAAAGTTTTACAGTTTATATTCGGAGGTATATCGGTGATAAAAAAGCCCAAAATATCTCTGCGACAGACCGAAAAATACGGCACAAAGAAAGGGAACAAAAATGCTCAGAGGTGTTAACAGACAGGTAATTGAGATAAGTGAGACCGATTGCGAATATTTCGAGCGCGTGCTGTTTTTTGTCAAGCCGGAGTGCGTGAATGTCAGCGAAGGCAGGCTGAAAGAGCGTGCTAATGCCATCGCAGGCAAAGCAGACCGACCGCCTATGACAAAAATCGTACGCAATAAATTACGCGCGGCTGCTTATCTGGCAGGTGCGGCAGTTACAGGAGCGGGGATTACCGCCGCTGTGACAGCTTTTTTCCGTTGAGAGGAGATTTTAACAGTGCTCTATGATAAAGACGACAGAAGGATAAAATTCAACAAGAATAAGCATATTGTTGAAAGTATGGTGTCTCTTTGGGAAACGGCAGGCGAGAGCAACCCTATAGATGTATTGGGAAGCTACAGAGGTACTCCGTACGATGCCGATGACCTTGTTCCCGAGCAGGATGCCGACGATTTATAAGAGAGAGGTTATATACCGTGAAATTAAAAGCAGCAATAATTGGTAGTATGCTTGTTGTAATGAGTATTGTTTTTGCCGCTTGCGGTGATGCGGATGACGGCAAGATTACAACAACAAAAGCCCCTGCATCTTCCGTAGTAACTACAACACGAAGACCTACAACAACAAGCACAACTAACAGACCGATAATGGATGAAATGAGCAGTGCGGCAGGAGATGTCAGCGAAGGACTTTCTGATGCCGCAAGTGAGCTCAGAAGCGAAGCAAAGCGTTTATTTGATTAAAGCTGCGAGACTTTATCGACAGTCTGAAAAGAGCTGACTCACTGTGAAGTGAATCAGCTCTTTGTTGTTTTATTAATCGAAAGAGGGAGCCTGAGTTACGGGAGGCTTTGTAGTAGCAGGAGTTGTGGGCTTAGCTGTTGAGGGCTCCTTAGTTGCTGTCTCACCGCTTGAGGGCTTTGTTGTTGTTGCTACAGGCTTGAGAGGTGTCTTACGGTCCTCATCAAGGTAACGCCATACAAGGTCGACAGTTCTGCCGTTGTATGTGTAATGCTCAGGTCTTGTGAGAGAAATGCTGCTGGAATATCTGAACTGGTTGCCGTCGATATCCTTGATTTTCTCAAGAGCGTTACAGAACTTTTCGCGTTCTTCCTCGGTCTTGAACTCAAGCTTTGCTACCATTGTAAGCTCTGTACGGTCGGAGAACTTCTTGAGCTTACCGGGAACGAATGCTGTTGTCCACCAGTGAGGAGCATAGGGACGAGTGAAGAGCTCGCCGTAACCCTCGCGGTAAACAGTCATCTGCATATTGATTTCCATATCTTCCTCAGCACAGTTGTAGTGAGGAGTTGTCTTGTTGGGATCTTTGTAGTAAAGGCCGATCTCACCGCCAAGGAAGAGAAGGCCGTACTGACCTTTCCAGAACTGAACCATCCAGTCGTAACCGTTGTGGTTGTAGTAAACGTGGAATGTGTCAAGGTACATAACGGTGAATACTGCACCGATATCGTAGAGACGGTTGAAGCCGAAGTTTCTCTGCCACGGATCATCGTCTGTATAGAAGTAGTTACCTGCCTCGCTGTATGAGTAGCTGAGTGCGATTGTACCGTCCGGCTTGATGATGTTCTGTGAGCCGTCGGGATTCTTCTGAACAACGTTACCGCCGCTGAGACCTTCGTTACCGGGCTTGCTTGTTGTGCCGCCGGGAGCAGGTGTAGTACCGGGCTTTGTTGTTGTACCGGGCTTAACTGTAGTGCCGGGCTTGCTTGTTGTACCGGGCTTTGCGGGTGTGGTGGGTTTATTTGCAGTTACGTTTTCACCTGCAGCGTTTGTTACGGGTGCACCGTTAGTCATTGTTTCGATGACTGCAACGAAAGTGTTACCCTCTGCATCTGTAACGTACTCAATAAGTTCGCCAAATTCGTTTGTGCTGGGCTCTTCCTGGATAATCGGTACGCCACCCGGACCGAAGTCGGTTACACCTTCAATATCAAGAAGAGATGAACTTGTGGTTTCTTCTTCTTTTGCGTCGTTCTTCTTATCGCTTCCGCCTAAACCGTCGAAAGCAACAAAGCCGACTGCTACAAGACCTGCAAGAACAACGACACCTGCGATAATGTAAATGATTATGTTCTTTTTCATTATTATCTCCTTTCAAAAGATATAGCTAACACCGTACTTTAGTATATCAAATGTTCACAGTTTAGTCAAATATTTTTTTATGATTCTTAAAACATTTACTTTTTAGACAAATTGGATGTCGGTTATTGTATGTGTTGCACAACAGTTCGCCGAATTTGCTGTAAAAAGTTACCATTAATTTAAGGCTGGCTTAAGGTATAAGAATGTCGAGATCAGTTTTTTCTACTCCTTCGGTACTGATTTCGCGAAGATTGGGCAGAAAATAAAGCCCCGGAGCTCTTCCTGAAGGGTATAAATCAAGCAAAGGTACCATAACAAAAGCACGCTCTTTTATTCTGGGATGGGGGAGAGTAAGCTCAACGCTGTCGGAGAAATAACTCTCATATATCAGCACATCAATGTCGATTATTCTCGGACCGTTTTTGTGAAGCCTTACTCTGCCCATTGAAGCCTCTATTCCGAGGCAGGCACCAAGTATTGCGTGAGGCGAAAGCTCGGTTTCTATGCTGATTACGGCATTAAGAAAATCGTCCTGTTCATCAAAGCCAACGGGCTTTGTTTTGTATATGGAAGATACATTTTTGACCTGAGTATTCGGCAGAAGCGAAATTGCGTGCACTGCCGTGTTAAGGTTTCTTCTTTTGTCGCCCAGGTTTGAGCCCAGACCTAAAATAACTGTACTCAATTTCTTTCCCTCTCAATTTCTACGGCTACAAAGCCGAAATCAGCTTTTATCGGTGCATCCGGCTTGCGGAGTCGCAGCCTGATACGCTTAATTTTGTCGTGTTCGTTGAATATTGCATCTGCAGTACGCTGTGCCGCATGCTCAAGCAGTTTGCAATTTTTTTCTGTCATAGCCTTCTTTACGGTTTTGATTATTGCCGCATAGCTTACAGTGTCGTCAAGCTCATCCGTTGTGCAGGCATTTGTGAGGTCAGCCCATGCTTCAATATCGAGCACAAACCACTGTCCCATCAGAGTTTCTTCAGGGTTTACGCCGTGGTAAGCAAAAATCTTTAATGAATCGATTATTATTTTATCCATTTCTTACCTCCGTCAGGAGCTTTGCCATTTTTGCAGCGGCAATTCCCTGCTCAATATCGTGTACCCTTATGATGTTTGCACCGCCTGCGATACAAGCGGCATTTGAAATGACTGTACCTGTAAGTGCATCTCCGCAGAGCTTTGTCACTCTTTTGCGTGAAAGTGCGGCAAGCATCGTACAGCCGTTAGAGTTGAGCTGTGAAAAGTTTGCTATTATATCAAGATCATCAGCACGCGATTTGCCGAAACCTATTCCCGGGTCAAAACAGAGGTGACTGCGGTTGATTCCGTGCTTGTCCGCAACTTTAACAGCGTGGTCAAAGAATGCGTTTATTTCATCCGTTATATCGGCATCCTGCTCTCTTTCTTCCGCAGAGGATAATCCGCCTGTGTGCATTATTATCCAGCCTGCACCGTGTTCCGCAACCAGTGCCGCCATTTCAGGTGAAGCTTTACCGCTGACATCGTTTATTATGTCAGCTCCGTTTTCGAGGGCAGCTTTGGCAACCTCAACCGAAAAGGTATCTACGCTTATGAGTGCGGAACATTCTTTGCGGATTTTTCTGAGCGGCTCAATAAGTCTGCCGGTTTCTTCTTTGTCTGATATTGCGGTGCTGTCGGGTGCTGTTGACTGTGCGCCGAGGTCGAGTATTGCTGCACCTTTTTCACAAGCCTGCTTTGCGTATTCAACCGCACTTTGCAGGTCAAAGAGGCTGCCTTCGTAAAATGAATCCGGCGTCAGATTTATAACTGCCATCACCTTGGCACCGCTTGTAAAATCAAGCGAAAATCTTTTGGTAGTAAAAGGCATAGCGGTATCCTCAGCGTGTGCCCGAAAGGAGTGAAAGTGCTTCAGCTCTCGTTCTTGCATCACTTCTCATAATACCTCGCATTGCGGATGTGCGGGTCTGGCTGCCTGAAGCACGTGCACCTCGCATTGTCATACAAAGGTGCTCAGCTTCTACAACAACGGCAACACCCTGCGGCTCAAGATTTTCGTAAAGGAAATCCGCAACCTGAGAAGTGAGTCTTTCCTGAAGCTGAGGGCGTTTTGCAAAGCAGTTAACTATGCGAGCAAGCTTAGAAAGACCTATAACCTTACCGTTGCCGGGAATATAGGCAATATGAGCCTTGCCGATAAACGGTATGAGATGATGCTCGCATATTGAATAAAGCGGTATATCGCGTACAATTACCATCTCATCGTTATTGTCTTCGTTAAAAATCTTAAGATGCTTTTTGGGGTCTTCTTCAAGACCTGCGTATATCTCCTCGTACATTCTGGCAACTCTGTTGGGAGTTTCCACAAGACCTTCTCTGTCGGGGTCTTCACCTATGGCGATGAGTAATTCTCTTACGGCAGCTTCAATTCTTGCCTTATCCATAATATCATCCCTTTTTTTCGAATATTATTGTTATCAGCCTTTCCTCTATGTTTGCCGAATAGTTGAGCGAATCGGTAACTATTGACATCCCTGTTTTGAGTGCGGCTGTTTCGAGTGCGCGGTAAATTCTTTCTTCTTCAAAAAGTTGTATAAGTGCCTGAGACATAACCGAATCGGACGAAAGCATAAACTCTGCCTCGTTTCGTCCTGACCTTGCCGCCTCGGCAATTAAATCGGAAACAGAGGAGACAAGACTCTCACCGCACTTATCGAAATATGCATCATATATAATGTAATAATATAAAGAGGGGTCATTACATTCTTCGGTGAATTCAAATTTGTTGTGTGTGCGGCTGAGCATTTTCTCAGTCATATTAAAATAGATGTGACGACAGACAGCTTCACCGTCTTCAGTCAATGGATCATCCCATGTAGGGTCTGTATAACACCAACTGTTGCCGATTTTCACGGCGTTCCACATATGGTTTTGTGTCTTACCGCTGAAATCGGTGGCAGCACCCGTTATAAGTACGGATTCAATGTCGGCTCGGTCAAGAAGTAACTTGAACGCTTTTGCATAGCCTGAGCATTTTGCCTTGCCGTTGATAAGTACGCCTACGACTGTGCTTTCAAGTATATGGTCAGTGTCGCTGTAGTCACAGTTTTCTATTATGTAGTCGTGGCAGAAAAGCTCTGCCTCAAAATCGTTTGTCGGAATTTCCTTGGCGATTTTATCGAGTTTTTTATTTATTTTCTCTTCATAATGGCTGTACTCTTCGCTGTTCATACAGTATGAGGGCACAAAAAATGCCTGCCGTCCTTGCATTACAAGCTTGCAGTTGCTCATCATAAACATCATCGGGTCGTCATAGATAAGTGCGTTAAGTACATCTTCAAGCTGTGAAGTTGTAAGAACGGGCGATTCTATTTCTTTGGGAAATTCGTATATCTTTTCTTTGACTGCCGTATATGCTTGTTTCTCTGTTTTGTCGAGCTGTTGGTAGTAGTAGCTGCTGTAATTACCCTCAGTGAATTCCTTTTCAATAAAAAAGGAATTGAAAAAGTTGTATGCGACAAGCAATATAACAGCCAGAGCGGTCAAGCACGCGGTAGTACGTATTAGTTTTTTCATCGTTTAATTTACCGTAACGGTTATACCGCTTTTATCGTACAGAAGTGCCTTTAAGCCTTGTTGCATATCGGCAAAGTTTACTACCGAAATATCACTCTCGATGAGATTGATTATTTTTGTGTAGTGTGCATCTGCGTTTGCGAGTGCAGCGGAAGTGAGCTTCTGCTCAATCATATCTGCAATAATTTCAGCCTGCTTATTCGGCTGACTTTCAAAGCTGCGAATATATTTGAGCATTGTATCGCCTGCCATTGTCTGGTTGCCTTTGGCTATAACTGCAGTGAGCTCCGGAGTGCGGATATCTATCTGCTTTTCAACGTTTACTTCAATTCCGCCGAGATAGTTGATAATCGATTTGAAGTTGCTGTCTGTACTGCGTATATATTTGTCGATTTTAACACCGCTGTAGTTTTCAACGGCAAGTACAAGCTGCGGTGTGCCGTAATCAAGCTGAGTGCTGAATGTGCCTGTGCAACCCGGTACGGAAACACTTGCTTTCGGGTCTATAGCCTTGATGCTGAGCGTTTTGTCGTTCAGATCGGCAGTGACGATTGAAATGAAACGTATAGAGTTGTTGCCGTCTGCTGTGCAGAGCAGGAGATAGTTGCGAACACCCTCAACCTCGGGTGCAGGTGTTTCAGTTGAGCTTTCTTCGGTTGTTTGCTCGTCTGACGGCTTTGCGATTTGCGAAAGGTCGAAATTATAGTGACGCAGCAAAAGAAGAACAGAAACTGAAGCAAGCAATATAAAAAAACACGAAAACGCCGCCGCAAAACGCCTGGAGCGAGATGAGCGTGCGTTCTTTTCTGTATCAAAGCGAAGTTTGCTTTTGTTGCTCTTTTTCAAGCTGATTTCCCCTTGTCAGTTTTTATTGTTATGCTGTCAGGAAATCTGAAGACATTAAACACCGGCTAACGATGATATTGCACCTATAAATACACCGCCGACGAGGAGTATTGCAAGTATGAGCGCGATTATTCTTACCATTTTCTGATTCATTTTTTATTCCTCAATTCCTTTTAACAATATATACAGCAGAGCCGCCTTTTTGAGCGGCTCTGCCTGTTCTGATTCTTGATATGATTTAAACTCCGAGAGCTTTCTTCATATCGGCAATAATGCTGTCGGCAAGAGCTGTTGCCTTTTCACGGTCTGCAGCACATGCTGTGATGTAAACCTTGATTTTGGGCTCTGTGCCGGAGGGACGTACGATAGCACAGCTGTTGTTGGGCAGCTTATACTGAAGCACATTTGATTTTGGAAGGTCGATTTCTGATTTTTCACCCGTTACTGTGTTGAGTGCAACGCTAGTAAGGTAGTCGGATACGCCGATAACCTCAAGGCCTGCAAACTCCTTGGGCGGATTTGTACGCATATTGTCCATCATCTGCTTCATTTTCTCCATACCGCTTGCGCCTTCGAAGGAGAAGTTGGAGAGAGTGTTGATATACATACCGTGCTCTGCGTAGATATCTTCCATAACCTCAACAAGGTCCTTGCCGAGTGATTTATAGTAAGCTGCCATCTCAACAATCATTGTTGATGATACAACGGCATCCTTATCTCTTGCGTGTGAGCCAAAGAGGTAGCCGTAGCTTTCTTCCATACCGAGTACGTATCTGTCAGCTTCACCTGCTTCATCAAGCTGGCTGATGATTTCGCCGATATACTTAAATCCTGTAAGAGTGTTGCGCATTTCGGCACCGTATTTGTCAGCAACAACCTGAGCGAGGTCGGTTGTAACGAAAGACTTGATAACTATCGGCTTTTCAGGCAGAGTGCCGAGCGCCTTGCGACGTGAGAGTACGTATTCGCAGAGCATAACACCGACTTCGTTACCTGTCATAAGCTTATATTCACCGTTGTGTCTTACTGCGATACCTACACGGTCACAGTCGGGGTCTGTTGCGAGAAGAAGGTCAGCAGGGAAATCTTTTGTCATTTCAATTGCAAGCTCGAATACCTGATCGATTTCGGGATTCGGGAAAGGACAGGTCGGGAATTTGCCGTCGGGATTTTCCTGCTCAGGTACGATTCTGATTTCGTCAAGTCCGAGTCTGCCGAGCATTGTGCGTACAGGGCGGTTGCCTGTACCGTTAAGAGGTGTATAGATAACCTTGAGACCGCTCTTTTTGCAGATGTCCTTATCAAGACGCTGTGAGTCGCAGTGGTCGTAGAATTCGTTGAGAAGCCAGCCTTCGATATAATCTACCATATCTTCTGCAAGAGCGTCCTCAAAATCCATACGCTTTACGTCGTTGAAGATATCGATATTGTTGATGTACTCAAGTGTTCTTGCGGCGGCTTCGTCAGTCATCTGATAGCCGTCGGGAGCGTAGCACTTGTAACCGTTATACTTTGAGGGGTTGTGGCTTGCGGTGATAACAATACCTGAGCTGCAACCGAGTCTGCGTACGGCGAAGGAAAGCATAGGTGTGGGTACAAGATGGGGGAAGAAGTAGACCTTGATGCCGTTAGCGGCAAGTACACCTGCTGCTTCTTTGGCAAATACATCAGATTTGATTCTTGAATCGTAGCCGATTGCAACGCTCGGCTCATCAAATGCTTCGTTAAGATAGTTTGCGAGGCCCTGAGTTGCCTGAGCAACGGTATATACATTCATTCGGTTTGTGCCTGCACCTATAACACCGCGCAGACCGCCTGTGCCGAATTCAAGTGTTTTGTAAAACCTGTCGAGGATAGCTTCCTCGTCGCCGCTTATTGCATTAAGCTCGTCAGTAAGGTCGCTGTCGAGTATGGCGTTTTTCTGCCAAAGTTCATAAAGCTGGTGGATGTTGTTCATTTTAATCAGACCTCCGCAAATTTATTTAAATTTTCAAAAACCAAAAACATTTTATCAACTATATAAGTTTATTCCGGTTGGATTTTGTTATACCATTCATCTTCGGATTGGTGGATTAATAAATGTAGCACTTGCTGAAAAATGCCGAACAGCCCGAAATCTTGAAATCTTTGAAATCGTTTGTGCTTGAGTAAGTTTCACCGACTGCTATATATGTCTTGTTATCAAGCTTGCAGATATCGTTTATAGTGTCGTTACCTGCACCTGCAAAAGATTTGACGTGCTCAAGCGTACCTGCGGAATTAACGGACATAATGAAGCCGTCGTATTCGCCTTTGTTGCCGATTGTCTGGAGGTCGCGGTTGTCGGAATTGGTAAGACCGACTGCAGCATAACCAAAACCTGTGGAAACAACTGCGTTGAAAGTATCACTCTTGAGGCCGCCGAAAGTTCTTATCCATTTAACATTACCCTGCTTGTCGCAGAATCCGATGAATGCATCTTTTCCGCCTCTGTTGAGTGTGAAGTCACCGTCACTTGATGTGTAGCTGCCTGCAAATACACAGCCTTCGGCGCCTGCATAAATGTCGTTAACAATATCGCTCTTGCTGCCGCCGATCATCTTGGTCCAGAGTTTTGTACCTGTGGATGATAATTTTATAATACCGATATCTGCACTGCCGTGGTTGCCTTTGGCGTCAAGGTCAGTTGAAATAATCTGGCAAGCGCCGTAGATGTTGCCTTCAGGGTCGACTGCAACGGAGTTTACTGCATCAGCACCGCTGCCGTTGAATGAGTTGTACCATTTGATAGCACCGTTAGTGTCACATTTGACAAACACAGGGGTAAGACCTTTGAGTGAAAGTGAAGCAAAGTCACCGTTTGTTGATGAGAATCTGCCTGCTGCAACGAAACCGCCGTCGGGCGTTGCCGTTACACAGCTGAAGTACTCTGTGCTAGTGCCGCCGTAGTTCTTAATCCAGCTGAGCTTGCCGTTTGAGGATACCTTGGCAATGATTGCATCATAGGCTGAATCAAGTGTAAAGCCAAGGTCTTTTGCGTTTGATTCACCAACAGCGACGATGCTGCCGTCTTTGAGTAATGCAATATCGTGGATTTTGGTGTGACCCGATGAACCGATGGGGCACATCCAGATAAGCTTACCGTCGAGATTGTACTTTGCAAGGAATGAGTAGAATCCGGTTTGTGTGTAGTTGCTGAACGCACCATCGGTAGATTCGGTCTGACCGAGAGCGATGTATGAGTTGGCATCAACTTTAATAACCTTTACGAAATTATCATTTCTGGAAGCATCGAGAGTTTTGAGCCAACCGACGGAAGCAACATGTTTTTCGGGCTTGGGCTCAGACGGAGTGGTGGGCTTTTTTGTCTCGCGGTCTGTGTAAAGGGGATTGTCGTAGATTGAAGTAGTGTTTGGCTTTTTGGTTGTGACAACATTATTGTACATAGTCTGCTGACCGTCGGGTGTAAGCTCGATATAGTTTGTCACCTTTTCGGTGTATTTTTCGGTTACAGGTTCGGTTACAGGCTTGCCGTTCTCCTGTGTTACGGGAACACCGTTGCTGTCAACTTTGGTCTGAGTTACCTTGTTACCGTTTGCATCAGTGACATCTTTGTATATGGTAGTGGTTTTGGGTACCTTTGTAGGCTGACCGTTTTCGTCCGTAACATACTCGTATATTTCTATAATCTGGGTGTATGCGGGACGTGTCTGCTTAACGGTAACCTTTTCGCCGTTTGCGTTGGTGTAGGTTTCGCCGTTTTCGTTTGTTGCATAGACTACACTTGTAATCCATTCTTCGGTAAGCGGCTCACCGTTTTCGTCAAGTACGGTTTGACCGTTTTCATCCGTTACGAATACGTGAAGACCCGAACCCTTGGTTTCTGTTTCGGGGTTTTGCTTGTTGCAGGCTGCAAAAAGCAAAGT
This sequence comes from Clostridia bacterium, assembly GCA_017516485.1. Lineage (GTDB taxonomy): Bacteria > Bacillota > Clostridia > Oscillospirales > Acutalibacteraceae > UBA8612. Next base: position 29,375 of record JAFXCH010000027.1, read on the forward strand.
TGCTGCTGTGATAAGCACAGCGAGAATGATTAGTGATTTTCCTTTCATACTGTCTTACTCCTTAACTTTGTTATGTAGCATCCGGTTTGCAAATGCCCAAACTTATACACAAGCATTATATCACAGCGCATGGTCTAATGCAAGAAAATAATATAAATATATATTAATAATTATCATAAATTTTATAAGTAAAATTTTACAAGTAAATTTTTAGAATATTTTTTGTAAACTAATGTATTTTATGTAAATTTATGAGAAAACTGTTTACAATCCTTGGAGAATGATATATAATAAATCCTGAAGTAAAAGGGAGTAACTCGCACCGCTTACGGGTGTTATATCGGTTGTCAATCACAGCCTTCCGGCTCGCCGATGTATTAAAGAGTGAGACTTTTACCGCACGGGTGTAATATGCCATTATGCGGTAAAAGTCTTTTTTCTGTTTTTCGTAAAAGTGTTGTTTTATTCCCTGTAATCAAATTAAGGAGTTGGAAATATGCAATTCTATCTGAAAGAAACCGATGCTGTTTTTGAAGAAGTAAAAAGCTCCGAAGCGGGTCTTACTTCCGAAGAAGCTGCAAAGCGACTTGAGCAAAACGGCAAAAACAAGCTCGCTGAAGCCAAGAAGGATTCGATGCTGAAAAGATTTGTCGATCAGCTTAAAGATCCGATGATTATCATTCTGCTCGTAGCTGCTGTTATTGCAGCCGCAACAGAGATTTTCGAGGCAGGCAAATTTGTTGTGCCTACAGACTCAATCATTATTCTTGTAGTTGTTCTTATCAACGCTGTTCTCGGTGTTATCCAGGAAAGCAAGGCTGAAAAGGCAGTTGAAGCACTTCAGAAGATGTCTGCCGCAACAACCAAGACTCTGCGTGACGGCAAAATCGTAACAGTCAAGAGTGAAGACCTCGTTGTAGGTGACGTTGTTCTTCTCGATGCAGGTGACGCTATTCCTGCTGACTGCCGTATTTTTGAATGTGCAAGCATGAAGATTGAAGAGGCGGCACTTACGGGTGAATCCGTTCCTGTCAATAAGCTTGTCAACGCTCTCATGGGTAAGAAAGAGGATGAAGAAATTCCTCTGGGTGACCGTAAGAATATGGCTTATATGGGTTCAACTCTTGTATATGGCCGTGGTAAGGCAGTTGTTACCGCAACAGGTATGGATACCGAAATGGGTAAGATTGCCAACGCTATCTCTCTTGCAGAAGAGGGCAAAACTCCGCTTGAAATCAAGCTTGAGCAGCTTTCAAAGATTCTTACAAAGCTCGTTATCGGCGTTTGCGTATTTATCTTTGCATACGATATTATTACAAAGTATGTTCTGGTTGCCGATAAGCCCGAATTCTTCGACATCGCACTCAAGTCATTCATTACAGCAATCGCTCTTGCTGTTGCAGCTATCCCCGAGGGTCTCGTTGCTGTTATGACAATCGTTCTTTCGATGGGCGTAACAAATATGTCCAAGAAAAATGCGATTATCCGTAAAATGACTGCGGTTGAAACACTCGGCTGTACGCAGATTATCTGTTCGGATAAAACAGGTACTCTTACTCAGAATGTTATGACTGTTGTTGACCACTATGCTGAGGATGAGCAGAAGCTTGCTACAGCTATGGCACTCTGTACAAACGCAGAGGTTGACGAAAACGGCAAGGGTACAGGCGAGCCTGACGAAGTTGCTCTTATCAATTACGCAAAAACACTCGGCCTCAATAAAAAAGAGCTTGTTACAGCTTCTCCCAGAGTAGGCGAAGTTCCGTTTGATTCAGGCAGAAAGATGATGTCTACCGTGCATAAGGCAGGCGAGCAGTTTGCTCAGTTTACCAAAGGTGCACCCGACGAAATCCTCAAGAAGTGTACACGTGCTTTTATAGACGGTCAGGTCGTTGAAATGACCGACGAAATCAGAGCCAAGGTTGCTGAAGAAAATACCCGTATGGGCAACAAGGCGCTTCGTGTATTTGCTGCAGCATATAAAATGTATGACAAGGCTCCCGAGGTTTATGATTCTGCTTCTCTCGAGTACGATATGATATTTATCGGTCTTACAGGTATGATTGACCCTGTACGTCCCGAGGTAAAGGATGCTATTGTTGAGTGCAGCGGTGCAGGTATCACACCGATTATGATTACGGGTGACCATATCAACACTGCAAAGGCTATTGCACGCGAGCTTGGTATTCTTTCCGATGATTCACAGGCTATGATGGGTGTCGATATCGACAAGTACTCCGACGAAGAATTTGAGAAGATAGTTGAAAATATACGCGTTTACGCACGTGTTCAGCCTGAACACAAGACAAGAATCGTCAACGCATGGCGTAGCAAGGGTTACGTTACCGCTATGACAGGTGACGGCGTTAACGATGCTCCGTCAATCAAGAATGCCGATATCGGTGTCGGTATGGGTATCACAGGTACAGACGTTACAAAGAACGTTGCTGATATGGTTCTTGCAGACGATAACTTTGCAACAATCGTTTCTGCAGTAGGTGAGGGCAGAAGAATTTACGACAATATCCGTAAGGCTATACAGTTTCTTCTCGGCTCCAACCTTTCCGAGGTTATTTCAATCTTCTTCGCTTCAATTATGAACTTTACGATTCTTGAAGCACCGCACCTTCTCTTTATCAACCTTATCACAGACTCGCTTCCCGCTCTTGCTCTCGGTACAGAGCGTCCCGAAGCTGACATTATGAGAAGAAAGCCCCGTAACAAGAACGACGGCATATTCTCAGGCGGTCTGGGCTTTGATTGCTTCTATCAGGGCCTTATCGTTTCAATTCTCACGGTTGCCGCTTTCTATATCGGCGAATTCCTTGAAACAGGTCACCTTGTATTCCGTAACGTTGCTGACAGTGCAGATGGTATGACAATGGCTTTCTTCACAATGGCTATGTGTGAAATCTTCCATTCGTTCAATATGCGTTCACAGCGCGGCTCTGCTGTTTCAATGGTATTCAAGGGCAGCCACAACTGGCTTCTCTACGGCGCAATGCTTCTTTCATTTGTTCTTACAACAGCGGTTGTTGAGATTGATGCTCTTTCAAATCTCTTCGGCTTTGCACACCTCGATGCACTTGAATACGGTATCTCTCTTGGTCTCTCATTTATGATTATTCCGATTGTAGAATTTATCAAGGCAATCCAGAGAAAGACAGCAAAGAAATAATCTGTATAATTAATGAACGGCTTGTATGGTGAAATATCCATACAAGCCGTTTTTGTTAGTTTTGCGATATATATTCTTCTGTAAAATGTGCCGCTACAGCACCGTCGGCGGCTGCCGTGATAACCTGCCGTAATGCTTTTGTGCGGATATCACCTGCGGCAAAAACTCCGTCGATATTTGTCTTAGTCGTTTCGTCTGCGATGATATATCCGTTGCTGTCAAGTGCAATTTCATTACCGAGAAAAGCAGTTGACGGCTGTCTGCCAATGCTTACGAATATACCGTCACATTCTATTTCTTTTGTTGTGCCGTCTTTGTTTAATATCTCAACGCCATTAACACCGTTGTTGTTGATGATTCTGTTGACAGTGCTGTTAAATACAAATTCTGTATTTTCGGCTTCGCTAAGGGGTTTTTGATAAATTTTTTCGGCACGCAGTGTGTCTCTGCGGTGTATAAGGTAAACTTTTTTTGCAAGCCTTGCAAGATACAGTGCATCCGCAACTGCGGAGTTGCCTCCGCCTATAACGGCTACGGTTTTGTCTTTGTAAAATCTGCCGTCACAGTGTGCGCAGTAATGCACACCCATACCCGTAAGCTCTTCTTCATCGGGAATACCGAGCTTTTTAGGGTGAGCACCTGCGGCTATAATAACAGCCTTTGCGTGCAGCGTGCTGTCGTATGTTGTGATGTGCTTGATTTTTTCTGAAAAATCGACTTTGCTTATTTCGGTGTATTCGGTTTTTGCACCGAATTTTTCAGCACCCTGCTGCATTTTCATACCTAAAGTGAAACCGTCAATACCTTCGTCAAATCCGGGATAGTTATCAATATCACCCGTCAATGTCATCTGACCGCCGGGTGCCATTTTTTCTGTTATCAATGTGTCGAGACCTGCTCTTGCACAGTAGAGTGCTGCTGTATATCCTGCAGGACCACCGCCTATGATAATTACATCATAAATATGCTCCATAACGTTTCTCCTCTCTGTTTGTTATTGTTATTATATCACTTTTGTCAACTTTTTTCTGTGACAGAGTCACTTTGTTGACGGAATAAAAAAACGGTTGTATAATTATGAAAAATAAAGGAGGCGGAATTTGTGGATAATAAAGGCTTTGAGTATGCTTATAAAACCTTGTTTCCTTTTTGGGATAAGATATCTGATGAAGATAAAGCGGCTGTATGTGAAAATACTGTTTCTGTAAGCTATGAAAAAGGTACGACTATTCACGACGGTAATGAGTGTATCGGTATGATTTTTGTACGCAGCGGCTGTCTGCGAGTATATATTATGTCAGACGATGGTAAAGATATAACCCTTTACAGACTTCATCCCGGTGAGATGTGTATGCTCGCCGCATCATGCGTACTTCAGAGTATTACTTTTGATGTTTTTATCGATGCTGAAGAAGACAGCGAGTGCTATGTTATCAACGGTTGTGCACTTGCTCAGGTTAATGACAATAACCCTGATGTGAAGATTTTTATGCTGGAAATGGCAGTAAGCAGATTTTCAGACGTCATGTGGGTTATGCAGCAGATTCTGTTTATGAGTATGGATAAAAGACTTGCAATTTTCCTGTATGAAGAGTCTGCAAGAATTAATTCTGATACTATAAATTTAACTCACGAGCAGATTGCCAGGTATATCGGTTCTGCCCGTGAGGTTGTGTCGCGTATGCTTAAATATTTTTCAAACGAAGGTATTGTTGAGGTTTCACGCAAGGGTGTTAAAATTATTGATAAAAACCGCCTTAAAAAGTTAGCCTTCTAACAAGGCAAGTATCTGATGCTTGGGTTTGGCACCTGCGGATTTGTTGACAATTTTGCCGTTTTTTACAACTGCAAGCAGTGGTATGCTTGATACTCCGAACTGTGCGGCGAGCTCAGGTTCTTCGTCTACATTTACCTTGGCTACAAGGTATTGCGGGTTTTCTGCGGCGATCTGTTCAACTATCGGGGATACCATACGGCAGGGGCCGCACCACTCTGCGTAGAAATCAAGGAGAACGGGTTTATCACTGTTGATGACGAGGTCAAAATTGTTTTTGTTTATTTTAAGTGCTGACATTTTCTGTACATCCTTTCTTTATTTTGTAGCTTTATTATATCCGTTTTTGCAGATTATTTCAGTGACTGAGTCACATTATTACGGAGATTATTTTTATGATTAATATTATAAATTATATTCATATGAATCGGAGGAATTACTATGAATAAAACAATCAAAACAATATCATTTGCTCTTGTTCTTACTCTTATCATGAGCATTACGGTCTTTGCCGAGCCCGGCTTTGCGTACAATGACGAAGTGCTTACAGAATTTTTACCGAGATGGTCACAAATACAGGCTGATGACACCGTGATTTCCGTTACACCCGGTGCCGCAGTCGGTGAACTTCGCTTTGCTTGGCTGTCGAGTGCAACAGACAATAATCCCGCTTTCAAGATTTCACGAAACAGCGATATGTCCGGTGCTGAAGATTTTGAGGTTGTTACTGCCGACGCTGTCGAAAACCTCAGGTCAAACAAGGTTACTGTAACAGAGCTTGAGCAAGGTAAAACCTATTACTATTCATACACTGAAAACGGTGTCTGGAGCGAAGCACAGCCGTTTACGATTCAACCGGAGGATGATTTTACCGTTCTTTACGTTTCTGATGCACAAATAGGACGTTCCGGTGACGAAACACTTGATGAAATACTTATCCGTGATACCTGCGGCTGGAATTATACTGTCGATAAAATGCTTACAGCTTACCCGAATGCTGCTTTTGCAATTTCAGGCGGCGACCAGTTTCAGTCACCCGACAGCCTTGTTCAGATGAAGGCTTACCTTTCTCCCGAAGCCTTGCGTTCTCTGCCGGTTGCAAATACCATAGGCAACCACGACGATGATTCTTCACTTTACGGTGATATTTTTAACAACCCGAACGAGGTTGACGAGCTTATGCAAAGTGAAGCCGGAACGGGATATTACTACACTTACGGTGATGTACTTTTTATTACAATCAACTCAAATAACAACTTTATGTTTGACACCGCCAAGGTTTTGCGTGAAGCAACTCGTGCTTATCCCGACACAAAGTGGCGTGTTGTCACAATGCACCACAATCCTTATTCAGCCTCATTAAGTGACGATGACTTTTCGGAAGAACGCCTTTTCTTTTCATCACTATATGATTTGTATGATATAGACCTGTGCCTGAGCGGACATGACCACTTTTATTCGCGCACAAACACTATGTTTGCAGGCGAAGCCACAAACGGCGAAGGTACAGTATACGTTCAGTCTTCCTCAGCTTCCGGCAGTAACTATGACCCGCTTCCCGAATCAACTGCTTCATTTACTGTTTCAGCTTTTGATGTGCGTGTGCCCACCTACACAGCGTTTACTTTTACCGATGATGTGATTGTCGGCACAACATATCGCACCGACACAGACGAAATCATTGATTCGTTTGAAGTAACCGACAACACAAATGACTCGGATGCCAATTTTTTTACTGTTGTGATTTCCTTCTTCAGAACTCTTTTTTCCATGATATAAAAAACAGGTCAATCCCATATGTAAAGTTGACTAACTTTACATATGGTAAAGTGAAGAGGTATATAGGATGATAAAAGTAATGTTTGTCTGCCACGGCAATATATGCCGCAGTCCGATGGCGGAGTTTGTTTTTAAAGATATGGTGCACAAAGCAGGCAGAGCAGATGAGTTTCTCATATCTTCGTCTGCAACGAGCATGGAGGAAATATGGAACGGCGTGGGTAACCCCGTTTATCCGCCTGCAAGAGATGAACTTAAAAAACACGGCATATCGTGCGAAGGTAAGCGAGCAGTGCAGATAAAAAAGAGTGATTATGACAAATACGATTATCTTATCTGTATGGATGAGAACAATATGCGTAATATTAAACGTATTATTCCTTCCGACCCTGAAGGTAAAATTGTAAAGCTGCTTAACTTTACGGGAGGAAACGGAAATGTTGCCGACCCGTGGTACAGCGGCGATTTTGGAACCTGCTACCGTGATGTATATAACGGCTGCAAAGCGTTGTTTGAAAAGCTTATATAAACCCAAAAGACCTCCTGTGGTGAAAACCGCAGGAGGTCTTTGATAATCTACATCGTTTTTTGTTCTGTCAGCTCGTCGGTGAGCCTGATAATTTCCGGTGCTATTTTTTTACGCTCTTTTTTTACAATGCGGTTGTAGACAGGGTAGGCAATGCACAGAGCAAATATGCCGACTACACCTGTAATAATTCCTGTCAGCATTGCTGTGCTTTTGTTTAATCCGAAAAAATCACCGATATCTGTCATCACAAGGCTCATACCTCCGCCCATAACGATTGCACCGATGCAACCGAAGATATATGCAAATACGTTTGCAGGACGCTTGACCTTCGTATCCAGCTTTTTGAGCTCATCAAGTGTGGTGTGCTCTTTTTCTGTATACTGTGTGCGGATTTTCTGAATGATAAACTCCTGATCGTTTTTGTTCATTGTTTTTTACCTCTTTCTTTATTCTTAGTTTTACGGTGTGTCCGTAAACTTACAATCAGAATATAACCTGCAAATATTTTTGTTATGTTTTTGTAATGTTTGAGTTTTATTAAAAAATCCCACCGATTTTAAATCGATGGGATTAGTCAATATAAATAGTATTTTGTTTTATTTCTTTACTGCTATTAATCCTACGCAGTTGGGTCCGCAGTGAGCTGTAATTGTACAGCCTGCATCCGCTTCAATAACCTCTTTGAATTTACCTGTAGCCTTAACTGCCTCAACAAGAGCCTTTGCCTGCTCCGGGTCAATTGGTGAGTGAGTCAGGAATGCAAATTCATCGTCAACTTCGCCAAGTGCTTCAATTCTTTCTGCAACATACTGAAGCTGCACCTTTTCAATTTTACCTCTGTATTTTTTGCACATACCGAGCTTGCTGTCACGCATTTCAAGGCTGGGACGGATGCCGAGAATATTTGCACCGAGTGCGGCAACAGCGGAGCAGCGGCCACCCTTGGCAAGAAACTCAAGGTTGTCGAGCACAAAGCTTACGTCAACCTTATCGCGCAGTGCTTCGATTTCTTTTGCAATTTCGGGTGCACTCATACCGCTTTCAACCATATGAGCAGCCTTTACAACAAGAGCTGCAATACCTGTTGTAAGGAGTGTACTGTCAACAACGTAAACATCCTCGAAATCCTCGGCGGCTATTACGGCATTTCTATAGCTGGATGATACGCCCGAGCTGAGTGAAATGTGAACAACACTTGAGCCGTCTGCAGTAAGCTCTGCAAATTTATCGGTGTATTCACCGACGGGTATAGCAGATGTAGAGGGCAGAGCTTTTGTCTGCTTGTAGTTGTTTATGAGGTCGTCCGGTGTTACGTTAACGCCGTCAAGCTTGTCTTCACCGCCCAGAATTACATGAAGAGGGCAAACGGCAACGGAATATTTTTCGACCAGTGCGGCAGGAAGGTCTGCCGGGCTGTCGGTTGAGATTATTACCTTTTTCATTTCCTTTTTCCTTTTTTAAAATATAATGTGCTTTATATAAAATGCGAGCGACATTAAGTGCCGCTCGCGATTTTGTGTTTTTTTGATTATGCCTTGCCTGCACAGCCGAGAACAGTCTGAATCTTGTGCTCAACCATACCCTGGATAGCAGCACGAGCGGGAGCAAGATACTGTCTGGGGTCGAAGTGAGTGGGATTCTCAGCCATGTACTGACGGATAGCAGCAGTCATAGCAAGACGGAGGTCGGAGTCAATGTTGATTTTACAAACAGCCATTGTAGCAGACTGACGAAGCATCTCCTCGGGGATACCGATAGCGTCGTCAAGTGCACCGCCGAACTTGTTGATTATCTCAACAAACTCGGGAACAACGGAGCTTGCACCGTGAAGAACGATGGGGAAATTGGGAAGGCGCTTGCCGACTTCCTCAAGAATATCAAAGCGGAGCTGGGGCTTCTGGCCGGGCTTGAACTTGTATGCGCCGTGGCTTGTACCGATAGCGATAGCAAGTGAGTCAACGCCTGTTCTCTCAACGAAATCCTGAACCTGCTCGGGCTTTGTAAAGGAAGCATCCTCAGCGCTTACGTTAACATCGTCCTCGATGCCTG
>JAFXCH010000028.1 GCA_017516485.1 Clostridia bacterium
TAACCGGAGGCGGTCTTTCTCCCAAAACACTCAAAAGTCATATGACGGTGTTTAAGCTGATTTTCAATCTGGCGAGAAAGAAAAAAATTATTTATGACGATTGTCTGGAGTTCGTGAAACTTCCGACACTTTCTCACGAAAAGGTTAATTTCTACAGTGCAGAAGAAGTTCAGAAGGTTTGGGAAGCGATTAAAGACGACAGAATCTTTCACATTATTTTTGCGACTATCTATTTTGGAATGCGCAGAAGCGAAGTGCTCGGACTTCGTTGGGATGCGATAGACTTCAGAAATAAGATGCTCATCGTCAAGCACACGGTTGTAATGTATAACAACAAGGTTGTTGCGAAGGATTCAACCAAAACCGATGCAAGCAACAGAACATACCCTCTGTCAGATGATATGATTGAATTTTTCAAGTGGCTTAAGGCTCGTGAGGAAGAGGAAAGGGCTGCTTGCGGTAAAGACTACATTGAAAATGATTATATTTTCAAATGGCCGAACGGCAAAACTTATGACCCTGACTATATTTCAAAACATTTCAAAAAGCTTTTGGAAAAGAATGATTTGAAGCGTATAAGATTTCATGATTTGCGTCACAGCTGTGCTGCCTTGCTTTTGCCTGAAGGTCGTGAGCTTTATGACGTTTCCGAATGGCTCGGACATTCCGATGTGAATATCACCGCTAAGTTTTACGGTCATCTTGATATGAACAGAAAAAGGGCTCTCGGAAATACTTTAGGAAATTCCATAGGCTTCAAAACCGGTGTGTAGCTTGAGTCTGAGCATATCTTGTTAGAAATTTGTTAGAAAAACAGTGTTTTGGAGCGGCTTCCCAAAGAATATAAAAAAGCCGCAATCCCTTGATATACAAAGGATTGCGGCTTGGCGCGCTGGAAGGGACTCGAACCCCTGACCTTTTGGTTCGTAGCCAAACACTCTATCCAGCTGAGCTACCAGCGCAAAAGTGCGGTTTTTCGACCGCTCAAGTATATTATCACACTTAAACAAAAAATGCAAGTATTTTTTATGTATTTTTAAAAAATATTTTTTGGGGGCAAAACGGGATGTTATTATGACATCCCGTTTGATTATATTAAAGACCTAAAAGCTGCTTTTTCTTTGCTTCGAATTCTTCCGGTGTAATTGCACCGGAGTCAAGCAAATCTTTGTACTGCTTGATTTCGTCTGCTTTGTTTTGTTGCTGAGCGGGTTGAGGAACAGGTGCGACAGGTACGACGGGTGTTACGGGTACGCTGTATGCAACAGGCTGAGGTGCTGCAACCGGGGGGATGGATTTTGGACGTTTTTTGTATGTGCTGTGTCTGACATAAACACCGATATAGTAGAATATAAAAGCATGCACAAGCAGAACAATCTCAATTGATGAAAATATTGAGAATGGGTTGGATTCATCGTTCAAGAAATTCAGAATATATCCGATTGTCACCGAATTTAAAATCAGCGGTATTGCAAATAACTTGGCCAAAACAGATTTGCGCTTAATTTTATCGAGAGAAACAAGCACACAGTAGGTGATGTAGACAAAACCTAAAACAGAAAAAATGGTTAAGTAAAAGGAAGGTATGTATACGTAGAAAATGGATGCAAATGTCAGTAAGAAAAGGAGCGATGCTACCCAGGAAAGTATCTGAGCTATTAAGAGCGGTAAGGGGAATGACTTCTTTCGTGATATAAATGCGCCTACAGCAGAAGCGAGGAAGGATGCCGTAAATATGATATAAAACGGCAATGATTGCTTGAGATAATCAGCGTGTTTTCCGTACTTTTTGGCGGAGTTTTTGTAATCATCATAATCGGTATAATGATCGTCATCAAAATAATATTCATATCTGAAATCTTCATAAGTGTAAAAACACTTTTTGAGTTCAGCGTGGTCATAAAAATATTCTTCACTGCAGTAGTCTGCTTTGTCATAAAAAGAATTAATAGAGTTTACTGTTTCGATTGTTGTTATTAATGAAAGGACTGCAGAGAGTGCAAAAAAGACAGCTGAGATTATTGAAAATATCCACGCGGTACGTGCTTTTTTATCCATAAAATAATCACCCCGGGTTTACTATACAATAATAATACATTACTGTCAATAATTGGCACTTTTATGAAATTTTGCCGAGTTTATTTACAAGCGAGTTGTTTCGTGTTGCGGAGATGTTGTTTACAAATATTACGTCATCAACACCGTTTTTCTCAACAAATTCGCTTATATTGCCGTCCCAATACCTGTAGTCGATAACGTGTATCTCGCCGTAGTTTTCGGTAAGGAATGGCACCATAGCGTTGCCGAATGATTCTTTGACGACTACGCACGATGAGCCGTCGGTAATTGCAGGGTTGACGATATGAGTATAGGGATTGTCGCCGCCGATGAATGCGTTATATTTTGAGCCTCTGCTCCAACCCGATACATCTGTAACGACATTCCATTTGACCTGCTTGCCGTCGTGGTTGGTGAATGTGAGCTTTACGTTACCCTTGGGTGCATAAGCATAGAGGGTATCGGGATTTTTCTCGAGCGCCGGATTCTTCTCAGAATCGTTATAGAATGCGCCGACAAAGTTGTCAAACTTACGCTCGTTGAAATCCTTGAGTGAAGCGGTCTTTATTCCTGCTGCTTTGGTGTATTCGCAGTAAGCGTAGTATGCACCGAGCGCTGTCCAATGGTGGTCGGTACGGAAATAGACATATTCGTTTCTGTGTGCATAGATTGTATCGAAGGTATCGACCTTATATGCGTTGGCAGAAATGTTACGGTATATATAATTAATAGCTTCTTTCTGGTCGCTTGTATTGATTTCCTTGCGTACAGATGTATTGAGCGTAATATCGGTACTTGTGGGTACGACGATGTCGAAAACTCTTGCCTTGCCTTTGAGTTTATCTGCCGTGTAGCTTACCGTTAAGGCATATCTGTCGGCAGTTGATTTGACAAAGCTGTAGTATTCGTAGGCTGAGTCGTCTACAATCAGCACTGCGCCGAGCTTTTGCACAAGGCTACTGTCGATTGCTTCATCCTCGGGAAGTGTATTGTTTTCAAAATCGCTGTAATTCAGGTCGAGCGAAGGTGAATCTGAATCCGGGATTTCGTCTGCTATATTATCGGATGAGCCGCTGATGCTGTTACCTATGCCGTAAAATGATTCAATTTTGGCTTTAGCACCGATGAATGTATCACGCATAGGAAATGTGTCGGCATACCATGTGCTGATACCGCTGAAATAGCTTCCGTCAACAAGTGAAGCAAAGCTGAATTCGGGGAATTTTGCGAGATCACGCTTTTCTTCTTCTGAATAAATCGGCCTGAGCGGTATATAAAGTGCGAGTGTTGCGCCGATAAACAGCAATACAAAAAAGCTGATTATGACAGGCTTTGCACCTTTGATTTTTGGTTTGTTTGTTTTTTTCATCTTAAATCCTCGGTATAAGTGTTATCAGAACTGAAAATAAAGGAACGGATTGTAACTGTCGCCTACAAGCATGGCGGTGGAGAGCAGAAGCATTGCACAGGGGTAAACTGCTCTGCATACGGTTGCAAAAGTTGCACCTGTCTTGCTTTTAACAGATATGCCTTTAAGTATGCCCTTGACAAGTTTTGCAACAGGCAGACAAGCAAGTACAGCAACAATAAGAAGGAAAATATGGCTCTTGAAATCCAGGTTTGTTTCATAGCTTGTAACAGGATTTGCGTTGCCGCAGAACATACCTTTGAGCGCGGTAATCATAGTCGGTAAGCTCTCAAACTTGAAGAGTACCCAACCGAAGAAAACAACAGCAAGTGTGTATACGCGGGAGAATATACCCGGAATTTTTGCAAGTATTTTGCCGATGAAAATCTTTTCAAGGGCGATAAATGCAAAGTAATAAAGACCCCAGAGCATATAATTCCAGCTTGCACCGTGCCAGAATCCGGTGAGGAACCATACTACAAACAGATTTATTATGGTTCGTACATTTCCTTTTCGGTTGCCGCCGAGCGGAATATATACATAGTCGCGGAAGAATGAGCCGAGTGAAATATGCCATCTTCGCCAGAATTCGCTGATTGAGCGTGAACAGTAGGGATAATCGAAATTCTCTTTATAATGGAAGCCTGTCATACGTCCCATACCGATTGCCATATCGGAGTAGGCTGAGAAATCGAGGTATATCTGTAATGTGAAGAACAGCATACCGAGCCAGAGTGCGGAAGCAGGGCGTGTTTCGATGTTCTGAGTGAAAAGAAGAGTGTCTGCCATTTCACCGCAGCTGTTTGCCAGAAGTGATTTTTTGGCAAGGCCTGCAGCAAAACGGGTTATGCCTGCTGCCATATCTGATTCGCTTACACTGCGGTTACGTATTTCGCGTGCAACATCCTGATATCTGACAATCGGACCTGCAACGCATTGGTGAAACAGGCTTGCATAAAGCAGTACATTGAAGAAATTTCGCTCTGCCTTTACATCGCCGCGGTAAACATCAACAACATAGGTAAGAAGCTGGAATGTGTAGAATGAAATGCCTATAGGCAGGGCGATTTGTGTTATTACCGACGGATGCCCTGTGACAGCTTGAAGGTTTTCCTGAAAGAAAGTACCGTATTTGAATATGCCGAGCAGGCCAAGGTCAACAACACAGGCTGCAACGACGGCAAGTTTTGATATCAGGTTGCCTTTGCCTCTTTCTGCGATAAGTGACAGCAGCCAATCAATAAAGCTCATTGCAATGAGCAACAATACAAATTTAGGCTCGCCCCACGAATAAAACACGAGTGAGAATACAAGCATTATTGCGTTACGCACAGGTGTACTCTTTGCACAGTGATACAAGGCAAGATTCAGCGGCAGAAAAAAGAAAACGAAAAAAAGGCTGGAAAAAACCATATCTCTATTTTGTAACCTCGGGTTACTTTACTCCATACTTATTTTATAACGGATTTATACTAATATAAATAAGAGCAAAGTTCAAGTAAAATGACAAAGCTGTAACCAACTTGTCATTTTTTTGTGAACTCTGCTCTTAAAATTCAGTTATATTAAACTTCCTTTATGTTATTTCTGGGGAGTAAGTGTCTGCTCAGCGATATTGTTCTGAAGGAACTGAGGATAAGCGGGGTTTGAATGTACGTTGAGCATTTCGGGGTTGTTGTCGTTCATAAAGAACCACTTGTAAAGCTCACCGTGGCCGTCGTGTGTTGTGCAGTGTACCATATCTTTTGCAAACCATGTGTTGTCGGGAAGAGCACAGGTTGAAGCGTCGATATGATTGTCAGGTGACATGTGATTATGACCGTCGTTAATCTTCTGGGTGTAATCGTCACCGAGGCTTTCACCGAGCGGTGCTACAGTTGCACCTACAGAAGAATACTTGAGGTCAACAGTACCGTCGGAATCGTTGTGCCATGTGGGAACAAGAGGTGTACGCTGAACGCCCCATGCGGCAAGAATCATAACGGGAACACCGCTGTCAAGTACGCCGTTGAGAATTTCGCCTGCTTTACACTGGACATTGTAGTGGTAATAGTCAATTCTTGCTTCGAGCTCTGCGTTGGGATTGTCGCCGAGCATAAATGCTTTTGCATCTTTATAGTATTCATCGGGTACAAACGACCAGATACCGCAGTTTGCTTTGAAAACGGGAACGAGAAGTTCGTCGAAAACGCGGTCGGCACAGTTGTCTACAACACGGTTTACAACATTGATGAGTGCGCCGAGAACACCGCTGTATTTAAGAACGTTGATGATGACCATAAGGAAATCTGAAAGACCCTTATCCATAATGAGAGGAAGGGCTGTTGCACCGTAACGGTAGAGCGAATCCTGGTTGATTTCAAGTCTGCCGCAGAAAAGGTCACCTGCAACGGCTGTACCGGAAATGGGGCAGTTCTGGAAGATAACAGACTTTATCTTTTCACAACCGAACTGCTCAAAATATGCCATTGTCATAACGCCGCCCATTGATGAGGCACGGAGTCTGACCTTATCGTGACCTGTAAGCTCACGGATATGATCTATGTACTTATCAAGATCTTTTGCAACAACGAGCGGATCGGCACGGAAATCGTAACCGAAGTAGTAGTTGTGGTCAAGTGTATGTGTAGGGTCTGTGGGAAGCTCTTCCTTAGTTGTGATATCAGCTGTGGAGTCGCCGTTTTCAGCGTTGGCAAGAGGGCCGAAAACATCGTTTACAGCAGGAATGAGTGCATCTGTAAACATATCGTAATCCTTATTCACTATAAGAATAGCAACAGAAGGGAGAAGTCTTGCAATGAGTTTGACGTATGTCATTGTTTCGGGGCGGAAAACGACTTTTTCATCTTCTGTGTCGGCGTTCTGATAGAGTGTTGCACTGCCGAGTGCCGCAACATAGATTATGGGTTCCTCACCACAGTTGCATTTTTCGGAAGCGGCTGCAGTTTGCAGAACAACCGAAGCACTGAGCACCAGGACAAGGAACAGGCTGACAGATACTTTGAAAAATCTTTTCATGGTTTATCTCTCCTAACCGTGATTTAAGTTTAATATATTGTATCACACCGGAATTATAAATTCAATAATCTTGTATTATTTTGCCGTGTAAAGTGTATTATTTTGCGTTTTACAAAATTGCCTCTTGTAATATCGAAAGTTTTATAGTAGAATATACAATAACTATCCAAAACATAAGGAGTTGTCACAATGGATCCTATCAAAGTCGATTTTTCAGGCGGCGGTTCAAAAAAGGGCAAATCAGTTGTTATTCCGCCCAATAAAGCAGGCCTTAAAATTGCAATCAACCTTATAGCTACAGCTATTGTTGCCGCTATTGCCTATTATTTCTATCTCCCTGCCTTCAATTTCCAGGCTATCGAGATGTACATCTATTTCGGAATGATTATTCTGGCTTACTGTGCAATTTCATTTGTTACATCAGGTGCTCTTGCTTCGCCCGAATATTCTCCGTATGCACGTAAGCGTGTCAGAATACCGCTTGTTATAGGCCTTGTACTTGCTCTTGTAGTGGGTATCGGTTTTGTTGTATCAAGTGTATTCTTCCGTGCAAAAGACTATCACGAAATCATCGCTGTTAATGACAAGGCAGATTTCAGTGAAGAAATCGTTGAGGTAGATTTTTCGAGTGTTCCTCTTCTCGACAAAGAATCGGCTGAAACTCTTGCTACAAAGGCTCTTTCTGACCTTTTCGATCAGAATCTTGTTTCACAGTTTGATGTAAACTCATGTGAAACACAGATAAACCTTAATCAGAAGCCTGTACGTGTTGCAACACTCAAGTATGACAATATCATCAAGTGGTTTAACAACCGTAAGGTAGGTCTTCCCGGCTATCTTGTTATCGACATGAACACACAGAAGGTAGAGTATAAAAAGGTTGACGGCGGTATCAGATACTCAGATGCTGACCATTTCAATTACCTTCTCAAGCGTCACCTTCGCTTTAAGTATCCCACAAGACTTCTTGGCGATTCTGTTCTTGAAGTTGACGAACAAGGTAAAGCATGGTGGGTATGTCCGGTTTATAAAAATACAATCGGTCTTTTCGGAGGTCGTGATGTTATCGGTGCAATTCTTGTTGATCCCACAACAGGTGATTGTCAGGAATACACAATAGAGCAGATCAGAGATGACAACGGTTCACTCAAGTGGCTCGACCGTGTTTATGACCCTGAGCTGCTTGTAGAGCAGTACGACTACTACGGTAAGTATGTAGGCGGTTTCTGGAATTCAATTCTCGGTCAGGATAATGTTGTTGTTACAACAGACGGCTACAATTATATCGCTCTTAATGATGACGTTTATATGTATACAGGCGTTACATCAATTACTGCAGGTGATAACTCAATCACAGGCTTTACGCTTATTAATCAGCGTACCAAGGATGCTAAATTCTACCGTGTAAGCGGTGCTACAGAAAATGCTGCTCAGGAAGCTGCACAAGGTAAAGTACAGCAGTACAGTTACACAGCAACATTCCCGCTGCTTGTTAATATAGGTGATGAGCCGACATACTTTATGGCTCTCAAGGATAACAGCAATATCGTACAGCAGTATGCACTTGTTAATGTAAATCAGTTCACAACAATTATTGCTACAGATACAACAATTGAAGGCTGCCGTAAGGCATATATAAAGCTCCTTAAAGATAACAATATTGATGTTGATCCTGATGCGGGTCAGGCTCCGACAGAAGACGAAGAGTCCAAAGTAATTACATCCGCAGGCAAGATTGCCGAGATTCGTACAGCTGTTATCAGCGGCAACAGCTGCTACTACATTAAGCTTGACAGCGCAGACACTTACTTTACGGTTTACGCTTCAGAGTTTAATACTGTAGTTATTGCAAATGAAGGTGACAGTGTTGAAATTACACATCAGGAGAGTACAGAAGCAATAATTAAGGCTGAAAGCTTTACACTTAAATAATTAAACAGCCGCATCTTAACCGATGCGGCTTTCTTTTCGGTAAGGAGAAAAAAGATGAAATTACTCGAAACAACAACTGCTGCATCAAGCGGTATAGTTGAAGAAGTATCGGAATTCGGTTCGTGGCTTGACAGCTTGCCGGGAAAATTGTTTGAATCTATACCTGAAATAATTGCTGCCGCAGTTATAATAATTATCGGTTTTTTCTTAAGTAAGCTGGCAGGTAAATTGCTTATCAAAATAATGCAGAAGAGAAATGTTGACGAGTCTGTGCATCATTTTCTGAAAAGTATGCTCGTAGTGACTATGCGTATTGTGTTTGTGATGTTTGCACTTTCCGCACTCGGATTTAATATCAACTCGTTTGCAGCTGCTCTCGGCGCTGCAGGTATTACAGCCGGTCTCGGTTTGCAGGGGCTTATATCGCAGTTTGCAAGCGGTATTGAAATAATGTTCAACAAGCCTTTCCGTGCAGGCGATTTTATTGAGCTTGAGAATGTTTCGGGTAAGGTTGTGGAAATACATTTTATGAATACAACTTTGCTTACAATGGATAACAAGCGTATTATTGTACCGAATTCACATATTACTTCAAACAATCTTATAAACTATACGGCACAGAAAGAACGCCGAATAGATTTTAAATTCAATGTATCCTACAGTACGGATATATCACTTGCAAAAGAGGTTATAGGTAAGGCAATAGAGGATTGCCCGTATGTACTCGGAAAACCGGCTCCGGTTGTAGCGGTCGGTGCTCACGGTGAGAGCAGTATTACAATAAATGCTCTCGTGTGGTGTAAAAGTGAAGACTACTGGAATGCATTTTATGATATGCAGGAGCGTGTAAAGCTCGACTTTGACAAAGCAGGTATCAATATTCCCTTTAACCAGCTGGATGTACACATTACTCAAAAATAAGTAAAGCAACACTGAAAACCGTCTCGGATGAGGCGGTTTCAGCTTGTTGAAAAAGTATTTTTCGGCAAGCTGTGAGACTTCGAAAAAGGTGACGGGATGCCGTGTTCTTTGCCCCGAAGCTGTACAAAGGTACCGCGAGAGGGCAAAAACACGGCAAACGCACAAAATTTAACACAATAAATACGAAAAACAGGAAGATTTACTTGAAATCCTCCTGTTTTTTTAGTTTTGTTTTGCGGAACGGTCAAAGACCGTTCCCTGCATTTTTCTTGTGCGTGTTCCCGGTGACTTTATCGACAGTCTGAAAACCGTCTCGAATGAGGCGGTTTTTTCTTTTTGCTTCATTAACTGTGAACAATCGTTTAACATTCAGAAAAAATGTGAAAAGTATCACCTGATTGCATTGAAAAAACGACAGTTTCAGCCTTTGAGTGAGGGGAGTAACCGATAATCCCTCAGAAAATTGCAAGGAAGGTGAAAAAATAGCAAAGAAATCACTAAGCAAAAGAGAGAAACTTTTTTGTCTGAATTACGTTATACTGCCTGACGGCCGTGACGCAGCGATAAAGGCAGGGTATACGGTAAGTCCCCAGACTGCGGCAGCAAAGCTGCTCTGTCGTAAGGATATCACAGACGAAATAGCATCTCTCGCAAAGGTGCAGACACCGCACCGTAATGAAGCGGCGGCAGGCTACCGCAGGTTAGCCTTCGGCAGTGTATCAGATGCACTTCGCCTTGTTTTCTGCGAGGACCCTCCCTCGGGAGAAGAGCTGAAAGAAATGAATCTTTTCAATATTGCGGAAATTAAACGCCCTAAGGGCGGCGGTATTGAAATCAAGTTTTTCGACAGGCTCAAGCCTCTCGAGCGGCTTGCAGAAATGAGCGGCGAAGAAACTCAAAGCGGTGCGTTGCCGTTTTATCAGGCACTGGAAAGTTCGGCCAGACAGATAAGGGAAAGTGGTGCGCATGAGTAGAAAAGCAAAACAGCAGCTTGCCTTCAAAGCTTTCTCTGCCAAACAGCTGACAGTGCTGACTTGGTGGTGTCCGTCATCACCTTACAGCCGTAAGGATGCGATTATATGCGACGGTGCAGTCCGCTCGGGTAAAACGGTATGTATGTCACTCTCCTTCATATCGTGGGCTATGGCGGCATTTGAAGACACTTCGTTTGCAATCTGCGGTAAAACAATCGCATCGCTCAGGCGTAACGTTATCAGACCGATGCTGCCTGTGCTTGCACAGCTCGGCTTTGAGTGCAGTGAAAAGGTTTCGCGTAACGAAATTGAAATCAGCTTTGGCGGCAAAACAAACAGCTTCTGGCTTTTCGGCGGCAAGGACGAAAGCTCTGCTTCGCTTATTCAGGGTATGACACTCGGGGGTGTACTTCTCGATGAGGTTGCCCTTATGCCCCGTTCATTTGTTGAGCAGGCTCTTGCTCGTTGTTCGCTTGACGGCTCGAAATTCTGGTTTAACTGCAATCCCGACAATCCCTTGCACTGGTTTCACGAGGAATGGATAAAAAAGCACGATGAAAAAAACTGCCTTTATCTTCATTTCCTTATGGAGGACAACCCCTCCCTCACACCGGAAATTATCAGCAGATACCACAGCCTTTACAGCGGTACTTTTTACGAGCGGTTTGTGGAAGGAAAGTGGGTTGCCGCAGAGGGTCTTGTCTATCCGTTTTTCAGTGCCGAAAGGCATATCTGTCCTGTGCCGCAGGGTGATTTCGAATGCTGGTACATCTCCTGCGATTACGGCACGGTAAATCCGAGCTCATTCGGGCTTTGGGGACTTCTTGACGGAGTATGGTACAGAGTGGCGGAATATTATCACGACTCGCGTGCACTCGGAGTACAACGCACCGATGAAGAACATTATTCCGCACTCGAGGAGTTAGCAGGCGGCAGAGAAATAAGTGCAGTTGCGGTAGACCCTTCGGCCGCAAGCTTTATTGAATGCATTCGTCGCCACGGCAGATTCAAGGTTGTTCACGCAAAAAACGATGTCACAGACGGTATACGCAAGGTTTCCGAAGCACTTAAATCGGAAAAAATAAAAATTTGCACACCGTGTCGTGATATCGTGCGTGAATTTTCACTCTACCGTTGGGACAACAACTGCGTCAAAGACACGCCGTGTAAAACAAATGACCACGCAATGGACGATATGCGTTACTTTGTTACAACGCTGATGAGCAGCGGCGATTGCTCGTTTTTTGCCATTGCAACAGAAAGGAAGGAGTAAATGAAAAAGAAGAAAAAGGCTGACACCTCACCTGAGGTGTGCTCGGTGCAGACGGGCAACGTATCAAATCCGTTTTCGGTGTTTGAAGCCTCCGCACTCGGCAGACACGATTTGCAGCTTTACGGTGCTCTGCGTGATGCTGTGCCGATAATTGATGCGGCAGTCACAAAGCTTGTTCGTCTGACGGGCGGATTTGACGTTATGTGTACCGATGCAAAATCGCAGGCATATATGGACAGATTTGTGTCAGGTATATGCGTAAACGGTAACAGCACGGGACTCGAATCGTTTGTATCGGGTTACTTTGAACAGCTTCTGACCTACGGCACGGCAATAGGCGAGGTTGTGACGGACTGTAACGGTACGCCGTGTGCATTGTTTAACGCCCCGCTTGAAAACATTGAGCTTCGCCGTAATGAAAACGGATTGAATATTGATATATATTCGCTCACTTCGGGTAAGCCTGAAAAAATTGCATACCCTGAGCTTACCGTAATGAGTGTGCTCAATCCCGAAGCCGGTGCTATTACAGGCAATTCGTTGCTAAAAGGTCTGCCCTTTTTTTCATCGGTGCTTATGAAGATTTTTCGCACTGTAGGTAACAACTGGGAACGACTTGGCAACGTGCGTTTTGCTGTTACATACAAACCGCAGAATGATACGCTCGACCGTGCTTATGCAAAGGAAAGAGCGATGCAGGTTGCCGAAGAATGGAGCAGTGCGATGAGCAGTGGTAGTGTGAAGGACTTTGTAGCTGTAGGCGATGTGCAGATTAAGGTTATCGGTGCCGAAGCACAGCTGCCTGACAGCGAAGTGTCCGTGCGTCAGCTGCTTGAGCAGATTGTTGCAAAGACGGGTTTGCCTCCGTTTTTGCTTGGCCTTTCATGGTCGAGTACGGAGCGTATGTCGTCACAGCAAGCAGATGCGCTGACAAGTGAGCTTGAGTCCTACCGCAGAATTCTCACACCTGCAATAGTCAAGGTTTGCGATACCGCCCTCAGGCTTATGGGGCTTCCGGGCGAAGTCAACGTCATCTGGGATGAAATAATGCTTCAGGATATGGTTGAAGCCTCTCGTGCCGAGCTTTATTCGGCTCAGGCACAGAAACTTATTAACTAAAGCAACTGCGAATAAAATCGGGTTGTGATTATCAGCGAGATAGTTTTTTGTCAGAATATTCAAAAAACGCAGGCAATACTTTCTGTATTAACGAGTATTTTTGAATAATTATGACAAGAAAATAGCCGCTGAGAAAAATAACCTCCGATTTGATTTGCGGTTGCCTCAAAAGGAGGAAAAATGAACACACTTTATAAAAACATCTCAAGCAGTGTTGTTGCTGATACTGTGGCGGAGGATGAGCTTGAGCTTATTAACCGCCACACAATAAAGCCACTGACCGCAGATGAGGTTTTCTGCTTCACGCTTACTCTCTGTGACAACGAAATCGACAGAGATTTTGAACGATTCAGCGTGCCTTCACTGGTGAAACTTGCTTCAATGTTTGACGGCAGGACAGGGATTACGGACCACAATATGAAAAGCGACTGCCAGACAGCAAGGATTTTCAAAACGTGGATTGAAGAGAGTGAAGATGAAATTACCTCGACGGGTGAAAAATACACTTGCCTCAAGGCAAGGGCATATATGCCTCTGACACCTAAAAATGAAGAGATTGTCAGACAGATTGAAGCCGGTATCAAAAAGGAAACAAGCGTAAGCTGTGCCGTATCGGTTATGAGCTGCTCGATATGTGGCGAGGATATGAGAAAGAAAGGTTGCAGACATCGCAAGGGCGAAGTGTATGACGGTAAGGTATGTCATACGGTGCTTGAAGAGCCTTCGGATGCTTATGAATGGAGCTTTGTTGCGGTACCTGCACAGCCGAGAGCAGGCGTTACAAAATCATTTGAAGCTGAAGACGGTATGACTCTTGCACAGCTTAAGGAAAAATCGAACGGTTTTGATTCAATAACACTCAGCCTTTCTGCATTCAGCAAGCTGACTGATGAAATCAGCCGACTTGAAGTGCTTGCAAAGGATGCTGACCTTTATCGGAAAGGTCTTGAACAGCAGGTGATGAAGCTTGCTTCGATGTCGGTACCGTCACTCGGTTCGGAAGAGTTTGCCGATATCTGTCATACGCTTACGGCGTCACAGCTTTCGGTGCTCGAAAAAGCGTTTGCCGACAGTGCATCAAAGCGCTATCCCGTCAGACCTCAGCTTGGCGGCGGCACAACACAGAAAATAAATAACAACAATGAATTCAAAATTTAAGGAGGAAATTATTAATGGCAAATTACGATAACATCAGACTCGAAAAAGGTCTCTACTGCACAGGTTCATTCACATCCGCACTCGAGAGTATCGACCCCTCGGAAAACTACAAGGGCAGCTCACTTGAGGGACTTGACGCATATCAGCGTCAGCTCAAGCGTTTTGATATCAAGGTAAGCGGTGCAGGCAGTGACACTGTCGAAAAATTCTTCAAGACAACAGACAGCGCAACTCTCTTCCCCGAGTATGTTGCAAGAGCTGTGCGTCAGGGCATTGAGGAGGCAAATCATCTGCCTCAGATTATTGCTTCCGTTACAAATATCGATTCACTCGATTACCGCTCAATCACAAGCGTTCCTACAGACGAAGAAAAGGAACTTGTGGCAGTTGCTGAAGGTGAGGCCATTCCCGAAACAACTGTCAGAACACGCGACAATCTTGTTAAACTTCATAAGCGCGGCAGAATGCTTGTAGCTTCTTATGAGGCTATCCGCTTCCAGCGTCTTGACCTCTTTACGGTTATGCTCCGTCAGATTGGCGCACACATTGCAAAGTCACAGCTTGCCGATGCGATTGACACAATCATCAACGGTGACGGCAACGACAATGCTGCAGCATCTACAGCTGCAATCAGCTCAGGTAATCTTACATACGCAGATATCGTCAACCTCTGGAAAGACCTTGACCCGTATGAGATGAATGTGATTATTGCAAACAATGCAGACGCCGTGAATATGCTTAACATCAGCGAATTCAAGGATTCTGCTGCAGGTCTCAATTTCCACGCAACAGGCAAGATGATTACACCTATAGGTGCAGAGCTTATCCGCTCTTCTGCTGTGCCTGCAGGTACTGTTATCGGTCTTGATAAGCGCTGTGCACTCGAAATGGTCAAGGCAGGCGATGTTATGACCGAATACGACAAGCTCATCGACAGACAGCTTGAGCGTGCGGCAATTACATCTATTGCAGGCTTTGCTAAGATTTTCACAGACGCATCACGCAAACTCACAGTCTGATTTAAGGAGGGGTAACGCATGATTAACAGTCATACCGTGCTTGCAAGGCTCAGACAGCTCGTTACCCTCGACGAAGAAGGGGCAGAAAACGCTCTGCCCCTTTGCAGACTCTGTCTCGAGGAAATACAGAGCAGACTGAAAGAAACTGCAGATAAGGACGACCCGAGAATTGCTCAGGCGGCTGCAGGTATAGCTTATTACCGTACGGTAATTCGTGAAACTGCGGACAGCGACGGCACAACGAGCTTTAAAGCAGGCGACGTAACTGTAACTCGCACACCTGCGGCAATGCTTGAAATTGCTGTCAATGTTCGCGACGAAGCTCTTTTGCAGGCGGCTGACCTTTTTGAGGATTGCGGCTTTGCTTTCAGGCAGGTGGATGTATGAAAGTTGAACCGATTTTTTCAAAACTCGGCAGAGAAGTCACACTGATTGACGGCAGTAAAATAGAGAGCGGCAAAGCGCTCATTCAGCCACTCAGATACAAAAACAAAATGTACCTTGACGGCGTTTATACCGAAATCGGTTTTAACAGCCAGGGCAGATATCTTTATATCGGGCCTCCCGTGCCCGACCTTACTCTTGCAAGTGATACGGCTACGGTTTCTTCGGGTGATACAAGCTACCGAATTGACCGTGCCGAAAGAGTTTACAACGGTAACGAAGTGTTTTATATCTGGGCGATAATCAGAACAATAGTGGAAGGAGAATAAAATGGCAGATTCAATAAGTGCTATGCCTGCCGAAATAGCCGGATGGCTCAGCAAACAGACAAAAGTCTTCGGCGACATAAAATTCCTTACGGAATATCCGCCTCGGCCAAAGGCTACACCGCTTAAACAGACGATAGTTTCTGTTGGTCTTGAAAACGTGAAAATTTCAGACTTTTTTACCGAAAACAATGAAGGTGAATTAGTGCCCGAAGAGTACTGCCGGCTTGCGGAAATCAAGGTGCGATTTTCGGTCTATGTTCCGTATTCTTCAGGTGGTACGGCCTGTCACGAGGCTTTTACAAAAATTGTCGACTGTCTCAACTTTAAAAGTGATCTTAATTTAAAAGAATCAGGATGCGATGCAATAGAGGCTGACAGAGATGCAGAAGCATTTGTTATGAAGAGCTGGGTTATAGTAGAGGCTCGCTTCTGTCCCGAATCATCAAGTGCCGTACAGTACGAATCGTTTATGCCTAAAACGTTTTTCTGCGGCTCGCATATCAACGACAGCTCCAAACACGTAACTGCCGAAGAAAAGGCATCGTGGGGACAAAAGCCTGTTGTCGGTGCGTATTTCGGCACAGGTGAATATGAGCAGACTATACGTCTTGGCTTTAAGCCGAGTTTTGTCATAGTGTGCATATCTTCAATGCCTGTGTTTATAGCTGACGGCGCAGGTAAGCTGTACAGCTATGTCGGAATGGCTAATCAAACATTTTCAAGTATGGGTCTCAAGGTCACATCGACAGGCTTTAAGGTGTATCACAGTTCGTCTATGGAATATGAGAATACGGTAAGTCAGCTCAATTCACTCGGTGAAGATTATGTGTATATTGCTTTCAGGTAAAAATTTATAATAAAAAGCTTTCTTGTTATTGATTTTTCTTTTTGTGTGCGTTATACTGAAGAAAAAATAATGAACAAGAGGGCTTTGTTATGTCAAAAGAATTCAACAACCGTGGCGTATATTCACTAATCCTCACACCTTTCAACGAGGACCGTTCAATCAACTACAATACATACGAAAAATATGTTGAATGGCAGGCACGTCAGGGTGCAGACCACCTTTTTGCTTGTTGCGGCAGCTCCGAGATGATGGAGCTTACACTTGATGAGAGAGAAAAGCTTGCAAAGCTTGCAGTTGAAAGAGCAGGCGGTATGTCTGTTGTTGCAACAGCAAACCTCGAGCCTACATGGCACGGTCAGCTCGAAGAAATCAAGCGTATTGAGCAGACAGGTGTTGACGGCCTTGTTTTCGTTTCAAAGGGCTACTGCGGCGATAATGACCGTCTTTTCACATATCTTTCAGAGCTCAGCACACATACAACACTTCCCATCGTTCTTTATGAGTTCCCGGGTCTTCGTCCTCACCTTATGGATGCTTCTGTTTACGGCAAGCTTGTCGAAACAGGCAGATTTGTAGGTATTAAGGACACAACCTGTAAAATTGAAAAAATCAAAGAGAAGATTGCTGTTCAGGGTGATTCAGCAGTTCTTCAGGCTAATATTCCCTACCTTATGGAAGCATACGAAGCAGGCGCACGCGGCGTTGTTGCAACACCCACAAGTTGCGGTGCATATCTGTTTGCAAAGATGTACGATGAGTTTTTCGTACAGAACGATCGCGAGGCAGCAAATCTTACTCACCAGCAGATCTGCCTTCTTGATAATTGCATTGATTCCGGCTTCTGTGCATCTGCTAAGTACCTTGTCAGCCTTTGCGGCATAGACGATTTCAATTGGTACACAAGAGGCTCACACGAGCTTGGTTCTGCACGTCTCAAGTCAATCCGTGCATTCTTTGAGTGGACTAAGGCAACAGGTCTCAAATTCTACAACGACTGATAAAGGCAGGTTTTTACAATGGCTGGAAGCAAAAACTTTTCAATATCGCGCAAAGGCTACAATCCCGCTGAGGTTGATGAATATATAGCTGCATCAGAAATGTCTGCTGCAGATCTTCGTGAGAGTTATGCTGCACTTCAGACAAAGTACGACAGCCTGTTTGAAGAAAACGGTAAACTTATCAAAGAGCGCGAGCAGCTCCGTCAGGAATGTAAGACTATGGCTGCGGCACTCAAGCAGCTTCGTGAAAATTCAGATAATCAACCCGTTGAAAGTTCAGACGATGAATACAAAGCTAAATATGAAGAGACTGCGGCACAGCTTAAAGACGCTTTGGCTCAGATAGAGGAGCTTAAGTCTCAGAAAGCAGAGGCTCCTATCGTTGTTGAGCCTGCATCAGCTTCGCAGATGATTGAAGAGGTTGCTCAGGTTGTAAAACGTGTCGAGAGTGATGCCCGCCGCAAGGCAGAGGCTGTTACGGCAGCTGCAAAGCTTGAACAGACTCAGGCTCAGCTTATCCATTCAAGGGTAAACGATGAGGTCAAGAGCCTTATCCAGATGCTTGAGAGCTTTTTAGAAGAACACGAAAAAAGCGAATAAATCAAAAAACAGGCGTACAGACCGCACGCCTGAGACTGTCGATAAAGCACCGAGAACACGTACAAGAAATGTCAGGAAAAGTTTTTGACTATTCTGCAAACAAAGAAATAAAAAATCAGGAGGATTACAAATAAATCTTCCTGATTTTCGTATTTATTATATCGGAATTTGTACGTGTTCTCGTCACCTTTCTCGAAGTCTCACAGCTTGCCGAAAAAATACTTTTTCGACTAGCTGTGGCGTACAGACCGTACGCCTGTTTTTATAGAAGGTGAAGTTATGAAGCACATTCTTATATCAAAAGATAAAAAGCAGTATGTTGCGAATCTGCACTGTCACACAACACTTTCCGATGGCAGACGTACTCCGGAAGAAATACGCGATGCGTATAAAGCACAGGGTTACAGCGTAGTTGCCTTTTCTGACCACGATAACTATTTTGACCACAACGATTTTTGCACTGATGATTTTGTTGCGATAAATTCATTCGAGGCAGATATCAGTGATAATATTGTCAGCAGCGGTCAGTTTCGCCGCTGTTATCACCTGAACGCTTTTAATATTAAGGGCGAAAAAGAGGTCAAGCTTCCTCCTGTGCCGAATTACCGCGATAAGGCGGCAATAAATGAATATATCGCAAAGCTCAAAGAGCTCGGATTCATCGTTATGTATAACCATCCCTACTGGTCAATGCAGGTACGTGAAGATTATATCGACCTTGAGGGTTGTGACATAATAGAAGTGTATAATAATTCCGTTTTTATTGAGGGCGGCGACAACGGACAGGAAAGAGTCTACGATGAAATGTTGCGTGCAGGCAAAAGGATGTACTGCACTATGGCAGACGACAATCACAACGAATTCCCGTTTGGTGATGTGCGGTGTGACAGCTTCGGAGGGAAAACCGTTTTCTTAACCGACTCTCTCAGCTATAACAGCATTATGACAGCTATGGTAAACGGCAATTTTTACTGTACAACAAGACCTGAAATATACGAGCTTACACTTGAGGACGGCGTGGTTCATATCGAATGTTCCGATGCTGTAAGGATAGCACTTTCTACTGCAGGCAGGCGCACAAAATGCTTGCATGCCGAACCGGGCAGCAGTGTAACACAAGCCGATTTTGTGCTTGAGGATGAGGATGTTTATTTCCGTATTGAGGTACTCGGTCATGACGGTAAGCGTGCTGATACTAACGCATATTTTATCGAAGACTATGAATAAGGACGGCAAACGGCTATGAGAATGAGAAAGAAAAAATACCTTGAGGAGCGTCTTGCAGAGTGTGACAATATTATCAAGCTTTTCAGCGACGACCGCAACTTCCTCACGGCAATAGAAAAGAAAGAGTATATTGATACCGAGGCTCTTTTTGGCAACAGCAATCCTGTTGTGCTTGAGGTCGGTTGCGGTAAGGGCAAGTTTGCCTGCGAGCTTGCAAAGCGTAATCCCGATATCAACATACTTGCAATGGAAAAGGTCGCAAACGTAATTGTTGCGGCAAGTGAAAATGCAAAACGTGAAGGACTTACAAACGTAGTGTTTCTTCACGGCGGTGCGGAATATCTCGAAAAATTCATAAAGCCCGAATCAATCGAGCGTATTTATCTCAACTTTTCCTGCCCGTATCCGAAAAAATCTTATGCTAACCACAGACTTACCAATGCCAGATTTCTCAAGAGTTATGAGGTGATACTCAAAAAAGGTGCTGAGATACATCAGAAAACCGATAATATGCACTTCTTTGAGTATTCTATCGAGCAGTTTACGGGTTACGGATTCAGCCTTAAGAATGTTTCGCTTGACCTGCATAACAGCGATTTCGAGGGCAATATTGAGACCGAGTATGAGCACAGATTTGCTTCACAGGGTATGCCGATTTACAGACTTGAAGCATACTTGAAATAAATTTACGAAAGGGCGGCGATTATAATGAAAAAATGCTTTGTTGTCGGTGGCGGAGATTTTTGTAAAGATATATTTTGTCACGATGAAAATGCTTTGACAATTGCCGCTGATGCAGGATATAAGGTGCTTACCGAAATCGGAATCACACCTGACATTGTTGTGGGCGATTTTGATTCGCTGGGTTATACTCCCGAACATCCTGTGACCGAGGTACATTCTCCGATTAAAGATGATACGGATATGATGCTTGCTGTTGAAAAGGGCGTTGAAGCAGGTTGTGATGAGTTTTATATTTTCGGTGCAACAGGCGGTAGAATTGCACATACCTTAGGTAATCTGCAAGTGCTTTGTTACCTTGCAGAAAAAGGCTTGGCAGGATATATTTTTGACTGCGATACCGTTATTACTGCAGTTAAGAACCGCACACTTCACTTTAATGAAAATGCGAGCGGTTATATTTCTCTTTTGCCTTTTGGCTGTGAAAAAGCAAACGTAACTCTGTCCGGATTTAAATATGAGGTTGACGGTTGTGATCTGCCGTGCAACAGACCGCTTGGTATCAGTAACGAATTTACCGGTAAACCGGCAAGTATGACAGTTCACAGCGGCACTGTTGTTGCCGTATGGGAGAATACGGATATTCTGCCTGCAAAAGAGGTGTCGGAATGAAAATAAGCGGTGCGATTTTTGACCTGGACGGCACACTTATCGACTCGATGTCGATATGGGACGATATAGCCTATAATTTTCTTGTTTCGCAAGGCGTTACACCAAAACCCGACCTCAGAAAAATGGTTGCGACTATGTATCTGAACGAATCTGCAAAGTATCTTGTTGATGAATATTCACTTGACTGTACACCGCAGGATTTCAAAGATTATACCGAAAGAATAATTGAAGATTTTTATGTACGCACAGTGCCGCCTAAGCGTGACGCTGTTGAGTTTTTGCAGAAACTTAAGGAAAACAACGTTAAGATGTGTATAGCAACTGCAACCGAGCGTAAGCTTGCTGTGCCTGCACTTGAGCACAACGGTATGCTCGGCTTTTTTGGTGAGATTTTCTCCTGTGCGGAGATTGGTTTAAGCAAGCAGAGTCCCGAAATATTTGACAGGGCTATTGAGTTTCTCGGTACACCGAAGGATGAAACCTTTGTTTTTGAAGATTCTTATCACGCTGTTGCGACGGCTGCAAAAGCAGGCTATAACGTGATTGCAATATCAGATAAATCTGCAAACAAAGACAAAGATAAAATCAAAAAACTCAGCGTGAAATTCATTGAGAATTACGCTGAGCTTGATGAGCTTTTCGGCATTTGAAGCAGGGGATAAAAATGAGCACGAAAACGGAAATATTTATAAAAGACAGGGCTGACCCGTATGTGACAAAAGGCAGCGACGGTTGGTATTACTTTACCGCGTCTTATCCGATGTACGGCAGCACTGATTCGGAAGGATATGACCGTATAATTCTTCGCAGAGCGAAAACGATAGACGGACTCGCTTGTGCAGAAGAAAAGGTTATATGGGACGAAAAATACTCCGATACAGCCCATCGTTTTATCTGGGCACCTGAAATACACAAAATCGGTGGCAGATGGTACGTGCTTTTTGCCGCAAGCGGCAGTGCTGATAATGTGTGGGATATAAACTGTCACTGCATTGCGTGTAAAGGTGGTGACCCTTACTATGGTGTGTGGGAGGATAAGGGGAAGTTTACTGCTCCCGATGATTTTTCTTTTACACGTTTCTCACTTGATATGACTCATTTTGAGTGTAGCGGCAAGCATTATGTTGCGTGGGCACAGCACGGCGGTAATTCAAATGTATACATAGCAACTGTCAACCCCGATGAGCCGTGGAAAACAACCTGCCCCGCAGTGCTTCTTACAAAGCCCGAATATGATTGGGAGAGCGTGAATATTCCCGTCAATGAAGGGCCTGCTTTTATGAAGCATAACGGCAGAGTGTTTATGGCTTTTTCAGCTTCTGCAACAGGCCCCGAATACTGCATAGGGCTGATGTATGCTGACGAAAACGCTGACCTGACCGACCCTGCCGTATGGACAAAGCTGAGCGAGCCTGTGCTCACTTCCGATGACCTTGTCGGAGAATACGGACCCGGTCATAACAGCTTTGTCAAAGATGAAAACGGCGAATGGATATTTGTATATCACAGCCGTGACGAAAAATGCTTTAACGGCGAATGCGGCTATGCGGACGGTGACCCTCTCTACGACCCGTGCCGCAGTGCAAGAAAAAGAAAGGTGTTGTGGGACAAAAACGGTATGCCGATACTTAACGGGTAGTTTACTCGACAGTTACCGATTTTGCAAGGTTTCTCGGTTTGTCTATGTCACAGCCTCTGAGTCTTGCGACGTGATAACTTAGCAGCTGTAACGGAATTATCTGTGTACTGATGCTCATCATCGGGTGAGGGGCTTCTGCAGTTATTATGCAGGTATCTGCTTTGGTTTCGTGTGTACAGGTTACCGCAAATATTTCGGCGCCTCTCGCTTTAAC
Source organism: Clostridia bacterium (assembly GCA_017516485.1). Lineage (GTDB taxonomy): Bacteria > Bacillota > Clostridia > Oscillospirales > Acutalibacteraceae > UBA8612. The sequence goes on from JAFXCH010000028.1 coordinate 22,472, forward strand.
TTCATCAATATTGCTCTGCATTTTTGCGTTCAGCCCATTTGGTGCACATATTGCAATAACCTTTGTTCCGGGCTCTATGAGTGAAATCGTGCCATGCTTCATTTCACCTGCGGCATATGCTTCGGAGTGAATGTAGCTGATTTCCTTGAGCTTAAGCGATGCCTCAGCGGCAACCGCATATCCGGAGCCTCTGCCGATAAAGTATGCGTGCTCGGTGTCAGCAAAGCGTGCGGCAATTTCTTTTATTTGTTCTTCACATCCGAGTGCATTTTTAATACATATATGCAGCTTTCTGAGGCCTTCGGTGAGGTCGGAGAGCTGCTTTTTTTCTGCCGTCTGCCACTTTTCGGCAAAGAAAATTGCAAGCATATAAAGTGCCGAAAGCTGAGCAGAATAGGCCTTTGTGGTAGCTACGGCAATCTCTGTGCCTGCCTTTGTGTATATTACGCTGTCGCTTTCGGTTGCTATGCTGCTTTCGGGTACGTTGACGATTCCTATTGTCGGTGCGCCCTTCTTTTTTGCTTCGCGGAGTGCGGCAAGACTGTCTGCTGTTTCACCACTCTGGCTGATAATAATTACGGGCGTTTTTTTGTTTGCAAGCGGTGAACAGTAACGGAATTCAGATGCGATTTCAACTGATACGGGTATACTCAAAAGTTGCTCAAAAAACAGTTTCCCTGCAAGCCCTGCGTGATATGCTGAACCGCAAGCGACAATATAAATCCGCTCGGGTTTGTCAGTTTTAATCGGCATATTCAGTGTGTCGTTTTGCAGATAGCTGTCAACGGTACGTTTCACCGCCTCGGGCTGCTCGTAAATTTCTTTAAGCATATAGTGATCAAATTCACCTTTTTCCGTGTGAGCATAACCGACAGAGAATTCAGACCTCTCTTTGTCGATTTTATTGAGGTTGAAATCATAAAATTCGATGCAGTCTTTTTTTACTGCGGCAATTTCTCCGTCAGCCATTCTGTAAAGTGTATCGGCTTTACTGCTGATTGCCGAAATATCCGAGGCGATACTTGCTTCTTCGCCTGTCCCTATGAGCAAAGGGCTTGCTTTCCGTACGCAAAAGATTGTTTCGGGCTCATCTTCACATAGAATTGCCATAGCAAAAGAGCCTTCGAGTAATTTTACCGTTTGAGCGATTGCTTCAATGCAGTTCCCGCTGTAATGTCTGTTGATAAGATGTACCGCCGTTTCTGTGTCGGTTTCACTTTTGAAGTCGCATAGCTTAAGATATTTTTCTTTCAGCTCCTTGTGATTTTCAATAATTCCGTTGTGCACCAGAGTGAATTTGCCGCTTTTATGCGGATGTGCATTTTCGTCGGTAGGTGAGCCGTGTGTTGCCCACCTTGTGTGACCGATTCCGATTGTGCCGCACATATCGTCACGCTTTTTCAGTGCAGACGATAGTACGGCAATTCTGCCCTTTTTCTTTTCTTGTCTTATATTTCTGTTGCTGATTACTGCAATTCCTGCCGAGTCATATCCTCTGTATTCAAGCCTTTTTAATCCGTCAATCAAAAACGGTACAGCGCTTGAAACTCCGTTGTATCCTATAATTCCGCACATAAAATCACCTCTGGTAATAGTATGCACAGTATGTGCGAAACAATAATAAATATTTGCTGTTGTCTGCCTTATATTTTCAGCTTAATTTGCATATACTGGAATATTCTACAGAAACGGTGGTTTTTTATGAAAAAGGGTAATGACGGCTTCGGGTATGCAGTGCTTCGCAGAAAAATATATGAATGTAAAGAAAAATATCCCTTTGCAGGGTATTCTGTTTGTGCCAGAAGTTGGAGCGGCAGAGCACTTTTTACGCTGTCACTCGGTAACACAAAAGAGCCTGCACTTTATATTGCCGGAGTCAGAAGCGGCAGCACTGCGGGTACACAGGTGCTTCTGACGCTTTTTGAGCGGCTTTGTGAGTGCTTTGATACGCAGGGCGAGCTTGCAGGCATAAGGATTAATGATGTTTTGAAAGAAAAAGGTGTAGTTATAATTCCTTGCGTCAATCCTGACGGTATGGAGATTGTGTCATCCGGTGCGGTTGCAGCAGGCAGCTATGCAGGTTTGGTTGAGCGGGTATGTGCCGACACAGCTTCGTGGCGGGCAAACGCAAGGGGAGTGGACCTCGAACTTAATTTTTCGGATTCTTTTACGCAGACCAAAAAGGTTGCCGAAGGTTGCGGATATACAGCTCCGGGGCCGTATTTTTATGCCGGAAAGGTTCCTGAAAGTGAGCCTGAATCAAGAGCACTTGTGAGAATGTGCAGGTCGCGCGATATCCGTCACTCGGTTATTCTCCGAAGCGGTCCGGATTGTCTTTATACTCCTACTCCTGTCAACGGTACTGAAAGAGTGGAAATGATGTGCAGAATTCTGGAACTTTCAAGCAGACTCGGCAGGCTTCGTGATACCCCGGGGGCTCTTGATACAAGCAGCTTTGCACAGTGGTTTGTAAACACTTACAGCAGGCCTGCTTTTGTAATGAGCGCCCGAGATTCTTTCGAAGAATTATATGCTCGTATCGAAGAAGCGTTGGTGTTGTCGCTTGTGATGTAAGCGGTTGTGCAAAATAACAAATTATGTGAAAATCAAGGGTGATTTTGCATAAATTACCCTATACCTGATTTGTTGGATTTGCCTAACAAATAAGAAATCCTTGGTAACAATAAGGTAAAATTTTTCGTTAAATTTAACAAATATTTTATATTTTAACTTAAATTGCTTAAATTGATTGATTTTAATTATTTTACTTGTTATAATATAGGTGCTTAATAAGAGGGAAGCATATTTCCCTTTAGTTGACGGAATATGAAAGGAGAAATTCCACCATGAAAATCTTATCAATGATTCTGGCATTCATCATGTCATTGCTTGGTTTTGCTCCTGCTGTTCAGCCTGTTGCTGATGCATACACACAGGCAGAATGGTATGCTCTCGTAGCAGACGAGTTCAACCTTACTTTTGACCTTGATGATGACAGCAATTATGACATTGCAGAAGATGACACTTATTTTGACGTTATCCAGGCTTGCCATGATTGGAACGTAATCGTAGGCGACTACGAGGCAGAGGAAAAGGTAACAAACGTACTTGTTGCTAAGTCACTTGCAGCAGCTGCAGGCCTCGAAGGTGTTAAGGATGCTGATGATGAAGCTGCTTTTGATGTTGCTATCGATGCAGGCATTATCGAAGTTTCCTTTAATCTTTTCGGCAAGGTTAAGGAAGTTGTTGTTTCCAAGGAAGAGGCTAATGTAGCTCTTAAGACAGCAGGCCTTGCTTACATGAATGGCCTTAAGGACGTTGAGAACAAGGGTAGCCTTACAACTGCTGAAGGCGAAGAACTCGGCCTTGAGAGCCTTGCTCTTGTAGAAAATTCTGCAGGTCTTACACTCCAGACAGCTGACGGCGACGTTATCGACGAGGATGAAATCGAATACCTCGACTACGAAGGTAAGGTTAATCCTTTCGAGCAGCCCGAAATCGCAGGCATCAACCAGCAGTCAATTCTTGAGAAGATCGATGTAAGCTTCTCAATCGGTGATCTTGATGTTTCTGCAGCTGTTAAGGATGGCGGTTTCGACGTTTCAGTCGGCGGTCCTGTTAACGGCGTATATGTTGAGAAGGCATACGAAGTTCGTAACTTCGACCTTTACACAAAGTTCGAAGGCAGACTTGACGAAACAGAAATCACAAAGTCATATATTTTCCTTGATTACGATCTTAAGGATTCAACAGAAATCACAGGTTCCTACGACTGGTCTCTCGACGAAATCGAGACTCCCGAAGGCACCAATGATGTTGACTTCTTCACACGTGTTACAGAGAACATGGAGTTTGTTAAGGGTGCAGACAGCGAGATCGAAGTTTTCTCGGTTGACGTTGCTATCCCCAACTGCCCTGCAATCACAATCGGTATCACAGCTAAACTCGTTATCTCATTCGACGGTAGAGTTGAGCTTGTAGTTACATCCAGAGAGCATAAGGGTGTTGAGATTATCGACAACAAGGTCAGAGTTATCAGCGAGTCTGAAGCACTCGGTTCTGAGCTTGAAATGGAAGCACGCGTTGAAGCTGTTCTCGGTCTTTATGTTGATATCTCTATCGTAAGTATCGTACTTGTTGACGCAGGTATCGAAGTTGGTCTTGGTGTTCACGTTACTGTTTATATGACAGGCGGTGCTGATAACTATCATCTCGATATTCCGTATGACTTCCTGTTTGATATGAACTTCACCGTTCCTAACGCAGAGAATATGACGTTTAAGGCTAATATTAAGGTTTACGGTATCGTAACTATCTCCGTTGGTGAGAATTCCGATATCCTCGAGCCTCTTGGCCTTTGCGAGACATGGAGCATCTGCAACGAAGGTAATGCTACATTCTTCGATAAGACAATTGAGCTCAAAGCTCCCACAGCAGCATAAATAAAACTGTCAACTAAAAACATTGCCTCCACGGGTGTTATACCTGTGGAGGCTTTTTTTTATGCATATATACTGCTGAACGGTTCGAATCTGATACTTATATAATTGTATATAATAAAAACGGCATAGCACCTAATATACAGTGCTGTGCCGCTTTTTGCTGTTAAATTGTTATCAGAATCCGCCGCCAACAGTTACGTTAAACTCTACCGAACCTCTGCCACTCTTGATTGTAACTTCAATAGGAAGTCTTAAATTCTTGATGTAAAGGTTTTTGATATCTACATTAACATCGTAGCTCCAAGTACCTTTTTCAATCTGATGTGTTTGGTTGTTGATTTTAACTTTAACTGTGGGGTTTGCATATTTGATCTTGGTTTCTGAATTCTCAAAGTCAATATCAAACATCGGAAGATTTTCTTCAATAACTGCGAGGTCGCCAACTACCGATATTGCGTGACCTACAGTGCCTTCCTTTTCTTTTCCGTGTGCACCGTCAACCTGCTCGACCATTGTCATTTCAATAACTGTATAGTTGCCGCTCTTGTAAGCCTTTGCTGTTTTTACATCAGAAGGAACAAGGTTGCCGTAGCCACCGGTTATTCCCATAAACTCAGTTGAGTTCTTGGCAAGAGCATCTTTGAAAAGCGGTGTTGCCATATCGACAAATTTCGCAAGCAAACCGTCACCTTCATTAACAACAAGCTCTTTCATTACCATAGTCTTTTTTGATGTAACGTTTGAGGATTTTGCAGCTGCGAGCTTGTAATATTTTACAATCTGCTCTTTTGACCATTCTGCCGGGTTATCGGATAAGGCGTTAGAAGGTGCTGCAGTAGTTGTTTCGTCCGAAGTGACAGTTGTGGCTTCTTCGGTCGATGAATTTTCTTCGGTTACTGTTTCGCCGGGTGCTGTTGTCGCTTCTGTCGGTGGTGCTGTTGTGCCGAAAAGCTCATTTTCGAGCTGGTTGATTTCGTCATCGTTCATTTGTGTTACGTTGGTTGCCGGCTCGGTGTTTTGGTCTGACTTGCCACACGCTGCAAATGAAAGCAAAAGCCCCAGCGCAGTCAGAAGAGCAATAAATTTTTTCATATTCTTCTCCTTCTCCTTATAGAAAGTATATAATATTTTATAACAAAATTATTGAGCTGTCAATTGAATTAAGGTAAACAGCGCACGATTACAGACGATAAATTTTGTTAATTCCAATGTGAATTTCCTCACAAGAAATAAGAAGGGTGAGTAACAATAATCTGACTTGTCAGATTCTTATATCCATTGAAAAGGTATTAGTTAATAGTGAAGAGTTAATAGTGAATAAGTAAAAATTCCGCTCACTTTCGTGAACGGAATTTTTGGCACCCCCAGTAGGAATCGAACCTACAACAGACCCTTAGGAGGGGCCCGTTATATCCATTTAACTATGGGGGCGTATAAAATTCGGGCGGAATTTTTACCGCCCGAATATATTACCATATTGTATTGTGTTAGTCAAGACACAGGGCGTTATTTTTGCCCCCAGAACAAGTAGTCGGATATGAGAAGTGCTCTTGTCGGGGTTGCTTCAACACCGCTTATTTTGAGCGGAGGAGCAATCAAAAAATACTTACCCGGTGCAACATCCTCAAGGTTGAGCCCTTCAAGCAACGGAATATCATTACCGAGGAAGGCTCGGTGAGGGGCGAGCTGAGCACCGTGTGTGCCGACAGAGTTTGCGTCGGTGCCTACAAGCTTTACACCGAGAGAAGCGAGGGCAAATGCGCCGCTGTCGGAGAAATAGGCTTTGCTGTTACCCTTGATAATCAGTCTTTCGCAATTTTCTGATATATATCTGTCAACAAAAGCACCGTGTATCGGACCTTCGGGCACTTCTATTACCGTGCATTCGCCTATGAATCGTTCAAGCTCGAGGGATTCGGCTGTTGCACCGCCGTCAATAAAATGATTGGGTGCATCTATATGTGTGCCGTTGTGCAGACACATATACAGTGCCGTGAGATTGCAATCGTCGCCTTCTTCCATTTTAAGGTAGCGCTGAGTTCTCGGCTCGGGGTCACCCGGGTAAACTTCTGCAGTAATAAGGTCGCGCGAAATGTCGATGATTTTCATTTCATCAGCTCCTATCAACCGTTGAGCATTGAGAAGTTCTTTTTGTTGGCATTATAAAGCTGCTTGAATACCTCAAAATTCTTATCGTATACAGCTTTGTTAGCAGGGTTGGGCTTGTAGGTTGCGTTTGCCTTTATGAGGTCTTTTGCCTGCTCCATATTGGCAATTACGCCAAGACCTACAGCAGCTGTAATAGCTGCACCGACAGAACCTGCGTTTTGCGGACTCTCTGTTGTTTCAACAGTTTTACCTGTGCAGTCGGCAAGAATCTGGCAGGTGAGTGATGAAAGAGCACCGCCGCCTACAAAGCGGATTGTATCGGAAGTTTTGACCTTCTTATCCTGTGTTTCAATAAACCAGCGAAGGTGATAGCAAACACCCTCAAGCACTGCGCGGATAAGCTCTGTCTTGCCTGTTTCAAGGCTGATGTTGAAGAACATACCTCTTGAGTTGGGGTCTTCAAACGGGCAACGGTTGCCGTGAAGCCACGGTGTGAAGATAACACCGCCGCAGCCTGCGGGTACGTCCTTGATAGCATCTGTCATATAGTCATAGAGGCTTGTATATACGGTTTCTTTGCTCTCAGCAACATTCTCTTTCTTGAGGTAGATGCCGATTTCATCGAGTGCAAGGTGATCCTTGACCCATTCAAGGCACTTGCCTGCGGTTTCAAGCTCTGCAAAGTAATTGAAGTAGCCGTCCTGAGCACCGACAATAGCGGCAATCATAGCGGATGTGTCGACAATGCTCTTGTCAACAACTGTGCCTACCCAACCTGATGTGCCTGAGTAAACGTGAGTATCGCCGAGTGCTGTTGCACCTGCACCCACACCGATGAGCGAAGCGTCACCGCCACCGCCGAATACTGCTGTGCCTGCACATAAACCAAGCTCTGCGGCTGATTTTTCGGTCAGTACACCGACCTTGTCGGATGATTTTTTGATTTCGGGCAGGTGTTTCATATCAACACCGAGGAGCTTACATACGGTCTTACTCCAGCCGCGCTTGCCCTCGCGGATATCGTAAAGAAGTGTGCCGAATGCGGAGTCCTGTGTCATAACACATTCGCCCGTCATCTTGCAGATTATGTACTCTTTAACATCAAGCCACTTGTGAATCTTCTTGAAATTCTCGGGCTCGTGCTTTTCGACCCATTTGTATTTGTAAACAGGGTCCTTTACGCTGGCGGATACCGCACCGGTTATAAGAAGGGAGGGTATGAGCTTGAATATGTTGGCACCTGCAATCTGGATGCCGTATGCCATATTTTCTTTGAGTTCTTCTTTTGCACGCTGGTCCATGTAGCTGAAAGCGTTGCGGATAGGCTCGCCGTCTTTGTCGACAATTACAAGACCCTGCATCTGTGAACAGAAGGAAATACCTGCTATTTCTTTGGGATCGATGCCCGTGTCTGCAAGAACCTTTTTTGTAGTGTTGCAGATTGCACTCCACCACTCGGCAGGAACCTGTTCTGCAGAGCCGTCGGGTTTTACGTGCAGTGAGTAGCCCTCCATTGCCGCACCGACAAGCTTAACAGCTTTTTCAACCTCGAAAAGACAGGTTTTGACACCTGTTGTGCCTATATCGTAAGCCATAATAAGAGTTTTGCCCATTTTGTTTGCCCTCTCTTTCATATTGCTATATATATTAAAATATATCATAAAAATATTATAATTGCAACAGACATTAGAAAAAGAAAATTAACTGTTGACAAATCTGTTCTAATGGGTTAGAATAAAATCATACTAATGCATTAGAATAAGCAAAAAGGAGAGATAAAAATGGCTGTGCCAAAGGTTTTTGAAAGTGAATATCGCTTTTGTCAGATTTTATGGGAGAATGAGCCGATAAGCTCACGCGAGCTGTCAGAACTTTGCAAAGAACAGCTTGGCTGGTCAAAAACCACAACCTACACGGTAATAAAAAGGTTGTCTGACAGGGGAGTTGTGAAGAACGAAAAAACAATAGTTACCTCACTGGTTTCAAAGGAGGATGTGCAGGCGTCGGAGATTGACGAGCTTGTTGAAAAGAAGTTTGGCGGCTCTGTACCTGCGTTTATAGCCGCATTTGCAAAAACAAAAAAATTAAGCGAAAAAGAAATCGAAGAAATACGCAGAATTATAGGAGAGTAAATTATGCAGGAATTAATATATCTGTTTGAAAAATTTCTTGTGTTTATTTCTGCACCATTTATTGATTTGGTAAACATAAGCATTACTGCAAGCTGGGTTGTACTTGCGGTGGTTGTTATACGCTTTTGCTTAAAGAAAGCACCCAAATGGCTCAGCTGTGCTTTGTGGGGTGTTGTAGCTTTGCGTTTGGTTTTTCCGTTTTCGCTCGAAAGCGAGTTAAGTCTTATTCCGAGCACACAGACTATAAATCCCTCTGTAATTTATAACGACAGCTTTGAGGTTGATATGGGCTTTTCGGCGGTTGACAACACAGCTGACAGCACAGTTAACAGTACGGTTGACAACGCAGTTAACGGCACAGTTGAAAACACGGTTGGCAATACGGTTAATAACACAGTTGACAGCTTGAATGAGGGGACGGATGTTTCGACAACTGAAGATGTCGGAATTGCAGGGATTATCGCCTTTGTTTGGCTTATCGGTATGTTTGTTATGGCAGGCTATGCTTTTATAAGCTTTTTAAGGCTGAAATTAAAACTGCGTACCGCTGTAAAAAAGGAAGGTAATATATATCAGAGCGAGTCGGTTTCTTCTCCGTTTGTTTTAGGTCTGTTCAGACCGAGGATTTATCTGCCATACAAAACAGATGAGGCAGATATACCGCTTGTTATTGAACACGAAAAAGCACATATAAAACGCTTTGACCACATTGTAAAGCTGTTTGGATATTTACTGCTTAGTATTCATTGGTTTAATCCGCTTATGTGGTTTGCTTATATTTTGCTCTGCAGAGATATTGAGGCTGCCTGTGACGAAAAGGTTATAAAAAATCTTGGCGAAGATGTGCGAAAGAGCTATTCAACAGCTCTGCTCAATGCGAGCATCAGCCGCAGGTCTGTCGCTGCTTGCCCTCTTGCTTTTGGTGAGGTTGGTGTAAAGGAAAGGATTAAAGGAGTTATGAACTATAAAAAGCCAGCTTTCTGGGTTATTATTGCAGGTGTAGCGGTTTGTATTATAGCCGCTGTCTGTCTTCTTACAAACCCGAAAGAAAACGAAAAAACAGACCTTACCAAGGAAAACACTCAGGGAAATACTACGGTAATGGCTGAATCAAATAATAATTATGAGCTGATGGTTACATTGACTAAAGATGAGATGGTAAGCCGTATAGATAATGAAGAATTTTTTAAGAAAAACGGTTATCACGTGTATCTTTATTTTATAGTCAGTGATACCGCACGAATCACAATCGGCGGTAAGAATCTGCCGATTGGTGAAGCTATCAATTCGGGTGTGATGAGCATTAATAAATTATTGCAAAAGGCAGAAGAAGATGTAAAATTCGACAGAGCCCGAATGGAATTGCTTAAAGATGGTGGCACAAAAATATATAAATATAATGCGTATACGATAATTAAACGTAATACAACAGACGGAAACAAGGATTTGATAATAAGTGCCGGTGCAATAACATTAGGAAATGACGGCGGATTATTCAATTACAGTGAATGTATTGCTAATATTGCTTCTGCTCAGGAAAAACTTGATTCGGATATAGAGGTATCTGATGAAATCAATGGTGTAACTGCTGACATCAGTCCCGAAGCTCAGCCACAGCTGACAGGTAAGGTAACCTCCGCAACCGACAAGGTGATATATATGGAGCTGACATCTGACCAGAGCGGAATCAAAAAGGGCACACCCGTAACGGTGCGACTCAGCTCAATACTCTCGTATGCACCCGAAATTGATACATCAAAGCTCAAAAAAGGCGATGTTGTAACGGTAATTTATGACGGAAGAGTTATGGAAACTTATCCGTTACAGATTGATGCGTACGCAGTTTATAAAAAAGACAATACGGTTTTTGATACCGAAAATATTGCACGAATTACTTTTTATGCATACTACGGCCACGGAAAGGGCAGTGACGTTCCTGCTGAAAATATGGCAGAGATTACAAATTGGCTCTCAACGTTTACTGTTGATAAGAATAAGAAATTGGAAGATATAGTGCCTCCGGGTACGAATACTCACTATGTAGAAATCGAGTACATTGATGGCACAGTATTAAAACAAGGTCTTGATACAATATCGGTTGACTCAGTTACATACTACCTTAACCATGCCGATGCTCCTGATTGTTTCAGCGAGATTATCTCGAAAACAAGTATTGAGTAAAAATATCCCCAACAGCAAATGATCTTAATCTGTAGTAACAATGACAACGTATGGAACGGTCTTGACCGTTCCGACAAAATAAATGTATTCGGGCCTCCACATGAATCGACCATACAAAAAGCAATGTCATTCTGAGTGTTAGTGAAGAATCTTACTGCTCCTTCGTTGAGTGGATAAGATCCTTCGTTTCACTCAGGATGACAGAATAAAATAATAAAGAATATTGCAGATAAAATATATATTAAAAATCGTAGGGGCGACCTTTGGTCGCCCGTTTTTTATGTCTTCGTACGCTTAATATTGACCTTGTCGCATAAAATATAGTATAATTCAAAACGGAAACAATATTTTTCGGAGTGATTCGTATATGAAAATTCACGGTGATATATCTTCTCTTGTCGGCTCAACACCGCTGATGAGGCTTGAGAGATTTGAAAAACAGCAGGGGATAGACTCTGCGATTCTTGCAAAGCTCGAGTATTTTAATCCCGGCGGCAGTGTGAAGGACAGAGTAGCGTTGCACATAATTGAGCAGGCTGAAAAAAGCGGCAAGCTCGTCAAAGGCAGTGTAATAATCGAGCCTACGAGCGGCAATACGGGTATAGGTCTTGCGATGGTTGCCGCGGCAAAGGGATATAAAATAATACTCACAATGCCCGAAAGTATGTCGCTTGAACGCCGTCAGCTTCTTGCCGCATACGGTGCCGAGCTTGTGCTCACACCTGCCGCAGAGGGAATGAGCGGTGCTGTTAAAAAGACGGAGGAGATTGCAGAGAATACGCCGAACAGCTTTATTGCGGGTCAGTTTACAAATCCCGATAATCCCGAAGCCCACTATCTCACAACAGGCCCCGAAATATGGAGCGATACGGATGGTAATGTTGATATATTTGTTGCGACTATAGGTACAGGCGGTACTATAAGCGGCACTGCAAAGTATCTGAAAGAAAAGAATACTAATATCAGAGTTATCGGTGTTGAGCCTGAAAACTCACCGCTGCTGACTAAAGGCATTGCAGGCGCACATAAAATTCAGGGCATCGGAGCAAACTTTGTACCCGATACCCTGGATAAAGATATTGTTGATGAAATTGTAACTGTCAGTGACGACAGTGCTTACGAATATACACGACTTGTAGCAAAGGCAGAGGGTTGCCTTGTGGGTATATCCTCGGGTGCGGCACTTGCCGCAGCTTGCAAAATTGCTTCGAAAGCTGAAAACAAGGGCAAAAACATTGTGGTAATTCTGCCCGACAGCGGAAGCAGATATCTGTCTTCAGGCGTTTTTGAGTAAGTCGATTGCTTCAAGGTAGCCTTCAAAGCCCTTACCCTTGACCGTTGCCTTGCACGCAAGGCGGATGTAAGAAACCTTACGGAATTCCTCACGCTCATCAGGGTCGGAGATATGTACCTCAACTGTCGGAATACCGACGGATTTTACAGCGTCAAGCAGGGCGATACTTGTATGAGTATACGCACCGGGATTTATGACGATTCCGTCAGCGTTGCCGTATGCCTGCTGGATTTTGTCCACAAGGTCTCCTTCGTGGTTTGACTGATAAAATTCTGCATCTATTCCTTGGGCTTTGCAGTGAGCAGCAATCATATTAACAAGGTCGGCATAGGTTTTACTGCCGTAAACCTGCGGCTCCCTTATGCCGAGCATATTAAGGTTGGGTCCGTTTATGACAAGTATTTTCATATCAGTCCAAGTCCTTTCAAAATTCTTATTGCGGTTTCCTGCTTGTCGTGTGCAACCTCAACTGTAATATCGCAGACTGCTTCGTAATGGGGCAGTCTTTTTTTATACATTTCTTCGAGAGGATTATTGATGCTGAGCGGTCTGCCCTCGGTATCAAGCTGTGATATATCACGCTTTAAGAATATAACAACAGAGTTTTGACGAAGTGCATCTTTGTTTTCGTCACTCAGTATTGCACCGCCGCCCGTTGCGATGATTTTACCGCTCTGCTTGCCTGCAAACTTTACTGCAGTTGTTTCGGCGTTGCGGAAATATTCTTCACCCTCTGTACTGAATATTTCGGGTATCTCTCTGCCTTCGTTGGTTTTTATAAGTTCGTCGGTGTCAATTACCTCTCTGCCGAGTATTTCGGCAAGAGATTTTGCAGCAGTTGATTTGCCGCACCCCGGCATACCTACAAGCACTATATTGAGCATCTGCTGTTCAAGCTTTTGGGTAATTTCAGTTGCTTTGTTTTTTATAAAGCTTTGATTTGTGAAAATTTCAGCTGCCTTTACCGCCTGAGCACAGAGCATTGTAAGTCCGTTGACATAAGGTATAGAAAGCTTCTCGGCATCGAGCAGAAGCTGAGTTTTAGATGGGTTGTAAATAAGGTCGGCAACACCCTTGCACTGATTGAAAACCTGCAAGTCAACGGGGCTTTCGCCGTTATTTGGGTACATACCTACGGGTGTTGTGTTGATTATGTAATCGGCATCGCTGTGCTTTGCGATGTTTTGGTAGTTGTCAGTTTCACTTCTGCGTGAAATTACCGTTACTTCTTTTGCACCCTTGTCACGGCAAACGCATACGGCTGTTTTGCTTGCACCGCCGTTACCGAGCACAATTACTTTTTTGTCCGTTACATCAAAACCTGCACTGTCGAGCATATACGAAAAGCCGTAGTAATCGGTATTGTCGCCGTAAAGCTTGCCGTCGGGTAAACGCTTTACGGTGTTGACAGAGCCGATTTTTTTCGCAGTTTCGGAAAGTTGTGACATATAAGGTATAACCGTTTCTTTGTAGGGGATTGTCACGTTCATTCCGTCAAAGTCGTCCGAAGTCATAAACTCTTCGATTTCTTCGGGCTCTTTTTCGTAAAGAGGATATTCATAGTTGCCGAGCAGTGAATGAATCTGCGGCGAGTAACTGTGGCCGAGCTTGCGGCCGAGAAGTCCGAAACGCATATATATCACCGTGTTTATATTATTTCTGAATAGCTGCCGAGGTATGCAAAACTTTCAAGCTCGTTTTCAAGCTCGCATATAAGGTCGGCGAGTGCAGGGGAGTAGACCGAAGCATTGAGGTCGAAATAGAACATAAACTCAAAATCACTGCCTGTAATCGGGCGGCTTTCAAGCTTGGTGAGGTTTATATTGTGTGCATAGAAACGTGAGATGATTCTGTAAAGTGAGCCGGGCTTGTGAGGAAGTGCAAGCATAAGGCTTGTACGGTCAGCACCCGGATATATCTCGGGCTGTTTTGATATGCAGATAAAGCGTGTGTAGTTATTGCCGACATTCTGTACGGATTTTTTCAGCACCGTAAGGCCGTAGAGTGCGGCACATTCCTGAGAGGATAGAGCGGCAATATCGTTTCTGTCAGATTCTGCAACAGCCTTTGCGGCAAGTGCTGTGTTGGCATATGCCGTAATTTTAACGCCTTTAAGTGTGGAAATAAACTGACTGCTCTGATTTATAGCCTGTTCGTGTGAGATGATTTCTTTTATATCTTCAATTTTTGTGCCGGGCTTTGTGAGCAGGCAGTGGCTTATCTGTACCCTTGTGCTTCGTACAATATAAAAGTTGTGCTTTGTCATAAGGTCATAGATATGGTTGACCGAGCCTGCAGTACTGTTTTCGATAGGAAGCACACCGTAGCGGCAGAGTCCTTTGTCTATTGCATTGAAAACAGCGTCAAACGAAGTGCAGTAAGTTATGTTGGGCACTGAGAAAAGCTTTTCGCAAGCAATCTGTGCAAAAGCACCCTCTGTGCCCTGGCAGGCTACACTTGCACGCTCGGGAAACAGCTTGTCTGTGTTTTGTACTGCTGTGGCGATAATATCTTCATATTTTGATCTGGGTAAAATAATCTTGCTTTGATATGAGCGTGAAAGCTCCATAAGAAGCGAAAACATAACTCTTGCCGATGCCTCGTGTTCCTCACCTGCAAGTTCAGATACACGGTTGAGCAGTGTACGCTCACGGTTGGGGTCATATATTCTCATGCCGTTTTCGCTTTTGTATTTGGCAACCTCAGCTGCACATTCCATTCTCTCCTTGAGAAGCTCTACCAGCTGAGTGTCTATTTCGTCTATATTCTTTCTTATTGCATCAAGTTCCATTTTCATTTCTTCCTTAACATTAAGTCTGTTATTGCGATTGCTGCTGCTGCTTCTACGCAGGGCACTGCACGCTGTACAATACACGGGTCGTGTCTGCCGCCGATATTTATTGTCGTGTTTTCTTTTTTGCTTAACGAAACCGTATTCTGAGTCAAACTGATTGACGGTGTTGGTTTGATTGCAACACGAAAAACAATGGGCATTGCATTTGAAATACCGCCGAGTATTCCTCCGCAGTTGTTTGTGCGTGTGCGTATTTTACCGTTTTCATTTACATAAAATTCGTCGTTGTTTTCACTGCCGTACATATCGCATACGTCAAAGCCGGCTCCGAATTCAATTCCCTTTACTGCAGGAATACCGAATGTGACAAGTGAAATGCGGTTTTCAAGCCCGTCAAACATATGCTCACCGATACCGGCGGGTAAGCCGACAACTGCACATTCAATACTGCCGCCGACAGAGTTTCCGGCTGCCTTGGCTTTTAATATTTCATCCTGCATTTTTTCTGCTGCCGTGTCATCAATGCAAGCAAAAGCTTTTGATTTAACCGAATTTAATTCGTCAGCCGTTATGTTTACGCTGTCAAATCTTGTATCTTCAATACCGTGTACTGATGCTATGTGTGCACCGACGGTAATGCCTTTTGTTTCGAGCCACTGTATACACAGACCACCTGCTATGCACATAGGTGCTGTTAGTCTGCCCGAAAAATGTCCGCCGCCTGTAGCGTTATAGTCTGCACCGTATTTCATTTTTGCTGTGTAGTCTGCGTGACCGGGTCTGGGAGTATCGGAAATATCCGAATAATCCTTCGGCTTGCGGTTCTGGTTATATATAACGGCGTGAATTTTTGTGCCATCGGTAAATCCGTCGGTAATGCCGGAAAGGAAAACGACCTCGTCAGCTTCTTTTCTCGGTGTTGAAAATTTATCTCTGCCGGGCGCACGCCTTGCCATAAAAGCGGCAAGCTTTTCTTCGTCAATCGGGAATCCTGCAGGAAAGCCCTCGACGGTTACACCGATTGATTCCGAGTGAGATTCGCCGTATATTGAAATTTTTAAGTTTTCGCCAAATGTTGAAGGCATCTGTCTATCCTCCCGTTATTCGTGGATTTGTATTTCAGCACCGAGCTTTTTTATTTCATCAAAAAACGTCGGAAATGATTTATTAACAGCCTCTGCACCGAGGATTGTTACCGGGTTTTTGCATTTGCTTGCAGCTATTGCCGAGCTCATTACTATTCGGTGGTCGTTGAATGAATCAACCGTGCCTCCTTCAAGAGCGCCTGTGCCGTAAACCGTCAGTGTATCGTCAGCGGTTTCAGCTTTGCCGCCGAGATTTTTTATCATTTCGGATGTGGAGAGCAGTCTGTCACTTTCTTTTATTCGAAGGCGTGCCGCATTGTAAAACTGAGTAGTACCTTTTCTAAAGCAACTTGTAATTGCAAGCACCGGCACAAGGTCGGGAATATCGCCCACGTCAATTTTAACGTGTTCTTTTTCGTCTGAATTTATGATTTTTTCTGCAATCGCGACAACAGCTTTATCACCTTGAACAGAGTTTAATGTCAAGTTATTACACTTTACATTGTTAGGCTTTATCTTATCTGCACAGATGAAGAAAGCTCCGTTTGACCAGTCACCCTCAACTGTGTATTTTTCGGGTGAAATATAGCCGCTTGAAGCACTGATTTTTATGATATTTTTCGTAAAATCTGTTTCGATTCCGAAGCTGTTTAAAACATCAAGCGTCATATCTATATACGGCTTTGACTGTATCTGTCCACTTATGATAATCGTTGATTCTGCGTGGGTTGCGGGCAGAGCGAGTAATAATCCGCTTATAAACTGTGAGCTTACATCACCACTTATTTCGTATGTGCCTGCACTGAGTTTACCTTTAACTGTGAGAGGCAATGAATGTGAGGTTAATTCAGTACCGTGACTTTCGAGAGCAGAACACAGTTCACCTATGGGTCGCTGCGGTAATCTGCCTTCTCCGTAAAGTGAAATAGCTTTACCAAAAACCGCGCAGACAGGTAGCATAAAACGCAGGGTTGAACCGCTTTCACAGCAGTTGAGTACAACATTTTCTTTTACATCGGTTAACGGCTCAACAAAAAATCCGTATTCTGTTTTTGTTATTGTTGCACCGAGATTTCTGAGACACTGTGCGGTTGCCTCAATATCGACTGAGGTTGTTGAACAGACGATTTTGGTGGGCTTGTCTGCAAGTGAGGCACATATAAGAGCACGGTGTGCTGCTGATTTAGAAGCAGGTGCATCAATACAACCGCTTATAGGTGATGGAGTAATAACAGCTTTCATTTTATTTCAGTCCAAGCGTAATAAATTCTTTGAGTTCATCGTAATCGCACTTTTTGAGGATGCTCTTGCCTTTAGCTATGGGGAGCACAAGTGTGATTTTACCGTTGGCGTTTTTCTTGTCTCTGAGTGTTGCGTTATATATTTCATCAATTCCGAAATCGAATCTTTCCGGCAGATTGAATTTCCGGAGAAGTGATAAAAGAATATCTAAGGCTTCTGCTTCACAAATGCCTTTCTCAACGCAGGCTTTTGTAATTGCAACCATACCTGCGGCAACTGCACTGCCGTGAGGTATTTTGTATCCGCTTAAAAGTTCAATTGCGTGAGCAATAGTGTGACCGAAGTTGAGGAAGGCTCTTTCGCCCTTTTCAAATTCGTCGGTTTCAACTACTTTTGCTTTTATCTCAACACAGCGTGCAACAATCTCTTTTATATCAATTTCATCTGTCAGCATATTAAGAAGCTCGCTGTCACAGAACATACCGTATTTTATCACTTCGCCCATACCGTTTGAAAATTCTTCTTCGGGTAAGGTTTCAAAACAATCGGTGTCGCATATTACCAGCTTCGGCTGATGAAAAGCACCTGCAAGGTTTTTACCTGAGTCAAGGTCTATTGCGGTTTTGCCTCCTACAGATGAATCAACTGCGGCAAGCAAAGAAGTCGGTAACTGTACAAAGCCGATACCTCTCATATAAACAGCTGCCGCAAAGCCGCAAAGGTCACCGACTACACCGCCACCGAGAGCAACAAAAGTATCGCTTCGGCTGAAGCTGTTTTCTGCGGCAAAGTTAAGGATTGAAATAAGGCTTTTCGCTTTTTTGCTTTCCTCACCGTGAGGTATAACGAAATCGTATACTTCAAATCCGCTTGCATCAAGGCTTGATTTAACTGCGTTAAGCCAGAGCGGAGCGACATTATCGTCGCTGATTATAAGTACCTTGCCTGAAAGGCCGAGAGTTTTCATCTCGCTGCCTGCAGTATTTATGATACCGCTTCCTATATATACATTGTACGGTTTGCCTGTGTTTACGGGTATTGTAATCATTTGCTGTCAACTGCTTCCTTAATCATTCTGCCCTCACGCAAAAGCTCTTCGATTTTTTCTGCGTCTCCTGCTTTGAGTGCATCACTGTATTTTTTTAAGTTTTGAGTTAAAATATCAATTTCCGTTATCAGATTTTCGGAGTTTGCCATAAAAAGCTGAGTCCACATCTTTTCATTCAGCCACGCAACACGTGTCAGGTCTTTGTAGCTGCCTGCAGAAAAGCCTTTGTGTACTTTTGAACGCGGGCTCTTTACGTATGCGTTTGATACTACGTGTGCGAGCTGTGAGGTGTAGGCGATATTTACATCGTGAATCTGTGCGGTTGAGAGTGTAACAGAACCGAAGCCTGCGACTACAAGTGCTTCCTTGAGCTTTGCAAGCAGATGCAGGTCTTCGTCGGGTTTTGGCACAAGTATCATTGTAGCACCGTCGTACAAATCTTCTTTTGCGTTTTTGAGTCCCGAAAACTGGGTGCCTGCCATCGGGTGACCGCCTACAAAGTCAAAACCGTATTCGGCGGCTATATCAAAGCACTCCGGACAGACATTCATTTTTGTGCCGCAAAGGTCAACTACAACCGTACCTTTTCTGACAAACGGAGCAATATTCCTTATATAGTTTACTACAGCTTCGGGATAAAGTGCAACAAAAATATAATCACATTCGCAAACTGTTTCATTTGTAAGCGGATTATCGATGATTTTTGCCATAACGGCATAGTCTGTGACGGATGCATTTATATCGTATCCGAGCACTTCAATGTTTGCTCGTTTGTATGCTTTTGCAAGCGAGCCTCCTATAAGTCCGAGACCGCATATACCTATTTTCATTGCTTTATCCTCCTTGTTTTTATCAGTCGAGTGCTTTTACTGTTTCGCGTATTGCAAATACACGCTTTGCAACGTCATCAAACTGCTCGGGTGTGAGAGACTGCGGACCGTCACAGAGAGCACGGGGCGGATCGTTGTGCACCTCGATCATAAGTCCGTCAGCACCTGCAGCTGCTGCAGCCATTGCCATTGGCTTTACAAGCTTTGCAACACCGCATGCATGGCTCGGGTCGATTACTATAGGCAGGTGAGTCAGTTCCTTGAGCATCGGTACTGCGGAGAGATCGAGTGTGTTGCGTGTGTAGGTTTCAAAGGTGCGTATACCTCTTTCACACAGTATGATTTTTTCGTTGCCGCCTGCCATAATGTATTCGGCACTCATCAGCAATTCTTTAAGTGTGTTTGCAAGACCTCTTTTCAGAAGTATAGGTTTGTCGGTTTTGCCGAGCTCTTTGAGAAGCTCGAAATTCTGCATATTGCGTGCACCGACCTGAATTACGTCTACATTTTCAAACAGCGGCAGATGGTTTGCATTCATAATTTCCGTTACTATCGGCATTCCTGTCTGCTCTTTTGCTTTGAGCAGAAGTTCAAGACCTTCCGCCTTAAGACCCTGGAAATCGTAGGGAGATGTACGGGGCTTGAATGCACCGCCTCTGAGCAGTGTTGCACCCGAAGCGCTTACCTTTGCTGCGATATCAAGCAGCTGAGCTTCGCTCTCTACCGAGCAAGGACCTGCGATTATTGCAAACTCACCACCGCCGATTTTAATGCCCGAGCAGTCAACTACCGTATCATCGGGATGAAACTTTCTGTTGGCATTTTTAAAGGGGTCGGAAATTCTTTTTACACAGTCTACAATCTCAAGACCCTCAATAAGGTCGGTATCAATTGCTGTTGTGTTGCCGACAAGGCCGAGCAGTGTCTGATACTCACCCTTTGATATATGTACGGTTACCTTTTGCTCTTCAAACCAAGCTATAAGGTTTTCAATCTGCTGAGATGTTGCTTCATTTTTGAGTACTACTACCATTGTGTTTTACCAACCTTTCAAAAAAATAAGAGCCTTGCAGTGACTTAACTGCAAAGCTCTGGAAAAACTTTTTTAGTGCCTTTTCGGCGCAGCAAAAATCACTTCTACTATTTATTTCTCTGCGAAATAAAAGTAAAAGTAAAAAAACTCGTATGCTGTTGCGTTTGTTTTGCAAAGCATTGTTTTGCGCTCCGTTTCTTGAGGGAAAGTTGAATAAACATCCCTGAAATTTGTCTGCATTATACACCCCAAAAAAGCGGATGTCAATAGTTTTTGCAAAAATAATTTTATCGCTTTCAATTGCTAAAGTTTTGCGTTTTTTATTTGCTTTTCTATCTTGAAAAACCTTAACGTTCGTGTTAGTATATAAGTATATTTTAAAAATGGGGTGGTATTTGTGCTTGCAGGTTTTGTCGATCTTCACACTCATTCAAACTGCTCCGATGGCTCTATGTCACCCTCAGAACTTGTGCTACACGCGGCAGAGAAAGGTCTTGCGGCAATCGCACTTACCGACCATGATACGGCAGATGGCATAAAAGAAGCTGTTGCCAAGGGTAAGGAGTGTGGTGTTGAGGTTGTGCCCGCAATCGAGTTTTCGGCACGCTCAAATACTCTGACCCATATTCTCGGCTTTTATATTGATGAAGACAATACGATGCTCAGGTCTGTACTTACCGAAATAGTTGACCTGAGACGTGAGCGTAACGTAATGACCGCAAAGCTTTTGCAGGAGCTTGGCTTTGATGTAACTCTCGAAGAAGCTGCAGCTATTGCACCGGGCGGAATTATCGGCAGAGCACACTATGCAAAGCTGCTTATGGATAAAGGCTACACCTCGTCTGTAAAGGATAGCTTTGATAAATACCTTGCTGTGGGTAAGCCTGCGTATTTTAACAATCAGAAGCTTGAGGCAAAGCGTATAATTGAAACAATTCATGCTGCAGGCGGTGTGGCTTTCCTTGCTCATCCTCACCAGATGAAGCTGGGTGACAAGCTTGAGGACTATGTAAAAGAACTTGTATCCTACGGGCTTGATGGTATGGAGGGCTACTACAGCGAATATGATGAGAAAATGCAAACCGAGTATCAGACTTTGGCATTACGCTACGGTCTTGCACTCTCGGGCGGTACGGATTTTCACGGTGAAATGAAACCGCATATTTCAATCGGTAAAGGTCTCGGCAATATGGCTGTGCCTTATAGCGTGCTCCTTAATATCAAACGAATGGTTGGCATAGAATGAATGATATTTTAAAAGAACAAATATCGAATTTAATAAATAACGGCAGGGTGGTTATTGCGCTTGACGGCAGCTGTGCCTCGGGTAAATCAACTCTTGCCGATGAAATACAGTCGATATTCGGCGGTACCGTTATCAGGGCAGACAGTTTTTTTCTTCCTTTTGAAATGCGTACCGATGAACGTCTTGATGAGCCCGGCGGTAATTTTCACCGTGAACGTTTTATATCTGAAGTCGTTTGCGGAATTAAGTCAGAATCAGCTTTCAGCTACGGCGTTTTTGATTGCAGTGCGGGTAAGGTTACTCACAGTATTACGGTTGACGAAAATCGGCTGATTATTATTGAGGGCAGTTACTGTATGCACCCTTGGGTAAAAATAGACTATGACCTTAGAATTTTCTGCACAACAGATGAACAAACTCAGCTTTCACGCATTGTCAAGCGTAACGGCGAAGCTATGGCAGAGGTTTTTAAAAATAAATGGATACGGTTTGAAAACAGATATTTTGATTTTTATAACATAAAAAATAAATGCGATGTAATAATCGTTACATAAAGACGGAGGAAAAATCATGAAAAACTACATACTTCATCTTGAAAATTCGGCAAAAAACTGGGAAAACTCAACTCCCGTAGGTAACGGCTCAATGGGTCTGAGTGTTTTCGGCAGAACCGACAGCGAGCTTTTTGTGCTCAATGAAGAAACTGTTTGGGACGAAAGAACCGATATGAAGCCTGCAGGCGATTTTAAAGAGAAGATTGAGTATATCCGCTCTCTCTTCCTTGCGGGCAAAAACTTTGAAGCTGCAAAGTGGGCAGAGGATAACCTTGAGAATGACTTTAACATAATTTCATCCTTTGAGGTTGCAGGAAAAATCAATATAGATTTTGATAATAAGGCAAAGGCAAAGGATTACAGCCGTGATCTCTGCCTTAACACAGGTATCGCAACCGTAAAATACAACAAAAAAGGTGTTGAAACAGTTGAGGAGTGCTTTGCTTCTTACGAAGAAAAGCTCCTTGCCGCAAAGTTCAGCTTTTCGGCCGAGAGCAGCTTTACTCTCGGCTTTGAGCGTGAGTTTATCAAGAGTTATATGGCAGAGGATGATACGCTTATTGTCCGTTGCGGCACCGCAAGCGGCACTCACTTTTTCTGCGTAGGTATCCGCGTTGTTACCGACGGTTCTCTTAATTGTGATGACGGCAAGTTCCGTGTTGAGAATGCAAAGAGTGCAGTTGTATATATCAGTATTGTTACCGATAATATAGCTGAGAATTACATTGACGTTTGCAAGGAAAGAATTGCAACCGCTTCAGATTATGATGATATGAAAAAAGCACATATCGAGAGCTTTTCTGAGATTATGTGCCGCTCCGATATCAGCTTTGACGGTGATGAAGAGTTTGAGTCTATGCCTGTAAGTGAAAGACTTGAAAGGCTTAAAAAAGATAAAAAGGCAGACGACTTCGGTCTGATGTCACTCTACTGGCAGTTTGGTAAGTATCTGCTTGTAAGCTCCAGCCGTCCCGGTACTCTTCCTGCAAACCTGCAGGGTGTATGGGGTGAGCGTATGCAGAACCCCTGGAATGCCGACTACCATACAAACATCAACCTGCAGATGAATTACTGGCAGGCCGAGCAGGCTAATATCTCCGAGTGTACAGACGCTCTGTTTGACTATATGAATACAAATCTTCTTGTCGGCGGCAGAAAGGCTGCAGAGGATTATTACGGCTGTAAGGGTACTGTTACACATCACCTGAGCGATATTTACGGCTTCAACGCACCTGCTGACGGTGTGTGGGGTCTCTGGCCTATGGGCGGTGCGTGGCTTGCATTCCATATGTGGGAGCACTACCTTTATACAAACGACCTTGCTTATCTTAAGGACACAGCTTATGATTATATCAAAGCCTGCGTTGAATTCTTCCTTGATTATATGGTAGAGGATGATAAGGGCAGATTTCTTACAGGTCCCTCTGCTTCACCCGAAAATGATTATATCGGTGCTGACGGTAAGCCCGTATGTATGTGTATGTCTCCGACAATGGATGTCGAAATTGTAAGCGGTCTGCTTAAATTCTATATTGAAACAGAAAAACTCCTTGGTATCGACAGTGAAACAGCGGCAAAGGCTGTTGAGGCACTCGGTAAGATGCCTGCAATTCAGGTCGGTAAGCACGGTCAGCTTATGGAGTGGCTTGAAGATTATGAAGAGGCTGAGCCGGGTCACAGACATATTTCTCACGCTTTCGGTCTTTATCCCGCAGACCTTATTACTCGTGCTACTCCGGACCTTTATAACGCAATCCGCGTTACTATCGACCGCAGACTTGCCAACGGCGGTGGTCATACAGGCTGGAGCAGAGCTTGGCTTATAAACCTCTTTGCGCGTCTTCGTGACGGTGAAGAGACTTACAACCATATCAGACTCCTTTTCACACGCTCAACTCTGCCCAATCTTTACGATACTCATCCGCCTTTCCAGATTGACGGTAACTTCGGCGGTGCGGCAGGTATAGGCGAAATGCTTATGCAAAGCCACGAGGGCTTCATTTCACTTCTTCCTGCAACAAGCAAGGCACTTTCAGGCTCATTCAGCGGTCTTAAGGCAAGGGGCAATGTTGAGGTTTCAGCTAAATTCAGCGGCGGTAAAGCAGAGTCTTTCAGTCTTGTTTCTGCCGAGGATAAGTGTATTAAGGTTGAAATTAAAGATGCCGCAACAGTTTCCTGTGGCGGCAAAGAATATAAAGCTGTTGACGGTTTGTTTGAGCTTTGCGTAAATGCAGGTGAAAAGCTCGAGTGCACTGTTATGTATTAAAAATTGTCTGTACGGTGAGTATAAGTGCCGCTCCGGGTGAGCCGAGCACTGCAACTGTGCCGAGAGTGAGCCAGTTGACGGCGATGTGCGTGCCGGTAACAAGCCCGACAAGGTTTACGGCATAAAGTGCGGCAACACCCTGTACTGCACTTGATACTATACCCTTTATCAGACATTTTCTCTTGAGCATTGTTATAATCAGCGTTATTATGCAAAGTCCTGCAAACAGAAAAGGTACAGTGTTAATTCCCATAATCCTGAAACCTCGTTTCGTTTGATTTAAGATTTCTTTGCTTGGCAAGTGCAAGCATATAGCGGTAGCGTGCCTTGAGCGCTTCAATTTCATATATCGTAGCTTCAACAAGGTCATTGTCGCTCTGCAGTTCAAATCTTTCGTAAGCAAGTGTCAGTGCGTCGCTTAAGCGCCTGATTTCGCTGATTAACTGCTCGTCATCTTCGTTAGCGTTTTTCTTTTTCATAATCAACTGTGTTATTGTTTCCATTTTCTGTCCTCCGTTTCATACTAAATCTTATGATAAAATGATGGACAGATATGCAAAAAAATATACCTCAAAGGGGATTTTTATTATGTATATGACAAAACTCATACCTTTTTCTGTACGCACAATTTGGGGCGGCAGAAAGCTTATTGAAAACTACGGCATTAAGACTGATCTTGAAAACTGTGCCGAAGCTTGGATGCTTTCTTGCTTCGACGGTTTTGAGAGCACCGTTGCCGACGGCGAGTATGCAGGCAAGACTCTTACAGAGGTTATAAGCGTCTGCGGTAAAGAAATTCTCGGCAAAAATTCACAGAGCTTTGAGTATTTCCCTATCCTTATCAAATTTATCGATGCGGCAGACGACCTTTCCGTGCAGGTGCATCCCGATGATGAGTATGCCGCACAGTACAACGGCGGCTACGGCAAGACCGAATGCTGGTATATTATGGATTGCGAGCCCGGTGCACGCATTATATACGGCTTTAAGAATAAGATTTCTACCGAGGATTTTGCAAAGGCTATTGAAGAAAACAGAATTGATGACGTTGTAAATTATATTGAAGTAAAAAAGGGTGATTTCTTCCTTATTGAAGCAGGCACGCTTCACGCTATCTGCAAGGGTATACTTCTTGCAGAGGTACAGCAGAATTCAAACGTAACCTTCAGAGCATACGATTACAACCGCTTTGATGCAAAGTGCAACGGTCCGAGACCGCTTCATATTAAGGAAACACTCGACGTCACAAAGTGCGAGCCTCCCTGCCCGTCAATACCCACTCTTACCAAAACAGAGCAGCTTGACGGTGCAACAAAATCCGAGCTTGTCATCTTTGAGCTTTTTAGTGTAAATAAGGTTGAGGTAACAAGTGGTTACACAGGTACAGCAGATGAGAATTCATTTGTACATATTATGGTGCTTGACGGTAGCGGTACAATCTCCTGCGGCGATATCAAACTCGATATTACAAAGGGCGAGGGTGTGTTCATTCCCGCTTCTGCAGGTGACTATACTGTAAACGGTACACTTACGGTACTTGAAAGCAGAGTTTAATGCAGTTTTAATGCGTTTGTAAAACGCAAATCACGCAAAATTTATTTTGCAAATCATGATTTTGAAAAAATCAAATCATGCCGTAAGGTAAATCATAAAAACCTATTAATGATTTGCTGTGCATGATTTGGCGTACCGCCATGATTTGTTGCTTTGCAACGTGATTTGAATTGATAAATCAATTCATTTTTTGAAAAATTACTTATTTTCCGGAGAATATCAATGGCAGTTCTTTCCGCACAAAATCTGAACATGTCCTTTGGTGACAGAACTCTTTTTGACGGTGTTTCATTTGAGATTAATACCGGCGACAGGGTGGGTCTTATCGGTGCCAACGGCACGGGTAAGACAACTTTGTTCCGCCTTATTCTCGGCAGTGAAAGTCCGACTTCGGGTGAAATTCATCCGGGTAAAAACACTGTTGTCGGGTATATGGAGCAGCACGCCTGCCGCAATTCGCACAGAAGCGTTTATGACGAGATAATGACTGTGTTTGAACCGCTTATCGAGAAAGAAAAGCGTATCGAGCAGCTGAGCAATATGATTGATGCAGGTGCCGCTATTGATTCTGTTATAGAGGAGCAGCTTCGCCTTACTGAGGAGTTTGAGCGTGAGGGAGGGCTTACCTGTCGTAGTCGTGCTCGCTCTACACTTGTCGGTCTCGGCTTTGCGGCAGAGATGCATTCGCTAACCTGCGATAAGCTCAGCGGCGGTCAGCGCTCAAAGCTGAGCTTGGGTAAACTGCTGCTGTCAGACCCCGATTTACTGCTGCTGGACGAGCCTACAAATCACCTCGATATTGAGAGTGTGGAGTGGCTTGAGGCATTTCTTGCCGACTATAAGGGTGCGGCACTTATAATTTCGCACGACCGTTATTTTCTTGACCGTGTCACAACACGCACTATGGAAATTGAACATAGAAAAATGCGTATCTACAAGGGTGGATATACCGAGTTTATAAAGCAGAAGGAAAAAGACAAGGAGATTGCACAGCGTCATTATGACAATACGATGGATGAGGTTCACCGTATCGAAAAGATGATTGAACAGCAACGCCGTTGGAACCGTGAACGCAATATCCGCACAGCGGAGCACAAACAGAAGTCAATTGACCGACTTATGGATGGACTTGAAAAGCCTGAAGCAGACGAAGCGACGCTTAAATTCAATTTCAGAACGCTTGTTGAAACGGGTAACGATGTGCTTATATGCCAGGGGCTCACAAAGGGTTTTGGCGGTGAGCCGCTTTTCAAAGATGCAGACCTGCTGATAAAAAAAGGTGAGCGTGCATTCCTGCTCGGTGCAAACGGCTGCGGTAAAACAACATTCCTTCGTGTGCTTATGGGCGAGTATATCCCACAGGCGGGCATACGCAAATTCGGTGAAAACGTGAGGGTCGGCTATTTTGACCAGACACTCAGCGGACTTGATGAAAACAAAACCGTACTCGACGAAGTGTGGGACCGTTATCGCAAGCTTACGCAGACCGAAGTAAGGTCGGCACTTGCCGCTTTCCTTTTCAGAGGGGATGCCGTATTTGCCCGTGTAGGTGACCTGAGCGGCGGTGAAAAGGCGAGAGTGGCTCTGCTAAAGCTTATGCTTGGCGGCTACAATCTGCTTCTGCTCGATGAGCCGACAAACCACCTCGACATAACTTCAAGAGAAGCTCTTGAAGATGCACTTTTAGGCTACGATGGCACAATGCTTATCGTATCGCACGACCGTTACTTTATTAATAAGCTTTCTACCAGAATTCTTCGTCTGGGACAAAATGGTATAGAGGAATTCGGTAACGATTACGATGAGTACCTTGCACGCCTTGAAAAGCTCAAAGCCGAGGTTACGGTTCAGAAAGAGAAGGCACCGAAGGTAGATAACTACAAGCTTCGCAAAGAAAGAGAGAGCGAAAAAAGAAAACTTAACACAGCTTTCAAACGTTGTGAAGAAAATATAGAAAAAACAGAAAATCTCATAGCCGAAACTCAGGCTGAAATTGAAAATC
This sequence comes from Clostridia bacterium, assembly GCA_017516485.1. Lineage (GTDB taxonomy): Bacteria > Bacillota > Clostridia > Oscillospirales > Acutalibacteraceae > UBA8612. The sequence continues at coordinate 50,284 of JAFXCH010000028.1, forward strand.
CCGAAAACTCGGCAGACTATGAGAAAATAATTGAGCTTACGGCAAAACTCGATGAGCTGAACAGTTCACTTGAGCAGCTTTATGAGGATTGGGAGAATATTCAGCTTAAAATCGCAGAATACGAAGAATAAAGGAGGTAACCCCTTATGAAAAATATTTCAAAAGCAGAATGGATAAAAAGCCCTAAGATTTCAAAGGAATGTGAAATAGCTTACTCAAAGGGCTTTGAGGCTAAGGAAGGGCTTGTCAGTGCAAGCCTTGAAATAACCTCTCACGGTGTTTATGTTGCACGCATCAACGGTAAGCGTGTAGGCGATCAGGTTATGACACCGGGCTGGACTGCTTATTCAAGACGCCTTCAGGTTGAGACCTACAATGTTACGGATATGATTAAGCAGAGCAATACAATAGCTGTCGGTGTTGGCCCCGGCTGGAAGGGCAGAAACCATACCTCTAACGAAAGAGGCGCCGAGTATTTTCTCGGCGTGCGTGAAACAGCACTTCTTTGTGCTCTAACTCTCGATTATGCCGACGGTACAAGTGAGGTTATAGTTACCGATGAATCGTGGATGACTGAGTTTGGCAAGAATGTTTATTCCGACCTCTATAACGGCTATAAGTACGACCCCGGTTATGTTGACCCGAATCCGATGAATGCGATAGTTGTACCGTTGAATGTCGGCAAAAAGAATCTTATTGACCGTGACGGTGAAAAAATCATCGAACAGGAAAGACTTGAAGCAAAAGAGATTATTATCACACCCAAGGGTGAGACCGTTATTGATTTCGGTCAGAATATGACAGGCTATGTTGAGTTTAAGGTCAAGGGTAATAAGGGCGAAACCGTTACTATAGAGCACGGTGAGGTGCTTGATGCCCAAGGCAACTTCTACCGTGACAATCTTCGCAGTGCAAAGGCTAAGGCAGAGTTTGTATGTGACGGTGAGGAGCATATACATAAGCCCGACCATACCTTCTTCGGCTTCCGCTATATCCGCCTTACAGGCTGGAGTGATGAGATAAAGAAAGAGAATTTCACAGCAATTGTTGTTCATTCCGATATAAAGCGTACGGGCCATTTTGAGTGCTCGGATGCAAGACTCAATAAGCTTTACTCAAATATTATCTGGGGTCAGAAGGGTAACTACCTCGATATTCCGACCGATTGTCCTCAGCGTGACGAACGTCTCGGCTGGACGGGTGATGCCCAGGTGTTTATAAAAGCTGCCGCTTACAACTTTGATGTCGAGCGCTTTTTCCTCAAGTGGCTTGCCGATCTTCGTGCAGATCAGCGTGATTGGGGTGCAGTGCCGCACGTTATTCCCGATGTATTTGGCTGTGACGATAATACATCCGCAGCCTGGGCAGATGCTGCAACCGTTTGTCCGTGGCAGATTTATCTCTCCTACGGCAATAAAGAGCTTATTGAAACCTCTCTCGATTCTATGAAGAGTTATATCGAGTTTATTGAGGAGCACAGCCGTAACGGTATCTGGTGTCAAAGCTGGCACTTCGGCGATTGGCTCAATCTTGATGCAAGTGACGTCGGTAAGTGCGATATCGGTACAAATAAAGAACTTATCGCAACCGCTTACTATATTTACTCAAGCAATATCCTTATCAAGGCTATGAAGCTTTGCGGTGAAGATATGGCAGAGCAGGAGGCAAAGCGCGAGGCTTCAATTCTTGCTTTCAGACATGAGTTTATGTCAGACGGCAGAATCAAGCCTGAATATACTACACAGACAGCCTGTGTGCTGGCAGTTCATTTTGGTATCAGCGACAATATCGCAGAAACAGCAGCTCAGCTCAATGAGCTTGTAACCGAGTGCGGCCACCTCAAAACAGGCTTTGTAGGTACGCCTTATCTGCTTCATGCTCTTACCGACAATGGCTATGCCGAAACAGCCTACAGTCTTATTCTCCGTGAGGAGTATCCGTCGTGGCTCTTCTCCGTCAAGATGGGTGCTACTACCGTTTGGGAGCATTGGGACAGCCTTCGTGAGGACGGCTCAATGTGGAGCACTGATATGAACTCGTTCAATCACTATGCCTACGGTGCTGTTGCAGACTGGATGTATGGCGATATGGCAGGTATCAACGTTGATGAAAATAATCCTGCATATAAGAATATCATCTTTAAGCCCGTTACAGACAGCAGACTCGATTGGGTCAAGGCAAGCGTAGATACACGTATGGGTACGGTTGCAAGCGAGTGGAAGAAGGCAGACGGCAAGACTGTTTATATCTTCACAGTGCCTGAGGGAAGCACAGCTACAGCATATCTTCCCGACGGTGAGCATCAGCTTAAGTGCGGTGTAAACGAAATTATGTTCTGATTTTGCCGAATTTTGTTGACAGCATAGTTTTTGTGTGATATATTTTCTTTAAATTAAATACAGATAGAGGTTGCGGCTTTCATCAGTAGCTTTGCTTTGGTTAATCGGGTTTTTGCAAAGCGAAAGGGTAAGCTGCCGAAGTGAAAAAGTCTTTTCCCGCGTTACGGCTTTTTCGCTGGGCCGTAAGGACAATATCCTACGGACTGTCACAAATCTTGTGGAGTGCTATCATATCATTTTGTCATTAAAACGACACGGCTGGTATTTGTGCTCGCCGTGTCGTTTTTTTGTTATTAAAATTTTAGGAGTGACTATAATGTCAAAGTCAAGAAAAATTCTTCTGGCTGTTGTTGCAGTAGCAATAGTCGGCCTGCTTGCTTTCGCATTTGTTTCAGACGGTGCACTTGCTACTGCTCCGTGTGTCGATTGCGGCGGTGCAGGTCTGGTTGAAGAAGTAGCTTGTGAAACCTGCGGCGGCGAAGGTAATGTCCGTGCTTCATGGTGGGCCCTCGTACCTCCCGTTATTGCTATCGGTCTTGCGCTGATTACCAAAGAGGTTTACAGCTCACTTTTCATCGGTATCCTTGCCGGTGCAATTCTCAGTGCCGATTTCAGCTTTACCGGTACAATGGATATCCTCACAAACGACGGCCTCATTTCCGCCGTTTCGGGTACAGCAGGTATCTTTGTATTCCTTGTTGTTCTCGGTGTTCTTGTTGCCCTTATTAATAAGTCCGGTGCTTCGGCAGCGTTTGGCAGATGGGCAGAAACACACATCAAGAGCCGCACAGGTGCAATGCTTGCTACCTTCGTTCTCGGTGTGCTTATTTTCATCGATGACTATTTCAACTGCCTTACAGTCGGCTCAGTTATGCGTCCTGTTACCGACAGTCAGAAAGTATCCAGAGCAAAACTCGCTTACCTTATCGATGCTACCGCAGCTCCCATCTGTATGATTGCTCCCATTTCTTCATGGGCTGCAGCAGTTGCTTCCTATGCTGAAGAGGGTCAGGGTCTGTCACTCTTTATCAAGGCTATTCCCTTCAACTTCTATTCACTTCTCACTCTCGTTTTTATCGTTGTAATTACACTTATGAAGTTTGATTACGGTCCGATGAGAATTCACGAGATTAATGCAAAGAAGAAAGGCGACCTTTACACAAGCGGCGAGAAGGCAGAGGCCGTTCAGGATTCGTACAATCCCAAGGGTAAGGTTATCGACCTTGTTCTTCCCGTTCTCGTTCTTATTGCAATCTGCATATTCGCTCTCCTTTACGTCGGCGGTATTTTTGACGGTCTGAACTTTATCGATGCTTTCGGTAACACAGATGCTACAGTTGGTCTTCCCTGGGGCAGTATCATTGCTCTCGTTATCACAATCGCTTATCTTGCTCTTCGCAAGGTTGTTACAGTCAAAGAGGCTATGGAGTGCATTCCCAAGGGCTTCATCGCAATGGTTCCTGCAATTCTCATTCTCACCTTTGCAACATCCCTTAAGAATATGACAGCTGTTCTCGGTGCACAGCCCTTCGTTAATGAAGTAATGGGTGGTGCAAGCGCATTTGCAAACTTCCTTCCCGCAATCATCTTCCTTGTTGCCTGCTTTATCTCCTTTGCAACAGGTACTTCATGGGGTACATTCGGTATCCTTATCCCGATCGTTACAATCATCTTCGAAGCAGGCAGTCCCCTCCAACTCGTTGCTATGTCAGCCTGCCTTGCAGGTTCTGTCTGCGGCGACCACTGCTCACCGATTTCCGATACAACTATCATGTCATCAGCAGGCGGTCAGTGTAATCACCTCAACCACGTTTCAACTCAGCTTCCCTATGCGATTTCCGTTGCAGCTATCTCATTTGTAATGTATATCGTATCGGGCTTTGTTCCCAATGCATTTATCGTTCTTCCCGTAGGTATTGTTCTTACAGTCGGTTTCCTCTTTGTAATGAAGGCAATCACTGCAAAGAAATACGGTAAAGACAATATCTAAAGTTTATAAGTTTTTGCGGTGCAGTCGTTTATCGGCTGTACCGCTTTTTTTCTCAAAATTATCAGTGCGGCAAGGTTTGGCATTGCCATAAGTGCGTTGAATATATCCGACAGTGCCCATACCGTTTCAAGCTTTGCTACGGCACCTGCAGTAACGCATATAAGATATATCACACGGTACTTTGTCACAGCCTTTTCGCCAAATGCATATTCTGTCGCTTTTTCACCATAGTAAGCCCAACCGATTACTGTTGCAAATGCGAATATGCACAGCGAAGCGGACACGAATTCCGACGAAAATCCGCCCACTACCGTGCCGAATGCGGCTGTGTTCATTTGCGTCGGTGAGAGCGGGGTTTCGGTACTCCACGCTCCGCTTGTAAGCAGTGCAAGTGCAGTCAGCGTGCACATAAGCACCGTGTCGGTAAATACCTCCGTTATTCCCCACATTCCCTGTGTTGCGCTGTCTCTTACGTCTGCGGCAGAGTGTACGATAGGTGAGGATCCGAGACCTGCTTCGTTTGAAAATACACCTCTTGCAATACCTGTTCTCATTGCTTTTGAAATGCTGTAACCCATACTGCCTGCAAGCATAGAATCGAGCCCGAAAGCACCTTTGAATATCATACCGATACTCTGCGGAATGTTTCTGCAGTTTTTTATTATCACGGCAAGTAAAGCAAAAATAAACACAGCAGAAGCAAAAGGGATTATTTTTTCGGTTATTGATGCAATCCGTTTTACCCCGCCGAAAATTATCATCCCTGTAATTGCCGCAAGTCCGATCCCCACTGCAAGCGGTGCAACTTTCTCGTCAGTGCACAGTGCCGAGGCTATTGCGTTGGACTGTGTCATATTACCCATTCCGAGTGATGCAGCAATGCAGAATACCGAAAAAATGCAGGCGGGTTTACGGCTTGAGAATGCTTTTTCAATGTATGTCATCGAGCCGCCGAGCCATTCGTTTTGCTCGTTTTTTACTCTGTATTCAATGCCGAGTATATTTTCTGCACAGCAGGTCATTTCGCCGAGTATTGCGGATATAATCATCCAGAATACAGCACCGGGCCCGCCTGCATTAAGTGCTGCCGCAACACCTATTATGTTGCCCGTGCCCATACAAGCGGCAAGTGATGATGACAATGCTGCAAGCGGTGAAATGCCGTCGTGTGTTTTGTTTTTACCGACATTTCCGAAGGTTGAACGAAATATAAGTAAAGGGTGCCGTAACTGAAAAAAATCTGTTTTAAAGCTGAAATATAAGCCTGTACCCATAAATGCGCAAAGGGTCAGCGGATTCCAGCAAAGCTGTTGAATACCAGAAACAAATTCCGACATAAAATTCACCCGTGAATAAAAAGTTTTACATTAATGCTGAGATATGGTATTATATGTGTGAAGCTGTGCTTTGTATGAAATTTTTATGTTGGTACATTAAGGAGCTGTTTCAAATGAGAAGTTATGTAAACGAAGATACAATAAAGGTTACCAAGCACGAGGTGCTCGGTAAATTGCCGGATCCGTTTAAGTTTGATGACGGCAGTTATGTCAAAACCCGCGAAGATTGGGCAAGACGCCGCAAAGAGATGTTTAAAGATGTTATCGAGCTTCAGTACGGTACAATGCCTCCTGAGCCCGAATTCCTTGAGCTTGAGAAACTCAGCGGTTGGGGCGGCGAAAATGAAAGCTACCGCGTCACAACCGGTACGAGAGAGAAGCCCGTAACGTTTACTATGTACATAAAAGGTGCAAAGGAAGGCGAAAAACGCCCGGTTGTAATTGACGGCGACCTCTGTTTTAACTATCCCTTTAATAAGGAGTTCATAAGCACTTTTAACGATAAGGGAATAGCTCTTGTGCTGTTCAACCGTACCGAGCTTGCGAATGATGTTCAGCACGAGGGCAGGGGAAAGGGTCAGCTCTACAAAACATATCCCGAATATACCTTCGGTGCACTCGGTGCTTGGGCGTGGGGATATTCACGATGCGTTGATGCACTCGAGATTCTCGGTTATGCCGATATGAATTGCATCACATTTACCGGCCACTCCCGTGGCGGAAAAACTGCAGCACTTGCAGGTGCACTTGACGAGCGTGCAGCAATAGTTAACCCTAACGAAACCTGTGCAGGCTCGTGTTCCTGCTACCGTGTTGTTATGGAAGCTGTAACCGAAAACGGTGAAGAAAGGCGTTGCGAGGAGCTTCGTGACATCTGGCATAATTTCCCGTTCTGGTTCGGTCCTGACCTTGGTGATTACGCAGAACGTGTAGACGAATTGCCGTTTGACTGCCATTTTTTAAAGGCTATGATTGCTCCGCGTGTGCTTTTTGTTTCGGAGGCTGCAAGTGATATCTGGGGCAATCCCATAGGCTCGTGGCACACTACTATGGCAGCAAAAGAGGTGTATAAATTCCTTGGTGCAGAAGATAAGCTGCTGTGGTATTTCCGCAACGGCACACATTTTCACAGAATCGAAGATGTCGAGATGCTTACAAATGTAATTGAGCACTTCAGAGACGGTAAAGAATTGTATGACAACTATTCACGTATACCTTTCAAGCAGCCGGAACTTATTTTTGATTGGAAATGCCCTGAAACTGTGTAATGTAAATGAACTTTACAAATTCAGATTAATGCAACAAGAAATCGTGATATATCAAGGTTTAATCGGATTTTGCAGAGAAAAAATAATCTGATTTTTGTAAAGATAATATACTTGACACACAACTTGAGAATGTGCATTTATCAAGGCTTAAGCAGATGAGTGATAAATATCTGCTTAAGCCCTGATTTTATTTTAATTTACTATTTACATTGATTATTTAATTTGATATTATAATACTGATATACTATTCGGAAGGAAGACCAATTAATGGAAAAACGTTATTTTCAGCCTGAGGCTGAGTGTGCTTCACGTGAGCAAATCAGAGCTTGGCAGTCCGAAAGGCTTGTTGCTCAGGTAAAGCGCGTTTATGAAAACGTTCCGTACTACAGAAATCTTATGATAGATAAGGGCGTTGAGCCCGGTGATATACAGAGTGCAGACGATCTCTATAAGCTTCCGTTTATTACCAAGGATGACCTTCGTGAGGCATATCCTTTCGGTTTGCTCGGTGCTCCGCTTGAAGATTGTGTGCGTATTCACTCTACCAGCGGCACAACGGGTAAACGTGTAGTTGCTTTCTATACCCAGAGTGATATCGACCTTTGGGATCAGTGCTGCGCACGTGCTCTTGTTGCAGCAGGTGCAGATAAGTCCGATATTGTTCAGGTTGCTTACGGATACGGCCTCTTTACAGGCGGATTCGGTCTCAACGGCGGCTCTCACAAGGTAGGCTGTCTCACTATCCCGATGTCCTCAGGCAATACCGACAGACAGATTGAGTTTATGTGCGACCTCGGTACAACAATTCTCTGCTGCACACCGTCTTACGCATCATACCTTGCCGAAACAATTACCGAAAGAGGCCTTAGAGATAAAATTAAGCTTAAGGCAGGTATCTTCGGTGCTGAGGCATGGACTGAAGAGATGCGCCACGATATTGAGAATACACTCGGTATCAAAGCACTTGATATATACGGCCTGACAGAAATTACCGGTCCCGGTGTTGCCTACGAGTGCCTTGCACAGCACGGTATGCACATCAATGAAGACCATTTTATTGCCGAAATCATCAACCCGAAAACCGGTGAAGTGCTTCCTTACGGTGAAAAAGGCGAGCTTGTATTTACATGCATCACTAAGCAGGGTTTCCCGATGCTCCGTTACCGTACGAAGGATATCTGCGTGCTCAATGCAGAGCCTTGTGAGTGTGGAAGAACTTTCCTCAGAATGAGTAAGCCTATGGGCAGAAGTGACGATATGCTTATCGTAAAGGGTGTCAACGTATTCCCGTCACAGATTGAAACGGTGCTTCTCAATAAGGGCTATCCCGCAAACTATCAGATTATTGTCAGCCGTGAGAAGCACAGCGATATTCTCGAGGTCAATGTTGAAATGACCCCCGAAATGTTCTCTGATTCACTTCGTGAAATCTCTTCAAGAGAGAAAGAGCTTGTTGAAGCTCTCAAGATAATGCTCGGCATTTATGCAAAGGTCCGCCTTGTTGAGCCCAAGTCAATTGCAAGAAGTGAGGGCAAGGCAGTACGAATTATAGACAAACGTAACCTTTATTAAGGAGGGTATTAGTTATGTCAATAAAACAGATTTCAGCTTTTGTTGAAAATAAACCAGGTCAGCTTGCAAAGTTTACCGATGTTCTTACACAGCACGGTATTGATATGCGTGCTTTATCACTTGCTGAAACAGAGGATTTCGGCATTGTAAGAGTTATTACAGACGATTCTTACAAAACTGCTTGTGTCCTCAAAGAAGCAGGCTATATTTTCTCTATTACTCCGGTTATCGCTGTTGAAATTCCCGATATTCCGGGCGGCCTTAACAAGGTGCTTCACCTGCTTAATGACAAAGGTGTCAATATCGAGTACACCTATGCTTTCACTGCGAGAAAGCAGGATACGGCTTATATGATTTTCCGTGTAACCGATAATGAGGCTGCTGCTGAAATTCTGAAGGATAACGGAATATGTATGTTTGACCTTGAAGATATCGACTGATTAACTGTATTACTAAGGAGCAATACTATGGCAAATAAAATTGTTATTGCATCAGGTAAGGGCGGCGTAGGTAAGTCTTCAATTTCGGCTGGCCTTGCGTGTGCACTTCAGCGTGCAGGGCACAATGTGCTGGTAATTGACTGTGATATCGGTTTGCGCAGTCTTGATATTATGCTTGGTGCAGGTGAGAATATGCTGTTTAATTGGGGTGATGTTGTTACCGGCAGATGTTCTGCGGATAATGCGCTTACTCCTACCGCATACGGACCGATGCTGCTTTGTGCACCTAAGGATTTTGAGCATGAGTATACCGCTGAGGCTATGCAGAAACTCGCAGCAGAGTATGAAGACCGTTTCGATTATATGCTGTTTGATTCACCTGCAGGTGTCGGTATGGGCTTCAAGCTTTCAGCCGCTGCGGCAGATTCGGCAATAATCGTTGCCACACCCGATGAGGTTTGTGTTCGTAACGGTGCTATTGCGGCGGATAATCTTGCCGCTCTCGGAATCGAGCAGAGCAGACTGATAATCAACCGTTTTGATGTGAAGGCTACACTCAGACACAGACTTCTCAATATTGATGATGTTATCGATTATACACGTCTTCGTTTGCTTGGAATAGTCGAGCAGGACAGTGCGATTTCGTTCAATCTCAGCCGCGGCAAACCTCTGCCCGAGCGCAGCAATGCTGCCAAAGCATTTGCACGAATTGCAGGCAGACTTGACGGTAAGCGTATACCATTAAAACTTGATTAAATATTTAATAAAAAATATTTGACTTGTATTAATTTTTTTGTTAGAATGATTAATTGGATAGAGGGGACTTTGCAAAAAGTTTCTCGGAAAGGAAAGATAGTTATGAATATTGCTTTAATTGCACACGATGCCAAAAAAGAGCTTATGACGCAGTTTTGTATTGCGTATTGCGGCATTCTCAGCAGACACACTTTATGTGCAACCGGCACAACCGGTAAGCTCGTCAGCGAAGCAACAGGTCTTAAGATTCAGTGCTTCCTCGGCGGCTCGCAAGGCGGCGATCAGCAGATTTCTGCTCGTATAGCGTGTAACGAAATTGACTTGCTTCTTCTTTTCCGTGATCCGCTTAATCCCAAGCCGGGTGAGCCGAATGAGGCAACTCTCCTTCGTCTTTGCGATGTGCACAATATTCCCGTTGCGACCAATATTGCTACTGCGGAGGCTATTATCCACAGCCTTGAGCGCGGCGACCTTGATTGGCGCGATATTGTAAACCCGAAGAAATAATTAACGGGGCGGACAAATTATCTTGTCCGCCCTGCAGTCATATTTTATTCATTTGCGAAAGGATACTACAAAATGGCATTAGTGACCAAAGCTATCAAAGGCACGCAGGATCTTCTGCCTGCAGACAGCTATAAAAACCGCTATGTAGAGCAGTCTATGCTTGATATAGCATCCAAATTCGGATATAAAGAAATCCGTACGCCTGTGTTTGAACATACTGAGCTTTTCAGCCGCGGTGTAGGCGACACAACCGACGTTGTTCAGAAAGAGATGTATACCTTCGACGATAAGGGCGGCCGCTCTATTACTCTTCGTCCCGAGGGCACTGCAGGTGCTATGCGTGCTTTCCTTGAGCATGGCCTTTTCAATGAGCCTCTTCCTCAGAAGGTAAGCTATCTTACATCCTGCTACCGTTACGAGAAGCCCCAGGCAGGCAGACTGCGTGAGTTCCATCAGTTCGGTGTTGAGTGTCTTGGTACTGCGGCACCTGCAGCAGATGCTGAGCTTATTTCACTTGCACACGAGATTTTCTCTTTCCTCGGTATCGAGGGCCTTCAGCTTGAAATCAATTCAATTGGCTGTCCCGAATGCCGTAAAAATTATCACGCAGCACTTCACGAGTACTTTGAATCACATAAAGATGCACTTTGCGGCACCTGCCTCGACAGACTCGGCAGAAATCCGATGCGTATTCTCGACTGTAAGAGCCCTGAGTGCGGTGCTATCGCAAAGGATGCACCCAAGGTGCTCGACTATATCTGTGAAGACTGTGCGGCTCACTTTGAAACCGTTAAAAAGCATCTGGATGCAATGAATATTCCTTACGTTGTCAATCCGACTATTGTCCGCGGTCTTGACTACTATACACGTACTGTTTTTGAGTTTGTTTCTACTCAGATTGGTGCCCAGGGCACTGTCTGCGGAGGCGGACGTTACGACGGCCTTGCAGAGGAGCTTGGCGGTACAAAGACTCCGTCACTCGGCTTTGCGCTCGGTATTGAGCGTCTTATGATGGTTATTAAGGCTCAGAACGCACCTCTTCCTGAGGAAGAACGCCCTGACCTCTATATCGCATCAATGGGCGATAATGCAAACCTTATGGCGGCTAAAATTGCTTCTTCGCTTCGTGAAGAGGGCATCAGCGTTCAGTACGACGTTGCAGGTCGCTCCGTCAAGGCACAGATGAAGTTTGCAAATAAGCTCGGTGTACGCAATACTGTTGTTATCGGCGACAGTGAAATTGAAAGCGGCAAGGTTACGCTCAAGGATATGGACGGCGGCGAAAGCGTTGAAATGGAGCTTGACGGCTTTGAAGACAGCTATCAGAGTTACCTCATACAAAAGGCTGTTCAGGGTATCGCTTCAACCGACAGTATCGACATCAGTGCCGTAAACATAAACGATTTATTCTGAAAGATATTCCAAAGGAGTTAAAATACAATGGACTTTATGACAGGACTTAAAAGAACACATTATTGCGGCGACCTTCGCGTAACCGATGCAGGCAAGGAGGTTGTTGTTGCAGGTTGGGTACAGCGTCAGCGTGACCTTGGTGCCCTTATCTTTATCGACCTTCGTGACCGTACAGGTATTGTACAGCTCGCATTTGACGATAATACAGACAGAGAGATTTTTGACAAGGCTTTCACAGCAAGAAGCGAATTTGTCCTTATGGCAAAGGGCGTAGTGCGTGAGCGTTCTTCAAAGAATACAGAAATCCCCACAGGTGAAATCGAAATCGAAGTTACAGACCTTCGTGTTCTCAATAAGAGTGAAACACCGCCCTTCGATATCGTAGCAGGCTGCCAGACTTCTGAACTTACACGTCTTAAGCACCGCTATCTTGACCTTCGCCGTCCCGACCTTCAGTCAAACATTATTCTCCGTCACAAGATTGCAAAGGTAACACGTGACTATTTTGATGAGAACGGCTTTATCGAAATTGAAACACCCATCCTCATCCGTTCCACTCCCGAGGGTGCACGTGACTATATCGTTCCCAGCCGTATCCACAAGGGCAGCTTCTATGCTCTTCCCCAGTCACCTCAGCTTTACAAGCAGCTTTCAATGGTTGCAGGCTTTGACAGATATATGCAGATTGCACGTTGCTTCCGTGATGAAGACCTTCGTGCCGACAGACAGCCCGAGTTCACACAGATTGACCTTGAGATGTCCTTTGTCGAAATGGACGATGTCCTTGCAATCGGTGAAGGTTATGTAAAGCGTCTGTTCAAAGAGATTCTCGACGTTGAAATCGAAACTCCGATTGTCAGACTTACTTATAAAGATGCTATGGAGCGTTACGGCTCCGATAAGCCAGATACACGCTACGCTATGGAGCTTTATGACCTTACCGATATCGTTAAGGATTGCGGCTTCAGCGTATTTTCAGGTGCAGTAGCAGAGGCCGGCAGTGTAAGAGGTATCACCGCTAAAGGCGCTGTTACAACTCTCACACGTAAAGAGATTGATAAGCTCACCGAGTTTGTCAAGGGTTCAGGTGCAAAGGGTCTTGCATGGGTAAGACTCAATGAGGACGGCACGGTTGCTTCCTCATTTGCAAAGTTTATGACAGAGGACGAAATGCAGGCAATCCTTGCCAAAGCAGGTGCCGAGGCAGGTGACGTTGTTCTCATCATCGCAGACAAAAAGAATTCACTTGTTCTCTCAACTCTCGGTCTCCTTCGCGGCGAGGTTGCACGCAAGCTCGATATTATCCCGAAGGATAAGTACAACTTCCTCTGGATTACAGAGTTCCCGTTCTTCGATTGGGACGAAGAGCTCGGCCAGTTTGTTGCTATGCACCATCCCTTCACTTCTCCGCTTGATGAGTGTATTCCTTACCTTGAAACAGATAAGGCAAAGGTACGCGCAAAGGCATACGACCTTGTTCTCAACGGTATTGAACTTTCTTCAGGTTCAATCCGTATCACAAACCCCGACCTTCAGGCACAGATTTTCTCACTCCTCGGTCTTACAGACGAGCAGGCACACGAGAAATTCGGCTATCTGCTTGATGCGTTCCGCTTCGGTGCACCGCCTCACGGTGGTATGGGTATCGGTCTTGACAGACTTATTATGCAGATGCTTGGTTGTGACAGCCTTCGTGATGTTATCGCTTACCCGAAGGTTCAGAATGCAACAGAGCCTATGACAGAGTGTCCCGCACCTGTTGACGGTGTACAGCTTACTGACCTTGGCATCAGTGTAATGCCTCAGGAGAAATAAAAACTATAACTACTCGGAGATAAACAATGGGTGTTTTTTCTAAAATCAGTAAAGGTCTGCAGAAGACAAGACTGTCAATGGCAGGCGCTATCGATAATATGTTCTACGGTGTTAACGAGATTACCGATGAGATGTTTGACGACCTCGAGGAAATTCTCGTAATGGGTGATGTCGGTGTTACAACCGCTACCGAAATTGTAGACAGACTTCGCGCAAAGGTTGCAAAAGAAAACCTCCGTAACGGTGAGCAGGTAAGAAAAGCAATCAAAGAGATTGTTGCTGAGCTTCTTGACGGCGGCGAGCAGATGGAAATGATTACAATGCCGTCTATAGTTCTTGTTATCGGCGTTAACGGTGTCGGTAAGACAACAACAATTGGTAAAATGGCTGCTATGTATAAGGCACAGGGCAAGAAGGTTATTCTCGGTGCTGCCGATACCTTCCGTGCCGCTGCTATCGACCAGCTTCAAATCTGGGCTGACAGAGCAGGTGTTGACATCGTCAAGCATAAAGAGGGTGCTGACCCTGCGGCTGTTGTATTTGATACAATTAATGCAGGTAAAGCGCGTAATGCCGATATAATTATCATCGATACCGCAGGCAGACTTCACAACAAAAAGAATCTTATGGATGAGCTTGCAAAGATTTACCGCGTTATTGACCGTGAGCTTCCCTGGTCAGACCGTGAGAGTTTGCTTGTGCTCGACGCTACAACCGGTCAGAATGCCGTCAATCAGGCAAGAGAATTCAAGAATGTTGCCGAAATCACAGGTATCGTGCTCACTAAGCTTGACGGTACTGCAAGAGGCGGCGTTGTGCTTGCAATCAAGCACGACCTCAATGTGCCTGTAAAATTTGTCGGTGTCGGTGAACAGATGGATGACCTTCAGCCTTTCAGCCCTGCAGCATTTGCAGAAGGTCTGTTTGATGTAGCCGAAGACCCGGAAGAGGAAGAATAAAATGAAGTATATTATTGCAACTCACAATATGAAAAAGCGCAACGAGCTTGCCCGCATCCTTGAGCCCCTCGGTGTCGAGGTGCTCACCGCAGAGCAGGCAGGCGTTGAGCTTACCGACGTTGAGGAGACAGGCACTACTTTTGAGGAGAATGCACGTCTCAAGAGTGAGAGCGGATGTAAGGAAACGGGTATGCCTTGTATCGGTGATGATTCAGGTCTTATGGTCGATGCACTTGACGGTGCACCAGGTGTCTATTCCGCACGCTATGCTGGCGACCACGGTAACGACCCTGCCAATATAGCACTGCTTCTTGAGAATATGAAAGATGTTCCCGATGAAGAGCGTACGGCACGCTTTATGTGTACTGTTTGCTGTACTTATCCCGACGGCAGTGAAATTGTCGTCAGCGGTAAGTGTGAGGGCAAAATCGGCTACGAGCCCAAAGGCGACGGCGGTTTCGGCTACGACCCCGTATTTATGGTAGGCGACAAGAGCTTTGCCGAGCTTACAGCAGAAGAAAAAGACAAAATAAGCCACAGAGGCAATGCACTCAAAGCACTTGCTGAAGCACTGGCTAAAGTTGAGGTTAAATAAATGACAGGTAAAGAAAGAGCTGCGTTCCGTTCGCAGGCAAATACTCTTGAGCCCCTTTTCCAGATTGGTAAGGGCGGTATGTCCGATGCTATTATCAAGCAGACGGACGACGCACTGCGTGCAAGAGAGCTTATAAAGGTCAAGGTGCTCCTTGAATCTACACCTATTACTCCCCGTCAGGCGGCAGATGAGCTTGCAGCTGCGACGGGTGCTGAGGTTATTCAGGTTATCGGTGGTGTAATCGTCCTCTGGCGCTACAGCCCCGAACTTCACGGTGAGAAGAAAGCGGGCGAGCCCAAGAAGCGTCCCGCAACCAAAAAAGAAGCAAAGAAGCAGGGCTATAAGGTTCACTTTGTACGTAAAACAAAACGTGTAACTAAAGACAAAAAAGAAAGATGAGTAAACTTGGTATTTTCGGCGGTACATTCAATCCGCCTCATATCGGTCACGCAAGGCTTGCCGAGCATTTTGTTGAAAAACTTGGGCTCGACAGGCTTCTTGTTATTCCTACGGCTCAGCCACCTCATAAAGAGGCGAAGGAACTTGCAGACAGTAATGACAGAATCAATATGTGTATGCTCGCGTTTCCTGATGCACTTATAAGTGATATTGAAATTGCACGCGGCGGTAAAAGCTATACCTATGATACTCTTTGTGAGATTAAAGAGTTGTATCCCGATTATGAGCTGTATTTTATTATAGGCTCTGATATGCTTCTCAGCTTTGACCGTTGGTACAAATCATCTGAAATTCTCGATATGGTAACAATTTGTGCGGCTGACAGACAGGAGGAGAATTCATTGCTCAAGGTTCAAGGTGTGCCGAAGTGCTTTGACGGCAAGCGTCTTATCGTTTCCGAACTTATGCCGTTTGAAGTAAGCTCAACCGAAATTCGTGAGCTTATAAAATCGGGCGAAAGCACCGACGGTTTGCTTGACCCTGCAGTGCGTGCATATATCGACGAAAGGGGACTGTACAGATGATTGAAAGCTATAAAGAGCTGCTTCGCAGTCGACTTTCCGATTACCGTTATCATCATTCGCTCTGCGTTGCAGACAGTGCTGTAGAATTAGCTGAACGTTACGGTGCTGATAAAGAAAAAGCACTGGTTGCAGGTCTGCTTCACGATATAACAAAAGAAGCCGATGTAAGTGAGCATTTTGAGCTTTTTGCTGAGGGTGGAGTTATTCCTACCGAGCTTGAGCGTGTCAATGCAAAGCTGTGGCACGCAATGAGCGGTGCGGAATATATTAAATTGAAACTGAATATAACTGACAAAGAGATATACGATGCTGTGCGTTATCACACAACGGCACATGCAGGTATGTCACTGCTCGAAAAAGTGATATATATTGCCGACTTTATTTCGGCAGACAGAGTGTATGACGATGTTGAAATCGTGCGCGAATTGGCTGAAAAAAGCCTTGATGAAACGATGCTCTACACTCAACGCTACAGCATAAACGAGCTGCTGCAGAAGGGTGCTTGTATTCACCCTGACAGCGTAGAGTGTTATAACGAGTTATTATTGACGGAGGGTTAATTATGGCTTTCAAAGAAGTAAATATCCGCGATATTGATAAGTCGGCGGTCAAAATGATATCTGACGAGTGGGCACTCGTTACCGCGAGTGCAGACGGCGTTACAAACTCTATGACAGTAAGCTGGGGCGGTATAGGCGAAATCTGGGGTAAGGACGTTGTTTATATCTTCATCCGTCCTCAGCGTTACACCTATGAGCTTCTCGAAAAGACCGACGTTTTTTCAATGAGTTTCTTCGGTGGCGAATATAAAAAAGAGCTTACCTATTTCGGTCGCAACAGCGGCCGTGATGTCAATAAGTACGAGGCTACAGGCTTCACAACCGTTACATTCGATTCCGTCGAGTGTGTTGAGCAGGCAAAGGTAAACCTTGTGCTCAAAAAGCTTGCTTTCCATGATATCGACCCCAAAGGCTTTATTGATGAAAGCATAGAAAACAACTACAACGGCGACTATCACCGCGTATATATCGGTGAGATCGTAAAAGCTTATATTGCCGAATAAAAAGATAAACCTGTGCAGATTTTTTGAAAATTTGCACAGGTGTTTTTTATCTGAAATTAAGT
This sequence comes from Clostridia bacterium, assembly GCA_017516485.1. Classification (GTDB taxonomy): domain Bacteria; phylum Bacillota; class Clostridia; order Oscillospirales; family Acutalibacteraceae; genus UBA8612. The sequence continues at coordinate 67,383 of JAFXCH010000028.1, forward strand.
TTTACAGAGTTTTCGTATTCTCTCGGGCTCATTCCCGAAATGCGTTTGAATGCAGACGAAAAATACTGAGGTGAGCTGAATGCCAGATACTCTGATATTTCGGTGAAATTCATTTCGTTTTCTCTTATAAGCTGTTTGGCATGGTCAATTTTAAGGTGCAGAAAGTGCTCCATAATTCCGCATCCGAGTGTTGACTTGAACAGCCTTTTTATTACCGAAGCCGATACGTTGAACTGCTTTCTTATATCGTCAAACATAAGTGGTTTATCAATGTTGGCTTTCAGGTAGTCGCATATTTCCATAAGCAGTTTGTTCTGCTTTTCTGTGCTTGCGTTTGTTTCTGTGATGTTACCTCGTATAAGGCTTATAAGCAGTAACTCAATACAGTTTTTTATTATCTGCTCGGCGGCGAATTTTTTCGTTGCCGATTTTTCCATTTTGTTTGTATACGGTGAGCCGAGCGGGTTTGAAAAAACCTCAGCCGCTTCGGATACTATCATACCGAGAAGCTGTTTTTCTTCGCTGTTGCAGTTTATTACTTTACCTGCTGCTGAAAAAAGCTCGGGACAGTCGCAATCAAACGAAATTACAACCGAGTTTGCAGCCCTTGTGCCGTCACAGCGTATTTTATGAAATTCGTTTGGGCAGTGAATATAAAGCTGACCTGCTTCAAGAGTCAGCTCCGTTGCATCGGCAGTGATAACAACACGCTGTTTATCGGCGTATACTATTTCCCAAAAATTATGAAATTCGCCCGAATAGCTGAAATCCTTTGTGTATTCAAAGTAGTGTATGGTGTAAATTCCGTCAATCTTCAGCGGAGCGTCAAGCTGAGTTCTGATATAATCCATCGCGTTTTCACCGTCCCTTACCGTTTATTATACATATTAATACTCATTATTTCAAGCTAAAATGAGCCAAAATCATAAATATATCGGCTGTATTTGTAAACAAGTTTGATTTGTGTGTGCTAAAATAATAAATAAGAAAGATTCGGAGGTGCCGCAGATGATAAAATTTGGTACAGGCGGATGGCGTGCAGTCATTGGTGCTGATTTTACTCAAAGTAATATAAGGCGTGTTGCTGCAGGTGTTCTGGCACTTGCGCGCAAAGAAAATAAAACAGAAACTCCCATCATTATTGGTTACGACCGCCGATTCCTTTCGGTCGATGCCGCTAAATGGGTTGCCGAGGTGCTTGCTGCAGGCGGTATCAAGGTCTGGTTTCTCAACCGTTCTGCGCCTACTCCTCTCGTTATGCATACAGTTAAAGATAAAGGTCTGCACTACGGTATTGAGGTTACGGCAAGCCATAACCCTGCAAGTTATAACGGAATAAAGCTTTTTGTCGACGAAGGTAGGGATGCCGATGTTGAAACAACATCACTTCTCGAAGAGCTTATTGAGGAAATAGGTGATATTGAGTATACCGATTTTGATGAGTGTGTAGCAAACGGCACTGTCGAATATCTCAAAAATCCTTTCAATAAATTTATTGATGATATTATTGATCTTATTGATATGTATGCCCTCAGAGAAAGAGGTATCCGCGTGCTTTTCGATACAATGCACGGCTCGGGTACGTATCCTCTGCAGGTAATACTTCATACGGCACGTTGTACTGTTGATACCATAAATCTTAATAAAGACGCATATTTCGGCGGCGGAATGCCTGCACCTACAGAGCAGACTCTTGGTTTGCTCAAGAATATGGTTATTAAAGGTGAGTACGATTTTGGTATTGCTATGGATGGCGATGGTGACAGACTCGGTATTATCGACTGTACCGGCAGATATATAGATGCTAATGAAATACTCTGTATGCTTTACTATTATCTTGTTAAATATAAAGGCTGGAAAGGTCCTGTTGTACGTAACCTTGCAACAACCCATATGCTTGACAGAATTGCCGAAAGTTTTGGTGAAAAGTGTTACGAGGTACCTGTAGGCTTTAAGTACATATCTGCTAAAATAGATGAGGTTGATGCAGTTCTTGGCGGTGAATCTTCGGGCGGTCTTACAGTAAGAGGTCATATCCACGGTAAGGACTCTGTTTATGCCGCTTCGCTTTTCTCCGAGATGGTCAGCGTTGTCGGCAAGTCACCTGCTGAGATTATTGATGAGCTTGTTGCTGAATACGGCCGCTTTGAAATGGTCGAGGACAATATGGCTTTTGCACCCGAAAAGAAGTCTGATATTATGAAGATTGTTTATGAAGATAAGCTTCTGCCTGATTTTGGTAAAGATATTGTGAAAGTCAATTACGAAGACGGATGCAAGGTCTATTTTGCCGATGATAGCTTTGTTATCTGCCGTTTTTCCGGCACAGAGCCTCTGCTTCGTATTTTTGCCGAAAGCAGTGATGCTGATACAGCGAAAGACTATATTACCGCATTTAAAAAATTACTTTCAATATAAAAAGAAGGATTAGTGAGATTTATCTCACTAATCCTTTTTATTATGATTCAAGTGTGAATTCCTGAATAGCTTCGTTTGAGTTTATAAGGTCAAGAACAGCTTTCATAGATGCTTTTTTCTTGGCTCTTACAGTAAGCTCTGCCTTGGTAATTCCGTTGTCCTGCTTTTTGAAACGTATACCTGTTACCATAATACCTGCTTTTGTAAGTTCATCGGTAATCTCTTCAAGTGCTTGAGAACCTTCATTGATTTTAATGGTAATAATGTTAGTTTCCATATTTTCTGAGAATGGCATAAACTTGTGAAGCAGGAGTTGAATTATTATCATACCAACAGTACAAGAAATGCCGATTGTATACATTCCTGCGCCCAGAGCCATACCGATACCGGCTGTAGCCCAGATACCTGCCGCAGTTGTCAGACCTTTTATAGAGCCACCGCGTACAAAGATAACGCCTGCACCGAGGAATGATATACCGGTAACAATATTTGATGCAATTCGTGAGCCGTCTGCATTCATATTTGTGCTGGCAAGATCAAAAAATCCGTATTTGGATACGACCATTATAAGTGCAGAAGCCATTGCAAGAATAACGTGTGTTCTGATACCCGCTTCCTTTTGTCTGAAACTGCGCTCGACACCGATTACACAGCCGCAGATGCAGGCCACCAGCAAACGCACGAGAAGCTCCCACTGACCTATGGTAGCCTCAAGAAATGTCTGCCAATTCATTGTATTCCTCCTTCATTTGCTTTCCTTTTAATAAATATGTATTATACTATATGTTTATTATCTTGTCAAGTAAAAATACTGTACAAGCAGTTAATTCCTGCCAAATAAGAACCAAAAAAGGCTTACAGAAAATCTCTGTAAGCCTTAGTTTTTATCCCAATATTTCAGCCGCTCTTGCGAGTGCTTTGTCAATATTTTCGCATATATTTTCTTTGCCTATATCTTTGTACATACCCGATTTTTTGAGCACCTTCATCGGCTGAGTGTTTACGTGTGACATAATCAGAGTGATGTTTTTCTGGCGGCAGGTTTTGATGATTGACTCAAAGCTGTGAATACCCGTTGCGTCAATAGCAGGTACGCTTCTCATTCTTATAATAATAACCTTTTTATCAGAAGTTTTGATTACGTTTGCAATTTTGTTTGATGCACCGAAGAATATCGGACCTGTTATTTCATAAACCATTGCACCATCGGGAATCTTTTTGAGCTTTACGCTGTCGCTGTCATTGTTTTCGTCAAATTCTTTCCAGCCGTACGCATCCGTTACGTCGGACATACGCTTCATAAACATTACGGTTGAAAGTACGATGCCTACGCAGATTGCCACAACAAGGTCAAATGCAACAGTAAGCACAAATGTTACAATCAGTATAAGTGTGTCGCTCTTCGGGCTTTGTTTGATGATTGCAACAAATTCGCGCCATTCACTCATATTGTAAGCAACTATGAAGAGAATTGCCGCAATAGTCGGCATAGGAATAAGCGAAGCGTAGGGCATAAGCACGAGCAGCACAGCAAGCAGTACAACAGCGTGTAACATACCTGCGATAGGTGTGCGGCCGCCGTTTTTGATGTTTGCCGCAGTACGTGCGATTGCACCCGTAGCAGGAATGCCGCCGAAAAGTGCCGAGCAGATGTTACCTGCACCCTGAGCAATAAGCTCCATGTTGGAGTTGTGTCTGCTGCCTATCATACCGTCTGCAACAACGCAGGAAAGAAGTGACTCAACAGCCGCAAGCACTGCGATTGTAAGTGCGTCGGGCATAATTGCTTTGACGGTGTCGAGCGAAAACTCGGGAATGCTGAATTTCGGTGCGGCGGATGAAATAGTGTAAAGGTCGCCAATTGTGTTGACATTCATATCAAATATCTTCACAAGTGCAGCACATACGATAATTGCAATAATTGAAGCAGGAATCTTCTTGAGAAATTTTGGTACAATAATGAGTATTGCAAGTGAAACGGCACCGATTACAAGTGCCTGCCAGTTAAAGGTTGCAAAGCTTTTTATTACCTCTTCAACCTTTTCTATTGTTTCGATAGGGGAGTGTGTGAAAGTAAGACCGAAGAAATCCTTTAGCTGACCGATTACAATTGTGATTGCAATACCGGTAGTAAAACCTGTTGTTATTGTGTAGGGTATAAACTTGATAAGGCTGCCAAGCTTGAATAAGCCCATAAGTATGAGCAGTATACCTGCAATAACTGTTGCAAGCACAAGACCCGAAAATCCGTTTTTTGCGACTATACCTGCAACAATTGAAGCAAAAGCCGCAGTTGGGCCTGCAATCTGTACACGGCTGCCGCCGAGAAATGATATTACAAAGCCTGCGACAATTGCAGTGTAAAGACCCTGCTCAGGGCCTACACCCGATGCAAGAGCAAGTGCAATTGACAGCGGAAGAGCGATTATTGCAACAATAACGCCTGCTGTCAGGTCTTTGATGAGCTGCTGTTTTGAGTAGCCTTTAAGACTCGAAAAAAGCTTAGGTCTGAGTTCCTTCATTTTTATTTAACCCCTCATTATTTTTATCACAGTTACAAATTATATTACCTTTTTCTGCTGTCTTCAAGCAGTTTTTTTCAGCATTTTCAATTTCTATGTTTTAATCATTATCAACAAAGCATAAAACTGATTTTTGTGCAATTTGTAAGCAGAACGGATATCGTTCGCCTGCCATAATAGAAATATGTAATTTAATGTTATTTGTCATTCTGAGCGAATGCGAAGAATCTTAATCAGCTTCCTTATAAGGAAATTTAAGATCCTTCGTTTCACTCAGGATGACAGAACAAGATAATTAAGAATATTGAATAAATAACAGATAAAAGATATTTACAAAACCGTAGACGAGAGCTTCTACGCCTGACCGTTATTATTTATCCATAAAAAAGCAAGCCTGCTTTTCAGCAGACTTGCAATAGAAGAAAGATATCTTATTTGTAAAGCGGACCGTAGTTTTCGCAGGCTCTGAAGTCTGCGCCCTCGAGATCCTTTGTGCCGAATGCACCCCAGCAAGCGGGACGGAAGATTTTTTCTTCCGGTACGTTGTGGAGAGCAACGGGGATACGGAGCATTGAGCAGAGTGTGATGATATCTGCACCGATGTGGCCGTAGCTGATTGCGCCGTGGTTAGCACCCCAGTTGTTCATAAGGTCATAAGCTGACTTGAACGGGCCTTCGCCGTTGCAGCGGGGAGCAAACCATGTGCAGGGCCATGTGTAGTCTGTTCTCTTCCAGATTGTGTCGGAAACTTCGTCGGGAAGTGCAACAGTCCAGCCTTCTGCAATCTGTACAACCGGGCCGAGACCCTTGACAAGGTTAAGACGGATCATTGTAGCGGGCATCTCGCTCTTTGTAAGGAAGCGTGAGGAGTAACCTGCACCGCGGAAGTAGCCGTTGTCAGCAGGGCACCACTCTGTAGCCTTGTTGCAAGCGTCTGCATCAGCCTCAGTCATCTCATACCAGGGCTTGATAACTGCGTTGCCGTTTTCATCCTTAACTTCGCCGCAAGCGTCAAGGCAGCAAGCACCTGAGTTGATAAGGTGAATAAAGCCGTCAGCATCTTTTGCGTGACCTTCAAGGTCGTAATCTGTAACTCTCTTAACAGCGTCTGTTGACCAGTATGTACGAACATCAGCAAACATCTGTGCTCTGTTTGTAAGCAACTTCATGAAGAGCATTGAGATACCGTTGAGAACGTCGTTCTCTGTAGCGAGAATATAAGGCTCTCTGATGCCTTCCCAGTCGTATGATGTGTTGAGAAGTGCCTCAGCAAAGTCAGCGTTGGGATAGAAGTCTGTCCACTGTCTCTGACCCTGGAAGCCTGCTGCGATAGCGTTGTGGCCAACCATCTCTTCTTCACAGCCTGCAGGAAGGTTTGCGTTGCCGTTCATAAGGTCCTTGATGATAACCATCATCTTAACAACGAATTCCCAATCCTTTTCCTTCTGCTCGTCGCTCTTGCGTACGAATTCGGGGTTCTTGTCGAAGCCTTCCTTGCAGTTTTCCTTTGTCCATTTGAGGGCCTTCTGGAACTCTTCCTCGTTGTAGATGCCCTCTGTCATTCTTCTGATGATTTCTACCTCGTCAACAGACTCGACACGAAGGCCAAGGTACTCCTCGAGGAAGTTGGGGTCGATTGATGAGCCTGCAATACCCATACAAATAGAGCCGATCTGGAGATAGCTCTTGCCCTTCATTGTTGCAACTGCAACAGCGGAGCGAGCAAAGCGGAGAAGCTTCTCCTCAACGTCTGCGGGAATGTTCTCGGACTCGTCAGCCTCCTGAACATCGTGGCCGTAGATGCCGAATGCGGGCAGACCCTTCTGTGCGTGTGCAGCAAGAACAGATGCAAGGTAAACAGCACCGGGACGCTCTGTAGCGTTGAAGCCCCATACGCCCTTGATTGTTGAGGGATCCATATCCATTGTCTCTGAGCCGTAGCACCAGCAAGGTGTAACAGAAAGAGTGATCATAACGCCCTCTTTCTTAAACTTTTCTGCACATGCAGCAGCCTCTGCTACACGGCCGATTGTTGTGTCAGCAATAACAACCTTAACGGGCTCGCCGTTTGAGTACTTGAGGTTTTCTTCAAAGAGCTTCTTTGCAGCCTTTGCCATACCCATTGTCTGGTCTTCAAGGCCTTCTCTTACCTTAAGGGGACCTCTTCTGCCGTCGATAACGGGGCGAATACCGATTACGGGATAATCGCCGATGAATCTGTTTTTTGCCATTGTGATTTCATCCTTTCTTATGTAGATAAATTAATTTGTTTATTAAATACGGGTTTATCCGTACTGTTTACTTTGTAGCGTCGAGATAGCGTGCGTAGGCCTCAGCCCAGTCTGCCGTATCCTTCGGGCAGTATTTTGTAACGTTTTCGCTGTCTGCAATAATCTGTCTTGCCTCTGCGATAGACTTAATGTCACCGCTTGCAAGAAGCTGTACTGCGATGTTGCCGAGAACAGTTGCTTCAATCGGGCCGGCAACAACATCTCTGTCGCAAGCATTTGCTGTGAGCTGGCAGAGAAGAGTGTCCTTTGTGCCGCCGCCGATTACGTGAATTACCTCGTAATCTCTTTCGGTGCATTCGCACAGCTTTTCAAAGGTCTCTCTGTACTTCATTGCAAGACTTTCGTAGATACAACGCATAATCTCGCCGACTGTTTCGGGTACGTACTGGTTTGTCTTTCGGCAGTACTCTCTGATACGCTCGGGAATATTGCCGTGAGGTACAAATTCGGGTGCATCCGGGTCGATGAAGCAGGCAAAGGGCTTTGCTGCAAGAGCTTCACGCTCAAGGTCAGCATAGCTGTACTGCTTGCCGTCACGGGCAAACTGACGTCTGCTCTCCTGAATCAGCCAAAGGCCGATAATGTTTTTGAGGAAGCCTGTTGACTCGCCGTAGCCGCCTTCGTTAGTTACGTTTATTTCAAAGGCTTTGTCGTTTACAATCGGGTTTGCAAGCTCAGTACCGAAGAGTGACCATGTGCCCGAGCTGATGAATGCAAACTGCTTATCGGGGCAGGGGACAGCCGTAATTGCTGATTGAGTATCGTGACCGCATACGGAAATTACCTTGATTTTGTCAAGTCCGCATTCCTCGCATACGCAGTCGGAAAGCTCACCAAGCACGGTGCCGCTTTTGACTATATCGCACATTATATTCTGCTCAATACCGAGTTTCTCAAAAATCTCGCTGCTCCAGCTCTTTGTGTTGATGTCAACAAGCTGTGAGGTTGTTGCAATTGAGTATTCGGTAGTCTTTTTACCTGTCAGCATATAACCGAAAAGGTCGGGCATAAACAGAAGCTTGTCAGCACGCTCGAGAACATGAGGTCTGTTTTTAGCAAGTGAAAGAAGCTGGAATACGGTGTTAAGCTCCATAAACTGGATGCCTGTCATATTGTACAGCTCTCTGAGCGGAATTGCTTTGTCAGCTTCTTCAATCATACCCTTTGTGCGAAGGTCACGGTAGTGAATGGGGTTTTCGAGCAATTGACCGTATTTGTCGATCAGACCGAAATCAACACCCCAGGTATCAATACCTATTGAAGATATTTCGCCGTAGCTCTTAGCCTTGATAAGGCCCTGTTTGATTTCGTGGAAAAGCCTGAGTACATCCCAGTAGGTTGTGCCGTTTACACTTACGGGGTCGTTTGAGAAACGGTGTATTTCTTCAAGTGTGATTTTTTTGCCGTCAAAGCTGCCGATTATCGCACGGCCGCTTGAAGCACCAAAATCAATAGCAAGAACTTTTTTCATCAGATTACAACACCTTTTTTGAGGATAATGTTTGCATAAATAGCAGTTTCGCCTGTTGCAACAACAGCATAAGCCTTTTTAGCTCTGTCATAGAATGCAAAACGCTCTACAAGCTCAAAGCTTTTTTCGCCCTCGTTATCCTTTACGATATTTCTGTAATCGGTCCAGATAGGGGGCTCGTTTGCAGCATCGCCGTTATCCATAAGTGCAACCGGGCTCTCAACATATGTGTCAAGCGGGAAGAGCTTGAGTATGGCATCGAGTACCTCGGGAACACCGTGGCCGTCAAGTCTTACAAGACGCTGTGCAACAGAAGCTGCAGGGAAGTTGCCGTCACCGATGACTATTTCGTCACCGTGACCCATTTCCATAAGTATCTTGAGAAGTTCGGGTGAAAGAATGGGTGAAATGTTTTTAAGCATATATAATACCTCCAAAGTAATTATACTGAATAAAGTGCGTACATATCTGCATAGAGTCCGTTCTGCTTCATAAGCTCATCGTGACTGCCTTGTTCTGCAATTCCGTCCTCTGTGAGTACAAGTATGTGTGTTGCGTTGCGTATTGTTGTGAGTCTGTGTGCAATAGTAAGCGTTGTCCTGCCCTTTGCAAGTCTCTCAAGCGACTGCTGAACAAGTCTTTCACTCTCGTTGTCGAGTGCACTTGTAGCTTCGTCGAGTATAAGTATTTCGGGATTCTTGAGGAATACACGGGCGATTGAAATACGCTGCTTCTGACCGCCCGAGAGCTTGACACCTCTCTCACCTACGTATGTGTCGTATCCGTTTGGAAGCTGAGTTATAAATTCGTGTGCACCTGCATCCTCAGCTGCTTTGATGATTTCTTCGTCTGTTGCATCGGGATTGCCGTAGGCAATGTTTTCTTTAACAGTGCCCGAGAACATATAAACGTCCTGCTGTACTACACCTATGTGTGAGCGAAGTGACTTGAGTGTAAAGTCACGTATATCCTTGCCGTCGATTGTAACGGAGCCTTCGTTTACCTCGTAGAAGCGGGGGATAAGGTTGCAGAGTGTAGTTTTACCGCCGCCGGACGGACCGACAACAGCTACGCTTTCGCCTGCCTTAGCCTTGAAGTTGATACCGTTGAGTACGTTGTTTTCAGTGCCCTTGTATGCAAAGCTTACGTTTTGGAAAGCTATCTCACCGTTTACTTCGCCAAGCTCAACAGCGTTTTCACAGTCCTTGATTTCGCTCAGCTCTGTCATAACCTCATCAAATCGCTCGATACCTGTCATACCTCTTGAAAACTGTTCGCTGAATTCTACAATACGGCGAATAGTACCCATAAGAGTTGATACCATAAGAGTGTATGCCGTAAGGTCTGCTACGTTAATTTCACCAGCACGGATAAACAGTGCACCGCCCGAAAGCACGAGTATGTACATCATACCGTCCATAAGCCTTACGGTAGTATGGAAGCGCGCCATATATTTATATGATTGTCTTTTAATCTTAAGGAAAAGGTTTGATCCTTTGTCAAACTTCTCTTTTTCTATAGGCTCGTTTGCAAATGACTGAACAACTCTGATACCCAGCAGGCTGTCCTCGGTAATAGCGTTGATTTCACCTATCTGGTGGCGTGACTCCTTGAAGGTTTCACGCATCTTTGTGCGGTTACGCTTTGTCATTACAAGTATAAGCGGGAACATTGCGAATATAATCAGCGTAAACCAGATGTTCATATCGGCAAATATAATGAAACAGCCGATTATTTTGATTACAGCTATGAGCATTTCTTCAGGCATATGGTGAGCAAACTCCGTTACGTCAAACAGATCGCTCGTGAGCCTGGACATAAGCTGACCGATTTTTGTATTGTCGTAAAATGAAAACGAAAGCCCCTGCAGATGAGAGAAAAGGTCGTTTCTCATCTCGGTCTCAATTCTCGAACCCATTACGTGACCGCCGCAAGCCATATAGTAGTTTGCTGCAGAGTCAACAATTCGCAGGAATATGTAAAACACCGCTACCATAACGATTCGCTTTACCGTGAGCGCTGCAATATCGTTTACGGCAGTGTCGGTAATTTCACGCACTATCAGCGGCAGTGCAAGCTCGCACGCAGTAGTCAGCGACGCACAGAAAAGGTCAAGTGCGATTTCACCCTTGTGCCTGAGAAGGTAGGGGAGAAATCTCTTGAAAAGTCGTACGTTCTTCTGACGTGTTTCACGTCTTTCGTTTCTTTTCATATACACCACTCATTTTAATATAGTATCCCTTATATTATAATTAATAAATAGAAAAAAGCAAAGAGTTTTTTGATATTTTCTTGATATTTTTTTATGTTTATTATAAAATACAAATTAATGAATTGATTTATCAATTCAAATCATGAAGCTTTAAGCGAGAAATCATGGCGTAAGCCAAATCATGCGAAGCAAATCATTAAGAATTTATTTTATGATTTGCCTTGCGGCATGATTTGATTTTTGAAAAAATCATGATTTGCAAAATGTTATTTTGCGTGATTTGCGTTTTGCAAACGCATTAAAATACAAGAAAGGGACTGTATTTGTTATGGAAATTCTCATTTCTCCGTCAATTCTTGCTTCCGATTTTTCAAAGCTGGGCGAGGAGTCGCAGCGAATGGAGCAGGCAGGTGCAGATTGGCTTCATATAGATGTTATGGACGGTCACTTTGTACCGAATATCACTCTCGGTGCACCAATCGTCAAGTCACTTCGTAAAAGGTCGGAGCTTGTTTTTGATGTTCATCTTATGATAAGCGAGCCTATTCGTTATGTTGAGGATTTTGCCAAGGCAGGCGCAGATATAATTACATTCCATATAGAGTGTGATAACGATACGGATGAGGTTATTGACAAAATTCATTCGCTTGGCTGTAAGGCGGGTATTGCTTTAAAGCCCGCAACACCTGCTCAAGCTGTGCTTCCTTACCTTGAAAAGCTTGATATGGTGCTTGTTATGACGGTTGAACCGGGCTTCGGTGGTCAGTCGTTTATGCCCGATATGATGCTGAAACTCAAGGAAATACGTGAAGAGTGTAAAGTAAGAAACCTTGACATAAACCTTCAGGTAGACGGCGGAATTGCCAAAAAAACGGTTGGTGTTGTTGCTCGTAACGGTGCAAATGTGCTGGTTGCAGGCAGTGCAGTGTTCGGTTCGGATGACCCGAAGGCTACGATTTCGATGCTTCGTGACAGTGCAAAGCTGAATTTTTATTGAAAATCTGAAGTTTTAAACAGACAAGCTCCGTGAATATTCAGCTGAATATTCACGGAGCTGTAATTTTGCCGAAAAGGAATCAAAAAGTGCTATGCAAGTAAAAAACTTGTCATCAAATTCTGCTATAATTCTATAAGAGAATAAAAACAGTGACTTTTTCACATTTTCCACAGACTTTTTCACATTTGTAAACATTTTGTCTTTACATAATTTTGTCGTATTTTTGTGTCTGTTCGGCTAAAACGGCTGTATTTTACTCATTTTTATACAGCTTTTTGTGTATATTTCCTTTTTGGCAATACAGCTTTCGTCAAAGTTGACAGCCTTTATAAAAAACTGTTGAAAAAGGCTATGTTTTTTTCTTATTTTTGTCTATATTGCGGATGTTTTCAAATGTCAATACCTTTTGAAAATTAATTTTTAAGAGCCTTAACGTAAAGTTATCTGCTTTACATTAAGGCTCTCACTGTTTCCAATATGTAGTTTTATATGTAAATCAACCAACTAAATAATGCGGTGTAAACAAGGTGCCTTTACACTTATTTTTCAAAAATATGCCTTGTCAATAGGCATTGTGGCGTATGCATTGAGCTCATGACCTGCTTTTTTGCCCGAAATATACTCGTAATAGCCCTGTGCGCCAACCATTGCGGCATTGTCACCGCAGAGGAAAAGTTCGGGATAATACAGCTCAAGTGAGTTTTCTTTGCAAACCCTTTCCATCTCACGTCTGAGTACCGAGTTTGCGGAAACACCGCCTGCAAGTACTATTCTTTTCTGCCCCGTAAGCTGTGCTGCCTTGAGTGTGTTTTCCGTCAGACATCTTACAACTGCAGAAATATACGATGCACCGAAATCGGCAATGTTTATTTCTTCGCCTTTTTGCTTTGCGTTATGTATTGTGTTTACGGCTGCAGTTTTAAGTCCCGAAAAACTGAAGCAAAGTTCACTACCCGATACCTTCGGCTTCGGGAAAGCGTATGCCTTCGGGTTACCGTCTTTAGCGGCTCTGTCAAGATTGAGACCGCCGGGGTAGGGCAGACCGAGTGCCCTTGCAGCTTTGTCCATACATTCGCCTGCAGCATCATCCATCGTCTGACCGATTATTTCAAATTTCGTGTAGCTTTTAACGTTTACTATATGGCTGTGACCGCCGGATACTACAAGTGAAAGGAAAGGCGGCTCAAGCTGAGTATGGCTTAAATAGTTTGCCGCAATATGTGAGCGCAGATGATGTACAGGCACAAGCGGCTTACCGCTTGAAAGTGAGAGACCTTTTGCAAAGTTTACGCCGACAAGCAGTGCACCTATAAGACCCGGTGCATACGTTACGGCAATAGCCTCAATATCCTCCACTGTGCATTCGGCTTTTTTGAGTGCCTCGGTTACAACTCCGTTTATTGCTTCAACGTGCATTCTTGATGCAATTTCGGGCACAACACCGCCGTAAACTATGTGTGCATCCACCTGGGATGCTATTATGTTTGAAAGTATCTTTCTTCCGTCCTCTACTACTGCTGCCGCAGTTTCGTCGCAAGAGGATTCTATAGCAAGAATTTTCATTTATTTTTCCTCGTTCAAATATTTTGTCATCAGCAGTGCATCTTCTTTAGGCTTTTCATAAAAGCCCTTTCGTATGCCTGCCTGTTTGTATCCGCTTTTGTTATACAGTGAAATTGCCGCCGTATTGCTGACTCTGACTTCGAGCGTTATGCTTTCGCAGTTTCGTTCCCTTGCACCTTTTTCGGCAGAATGCATCAGCATTTCACCTATACAGCACCTGCGGTATTCGGGAAGCACGGCAACGTTTGTTATATCAGCTTCTCCGCATATTTCAATAACTCCGACATAGCCTATAACTTTGCCGTCAAATACAGCAGCAAGAAAATGAGCATTTTCATTGTCAAGCTCATCAATGAGTGATTTTTCTGTCCACGGCATTGAGAAGCATCTGCTTTCAATTTCGGCTATTTCTTTTATGTGTTCGGATTTCATCGGTTCAATATTAGTGTTTGATGAAATAATCTTACAGATAAGTTCGGGCAATGCAGAGTTGATTTCTTCGGCACAAAGATCGTAAATCTCCTGCGTGCTGCCGTACGGGTCTGCAATACCGTTGCCGAGAATAAACAGCTTGTTTTCTGTTAAGTACGGCTTCAATACTTCAGCGTGAGACGCTGTCATACATACAAATACACCGCTATTGAGCATATATTCGTTTATTTTGCGTGAGCGGTGGTCGGATATATCAACACCGTATTTCATGGCGGCATTGACCGACTTTTCACTTACCTCATCACCCGGATAGGCAGCAAGTCCTGCACTTGAAACCTCAATGCCGTCAATTCCTTTTTCACAAAGCAGCTTTTTCATAAGCCCTTCTGCCAAAGGACTGCGGCAGGTGTTACCTGTACAGACAAAAATGATTTCCATTTGTATCAATCCTTTATCTGAGCGAATCGTCGTAAACAGCTCTTTCGCCGCCTGTGAATTTCGGCCTTGTGCGTGCCGCAATTATAAGTGCGTTTCCTATGTGCTTTGTTGTGAGTCTCATCGGCACAGCAACCTCTTTAAGATGCATACCTATAAGTACACCGCCTATGTCAAGGCCTGCGTGTGCCTTTACGTCTTCAACCGCAACGGGATTTTCAAGAGCACCGTAGAGTGCGGTTGCAAATGAGCCGCCTGCTTTGGGCTGAGGTACGGCATTGACCTGCTCGAGGCGGTATTTTTCCATAGCCTCTTCTTCGATTATTATGGCTCTGTTTATGTGTTCACAGCACTGTGCGGCAAGGTAAATACCGTGCTCTTTTGTTACGGGCAGTATGCCGTCAAGCACAGCCTTGCTAACCTCAGGGCCCGAATGTGAGCCGAGGTCATAGCCCTGAATTTCGCTCGTTGAGCAACCTATTACCATAATCTGTCCTTTTTTTATTCCTGATCTTTCAATAAGCTCGGTTGCGGCGTCGCGTGCCTGAAGTGTTATTTCTTTAAGTTCCATTTCTATATCATCCTTTTGCGTCATACCAAGTTTTGCCGCAGTTAACGTCTGCGAGCATTTTTACTTTCATCTGTACAGCGTTTTCCATTTCTTCTTTGAGTAATACGCTGACCTTCTCTTTTTCGGCTTCACTTGCCTCTATTATAAGCTCATCGTGCACCTGCATAATAAGTTTTGCGTTGAGCTTTTCTGCCTTAAGTCGGGCATAAACCCTTACCATTGCAATCTTGATTATGTCTGCGGCTGTGCCTTGAATAGGCATATTGCGTGCAACACGCTCACCGAATGCTCTGAGCATACCGTTGCCCGATGTCAGCTCGGGCAGATATCTGCGGCGGTTAAACAGAGTCTGTACATAGCCTGTCTCTTTTGCTGTTTCGACAATTCTTTCCATATAGCTGTTTACGCCGTCATAGTGCTTAAGATAGCCCTTGATATAAGCGTCAGCTTCAGCTCTTGTAACGCCTATATTCTGTGCGAGTGAAAACGCACCGATACCGTAAACTATACCGAAGTTTACAGCCTTTGCTCGGCTTCTCATCAGCGGAGTTACCATCGGCAAGGGCATATTGAATACCTGCGAGGCTGTGATTGCGTGAATATCGTCGCCGCTGTTGAAGCCGTCAATCATATTTTTGTCGTCAGCTATGTGTGCGAGCACTCTCAGCTCAATCTGTGAGTAGTCGGCATCAATAAGCACACAGCCGTTTTTTGCACGGAAGAATTTGCGCATTTCTCTGCCAAGCTCACTTCTTACGGGAATATTCTGTAAGTTAGGCTCGGTTGATGAGATTCTGCCTGTCCTGGTTTCTGTCTGGTTGAGTGTTGAGTGAATTCTGCCGTCATGACCTATAGCCTTTATGAGTCCCTCACAGTAGGTGGATTTGAGCTTTGACCACGTGCGGTAAAGCAGAATTTTCTCTACTACGGGGTAGTCGGGTGCCAGCTTTTCAAGTATATCGGCATTGGTTGACCAACCGCTTTTTGTCTTTTTACCTTTTGGAAGTGCCAGCTTTTCAAACAGTGCTTCGCCAAGCTGTTTTGGCGAGTTGAGGTTGAATGTGTAGCCGACTTCTTCGTAAATTTCTTCAGATATTTTATTTATATCGGCTTCAAGTACTTTGCCGAATTCTGCTATACCGTTTCTGTCAACCTCAAATCCCGTAAGCTCCATATCAGCAAGCACCTGAGCGAGCGGTATTTCTGTTTCACGCAACAGCTCAAGCTGACCGTTTTCTCTGAGCTTTTCGGTAAGT
This sequence comes from Clostridia bacterium, assembly GCA_017516485.1. GTDB lineage: Bacteria > Bacillota > Clostridia > Oscillospirales > Acutalibacteraceae > UBA8612. Next base: position 83,551 of record JAFXCH010000028.1, read on the forward strand.
ACGCTCTCAAGCTCGGGCAGCAGCCACGCAGCAACATCCTTGCCGTTTTCGTCTTCATCCTGCGGTAATCCCACACCGTATTCCATTGCGAGCCTGCTTGCGGCATAGCTGTTGGATGACGGGTTGAGTATATAGCCTGCAAGCTGTGTGTCAAACGTTACATTATTGAGAACGATACCGCTTGAAATTGCAAACGAGTAGGCAGCTTTGCTGTCGTCTGTAATTTTTTCTATAGCTTTATCCTCGAATATCTCTTCAACAAAGCTCATAAAGCAGAAATTGAGAGAGGATAGGTGAGTGGCCTGAGAGCCCGAGCGGATATAAATTCCCTCAACCTCGCCACTTGTTTCTTTGAGTGTGAAGTATGCCTTGCCTTGAGCTTTTATGCTCTGAATAAGTGCGCTCACGTTGTCGCATTCGACGCAGGTGTATTTCTCTTTCGGTTTTGAAACCTCCGCAACAGGAGCACATTTCGGGTCAAGGTGAAGCCTTTCAATCATACTGAACATTTCAAGCTCGGTAAGAGTTTTGACCGACTCAAATGCATCAGGCTCTGCCTTTATATAGGCCGAGTAATCTGTATCAACAGGTGCTTCACGGCTGATTGTGCCGAGTGTACGGCTTAAGAAAGCCATATCTTTGCCGTCAATAAGCTTCTTTCTTACAGAATCTTTAATATCAAGTGACTCAATATCAATGTAAATCTTATCTATACTTTCAAAGCGTGCAATAAGGTCGCCGGCAGTTTTTTCGCCGATACCTGCTACACCCGGAATATTATCTGAGCTGTCGCCCATAAGAGCTTTTATATCAATAAGCTGAGAGGGCGTAACGCCGTATTTCTCAAAAACGGCAGCTTCATCGTAATGTATTGTCTGGGGCTTTCCCATTTTTGTTGCGGTAAGCAGTACATTTACTTTTTTGTCAACAAGCTGCAGGCTGTCACGGTCACCCGTTGCGATAAAGCATTCGTCTGTATCTTTGCAAGCGGAAGCAAGTGTACCGAGTATGTCGTCAGCCTCCCAACCCTCACATTCAAGAAGCTTGTAGCCGAGTGCTTTGAGAAGTATCTTGAGAGTCGGCATCTGCTGCGCAAGCTCGGGCGGCATTCCCTTACGCTGTGCTTTGTAACCGTCATACATTTTATGGCGGAATGTCGGAGCTTTTACGTCAAAGGCTATAGCAACCGCATCGGGCTTTACCTCGTCAGTGAGTCTGAGCAGTATTGTCATAAAGCCGTATATGCCGTTTGTAAATTTGCCGTCTTTTGTTGTGAGTAGCTTGATTCCGTAGAAAGCACGGTTGAGTATGCTGTTTCCGTCAATAACCATCAGCCTCATTATGCTTTTCTCCTCTCATTGACTTAAAAGTAGAGTTATGTTAAAATACCTGTCGGTGATTTGATTTGCAGATTAAAAATGTTGTATGGAAAGGCAGTGCTGCGCTTGCACCTATGGCAGGTGTTGCAGACAGAGCTTTCCGTGAAATATGTTCTTCATTCGGTGCAGGTTATACCGTAACCGAAATGGTAAGTGCCAAGGGTCTTTGTATGTGTGACCGCAAGTCACAGTCTTTGCTTAAAATTTCTGATGTTGAGCGACCTGCGGCAGCTCAGCTTTTTGGTGATGACCCTGAGTTTATGGCAAAGGCCGCAGTAAAAACACTTGATTTTAAGCCTGATATAATTGATATTAACATGGGTTGTCCTGCTCCTAAAATTGCAGGTAACGGCGGCGGCTCGGCACTTATGAAACAGCCCGAGCTTGCCGAAAGAATTGTTGAAGCGGTAGTGAAAGCTGTCAATATCCCCGTTACCGTTAAAATGCGTATAGGTTGGGATGATGAGAATATAAACTGTGTTGACCTTGCAAAACGCTGTGAGTCGGCAGGTGCTGCGGCACTTACAGTCCACGGCAGGACAAAGGTACAGATGTATTCGCCTCCCGTCAGACCCGAGTATATATCAGCTGTAAGGCGGGCTGTATCGATTCCCGTTATCGCCAACGGTGACGTTACCGACGGTGTTTCGGCAAAGAAGCTTCTTGACGCAACGGGATGTGAAGCCGTAATGGTCGGCAGAGGTGCACTCGGCAGACCGTGGGCTTTTGAGCAGATTAACGCTTACCTTGAAAGAGGAGAGATTATTCCCGAGCCTCCGGTTGAAATGCGTATGGAGGTTATGCTAAAGCATATTGATTTGCTCTGTGAATACAAGGGCGAAAAGGTAGGTATGCTTGAAGCACGCAAGCATGCCGCATGGTATATGAAAGGCATACGCGGTGCTGCTTCACTGCGACGTGAAATCTGCGAGCTTACTACAAAAGACGATATAAAACTAATAGCAGAGAAGGTTATCTCAACAGCTGATTGTTAATCAATCAGCTGTTGATTTATTTTCTTCTGCAGTTACTGTTTCAGTATCGACCTTTTCCTCACTCTTCAGAGCAAGGTCTGTCGTAGCGTTTTTGTCAGCGTTCTTTTTCTTTTCCTTTTTCGGTGTCGGCTCGGGGAAGAAATCCACACCTTCTATAGGTCTGGGATTTTTCTTGACCTTGATAAGCATATATATAAGTGCCGCAAGGAAAAGAAGTGCGACAACTGCTGAAAGTACCTGCGAAACACGAAGTGTTGTGTTGCCGATATAAAGGCTGTCAGTACGGAAACCTTCTATAATTGCTCTGCCTGTGCCGTAAAGTACGCCGTAGGTGAGGAAAAGCTGACCGCTGAATTTGCGGCATTTTTTGTAGATAAAGAGAAGAATGAGGAAACTGCCCAAACACCACAGTGACTCGTAAAGAAATGTCGGGTGCACGGGTGCGTAGGGGTCAACATTCATACCGAGCTCTTTTAAGCTGTCGTAATTTTCTTCGAGGTACTGTGTTGTTTTTTCGCTCATCATACCCCAGGGCATTGTTGTGTTTGAGCCGAATGCCTCCTGGTTTGCAAAGTTGCCCCATCTGCCTATACCCTGACCGATAAGCAGGCTCATACCTGCACAGTCGAGCAGATTGTAGAAGTTGAGCTTGTTGAAACGGCAGGTGATGAATGCGGCAATAATACCGCCTATAATACCACCGTAGATTGCAAGTCCGCCGTTCCAGATTGCGATTATTTCCGAGGGGTGGGCTGCGTAATAATCCCAACGGAAAATTACATAGTAAAGTCTTGCACCGATGATTGCGGCAAAGGTGCCGTAGATGAGTACATCAATCATTTTATCGAGGCTCATCTTCCATTTGTAAGCCATTCTGCCGCCCCAGAGTACGGCGAGCAAAAAGCCGAAGGCGATAAGTGCACCGTACCAGCGAATTGTTATGGGCTTGCCGAACAGATCAAACTCGGCAAGTATTGAGCTTACCTTAAAGCCTTTATCCAAGGCAGTAAAATATACTGTTGTTGAATCCATTTGTTTTCACGTCCCTTTAAATTTATTCTATGGGATTGATTACCGAGAGTGCGGCGTATTCGGGTCGCATTGTATTGTTCAGAATTTCTGTTACGTCCTCAAGCGTTACGGTGCGATAAATCTCAATATCGTCAAATACGCCTACGCCGTCAAAGTGTGCACCGACAAGGTCGTTTGCAATTTCATCTATATCGTTAAAACTCATAACGGCTCTGCCGTAAAGCTTGCGGCGGATGCGCTCGAATGCTTCGGGGTCGATACCGTTTTTACGGATTTTTTCAATCTGAGCGGTTATCTGTTTAGCGACCTCTTTCGGATTTTTGCTTTCACCGTTGAAGATTGTTGCAGCATAAACGAAGCCTGTAAACTGTTCAAATCCGAAGCTTGTGTTAATCAGCTGCTGCTCGAGTAAGCTGTTGTAAAGCTCTGATGTTGTGCCTGCAAGCATTTCAAGCAGTATATTGTTAGCAATTCTATCCTTAAGGCTGCGCTTGGGCAGACCGTAGCTTTCTTTGAAGCCGAGTGAGAATATCGGTGCGGCAACAGAAAGCTTTTCTTCAATATAATTCTGTACTATTGCTTCAGGCTCATTGTGAGGCTCGCGCTTGAATTTGAATTCGTCGCAGGGCTTGAGTATCTCGTCACAGATGCCGATAATTTCATCAACATCAACGTTGCCTGCAATTGCAAGCACCATGTTATTGAGGTTGTAGAAGTTGTTGTAGCAGTCGTAAAGAGTTTCGGCAGTAATCTCTGCTATAGATTCAACTGTGCCTGCAATATCAATTCTTACGGGATGGCTGTGGTAGAGTGCCTTAAGAAGGTTGAAGAGTACTTCCCAGTCGGCAACATCCTTGTACATTGTGATTTCCTGACCGATGATGCCTTGCTCTTTAGAAACGGTCTGCTCGGTGAAGTAAGGTGACTGCACAAAGTCAAGCAGAATTTTCAGCGAAGCGGCAAAGTCGCCTGTGCAGGAGAAAAGATAGCAGGTTGTATCAAATGATGTGTATGCGTTGGCGTTTGCGCCTGTCTTTGCATATCTTGCGAATGCATCAAGGTCCTCGCTTTCGAATAGCTTGTGTTCAAGGAAGTGGGCTGTGCCTTCGGGAATATCTACCGTCTCACCGTTTTTGTTGAGAATCTTTGTGTCAATCGAGCCGTAGTTTGTGCCGAAAACAGCGTAGGTGCCGGAGTATCCGGGCTTGGGCATAACGTAAATATTAAGTCCGGTAGGGTGGACTATGTGATAACATTTTTCGTCGAGAAGTTCATTCTTTATCTCGTTAATTTTCATCATTCGGTCACCTCTCCTTCCTCATCTTCTTCGGTGCCTGTGCCTGCAAGCATATATACCGTGTCAAGCGTTACACACTGTGCGGCGGCAATTACCTGCTCGCGTGTTATTGATGAAATAATTGAAGCGTATTCTTCGGGCGTTATGACATCGCTGTCAAGCATCTGTCCGCCATACCAGCGGTCAATTCCTTCCGGAGTGTCGCTCACACCGTAAGCAAGGTTTGTCAGGCCTTTAATTGAAGCGTCAAATTCCTCGTCTGTGAAATTACCGTTCTTTATATCTTCAAGCTGGGCCAGGATTGCGTCAATTGCTTTCTGCTCGTTTTCGTTTTCAATTCCGCTTTGTACCATTATGAGACCCTTGCTTCTGTTGAAGCCTGCAGAGCAGTAGTAGCAAAGGCTCATTTTCTCGCGTACATTATTGAAAAGCTTTGAGTATACACCGCCGCCGAATATATCACACATTACTTTGATTGCGTAGTAGTTGTCGTCAACGTCGGTCATACCTGCGCGCATACCGAGTACGAGCTTACCCTGCTTTACGGGCATTTCTTCACGCACTCTTTTTGTCTCATATGCGCTTGTTATAAATTCGGTGTGAAGCTCGGCAAGCCTTGAGCGGTCGATGTCTTCAAACTTCTGCTCAAAGCGGCAACGGATTACATCTGCATTCATACTTCCTGTTACACCTATGTGCACTATTGCGGAAGAAAGCATATTTTTCCACGCCTTGATAAGTCTTGCAGAGTCAAGGGACTTGATATCTTCAATTTCTCCCCAACGGCTGAGTGAGTAAACCTCGTTTTCGCACATAATTTCCGTGCAACGTTTGAGCGCATAGTATCGCTTGTCGTTGAGCTCGCTTTCGATCTGCTCGATCATAAGACGCTTTTCACGCTCAATGTCTTCTTCGGCAAATTTGCCGTCAACAAGATTCGGCTCAAAAATGAGGTCAAGCAGAAGGTCTGCTGCAGCTGATGAAATCTTTTCTTCGGAAAGTGAGAATCTGTCCTCAAGTACGGTTACGCGAAGTGTCAGTATCTGGCTTTCACCGTCTTTGCCTACACCGCCGCTTACCATTGCACCGTAAAGCGAAGCAAGGTGTCTGTTCATTTGTGTGAGAGTGGGATATTTTTTGCAGGTGCGCTTGAGTAGACCGGGAAGCAGAGCGTTAGCCGCTGTGTCCGAATTCAGCGGAAGCGCAAAACTTGCCGTAAGAATTGCAACCTTGAAATTTGACTTTGTATCAACCGAGCAGAATTTGAGTCCGCTTATCGGCTGTGAGATATTGAATGCATACTCCATTTGGTTTCACTTATCCTTTCTGTAAAGGGTAATAATACTATATTATAACATACTTTTTTATTTTATCTATATTATAAGCGAAATTTTATGAGAATTTCTTAATATAAGGTTAATTTTCTCGCAAGTCGGTTGTAAATTTGAAAATAACAATGTATAATCAAAACAGATTATGATAGGAGTGTTATGTTTTGAATTTTACTTATCACGAAAAATCAGGTACACATACAGGTTATTGTCTTGTAAAAAGCTGTGAGCGTAAGCTTAACAAAAACGGTGAGCCTTATCTTGATTTTATACTCAGTGACCGCAGCGGTGAGATAAATGCAAAGCTGTGGAAGTACGATGAGAATCTTCACGGATTTTACGAGGCTAATACGCTTATAAAAGTGCAGGGCACGATCACAAAATTCAACGATGCCGACCAGCTTCGTATCGACCGTATCCGCAAGGTCAACGAGACTGACGGCGTTAAAATTGAGGATTATGTTTCCTCTGCGGTCTATACGGGCGAAGATATGTTTAACGAGCTTATTGCTGTTGCAGACGGATTTTCTGATTCCGAGATTTCACTGCTCGTAAAAACAATTCTTAATGATAATAAAGAAAAACATCTTTACTATCCTGCTGCTTTCAAGCTTCATCACGCTATGCGAAGCGGGCTTCTTCAGCACACTCTTTCAATAGTAAGGCTTGCACAAAGTATCTGCAAGATATATCCTTTTGTCGATTCCGACCTTCTTCTCGGCGGTGCAATGCTTCACGATATTGCAAAGCTTGACGAGCTTATAGCAGGCGAAACAGGTATCGCTTCGGGCTACAGTGTCGAGGGTACACTTATCGGTCACCTTGTAAAGGGTGCAATGCTTGTAGATAAGACTGCAGAGCGTCTTGGCATCTCTCACGATAAAGCAGTACTTCTTGAGCATATGCTTATTTCCCACCACGGTGACCCTGAATTCGGTGCGGCTGTGCGTCCTCTGTTTATCGAGGCTGATATTCTTTCAGCTCTCGACAGACTCGATGCCCGTATAGTCGAGGTAAATAATGCTGTTTCCGGTGTTGAGGCAGGCAGTTTCTCAACCCGTCAGTGGGCACTCGATAACCGTGCATTCTACAATCACGGCAGAGTTGATGTAGACCAGGAAACAAATCTCGGATTATAATATATTTCAAGGAGGGTTTGCTATGTCAGGCAGAAACCACGAAATAACCAAAGCAGGTCCGTTACTCAATTCAAAAGGTGCACCTGTTGAGCCGGGTTGGTCACGAAAAATGCTTCAGACTTATGACCGAAGTGCAATAAAAGCCCCCGCATTCCGTATCAAGGAGTGGGACTACTATCTTGTAATTTCAAACAAGGAACAGGCAGGTTTTGCTTTTACCGTTTCTGATGACGGATATATTGGTCTGCAGAGTGTATCTCTGCTCGATTTTAAAGTGCCGTTTGAGCACACCGAAACCATACTCAACGCATTCCCTATGGGTAGTCTGAAGCTTCCTGCTACTTCCGAAAAGGGCGACGTTTCTTACTTTGACAGAAGGCTCAGCCTTGAGTATATCAAGTCTCCCGGTAAGCGCAGAATCGTCTGTAAATTCAAAGATTTTAGGCTTGGCAAGCCTTTTAAGTGTGATATTCTTCTTGAAGAGCCGCCGATGGATTCAATGGTGCTCGTAAAGCCGTGGAAAGAGGATAAAAAGGCTTTCTACTATAATCAGAAAATCAACTGTATGCGTGCAAGCGGTACCGTAGAATACGACGGAAGAATCTATGAGCTCGACCCCGAAACTGATTTCGGTACACTCGATTGGGGCAGGGGAGTATGGACTTATGACAATACCTGGTACTGGGGCTCGGGTAACGGCGTTATAAACGGTAAGCCCTTCGGCTTTAATATAGGCTACGGTTTTGCTGATGACAGTGCCGCAACCGAAAACGTAATTTTTTACGACGGTAAAGCTCATAAGCTCGATGAAATAGCTTTCAATATTCCTGATACGGGATATACAGACCAGTGGACATTCACTTCAAGTGACGGCAGGTTTGAAATGACCTTTGACCCGATTATTGACCGTGCGGCGAAAATTGACGTCAAGTTTATTGTCACTGACCAGCATCAGGTTTTCGGCAGAATGAACGGCAGGTGCATTCTTGATGACGGCACAGAGCTTGAAGTAAAAGACCTGCTATGCTTTGCAGAAGACGTACATAACAGATATTGAGGTATGAATTATGGATTGGACAGAAATTATTATAACCGTCAGCAGTAACGATATCGACAAGGCGGCAGCAATCGCTCAGGTGCTTGTGCCGGGTGTTTATATTGAGGATTACCGTACACTCGAGCAGGAAGCTTTTGAAATTGCGGGTATCGACCTTATCGATGAAGACCTGCTCGCAAAGGACAGAACAAAGGGTCTTATACATATTTATATTTCTCCCGAGGATAATCCTGCCGAGGCTACAGCATTCCTTACCGAGCGTTTTGCAGCTGAAAAAATCACATATGAAATGACAACAAACCTTTGCAGAAATGAAGATTGGGAAAATAACTGGAAGGCATACTTCAAGCCTATGGAGATTGGTGAGCGTCTGCTCATCCGTCCTCTCTGGATTGATGATTACGATGCAAAGGGCAGAGCAGTGCTTTCAATCGAGCCGGGCCTTGCCTTCGGCTCGGGTACTCACGAAACAACACGTCTTTGCCTTGAAGCCCTTGAGCCTTACATCACACCCGATACAGATATGCTCGATGTCGGTTGCGGCAGCGGTATCCTCAGCGTTGCTTCACTTCTCCTCGGCGCAAAGTCTGCAGTCGGTGTCGATATCGATGCTCTTGCAGTTAAAACCGCACGCGAAAACGGCGAGGTAAACGGCTTTGCAGAGCCGAAATACGTTGTTCACAAGGGCAACCTTACCGATAAGGTCAGCGGCAAATTCCAGGTAATTGCGGCAAATATTGTTGCCGATATAATAATTCTGTTTTCTTCTCAGGTTGGCGAGTTTCTTGCTGACGGCGGTGTGTTTATCGCATCAGGTATTATCAAGCCGCGTGAGCCCGAAGTCCTCGAAGCTTTTGAGAAAAACGGTTTTGAAGTAATAGCCCGTCACAACAAAAATGATTGGCTTTGCTTTGAGTGCAAGAAAAAATAAATATAGGGTGGTGAAATAAAATGGATATGGAAAAAATGAGAAAACGTTTTTATAAGCTTTCTGTCGCTTGTCTTATTGTTGCTGTAATAGTGTTTATTATCAATTATTTTGTATTCCATTATGTAACAGATGACGGTATAACATTTGTATGGCATCCTGAAGCAGGCAAACCTTTTGTAACTGACCTTGTCGGTATTCTGGGTGCGGATATGGTCTTTGCTTCGATTGTTTCCGCTCTCTGCGGTAAGATTCTCTGTAAAAAAGAATAATCTGACAACAAATAACAAAGGCTTGTACGGTTTTGCTTTCCGTACAAGCCTTTATTTTTTTATTTTTCAAAACCGTATTTTTCGACAACGCCTACAACATGCTTACATGTAAGGAAGAATACGTCTGAACCGAGTTTTGCTGCAGTTTCGTTACCCTTTGCGTTGCAGAGCATTGCAAAGTTGTCGCCCACAGCCTTTATTACGTCACGCTGTTTTACTGCCATATAATAAAAGCTCATTGCCGCACCGTTTGAAATACTCTCGTAAAATTCGGGAGCATCTTTTTTGAGTCCGTTGTAAAGAGATTCGTTCGCGGCTGTTGCAAGTATGGGCTTGAGTTCGCTGAGCAGCGTATACTCAGCACTGAAAACCATAAGAAGCCTGCACTGGATTTTAATTTCGGGCTTTATCCATTCTGCATCAAGTGCTTCTGTCAGCTCGTTTATGAGGTCCTCACTTTCAGGCGAAAGGGAAGCCAGCTCCTTACCGAGTGCCTTTGCTTTGGCAGAATTGCCGTTGAGAATGTTACGCTTTATTTCTTCTGCAACGGCAAAAAGGTCACTTGTGTCGTTGTCCGCTGTCGGTGCTTTGAAGATTTTTACATCGCTGTCGTCATGCATAGATTTTTTCTCCTTATTCCGTTGCGGCTTTTTTTGCAAGTCGCTTCTGCTTTGCTTTGTAGCCGAGGAATGTGTTGAGGTGCTGCTGAGGTATTTCGACACCGCCTAAGCCTATGGCTGTAGGGGAATACATACCGTGGAAATCACTGCCGCCTGTCATAATAAGGCTGTTCTTTTTTGCGATTTTTGTAAGCTCGTCAACTTCACTTTCGTTATGGCAGGGATGCCATACCTCAATACCGTCGAGACCTGCCTTTACAAGGTCATCAATAATATCGGTACAGCCTGTATGAGCGGGGTGAGAGAGCACAGCAATACCGCCTGCTGCCTTTACCTGTCTTACAACTTCTTTCGGGTCAGGAAACTCGGGCTGTACGATTATATTGTCAGGGCTTTCAGGCGAGAAAAGCTCGTGATATATGTCACCGTATATATGAGTTGTGATGCCGCACTCCATGAGAGCGTGCATTATGTGCTGTTTATACACATTTGTCGAGCCTGTTGCACACTTGAGTACAAGGTCACTGGTAATCGGATAACGCTTGGAAGCCTTGATGATGAGATACTGACTCGCTCTCTTGCGCAGGAAAGAATTACTGCGGCAAAGACCTTCGAGCCTGTCTGCACTTTCGGGCTGATAGCAAAGAATATGTACTTCTTTACCAAGCTCCTTATCGAGTGCTGAAAGCTCGACACCTGCAATTACGTTAACACCGTAACGCTCACCGATAACTTTACCTCTTACCGTGCCGGCAAGACAGTCGTGGTCGGTGATTGCAATGGTTTCAATTCCTTTGTTTTTGGCAAGAATTATCAGGTCGTTAATACCTATCGAGCCATCTGAAAGTTTAGTGTGGCAGTGTAAATCCGCAGTCAAAATAAGACCTCCTCATAGTGTTGTGAAAGTAGTGTGAAATTGGTCGATATTTCGCCTAATTTATAACTATTTTACATCAAAAGCAACTTTTTTTCAAGCACTTTTTGAGGAGACTTATTGATTTTTCTAAATTATATGCTGTTTTGGTCAAAAAAATTCCTCTCTGACCTAATAAAAGTCTGAGAGGAAAAATTTTTAACTGTGTCCGCCTTCGACTACGTCACTCATTGTGAATACATTTACAAAGGTTTTGAAGAATATTTTTATATCAAGACCGAGGTTGTGATTCTGTACATATTCAGAATCAAGCTTTACCTTTTCTTCCATGCTTACCTTGTCTCTGCCGTTTACCTGTGCAAGACCGGTGAGCCCGGGTTTTACAGCGTATACACCGTGCTCGAGTCTGAGCTGGTGTATTTCTTCCTCTTCCGGAATGAGCGGCCTCGGACCTACAAAACTCATATCGCCTTTAAGTATATTTATGAGCTGCGGTAATTCGTCAAGACTTGTTTTGCGTAAGAAGCCGCCGCAAGCGATAATCTGGCTCTGTGATTCTTTCAGGTCATTTGTAGCAGCTACTCTTGTGCCGTTTTTCATTGTGCGGAATTTGTAAATCGTAAACAGCTTTGCATCTTTACCTACACGCTTTTGTTTGTATATAACGGGCATACCGTCTGCAATAAGGATAATAAGTGCCGTTATCAGGAATACCGGGAATAGTACAATTATTGCACCGAGAGACATTATTATATCAAACGCTCTTTTCATTAAAAGCACCGCACCTTTCTTTTAGTTTATGCCTACAGCTCGCTTCTTCCATTTGCCTGTTGCTGTGAATATTGCACCGATGATAATACCGCCTATCGAGGCAAAGCCCATTGCGTAAGCGACACCGTCAAAGCCCATATTCATTACATTTACAAGGAAGTATGCTACGGGTACTCTGACACAAATGCCGTTGACTACTGCATTGAGCAGAGCTATATATGTGTTGCCCGAAGCTATTGCAAGACCGTTGTAACAGAACATTATTGAAGCAAAGAGATAGTCGAACGAAATAATCTGCACATATCTTGCACCTGTTGCTATAGCTTCCGGATTGTCACCAATACCAAAAAGACTTATAAGAAACTCAGGGAAAAGGTTTACAACTGCAAAAACAATTGTCGATACAGAAAATGCCATAACCATACCGATATACATTGTTTTCTTTGCGCGTTTGTATTCGCCTGCACCTATATTCTGGCCTGCCATAGATGAGATTGCACTGCTGATTGCAAGACCGGGGAGAATTGCAAACGAGTTTATTTTGCCGCCTATACCCTGACATGCCGAAGCTATATCAGCATTGGGCAGGTTGTTGATAAGCGCTGTAAGAGTAAGGAATGAAAGAGAAACAACAAGGCTCTGTATAGAGGAAGGTATACCTATCTTGAACATCGGCACAAGCTGTTCTTTCTTGATTTTGAGATCTTCAAGTTTGTATTCTGCGAAGAACTTTTTCTTAATAAGATATGCAAGAGAAATTATAACGCTCAGTGCCTGTGAAGAGATTGTTGCCCATGCGGCACCTGCACTGCCCATATTATACTTGCCTACGAGTATAAGGTCAAGTACAACATTTGTGATAGCGGCAATAAGCACGAAATAGAGTGGACGTTTTGAGTCGCCCATACCGCGAAGCACACCGCTTATGGCGTTGTACAGGAACATGAATATCATGCCACCCATACAGATGTTGTAGTAGTTAGCTGTTTCCTGATATGCATTTACAGGTGTATTGAGAAGCTTTAACAACGGATGACAGAGCAGAAGCATTGCTGCTGTAAGCACAACGGAAAGAATTAAATATATCGTTGTCATTGTGCATATTGTACGGCGTTGTTCTTTAAACATTTTTTGTCCGCCGTACTGTGCAATCATAACCGTACCACCTACGGAGAGACCCATAGCCGCGCCGGTTACGAGTATATTTACCTGGCTTCCGATTGAAACGCCCGTAATACCGATTTCACCGCGGAAATTACCGACGATTATCATATCGGCAACGCTGTATAATGCCTGCAGCAGATTGGAAAGAAGGAACGGTGTTGCAAACTTAATAAGCTGTTTGGTAACACTGCCCTGTGTCAAGTCTTTATTAAAATCAGCCAACAGCTTCAGCCTCCTTCGGTTTCTTCATTGTCAGCGAGATTCTGCCCTTGGCCTTATCAACACTGAGTACCCATACGGTGACGATGTCGCCTACCTTGAGCACCTCGGAGGGATGCTTTATAAATCTGTCTGTTATGCGTGAAATGTGTACAAGACCGTCCTGATGAACGCCGATATCGACAAAAGCACCAAAGTCTATAACATTTCTTACGGTGCCCTGCATTTCCATACCCGGTACAAGATCGCTCATATCCATAACATCTGTACGGAGCATCGGAGGCGGCAACTCGTCACGCGGATCACGGCCGGGGCGGAGCATTTCTTTTACTATATCGTTGAGTGTCGGTACACCTACGCCAAGCTTTTCGGCGAGCTTCTCTGCACCGATTTCTTCGACCTTCTGTGCGAGTGAGCCTATGCTGCCTTTTGCAACATCCTTGAGGTCGTAGCCACACTCTGCAAGCAGTGCCTTTGCAGCATCGTAGCTTTCGGGATGTACGCCTGTATTGTCAAGCGGATTCTTGCTTTCTGCAATACGCAGAAATCCTGCACACTGCTCAAATGCTTTGGCACCGAGTTTCGGTACTTTCTTGAGCTGTGTTCTGCCTGTGAACTCGCCGTTTTCCTCACGGTAGAGCACGATGTTTTTGGCGACTGTTGAGTTAATACCCGAAACTCTGGTGAGAAGAGAGGGCGAGGCTGTGTTGAGGTCAACACCGACATTGTTAACGCAGTCTTCGACAACACCGTCAAGAGCTTGTCCGAGCTCTTTCTGCGGCATATCATGCTGATACTGACCGATACCGATTGCTTTCGGGTCGATCTTTACAAGCTCTGCAAGCGGATCCTGAAGTCGTCTTGCAATTGAAACTGCACTTCTGAGCGAAACATCAAACTGCGGGAATTCCTCTGCAGCAAGCTTTGATGCGGAGTATACCGATGCACCTGCTTCGCTTACTATCATATACTTTGCAGTGCTTTTTGTTTCACGAAGAAGTTCTGCTGTGAAAATTTCTGTTTCCTTTGACGCTGTTCCGTTGCCGATTGCAATAATCTCAACGCCGTGCTTTTTGATGAGAGAAGCTATTGTCTGCTTTGCTGAAAGCTTCTGTGCCTCGGAGTGAGTTACGTATATAACTCCGGTGTCGAGTACTCTGCCGGTAGCGTCTACAACAGCAACCTTGCAGCCTGTTCTGTAACCGGGGTCAAGGCCGAGTGCAACCTTGCCTTTAACCGGAGGCTGAAGGAGAAGGGGACGGAGGTTTGCGGCAAAAACCTTGATAGAATCTGCCGCTGCACGCTCTGTAAGCATTGAGCGGATCTCACGCTCGATAGAGGGCATAATGAGCCTTGTGTAGCTGTCTGCACCGGCATCGCGTACCGTGTCTGTGCAAGGTGAGCCGTTATTCTGAAGTGTAACGCTTGTGATTACACCGAGTGCTTTTGTGATATCAAGTGTTACGCTGACCTTGAGGTAATCCTCTTTTTCGCCTCTGTCAATTGCAAGAATACGATGATTGGCAATCTTGTTGACAGGCTCACTGTAATCGTAATACTGTGCATAAACGCTGTCTTTGTCCGGATCTGCCGCCTTTGATGTGACAATACCGGTTACGGTGAAGAGGTTACGTATTCTGCGGCGGATGTTGGCATCGTCCGAAATATCTTCGGCGATAATATCCATAGCGCCCTGCAGAGCTTCCTCTGCAGTTGCAACGCCTTTTTCTTCGTCAATATAATCTTCTGCTGCTTCGATTGGCGTCTTGCCCGAAGCAGGCTGGCTGAATATATACTGTGCAAGCGGCTCAAGACCCTTTTCTCTTGCAACGCTTGCTCTTGTCTTTCTCTTGGGCTTGAAAGGACGGTAAATATCTTCAATTTCAGCGAGAGTTACAGCAGCGTCAAGTGCAGCAGAAATCTCGTCTGTCATTTTCTCCTGTCCCTCAATAGCTGTTCTGACTTCTTCTCTTCTCTTTTCAAGGTTGCGAAGATACTCGAGTCTTTCCGAAATTTCACGAAGCACCTGATCGTCAAGTGTGCCGTGAGCTTCTTTACGGTATCGTGCGATGAAAGGGATTGTGTTACCTTCATCAATAAGCTTAACCGTATTTTCTACCTGCCATCTCTGCAGACCGAACTGTGAAGTTATAGATGAAATAATGTCCAATTTGCTTTACCTCTGTTTTGTATTTATACTTCAAGCTTCATATCGCCGTTCTTGATTAATTTCAGCTTTCTCATAGCTTCGGATACGCCGAAAGCTATAACTGCAGGCAGTATGAAGTGTACTATTGCGATTTCAACGAGTGCAAGCCAGGGCTCAACACCGGCTTCAGTCATTGATTTGTAGCCCATTATCTGGCCGACAAGACCTGCTGTACCCATACCTGAACCTGTCGGATTGTTTACCATTTTAAACAGTGCACTTGAAATCGGTCCCGTAATTGCACTTGCAATAATAGCAGGAAGCCAGATTATCGGCTTTCTTACGATATTAGGCATCTGAAGCATACTTGTGCCTATACCCTGTGCAACAAGACCGCCGAATTTATTTTCTCTGTAGCTTGCGACTGCAAAACCGACCATATTTGCACAGCAGCCTGCTACTGCAGCACCTGCGGCAATGCCCTCAAGTCCGAGTGCAACGCCGATTGCAGCTGAACTTATCGGGAGTGTAAGGAAAATACCCATAAGAACGGATACTACAACACCCATAAGTATAGGCTGTTGCTCTGTACCCCAGTTGATAAGACTGCCGAGCCAGGTCATAAAATCTGAAATATACGGACCTGCAAGAAGACCGATTGCGGAGCCGGCGCCGATTGTAACTATAGGTGTAAGAATGATATCAAGCTTTGTCTTGCCTGCGACAAGCCTGCCAAGCTCAATTCCGACATAGGCGGCAACAAAAGCACCCATTGGTTCACCGGGGCCCGCGTATGAAACAACAGCACCGCTTACAACTGTACCTGCAAGTATTTTACTTGCGAAAGCACCTATCATACCTGCAACTGCGGCAGAAAGTGTAACAAGAGGCTTTTCGCCGAATTTGGCGGCAACACCGCAACCTATACCGGCACCCATAAGTGAAGCAGCAATTTTGCCGAGGGTGAAAATTATACCGCCGATTTCACCGCCGATTGCTGTACCTATTTGTTGGATTATCGTGCCGATTATGAGTGTTGCGAAAAGACCCGATGCCATTCCGCTGAGTCCGTCAATAAAAAGTCGGTTGAGAAATTTTTTGATTGCATTCATTTTTATGACCTCCACTGGCACAGAATAATCAGTAACTTTTGATCTGTCTAATATCTCTGCCTATAAATCTGAGGGATATAAAACCGCCGATTATTCTTGATGTTATACGTTGTGTGTATTTATCTTCAAGCTCACGCGGTGTGAGGTTGGTGCTGATTATTGTAGGCTTGCGGCTGAGTATACGGGAGTTGATAATGTTGTATACACAGCTTACCGTAAACTGTGTTGAAAACTCAACGCCAAGGTCATCTATTATGAGAAGGTCTGTTTCAAGCAACTCCTGCTCGTAAGTTCTTTCGTTGTTATACTGTCTGCCGAAATGCTCTCTTTCAAGTGTGCTGAACATATTAGGGGCACTGCCGTAAACTACACCATAGCCTCTTGCGATAGCTTCGTTTGCGATTGCAAGCGAAAGGTGAGTTTTGCCGAGTCCTGTCGCACCGTGCATAAACAGTGACGGTGACTCAAGTGAAAAATCAAGTGCATAGTCTTTGCAGAACTGAGCAATTTCGCCCATTCTGCTTTTGGGCGAAATACCCGAAGCATCTGCTTCTTCGGGATAATATTTGAGCGAATAACTGTCAAAAGTTGAACGCCTGAGCGGTGCGTACTTTTCAATTTCATCTTTTGCGGTTTCTATAAGCAACTCACGCTGACAGTTGCATATGCCGTCATCAGTTATGCCTGTATCTTCGCAAATGTTGCAGGTGTAGTGTGCCTCAAGGTAATCCTCAGGCAGACCTGCTGCCTTAAGGAGCTGTCTGCGCTCATCCTGAGCGGCAAGGCTTTCTTTGGCGAGCTTTTCAATATAAGCAGGGCCATCAGCACCTTTTGAGATTGCCGAAACAGCTTCAGCACCGAGTAAAGCTATTCTGCTCTGGATTTCTGTAAGCTTCGGAATTTTTATGTATGCATCCGCACGTCTCATTTCGAGTGCTTCTTCAGCATCCTTGCGGCGTTTTTCGATTTTGCTTTGTGCAAGCAGATATATGTTTTTGCTGTAACTCATCAGTTTTACACCTCTCAGTTATTGTCGCTCTTCTTTTTGTACACCAACGGAGCCGTATCCGAGCGCCTGTTGAATTCATCTATATCGTATGAGGCTTCGTAACCGTTGCCGGGCTGTTTCTTAGCGGGTTTTGTTTTTTCTGCAGTGTGTTGTGCTTTGGATTCTTCGACATCTGCAGGAGATTTTAGGTTACTGTCATACCAGTTCTGAAGTACCTTGTTGATATAAGGAAAGCTGATTTTATCCGTGTGATTTGCCATTTCCTCATAAGCAAGATAAATCATATCAATATCAAATTTCAGTTCGTTTGTCCAGCGTGAAAGGTAGCTGCTCTGTGATGCTGTCGGTCTTGGTGTGCTGATTCCCGTTAGTTCGCAGAGCTTTTTCCATGTACCGTCGCATCTGCGCAGAGTCTGTATCTGTTCGTCTGCTTTTTCAATTGAATCTATTTCTTTTTCGCTCCAGGTTTTTGCAGCTTTTGAAATATATGCAATCGAATTTTTGCCGATTGATACACAGTATTCGATAAGCATCAGCAGTACTTCAACGGGCAAACCGTATGAGTCGTGAATCATAAGCAGTGTTGACTGACCGTCGTATCCGATAGTTCTGCCGAGCTTTTTTTGAGCCTCGTTGAACATAAACTGTATTTCCGCACTCTCTTTTGTGCGTTTGAGTATCTGCTCTGCAGTAGGTCTTACAAAGCCGATTTCAGCAGTAATTTCTACGGGAGCGTTTGTTTTAGCAGGTGCGGCATATTCAGGTTCATTTTGTGCTTCGGGTGCCTTGCCGTCGGCAAGTACGATTCCGCATTCTATCCAATACTGCATAGCGTCTGCAGCGTCGGCACTCTTCATATTAAGTGCCTTGCAAAGCTCGTCCATAGTTGGGTTTTCTGCTGCGTGTCGCAGTAACCAAAGCAACACTTTTATCTGTGCAGCACCGGCAAGCTTAAGGTGCTTGTCTGTTACGGCAACGGGAACACTGAATGACAGACCGAACATTACCTGCGGATTTATTGAAAATTCCATAAGCCTTCGGTGCCTCCTTTAACGCATTATTATCTAATCTAATAATATACACCAATTTTGTCGAATAGTAAATAGAAAAGATATAAATTAAAAATAAATTAATATTTTTATTTATTATAAAAAATTTGACAGAAAGCTTAAGTTGTGTTAAATTAACTATGTATGCAAGTCAGATGTTAGCTTTTGTTTGTACATAAATATTAATATGTTTAACATAAAACAACAAATAAGGAGTCAGAAAATGAAACCCGTAAAAACAGAACATTTTGGTATTCAGAGAAAAATCGTTTCCAATATGACAGCTCAGTCATGGACAGAAATTCCTCACGCAGGTCCTGTTGTTGAGTTTGATATAACAGACCTTATGGCTCAGTTTAACAAACTGCGTGAATCAGGTAAGCTTAAGAATAAGCTCAGTTTCAATACTCTTATGCTCAAGGCAATTGCCCTCGGTCTCAAGGAGTCACCCAGGATGAATGCACATCTTGAGTTTAACCGCCACCTGGTCAGAGGTCAGCTTAAGCTTTTCGATGAAGTGCATTTTTCAATCCCTATGCAGCTTCCCAACGGCGAGATGATGACTATTAATTTCCACAATTTCGAGAACAAAACTCTCGATGAAATGTCAGATTATATTGTTGATGTTACTCGCAGACTTAAAAATACGAACCTTACAGAGGCTATGTTTGAGGTGTCGATGGATAACACTATCAACGCACTCAAAAAAGGTAAGTTTAAAACTGTTTTCTGCCGCCTTATCGGTGCTAAAACAGGCAAATATAAGGTTAAAACGCTCAGCGGCAAGGCAAAGAAAGAATATCTCAAAATTCCTGAGAGCGACAGAATTACAAAGAAGGATATTGAGCAGGGTACAATAACTGTCAGTAACCTCGGTTCTGTTGACAGAGGCAGATACGGTCACTGTACAATTCTCGAAATCATTCCGCCGCAGGTTTCTGTTATTGCGCTTTACGCTGCAACAGACAGACCTGCCGTTATCGTAAACGACAAAGGCGAAAAAGAGATTGCAATCCGTACAATTCTTCCCATGACGGTGCTCTTTGACCACCGTGCTTGCGAATACAGCGATTTGCTTGGTTTCCTCAATAAAATTCAGGATATCTGTGATAATCCCGAACAGATTATGGAGTGGTAATTACGCCTAAATTCAGTGTTGTTGTTCCTGTATATAATGCCGAAAAGTATCTTGATGAGTGTGTCAACTCCGTACTTTCACAAAGTGTAACGGATTTTGAACTTATTCTTGTCAACGACGGTTCAACTGACGAAAGCGGTCATATCTGTGACCGCTTTGCTTTGCGTGATTCAAGAATAAAGGTTATACATCAGCAGAACAGCGGGCCGATTCCGACTCGGTTTAACGGTGTAAAAAGTGCTGTCGGTGAATATATTCTTTCTCTTGACAGTGATGATTACTGGCTTGACGGACTGCTGGAATCTGTAAGGGATGCAATTGATCGTTTCGGTAGTGATATACTTATTTTCCGTCTGCTTAAAGGCGATATGCCGTGCCATGATTTTTTTGGCGGTGAAAAGGAAAATATCACTCGCGATGAGTATTTTTCAACGAGCCTGAAAGAGAGCGGAATGAACAGTATCGTTATCAAAGCCTGCAAGCGTTCACTGTTTGAAAACGTTGATATATCAAGCGTTATGAGCATATGGAATTCAGAGGATCTGCTTATTTCAACGATGCTTGCACGTAAGGCTGAAAAGATAAGTTATATTCCCGATGTGCTGTATTTTTATCGGAGTAACGATACTAATATTTCAAGCAATATCAGCGAAAATGCACTCGACGAATACCTGATTTCACGTAATATATTATGGCACGAGCTTGAGCTGACAGGCCTTGATAATGAAGAAAATCGCAAGGTTTTCAATACGGGATTTTTAAGACGTGCGGCAGATATTGTTCTGCACACAAACAGAAGCTCGCTTTCAGATAAAGAAAAACTTGAGCGCATTCGTCTTATAGCAGAGCATAAGGAATTTGCAAGAATAATAAAAGAAACTGATTTGTCGGTTTTCGGTACGGCAAAAAAAATACGTCTTAAGCTTCTTGATGCGCGGAAATTCAGGTTGCTTATGTTGCTCGACAAAATCAGAAGCAAAATATAAGGGGTGAAAATATTGTCCGTCAGTTTTTCCGATAAACTTAAAATTATGAAAATTCTTTCAACCGAAGAGGGCAGAGAAAAATTTAAGGAAACTCTTGTTTTAAAACTAAAGTCACAGAAGGCACAGGAGGCTACAGCCCAATGTATTGTCGAAGGTATGGGTGAGTACGAATGTGTTTCAACTATTGAAATTTCCGGAGGTGAGTCAGCTTTTCTGCCGCTGAAGGTTGTTGTTACCTCCAACGGCACAGCATATAAGGTTGACAGTATTCAGCCGAAAGATGCCGATTTTGATTATGCGGCTTTATGTGAGGAATTTAATGCTCTTGTTTCCGATAATGAGGACGAAAAAACAGAGTTTCTGACAAAAACAGCAAAACTTATTGAAAGTATACTTTCAGAAAAAGGTGTTATTAATAGTGAAATTTATGAAAAAATAGCGTTATAATTCTTTTAAAGAAATATAAACGCTTTTTTCTGTTATATAATATCAAAAGCAAAAAACCAAATTTTTTACTAATCGAGAGGATGAAATCAAATGAACAAAATCACAAAAATTGTTGCTCTCCTTATGGCTCTTGTTCTTTGCCTTTCTTTCGCAGCTTGCGGCG
Organism: Clostridia bacterium; assembly: GCA_017516485.1. Lineage (GTDB taxonomy): Bacteria > Bacillota > Clostridia > Oscillospirales > Acutalibacteraceae > UBA8612. Next base: position 104,682 of record JAFXCH010000028.1, read on the forward strand.
GTAAAGAGGATGAAGCACCCGCAACAACAATACCTGCAATGGGTGAAGTAACTGTAGCCGGCGAAAACGAAGAAGCAGATTTCGTAATCGCTACTAACCCCCCTGCTGAAGCTACAACAGCTGACGGTGAGGCAACAACAGTTGCAGGCGAAGTTACAACAGTTGCAGGTGAAACAACAACTGCTGCTCCGAGCGACAAGCCCACACAGCCTGTTATCGTAATGCCTCAGACAACAGCAGAAGTTGTTGCATACTTCAACAAGTCCGTTGATAACGTAAAGGCTAACGCAAAGACTGTTAAGCAGGAATATGTTAACAACTACCTTGCTGCTTCCGCAACAGTTCCCAGTGTACTTAACGGTGTTTACAAGATGCTTGGCGGCGATGAGTGGCTCAATCAAATGCTTGTAGACAACAGCCAGGGCGCAAAGACATTCTCTACTAAGGATGAAATCAAAGCAGGCTTCCCTGTAGAAAACCAGACATGGGCATCCAAGCTTACAGCAGACGATGTTAAGTCCGCAAAGTGTGAGCTCAAGGGTAAAATCTTTGTAATCACAATCGAGACAAAGCCCGACGGTAAGTCATCAACTATCGACTACGGTCAGGGTCACGCTCCCAAGGCTCTCAACGCTGTTCCTCCCCGTGTTATCAACGATAACATTCCCGGTGTCGCTACAAGCATCACAGGTACAGCAGCTATGAATTATCCCTACGGTAAGGTTGTTATCAAGGTTGATCCCATTACAGGTAATGTTCTTACAGCTGAATACGACGTTCAGTGGACAATCAACTTCGATAAGGCAGGCGCTATCATTCCGCTTGGCACAAGATCTTCTTACACAGTAACATTCTAAATTTAAACATAAAATTCCCGCTCTCTTGCAGAGTGGGAATTTTTTTATATCCTGTTCAGCATTTAGCGTTTTTATGTTGATTTATATTTATATTTTTGATAAAATAAAGGGTAATATAATTTAAACGACAGTGAACGCTGTGAGGTGTTTTTTATGGCAGATTTTGAGCTTATGAGAAAAAGAGCGGCTGAGCTTAAAGAACAGCTGGCTTATCATATAAAACGTTATTACGATGAAGATGCGCCCGAAATATCTGACTATGAGTACGATATGCTTATGCGTGAACTCAAAGGTATCGAGGCTGAGTTTCCGCAGCTTATAACTGCTGATTCGCCTACTCAGCGAGTAGGCGGCACGGCATCAGAAAAGTTTGCACCCGTTGTTCATACCGTACGTATGGAAAGCCTTCTCGATGCCTTCAGCGCAGATGAGCTTGTTGCCTTTGACTCAAGGGTAAAGCAGTCTGCAGGTGAAGTCAGTTATGTTGTTGAGCCTAAAATCGACGGCCTTTCAGTTTCACTCGAGTACGAAAACGGTAAGCTTGTGCGTGGCTCAACCCGTGGTGACGGCGATGTAGGTGAGGATGTAACACACAATATTCTTACAATCGAATCAATTCCGCTTGAGCTTAACGAAAAGCTTCCGCTTTTGGAAGTCAGAGGTGAGGTCTATATGCCTCACAGCAGCTTTGAGGAGCTTGTACTCAGGCAGGATGAGGCAGGGGAGAAGCCTTTTAAAAATCCGCGTAATGCCGCCGCAGGCTCACTCAGACAGAAGGATTCAACCGTTACCGCAACACGCGGACTTGATATGTTTGTGTTCAATATTCAGCGTATCGAGGGTAAAACCTTGAATTCTCATAAGGAGTCGCTCGATTATCTTACTTCACTCGGCTTCAAAACAGTGCCCGGTTATGAGCTTCATTCCGATTTTGAGTCTGTTATGGCTCATGTTGACAGAATCGGCGAAATGCGCGGTACACTTGCTTTTGATATTGACGGTGCGGTTATCAAGGTTGACGATTTTTCAAAGCGTGAGATTATGGGCAGTACGGCTAAATTCCCTCGTTGGGCGGTTGCTTTTAAGTATCCTCCCGAGGAGAAGAGTACAGTACTGCGTGAAATAGAAATTACAGTCGGCAGAACAGGTGTGCTTACACCTACTGCTGTGTTTGACCCTATTCAGCTTGCAGGCACAACTGTAAGCCGTGCAACTCTCCACAATCAGGATTTTATAAACGAAAAGCAGATTGCAATAGGTGACACAATAGTTGTCCGTAAAGCAGGCGATATAATCCCCGAGGTGCTCAGTGTAGTTAACCACTGCGGTGAGCCAACCTTTACTCTGCCGTCGGTATGTCCGTCGTGCGGTGCGGAAGTTATGCGTGAAGACGGCGAAGCTGCTGTCAGATGCAATAATTCTGATTGTCCTGCTCAGCTCAAACGCCGACTTATCCACTTCTGCTCGAGAGATGCTATGGATATCGAAAGCCTGGGTGAAGCAAATATTGACCTTTTTGTTGATAACGGACTTGTTTCAAGTGTTGAGGATATTTACCGTCTGAAAGCAGAAGATATTATAGGACTTGAGCACTTTGCAAAAAAATCGGCAGACAACCTCATAAAGGCTGTTGCCGATTCAAAGCAGAATGATTTGTATAAACTTATTTTCGGTCTGGGAATCAGACATATAGGCCAGAAATCCGCAAAGCTCTTAAGTGAGCACTTCATCACTATGGACGCTTTACAGCAGGCGAGCGTTGAAGAAATCTCCAAAATCGAAGGCTTCGGCGGAATTATGGCAGAGAGTGTTGCTGCATATTTTGCAATGCCTCAGACCGCAGAGCTTGTTACAAAACTCACAGAGCTTGGTCTCAACATGAAGTCACTGCGTGAGATTGAAAGCGATAAATTCGCAGGTAAAATCTTTGTTCTTACGGGCACTCTGCCTACCTATACACGAAACGAAGCCGCAGAAATAATCGAAAAGTTCGGCGGTAAGGTTTCATCCTCGGTTTCAAAAAAGACCGATTATGTGCTTGCAGGTGAGGAAGCAGGCAGTAAGCTCAAAAAGGCTAACGACCTCGGTGTAACCGTAATAAATGAAGAACAGTTTAACGAAATGATATCAGAGTGAGCCTTCATTGAAAGCACGCTCAAACCATACGTTTTCGGCTTCAAAAGCTCTGCCGTTCAGGTAATTGAGAATACCTGCATCGGTTGTGAATGTGAACTGCAGGCGGTATGAGTAAAGGCACTGCTTTTTGTAGCCGCCCTTGCCTTTGTTGAGGGCGTTTGTGCCGTACTTTCCGTCACCGAGAAGCGGATGACCTATGTGTGCAAGGTGTGCTCTTATCTGGTGTGTCCTGCCCGTAAGCAGCTCGACTCTTACAAGGCTGAGTCCGTCTTTTTCGTCAAGCACTTTGTATCTTGTGCGTATTTCTTTTGCATCAGGCTGCGGGCTGTCGTAAACCTGCACCTTGTTCTTTTTTTCATCTTTTTTCAGGTATGCGGTAAGTGTAGCTTCTTTTTTGTTAAACCTGCCGTGTGCAAGGCAGAGGTAGATTTTACTAAGCTCTCTGTCTTTGATTTTCTGGTTGAGAATACGAAGTGACTCTGCGTTTTTTGCCGCAATTACAATACCTCCCGTGTTACGGTCAATACGGTTTGCAAGTGCAGGTGCAAAGCTGTTTTCACCCTTGGGGTCGTATTCACCTTTTTCGTACAGATATCTTTCAACACGGGTAATCAGCGTGTCAACGTATTCGCCTTCATCAGGGTGGCTTAGCAAGCCAACCTTTTTGTCGAGCAGAATAATATTCTCATCTTCATAGATTATATCGATGTTTTTTGATGCGCGAAGGAAGTCGTAATTGTCGGGCTTTGCCTCAAAAAACTCATCGTTTATGTACATCTCAACAAGGTCGCCTACCTTCAGCCTTGTCGAAATCTCAGCGCGTTTGCCGTTTACCTTTATTCGTTTAAGGCGTATGTATTTGTACATCAGTGCCTGAGGCAAAAGCGGCACAGCCTTTGTTATAAATTTGTCAAGTCTTTGCGAAGCATCATTTTGTTTTATCGTAAAGCTTTTCATTTTTTAAATCACACCTAAAAAAGAATGTAGATATAATATCATAAAATTTATCTTTAATCAATGCTTTTTGAAACAGCAATGAATATGGTTTTGAAAGTAATATTTCCGCCACAGCTTTGTTAAAAATCCTTGCAATAGCCTCGTATTCCTTCGGATTTTTGCCTTGCTGTGACAAAAATCTTCTCTTTCAAAACTGCTTCACATCTGAAATTCAATATCTTATGTGCAGTCGGGTATTTCTTCTCTGCAGGCATACTGTCGTATGTCAAAGAGAAAAATGCTCGAATGTGCGTGAGATATTGCATTTAAGACATATTGGATTGCTGTTTCAAAAAGCATATAAAAGGAGAGTGATAACAGTGGATAAATTCGTGCTTCATTCAAAGTACAAGCCTACAGGTGACCAGCCTCAGGCGATAAAAGCACTTGTTGACGGCGTAAATAAAGGCCTTGATGAGCAGACTCTGCTCGGTGTAACAGGCTCGGGTAAAACTTTTACAATGGCCAATGTTATCGCTCAGGTCAATAAACCGACCCTTGTGCTTGCACACAATAAAACTCTTGCTGCACAGCTTTGCACTGAATTCCGCGAGTTTTTCCCCGAGAATGCGGTTGAATATTTTGTTTCATATTACGATTATTATCAGCCCGAAGCATATCTTCCCACAACCGATACCTATATCGAAAAGGATTCGGCTGTTAACGATGAAATCGATAAACTCCGTCACTCTGCAACCTGTGCACTGGCTGAGCGCAGGGATGTTATAATTGTGGCATCGGTTTCGTGTATATACACTCTTGGTAGCCCCTTTGACTATAAAAATATGCTCATTTCGCTCCGACCCGGTATGGAGAAAAGCCGTGAAGAGCTTATTGAAAAGCTCGTAAGTATCCAGTATGAGCGTAACGATATAAACTTTATCCGTAACAAATTCCGTGTTCGTGGTGATGTTGTCGAGATTTTTCCTGCGTATTCGTCGGATACAGCGATACGTGTTGAGTTTTTCGGTGACGAGATTGACCGCATAAGTGAAATTAATGTTCTCACGGGTGATGTCAAGTCTGTGCTGAGCCATGCAGCAATATATCCTGCATCGCACTATGTAATTCCGCAGGAGAAGATGGAAGAAGCAATAGGCAGAATATTTGACGAGATGACTCAGGTATATGCCAAGTTTGTCGAAGAAGGTAAGCTTCTCGAAGCGCAGCGTATAAAGCAGAGGACAGAGTATGATATCGAAATGTTGCGTGAAACAGGTTTCTGCAAGGGTATCGAAAACTATTCCCGCGTGCTTTCGGGTATGCCTCCGGGCTCTGTACCGTTTACGCTTCTCAATTATTTTCCCGATGATTTCCTGCTGTTTGTTGACGAGTCACACGTTACTCTTCCGCAAGTCAGAGGCATGATAGGCGGAGACAGAGCAAGAAAAGAAAACCTTGTAAATTTCGGTTTCCGTTTGCCGTCGGCATTTGATAACAGACCGCTGACATTTGATGAATTCTACGTTCGTACGGGTCAGAAGATTTTTGTCAGTGCAACTCCGGGTGAGTTTGAGCGTAACAAAAGCGCACAGATTGCAGAGCAGTTAATCCGCCCGACAGGTCTGCTTGACCCTGAAATTTCTGTCAGACCTACCGAGGGTCAGATTGATGACCTGCTCGGTGAAATCAATAAACGCACAGCCAAGGGTGAGCGTGTGCTCGTAACCACGCTTACAAAAAAAATGGCAGAAAATCTTACGGATTATTTCTCCGATATGGGTATTAATGTGCGTTATATGCATCACGATATTGACACAATCGAGCGTATGCAACTTATACGCGGACTGCGACTCGGCGAGTTTGATGTGCTCGTCGGTATCAACTTGTTGCGTGAAGGTCTCGATATACCCGAGGTGTCGCTTGTTGCGATACTTGATGCAGATAAAGAGGGCTTTCTTCGAAGCGAAACCTCACTTATTCAGACAATAGGCCGTGCGGCACGTAATGCAAACGGCGAGGTAATAATGTATGCCGACAGCGTAACACCGTCTATGGAACGTGCACTTGAAGAAACTGCACGACGCCGTGAAAAGCAGATGGCTTACAACGAAGAGCACGGCATAACTCCGCAGACGATTATAAAGGATGTATCTGAAATTCTTGAAATTTCATCGGGCGCTGACAGTGTCAAGGCCGATAAACAGCTCAGCCGTATAGAGCGTGAGCAGCTTATAAAGCAGCTTACCGCAGAGATGAAAGCTGCGGCAAAAATACTTGAATTTGAACATGCCGCACAGCTTCGTGACAGAATTGAGAAACTCAGACGAGGTAAATAAATGAGAGAGAAAAAAATACTGGTAAAAGGAGCAAGGGCTCATAACCTTAAAAATATTGACGTTGAGATTCCGCGCGATAAGCTCGTTGTTTTTACGGGACTTTCGGGCTCGGGCAAATCGTCACTTGCGTTTGATACGATTTATGCCGAGGGTCAGCGTCGCTACGTTGAGTCGCTGTCCAGCTATGCAAGGCAGTTTTTGGGCCAGATGGAAAAGCCGGATGTCGATTATATAGAGGGTCTGTCACCCGCAATTTCGATCGACCAAAAAACGACATCAAAAAATCCGCGCTCAACAGTCGGTACGGTAACCGAAATTTACGATTATCTGCGTCTGCTGTGGGCTCGTGTCGGTGTGCCTCACTGTCCCGAGTGCGGCAGAGAAATCAGGAAACAGACGGTTGACGATATTGTCGGCAAGATTCTTGAGCTGCCCGAGGGCACAAAGCTTCAGATTCTTGCACCCGTTGTCAGAGGGCAGAAGGGTGAACACATAAAGGTGTTTGAATCAGCGCGAAAGGGCGGATATGTGCGTGCCCGTGTTGACGGCAACCTCTATGAGCTTACCGAAACAATAAAGCTTGAAAAAAATAAGCGTCACGATATAGAGATAATTGTCGACCGCCTTGTTGTCAAGGAGTCTATCCGTTCAAGGCTTGCCGACTCGGTTGAAACGGCGGCAAATCTTGCGGAGGGTCTTGTGCTCTGCGATGTAATAGGCGGCGAAGAACTTCTTTTTTCGCAGAATTATGCCTGCCCCGACCACGGTACTTGCATCGAAGAGCTTGAACCGAGAATGTTCTCATTCAACAATCCCTACGGTGCGTGTCCCACCTGTGCGGGTCTTGGTATTTTTATGAAAATCGACCCCGATATTATAATTCCCGATAAATCACTTTCGGTCAACGGCGGTGCAATCAAGGCAAGCGGTTGGAGTATTACCGACAGCGGCAGTATTGCAAGAATGTATTTTGAGGGTCTTGCAAAGCACTATAAATTTTCGCTTGATACACCGATTGAAGAACTGCCTAAAAAGATTATTGATATAATTCTTTACGGTACAAACGGCGAGAAATTTACAATGGAGCGCAATACACAGTTTATGCAGGGCACATACCGCTCTGATTTTGAGGGTGTTATAACTAACCTTGAGCGCAGATACAACGAAACAAACAGCGATGCGATGCGCGGTGAGGTTGAGCAGTATATGTCCGAGCAGTCTTGTCCTGACTGTAAGGGTGCAAGGCTCAAAAAAGAGGTGCTTTGCGTAACCGTAGGCGGTATGAATATCGAAGAGTTTACGCGTATGCCGATTGCCGAAGAGCTTGACTTTATTAATAAGCTCACACTTTCCGAGCGTGATATGAAAATCGCAAGGCTTATTCTTCGTGAAATCAGAGAACGACTCAGCTTTCTTATGAGCGTTGGCCTTGAGTATCTCACACTTGCAAGAGGTGCGGGTACACTTTCGGGCGGTGAAAGCCAGCGTATAAGGCTTGCAACGCAAATAGGTTCGTCTCTTACGGGTGTGCTCTATATTCTTGATGAGCCGAGTATAGGTCTGCATCAGCGTGATAATTCCCGTCTTATCGAAACTCTGCGTCACCTGCGTGATATTGACAACACACTTATTGTTGTTGAGCACGATGAGGAAACTATAATGAGTGCCGACTATGTTGTTGATGTAGGCCCGGGACCCGGTATTCATGGCGGTAAAATTGTCTGCAGCGGTACACCTGAAGAGATTATGCAGTGCGAAGAATCCGTTACCGGTCAGTATCTGAGCGGAAAGAAGAAAATTCCCGTGCCTGACAGCCGTCGCAAGGGCAACGGAAAGAAACTTGAAATTATTGGTGCGAGGGAAAATAACCTCAAAAATATCGATGTTACGATACCTCTGGGTACTCTTACCTGCGTTACAGGTGTTTCGGGCTCGGGTAAATCGTCGCTTATAAACGAAATACTCAACAAAAAGCTTGCTGCAGAGCTTAACGGAGCACGCAAGTATGCAGGTAAACACGATAAAATAAAAGGCATTCAGCATCTTGATAAGGTGATAAATATCGACCAGTCGCCGATAGGCAGAACACCTCGATCAAACCCTGCGACATATACGGGTGTGTTTACTGATATACGCGATTTGTTTGCCGCAACGACTGATTCGAAAATCCGCGGCTATAAGGCAAACCGTTTCTCATTCAACGTAAAGGGCGGCAGATGCGAAGCCTGCCAGGGTGACGGTATTGTTAAGATTGAGATGAATTTTCTTGCCGATATCTACGTGCCGTGTGACGTCTGCCACGGAGCACGTTATAACCGCGAAACTCTCGAGGTTAAATACGGCGGAAAATCCATTTTTGATGTGCTTGAAATGACCGTTGAAGAAGGTTTGTCTTTCTTTTCTGCAGTGCCGAAGGTTAAACGTAAGCTTCAGACGCTGTACGATGTCGGCCTCGGTTACATCAAAATAGGTCAGCCTGCTACCACTCTTTCGGGCGGTGAAGCACAGCGCGTAAAGCTTGCAACCGAGCTTGCGATAATTGCTACAGGCAAGACCATTTATATTCTTGATGAGCCTACAACGGGTCTTCATACAGCCGACGTGCACAGACTTATAACCGTACTTCAGAAGCTGGTTGACAGCGGCAATACAGTGCTTGTAATTGAGCACAACCTTGACGTTATCAAAACAGCTGACTATATTATTGACCTCGGACCTGAGGGCGGTAATAAGGGTGGCGAGATTGTTGCTTGCGGTACACCCGAAGAGGTTGCCGAGTGTGAAAAATCATATACAGGTCAGTATCTGAAAAAGATGTTATGATATACAAAAGGCTTGCAAAGGTGTTTAACCTCTGCAAGCCTTTTGATGTTATTCAGCTATCTGATAAATCCTTACGTAGTCTACGATGAATTCACTGTGGTATGTTTCTTTGTCGAGCGGTTCAAGTGCCGATGCATCGGGTACTTCAAGTGAAACTCTGACCTCTTCTTCAACCTGAGATGTGCCGTTGCCAAAGGAAGTGCGTGCAGTCTCAACACCGTTGATGTAGAATATGTACTCGTCTTCTGTCCACTTTACGCCGTATGTGTTGTACTCGTTATAGATATCTTTACCGTAGAAAGCACCGAGCATACGTGACTGGTAACCCTCTGTTGCACCGTCAACACCTGCACAGTGAATTGTCTGGGTAACGGAATCGTGCATAGTTTTTCTGCCATAGTAGGGAGCTTCAAAGATATCTATCTCTGCGCCGCCGATACCGCCCTTGGAGTATTCAGCCTCGTACGGATGAGCACCCATAATCCAGAATGCACTCCAGAAGCCGCCGCCGTCACTGACTTTACAGCGGATTTCGTAGTAGCCCTGCTTGTACCATTTTTTTAGAGCAAGGTCGCCTGCATACCAGCCGGCACCAAACTGACCGTCTTCAAGGTATTCTGCGGTAATAACGCAATTGCCGTCTTTTACTTCTACCTGGCTGGGTGTACGATAGCCGCCGCGGCGTACACCGGTGTTGCAGTATTTCCATACGTCGGTATTGAGTGTATCGCCCTCAAACTGATCTTCAAAAACAAGGCTGTATCCGTCAAGGTTGAGCTCTTCGCCGCGCGGAGTTGTAGGGTAATCGAAAATCGTAAGACCGAAAAGCTCGATAATTGCAAGTATTGCGGCGATTGCACCTCTTATACTTTTAGATGTGAAAATCTTTTTGAACTGAATTTTCTGCTGTTCGACACCCCACATCTGTCTGGGAGCGAGTTTAAGTACTTCGGTTAAGAATTTTTCAAACATAAGTCTTCTCCTTAATATTTATCTTTCAGGTTTTGCATTCTTGTGCGGTACATTTTTGGTTACTGCTGCAACCAGTTCGTCTGCAGAGATTACCTCAATATTGTCGCCGAGATTCTGTACGAAATATCTGAGGCTTGCAGGGCTGACCGTCCAGGGGTGTACATTGATTACGGTGTAGCCGTTTATTGAGTTGATGTCAGCAGGGTAGGTATTGATAACGTCTGCCTGCTCTTTGAGCCATTCCTCAGTTACCTGTGACATATCACCGCTCGGGTGCCAAAGTGAGTATCCGACGCTTACAAAAGGCTTGTCGTTAGCAAAGAAAACTCTGCCGCGACCGCCGCCGTAGCCGTTAGTGTACGGGTCGGGGTCAACCTGAAGTATACCGCCCTTGATGTTATCATATCTTGCAAAATACTCAAGCTTGTGTGCGTAAGATGCGAACTCAAGCTCATTGTTGATTTCATCGAGCAGAGTCATTGTTGTCATTCCGCTCTTAAGCATTGTTGCAGCTGTGAGGTCGGAGTATGCGCTGACTTCACTTGGTGACATTTTTGAAATTCTTGCGTAACCTGCACCGGAGGGACCTGTGATAAATGAGTCGTCGCCCTTGTTGGCAATTGCTTTTTTGACAGCTGTGGGTGAGAATTTATACATCTGCGGTGCAAATGTCCATGTCAGCGGAATATCCATATCTTCGTATGACTGCCATGTGTGGAATTCGCTGAATCCGTTTGAAATCCACTGTGCATTATCACCGTCACTGTATACGATTGCGACGTAGTGTTTTGTCGGGTCAAGCTCGGGTGCTTCAACTTCCTGACCGAGTGAGCCGAGCTCCATCTTGTTGCAGGTGAGGATGCTCATATTAAAGCTGTGATCAGAGGGGATTACATAGTGACCGAAGCGAGAAGCACACTGTGTGAATTTAATCTCATACTGACACCATCCGAGAATCATAGAGCCTGTTTCAAGGTCGCTGAAAACCATATCACGGAATGCTCTGCCTACGTAGTCAGCATCTTCGATATAGGTGATGAAAATCTTCTGCTGTACCGCAAGGTCACGCAGACCGGATGCATATGAGTAGAGGTGAACAAGACAATCCTTACGGAAGAAATCCTTATGCTTTTCATAGAAATCACGCTCGTGAGTGAAATCGAGCACTGTTGTTGAAAGGTCGTGCTTCTTTTCCATGCCGAGTGATTTTACCGTTTCTTCTAAAGATACGGGCACTGCAAGCCAGCCGTATACGGTTGCGTAGTTGAACGCAAGGTTCAGCTGTGCGTGGGTTTCGCTGTCGGTGAAAAGAACATAGCCATTATCTTTGATGTGAGAAGCAAAACGGGGGATAAGATTTTTGAGTGTCCAATAATTGCCGTTTTCATCGGTGTATGACAGAGTACAGCCCTGATCTTTTAAATCCTGCAGCTCGGTCTTGGAATCTTGACCGTAGTTGACAAAAATTGTAGCTTCTGTACGGCCGACAAGACCCTGGAGACATTGTATTGCCATACGCTCGTCCTTGGAGATCCTGCCTGATTCGACTACAATAATTTCGTCCGCGAGGGGAATGTCGTCAAACTCATTGATTACTGACTCAAGGTCAGCTTCGCTTATGGGCTCGGGAATAATGCCGGGAATAAAAGAGGATATGCCATTGGTTATGTACATAATAATTGCCAGCATAAGTCCGATTGCGGATTTTATGGTTGCCATAATATCACACTCCATTAATTTAATAATCTGATTATACACAATTACTTCTAAATAAGCAATAAGAAAAATCCGCCTGAAGTAAATTTCAAGCGGATTTTTGTGAATTTAATTATTCAGCGGAATCCTTAACGGAGATAATACCGTTGAATACACCGACATAAAGTGTGTCGTTGGGGCCGATTGTGATCGGGCCGTAGCTGTTGTTCCAGTTTCTGCCGATACCTGTGAATATCTTGAATACGGTTTCGCCTGTATCGAAGTCAACAGCTGTGAGATACCATGCAACCTTGTTTGCGGGGATGCCATCGTCATCGGTGTCCTCTGCATCGTCATACTCTCTTGTGTAGAGGTAAACGAGGCCGTTCTTTGTTGAAAGCTTGGGAACAACCGTGCAGGAAGCTTCCTGGCTTTCCCATGCTATGAATGCATCTGTACAGTCAGCGTTGAGGTCTATTCTTACAACGCCGGGCTCACTTGTCGGGTCTGTTACAAGGAAACCTGAACCGGACTCGGAGTAGTTGTTTTCGACGATGAATGAACGGCCGTGAGCGATAAGGCTGTTTTCACTTACGCTCTTGCCCTTTGTGAATACGGGAACTTCAGCGATGATGTCACCGTTGTCACGGTCGTAGATACATACGTGAACCTGTTCGTCAGCGTTGTCTGTGATAGCAACAACCTTCTTGATGCTGCCGTCAGAGCAGGGAACATCGAGAAGTGTAGGTGTAGTGCCGCTGCCCTGGTTGATAGCACCGGGCTTAAGTGTTGTACCGCGGTCGTAAGATGTTCTCCAAGTGTAGATGGGTGTGCCGTCTTCATCAATGTCAAAACGGTACATTGCGTGGTCGGATACGATGTAAACACCGTCTTCAGCCATACCGAATGTGTTCTGGATTTCTTCGCCCTTGCCTTCAAATGTAAGCTTGGTGACAAATACCTTATCTGTACCCTTTTCGATGTAGCCTACTTCACCGGGACGTGTTACAAACCAGATGTTACCCTTGTAGTCGGGCATAGCGTCTGTGATGTATGAGCCTTCGGGGAGATAGCTGCTTATATCGTATTCTTTTTCAACTTTCCACTCGGGTGTGCCTGTTGATTCGTCAACGTAGTAAATCTGGATTACGTTCTCAGAGTTACCGATGATCGGCTTGTCACCTTCGTAAAGGTGGCAGTAAGCACCGCCTGAAGTATCGCTGGAGATTGATGCAAAGTCAAATCTCTTGATAGCTTCGATTGTTGAGGGACGCTGGGGAAGACGTGTTTCAGCAAGAATTTCAAGTGTATCGGGATCAAGAAGAAGAAGGCGGAAGCCGACTACATTACCGCTGATACACATAATTCTGCCCTGGCTGTCGAACATACATGTTGCGACAAGACCGCCGAAAACGTTAAGAGAGCGACTCTTAACAACGGGATTGACACCGAGGGGGCCCATGTTGTTATAACAGCCTGTATTGTAGGAGTTACCGTGCATACCGTTTCTGCCCTCTTCTGCAAGGTAGGGGTTCTGAGGAACAACGATTTCGTCCATAGGGTCTGCGACTGCAACTTCACCCATAAACTCCGGGCACTTGTCAGCTGCACCGGGCTGACGGATAGCACCGCCGGGGCTGAGAAATGTCATCAGGAACGCTGAAATAACAGTGAGAACCTTGATGAATACTTTTGATGCAAAGATTGCTTCAAGCATAATTTGATTTCCTTTCTTTTTTATTTTGCCAAATTTGCCAAAAAAATTGTAACACTACTGTTGTCAATAGTCAATATATTTTTAATTAAAAAGATAACAAAGTTGTTGACATTGTTTTACGGCGGTGATATTGTTGACTTAATAAAAATAAATTAAACGGAGGAATATTCAATGGCAAAATGGCGCGTAGGCATTATAGGTAACGGCGGCATCTGTAAGGGCGCTCACCTTGAGGAGTATCTTAACGATGACAGAATTGAGGTCGTTGCACTTTGTGATATTATCGAGGAGAGAGCACAGTTCCTTAAGGATAACTACTTCCCCGATGCAGATGTTTATACCGATTATAAGGAGCTTCTCAAGGATGAGAGCATTGATTCCGTTGATATCTGTACCCCCAACTATCTTCATTCAATTATTGCTGTTGCCGCTTTTGAGGCAGGCAAGCACGTGTTCTGCGAAAAGCCCGACGCTGTAAGTGTTGAGGAAGCAGTGCGTATGAATGAGGCCGCAAAGAAGGCAGGCAAAACGCTTATGATTATGCGTAACAACCGCTTTGTCGCTCCTTCACAGTATGCAAAGAAGTATATTGATGCAGGCAAAATGGGCGAAATTTACTGCGGCCGCTGCGGTTGGCAGAGAAGACGCGGTATTCCCGGTAAGGGCGGCTGGTTTACTACAAAAGAGCAGTCAGGCGGCGGTCCGCTTATCGACCTTGGTGTTCACCTTATCGACCTTTCAATCTGGCTTATGGGCAACCCCACACCCGTTGCTGTTTCGGGCAATACATACTGCAAGTTTGCCGATAACGATTCAAGCGACTCTGTCAACTCCGATTTCGGTGACAAGATGGCAGACGGTACATTTGATGTTGAAGACCTTGCAATGGGTATGATTCGATTTGATAACGGTGCAGTGCTTCAGATTGAGTTCAGCTGGGCTTCAAACATCAAGAGTGAAAACCGTTTTGTTGAGCTGAGAGGTACAAAATCCGGCCTTGAGTGGCGCAACGGCAAGCTTGAAATTTTCACAGAGGAAGACGGTCAGCTTCTTGATATCGCTCCCTCAAACATCAACGAAAAGCACGGCCATATGTATAACCTCAGCCACTTCTATGATGTTGTTATCGACGGTGCAAAGCCAATCTTCGAGCCTCAGCAGGGTATTGATATGATCAAGATTCTCTGTGCTATCTATGAGTCCGCAAGAACAGGCAAAGAGGTTACTCTTTAATTATTAGCCATTCTAAGTATTGTTTGTCATTCTGAGCGTCAGTGAAGAATCTTTAAAAGATCCTTCACTTCGTTCAGGATGACATTTCTTTTATATTGCTGTAAACTGCTTTGTCAAAAGCTCCTTTTGAAAGGAGCTGTCACCGTAGGTGACTTAGGATTGGAAAAATCAAAAGAATTTATGCAGGTAGTTTTATATAGTATGATAAACTATATTGACAAAAAGTAAATATGATGATATTATAGAACAAATGTTCTGTCGAGGAGGGAAATATTATGTGTTGGAAAAACAAAGGTGTATACAAAGAATGTCCGAGATTTGAGAATGATGAATATTTAATAAGATACGTTTCTTTAGATGACAGCAGTGATTTATTAAAAGTATACTCTGATAAAAAAGCTGTTGCCTTATTTAACAGTGATAACTGCGGTGGCGATAATTTTTATTATACAACAGAAGAGAAGATGAAAGAAGTTATCGGTTATTGGCATTGGGAATATGCAAGAGAGGGCTTTGTACGCTGGTCAATTATTGATAAAGATAATAGCGAAGCGATAGGCACAATTGAACTTTTTAAAAGAAATGCTGATGATTTTTTTACAAACTGCGGTTTGCTTCGATTGGATTTAAGAAGCGATTACGAAAGAGTAGAATTTATTACTAATATCTTTTCTTTAATAATTGATGCCACATACGAATTGTTTGGTTGCGATAAAATTGCAACCAAGGCAATTGAAAAGGCAAGCGAGAGAATAAAAGCGTTAAAGAAGTGCGGGTTTTCGCTATCTAATGAAGACCTTATAGGGCATTGCGGAGAGCGATTTTCAGACTATTATGTAAGGCATAATAATTAACTTGTTTTTTCACTATATTATTGAAAAAAACTCTCTTAACGTGATATTGAAACTTAATTTGAGATATGTCACAATATATTCAGAAAGAGCGCACTTTCAATTTATAAAGAGAGGTTTTTTTATGAAACTGAATATAGGCGAAAATATAAAGAAATTAAGGAAAGAAAGAGAAATAACACAGGAAGAGTTTGCTGAGGTGCTTGGGGTGTCGTGCCAGTCTGTGTCACGCTGGGAAACAGATTCTTGCTATCCCGATATAGAGCTTATACCTGCTATAGCATCATTTTTCGGTATATCAACCGACAAGCTTATGGGCATTGACGAAATAACGGAAAAAGAAAACATCGAAAAATATCTTGAACGTTTTCAGAAAGCAATAAGCAAGGGAGAGATTAACGAGTGCATAACAATTGCCCGTGAAGGTGTTAAGGAATATCCCAACAGTTATGTTCTTCTTGACAAACTGATGTATGCTCTTTTTGCTTCAGGTGACGATGACGGCAATATCCCCGAGTGGAAGGAAAATATGGAGAAATATGATGCAGAGATAATAGCGCTCGGCGAAAGAATAATGAAGTATTGTCCTGATATTAATCTGCGACTTGAAGCGGCATCACGACTTGCGTTTCATCATATTCTGCACGGCAGAAAGGAGCTTGGCAAGAAGATTTATGAAACCTTTCCGCCAATGGAGCTTTCTAAGGAAAGACAGATGTGGTGGGCGTTGGAAAAGGAAGAAAAGCTGCCTTTTTTGCGAGATGCAATAAAGCAAAGTTATGAATTCCTGAAGTCATTTATGTGGCTTTTAGCCGATGCGGATGTTGTTGATGTCGAAACTGAATTAATTGCAATCAATAAGATTTTTGAACTGGAAAAACTCATTCTTGACGGTAATCGTCCGAAAAACAGTTGGGGTGATGTATGGCTTGACTTTGACATAGCAAAGAGATATGCACTTATGGGTGATATAGCTAATACATTCAAACACCTGCATTTAGCTGTTGATGAAGCAAAAGCTTTCGATAAATTCCCTGATGAACAAAAATATACGTCTGTTCTGGTCGGTGAAATAATTGAAAGAAAACTTGATTTTGAAACTTCGGATACCCGACCTCTTTGCGAAATACTTCGTGACAAATGGCTTATACACGATGAACTTGATTGTATTCGTGATACAGATGAGTTTAAAAAAATTATTATAAGATTGAGTTGAAAAATAAAACACCGCTGTATCGACTTAATCGGTACAGCGGTGTTTTCTTGGGCAGTTTACAACTTTACATTTATTGCAATCTGATTCTTCTGAACAACAAAGTTGAAACTCGCATTCATCGCAAAGTATTATTTGATTTCCATGAGAGTCGTAATGTTCACCGTTTCCTATACAATCGTTGCCGAAGTTTCCCGGCGTTAGATATATTTTGCCTATATCATTAATCATAATCAATCACCTGACTTTTAGTAGTATTTTATCATACTTTATACTACAAGTCAACGCTAAGAAAGATTGAGTGGTATAATATAACCATAAACTACTGCGAGAGGTGATTTTTTGAAACCGTTAAAAGAAAAGGTAAGCATTACACTTGATAATGACATAGTCGAAAAAATTAAACTTCTGGCAGAAAACGATGAACGCTCATTCTCACAGTATATCAACAAAATACTAAAAGAATATTTGAAAAATCAAGAGTCATCGGACAATTGAAAATCAATAAAAAGCACACCGCTGTATCGAAATTAATCGGTACAGCGGTGTTTGATATTATGCGTATATCTTATTTGATAAGTGAAACGCCTGTCATCTGGGCAGGCTGCTCGAGGCCCATAATCTGAAGCATTGTGGGAGCGATATCGCAGAGCTTGCCGCCCTCTTTAAGTTCGCAGTCGTAACCGACTACGCAGAAGGGGACAGGGAAAGTTGTATGAGCGGTGAAGGGTGAGCCGTCATCCTCATACATCTTGTCTGCGTTACCGTGGTCAGCTGTGATGAGGACGATACCGCCCTTGCTCATAACAGCGTCAACAACCTTGCCGACACACTCGTCAACAGCCTCAACAGCTGCAACAGCGGCATCAAAGATACCTGTGTGACCGACCATATCGCAGTTAGCAAAGTTGAGCATAATAGCGTCGTACTTGTCCTCTTCAACTGCTTTGACAACCTTGTCAGCAACGATGTATGCACTCATTTCGGGCTGCATATCGTAGGTTGCAACATTGGGGGAATCTGTAAGGCTTCGGTCCTCACCCTCATAAACGGTTTCTTCACCGCCGTTGAGGAAGAATGTGACATGAGCATACTTTGTGTACTCTGCAATACGAAGCTGCTTCATACCTGCGTTGCTGATTACTTCACCAAGAGGCATTGTGATGCGCTCGGGCTTATAAGCAACCTCAACGTTGGGCATAGTTTCGTCATACTGAGTCATACAGATATAACAGAGGTCAAGCTTCTCGTCACGTATAAAGCCGTCAAAATCAGCATCTACAAATGCACGTGTTATTTCTCTTGCTCTGTCGGGGCGGAAGTTGAAGAAGATTACGCTGTCGCCGCTCTTTACAGCTTCAGCCTTCTCGTTTACGCAGGGTACGATGAATTCGTCTGTTACGCCGTTAGCATAAGACTCTTCCATCATTTCCTTTGCACAGGTGAACTTGGGAGCGTCGAGTGCTGTCATTGCACGGTATGCTTTCTCAACACGGTCCCACTTCTTCTCTCTGTCCATAACGTAGTATCTGCCCATTACGGAAGCGATTGTGCCGACACCGATTTCACCGCACTTCTTGTAAAGCTCAACAATGAAATCTTTACCGCTTGTGGGAGGTACGTCACGGCCGTCCATAAAGCAGTGAACGTATACTTTCTCGAGACCGCTGCGCTTTGCAAGCTCGAGAAGAGCATAGAGATGAGTATTGTGGCTGTGAACACCGCCGTCGGATACAAGACCCATAAGGTGAAGAGCAGAGTCGTTAGCCTTGCAGTTTTCAACTGCCTTTATAAATTCGGGGTTTGTGAAGAAGTCACCGTCGGAGATTGACTTGGAAATTCTTGTCAGCTCCTGGTAAACAACACGGCCTGCACCGATGTTTGTGTGACCGACCTCGCTGTTACCCATCTGACCGTCGGGCAGACCGACATCAAGGCCGGATGCACCGATGTATGTGAGGGGATAGTTTGCAAAAAGGCTGTCAAGATTCGGGGTCTTTGCGGAAACAATAGCGTTGCCGTAATCGCTCGGATTCTTGCCGAAGCCGTCCATAATGCAAAGAAGAATAGGCTTTTTCATATCATTAAACCTCGCAGTCAGTTGAAATTATTTGCTTGCTGCCTTTACGATTGCTGCAAAATCTTCTGCCTTGAGTGATGCACCGCCGATGAGACCGCCGTCAACATCGTACTGAGCAAGAAGCTCGTCAGCATTCTTTGCATTCATGCTGCCGCCGTACTGAACAACAATCTTGTCTGCTGCAGCCTTGCCGTAGAGCTCGCCGATGAGTGCACGGATTGCACCGTTAACCTCGTTAGCCTGCTCAGCAGTAGCTGTGAGACCTGTGCCGATTGCCCATACGGGCTCGTAAGCGATGATGATGTTGTCAAGCTCAGCCTCTGTAACGCCGAGAAGAGCAACCTTAGTCTGCATACGAACGATTTCCATTGTGATGTTCTGCTCGCGCTCTTCCTTGAGCTCACCAACGCAGAGGATAACCTTGAGGCCGTTGTCAAGAGCAGCTCTTACACGCTTCTGTACAGTAACGTCTGTTTCACCGAAGTACTGTCTGCGCTCGCTGTGACCGATAACAACATACTCTACGCCGATAGCCTTGAGCATGGGAGCGGAAACTTCGCCTGTGAATGCACCGCTCTCTGCCCAGTGGCAGTTTTCAGCACCGATTTTGATGTTGGAGCCCTTTGCTGCTTCCATAGCTGCGAAAAGGTCAATATAGGGAACGCAAGCAACAACGTCGCAATCTGCATCTGCAACGAGGGGCTTGATTTCGTTGATGAGAGCTGTTGCCTCAGCAGGAGTCTTGTTCATTTTCCAGTTACCTGCGATAACTACTTTACGGAGATTCTTATCCATTTTATAAACATCCTTTCAGATTTATTTACTATAACTTAGCCCGTGTATTGGTTGATACACGGGCGATTGATTTATTGGGGATTAATTATTTCTCGTTGAGTGCTGCGATACCGGGAAGCTCTTTACCTTCCATGTACTCGAGAGAAGCACCGCCGCCTGTTGAGATGTGGCTCATCTTGTCAGCAAAACCGAGCTTCTGAACAGCTGCAGCACTGTCACCGCCGCCGATGATGGAGATTGAGCCGGACTCTGCAACTGCATTAGCAACTGCGATTGTACCTGCTGCGAAGTTCTCCCACTCGGAAACACCCATCGGGCCGTTCCAGATAACTGTGCCTGCACCCTTGATAGCGTTTGCGAAAAGCTCCTGAGACCTGGGACCGATGTCAAGACCCATCCAGCCGTCGGGAATATCGTCTGAGTTAACGATCATAGCCTCTGTATCGGGAGCATATTCCTTACCAACCTTGTTGTCGACAGGAATAAGGAAGTTAACACCCTTAGCCTTAGCTGTTTCCATCATTTCCTTAGCAAGGTCAATCTTGTCTTCTTCACAGATTGATGTGCCTACTGTGTGACCCTGAGCAGCAAAGAATGTGTAAGCCATACCGCCGCCTA